>NZ_JBVKBU010000004.1:0-744394 GCF_055638955.1 Streptomyces sp. NPDC111507 | reverse complement strand
AAACGCCCGGTTACATTCCGAACCCGGAAGCTAAGCCTCACAGCGCCGATGGTACTGCAGGGGGGACCCTGTGGGAGAGTAGGACGCCGCCGAACAAATTTTGAGAAGAGCCCCAACTTCGGGTAGGTACCCGAAGTTGGGGCTCTTTTGCGTTCACCTTGGTGCCCGGCTGCGGAGGCGGCGGGGCGCATGCGGGGCCGGACAACAGCCCCGCATGCCCTCACTCGGTTCCTGCGGGCGACTCGGTTACTTCAGGCGGGACGACGCGACGATCGAGACGATGTGCGCGGGGACCAGCAGCCAGACGATCGCCGTCACGGCCACGGTCGCGATCTTCGTCGCCGTCAGGTCGCCGAGCGCCAGGTCGACGACCGCTGTCACGAGCAGCAGGATGGTGCACTCGATGCCGTTGACCAGGCGGTGGAGGCCGACGGCCGAGGTGAGGCGGCGGACCCGGGCGAGGCCGCTGGAGCGCGGGACGACGGACTGGTCGGTGGCCTTCTGCATGCCGCTGTCGGAGCGCGCCACGTGCACGAGGTCGGAGGACGACTTCAGGAGCAGTACGCCGATCGCGGCCGCCAGGCCGGCCACCAGGTAGAGGTTCAGGCCGAGTTCGGCGGCGCGGATGCCCATGCCGACCATGACGGCGGCGTCGGCGAGGTAGGCGCCGAGGCGGTCCAGATAGACGCCGAGCGGGCTGAACTGGCGTCGCCAGCGCGCTACTTCGCCGTCCACGCAGTCCAGGAGCAGATACAACTGCATGAAGAGGACGGACAGTACGGCGCCGGCCAGGCCGGGGACGACCAGGGCGACTCCGGAGAGTACGCCCGCGAAGACCATGACCGTCGTGATCTGGTTCGGTGAAACGCGGGTGCCCAGCATCAGCCGGGTCACCCGCAGGGAGAGCGATCGCATGTAAAGGCGGCCGGCCCAGTGTTCCGCCCTGCTCTCCAGCTTGCCCGCGGGGTGGATGACCTCGCGGAGTTCCTCTAGTTGGACCTTGGTCATGCGGCTTTCTCCCCTGGGATCAATGTGAGTACAGGGAAGAGCATGACGGGGTCCCGGACGGCGGGGATCGGCAGGGTGGAATTCAGATGAGCGATGTCGAACGCGAAGACTACGGTGGGTTCCATGAACCATGTGATTCGTTCCATAAGTGCCGACGAGTGGCCCGCGGTCAAGGAGTTGCGGCTTGCCGCCCTGCGGGATCCCGTGGCGCACCTCGCGTTCCTGGAGACCTACGAGCAGGCGGCGGCCCGGCCCGACTCGTTCTGGCAGGAGCGGGCGGCGAGGGCCGCCGAGGGGGACGGGGCGCGGCAGTTCGTCGCGGTCGGGCCGGACGGGGTGTGGGCGGGTTCCGTGGTCATGCTGGTCGAGAAGGCCGGGCAGCGGGACTTCTTCGATGCTGTGATCGACCAGGACCAGGGGCATCTGGTGGGTGTCTTCGTGCGGGCCGAGCACCGGGGGAGTGGTGTGACGGACGCGCTCGTCGACGGCGCTCTCGGCTGGGCCTGGGAGCGCGGGCTCGAGCGTGTACGGCTGTTCGTGCACGAGAAGAACGGGCGCGCCGAGGCCTTCTACCGCAAGACGGGCTTCGTGCCGACCGGGGGATCCGTGGCATCCCAGGGGAACGAGGGGACCCAGGATCTGGAGTTTGTGATCGCCAGGCCGTAGGTGTCGTCAGGCCGGGAGTTCGTGGTGGGGCCAGCGGGCCCTGGCCTGTTCCTGGGAGCGGAGGAGGGCCAGGGTGGGCAGGCCCTGGCCGGCTCCGGTGGCGAGCAGCTCCGGGAGCTGGGGGAGCGGGGCCACCGCGGCGACGTCGTCCAGGACGAGCGTAAGTGGTGGGTCGAGGCGACCGGAGGATGACCGTTCGGCCATGCGCCGGCCGCGCTCGACCACGCTTGAGGCGAGGGCCGTCAGGAGCGGCATCGCGCCGGGGTTCGCCTTGGGGTCCTCGATGGGTTCACCGACCACATAGAGCGTGCCCCCTTCGTTGACGAAGGAATCCAGCGTGAGGGCGTCACTTCGGTTCGGGGTGCAGGATTCGCGGACGTTGACCGTGAAGAGGGCGGACAGGGCGCGGGCCGTCAACTCCTGCGCTATGTCGCGGCGTTCCGGGTGTGAGGTGAGGGCGGCCTCGAGTTCGCCCGCCGCGCCGGAGGCGGCCTTGGGGTTGGTGCGAAGGGCTCGTACGGCGTCCTGCACCTGGGTGCCCTGGGCCCACCTGTGGACGTGGCGGAAGGCCTTGCCCTCCACCGCGGCGGCGTGCAGATAGCTGCGCAGGAGCGTTTCGGCGACGTCTGCCATGGCCTGGTCGACCTTGGCGGTGGGGCGTACGGGGCCGAGGATGGCGGTGGCTCTCGACGCGGCTGTTGTCTTGTCCTCGCAGCCGGTGGAGGGGGACCAGTGGAGGCGGGCCGGGGTGTCGCAGAGGTGGGAGGGGTCGTAGAGGAGGACGGGGCCGAGTTTGGCTCTGGCGTCCTTGGTTTCCGACCAGATGGCGGGGTTGGAGGTGACCACCAGGGCGGGGCCGTCCGCGTCGCGTACGGCTTGGATCGCGGTGGTGTGGCGGGTTTCGGCGGGGCCGAGGATGAGCGCGGCTGTTGCGCGGTTGCTTTCCCACCCGCCCACCCGTCTACTGTCCGCCGCCAAGGTGGCCGACGCGGGCTGGTGCGGTGCCGTCTCTGCGGGGAGCAGCTCCGTCGGTTCCGGCGCTGGGCGCTGTACCGGAACCTCAAGCTGCGCCGTGGCCGGTTCAGGTGCCGGAGCGGGGATCGGCGTCGGCGCCTGTCTCGCGTACGCCCCCGCCCTGCGTCTCGCCCGGACCGCGCGCCACCGTGCCCACGTCCCCATCACGAAGATGGTCATCACGACCAGCACCATCAGCTGGCCGATGAACAGGCCCCAGAAGAGCCCGTACCCCGAGAGCTGGTCCGCGGGGGTGTCCGGCCAGGCGCCCGTCATATCGTGCGGGTGCCCGATGAGGTGCCGCAGGGCCAGCGGCGTACGGGCGAAGGTGACCGCGTTCGGCCAGGCGCCCTGGGCGAACCAGCCGGCGAGTCCGGTGGCCGACCAGATCAGGAAGGTCATGCCGAGCAGGAAGGCGAGCACCCCGACCAGCAGGCCGTCCGGGATGCCGCCCTCGCTCTCCGCCTTGCGGCGGTCCCGCCCGTCCCGGCTCATCTCACGCCACCGTGGACTCGGACGAACCGTCGAGGTCGGCGAGGTGCTGCTCCACGAAGGCCGCGGCGCGTTCCTCGGCCTCGAGTTCGGCGGCGCGCAGCGCGTCGTCGGCGAGGTGGTCGGCGGAGGACTCGGTCATGGCGCGGTCGGTGAAGACGAGGGGGCGTTCGGTCTCGGTGATGAGGTGTTTGACCACCTGGACGTTGCCGTTGACGTCCCAGACGGCGATACCGGGCGTCAGGGTCGGGATGATCTCGACGGCCCACCGGGGCAGGCCGATCACCCGGCCTGTCGCCCGTGCCTCGTCCGCCTTCTGGGCGTAGATCGTCCGGGTGGACGCCATCTTCAGGATCGCGGCCGCCTCCTTGGCCGCCGCGCCGTCCACCACGTCGGACAGGTGGTGGACCACCGCCACGAAGGACAGACCCAGGCGTCGGCCGAACTTCAGCAGGCGCTGGAAGAGCTGGGCCACGAAGGGGCTGTTGATGATGTGCCACGCCTCCTCCACCAGGAAGATGCGCTTCTTGCGGTCGGGGCGGATCCAGGTGTGTTCTAGCCAGACGCCGACGATCGCCATCAGGATCGGCATGGCGATGGAGTTGCGGTCGATGTGGGACAGGTCGAAGACGATGAGCGGGGCGTCGAGGTCGATGCCCACCGTCGTGGGGCCGTCGAACATGCCCCTGAGGTCACCGTCGACCAGGCGGTCGAGGACCAGGGCGACGTCCAGGCCCCACGCCCGTACGTCGTCTATGGCGACGTTCATCGCCTCGGCCGACTCCGGCTCGGGGTGCCGTAGCTGTTCGACGATGTCCATCAGTACGGGCTGGCGCTCGACGATCGTCTCGTTGACATAGGCGTGTGCGACCTTGAGGGCGAAGCCGGAGCGCTCGTCGAGGCCGTGGCCCATCGCGACCTCGATGATCGTGCGCAGCAGGGCCAGCTGGCCCGTCGTCGTGATCGCCGGGTCGAGCGGGTTGAGGCGGATGCCCATGTCCAGGGCCGCTGTCGGGTCCAGCCGGATGGGAGTTATTCCCAGCTCTTCCGCGATGAGGTTCCACTCGCCGACGCCGTCCTCGCCCTGTGCGTCGAGCACGACGACCTGGCGGTCGCGGAAGCGCAGCTGGCGCAGGACGTAGGTCTTCTCGAGCGCCGACTTGCCGTTGCCGGACTCGCCGAGCACCAGCCAGTGGGGCGCGGGGAGCTGCTGGCCGTACAGCTGGAAGGGGTCGTAGATATAGCCCTTCCCGGAGTACACCTCGCGTCCGATGATGACGCCCGAGTCGCCGAGGCCGGGTGCGGCGGTCGGCAGGTAGACCGCCTGGGCCTGGCCCGTGGAGGTGCGCACGGGCAGGCGGGTCGTCTCGACCTTGCCGAAGAGGAAGCCCGTGAAGGCGTCCGTCGCGGCGGACAGCGGATCCCGCATCAGAACATCAGCTCCTACCTGCGGATTCCGGTGGCGAACGGCAGTGTGTTGACGAAGGCCCGGTGGTGCTCGCGGTCGCACCACTCCAGCTTCAGATACGACTTTCCGGCGGAGGCGCGGATGGTGCGCTTGTCGCGGGCGAGGGCCTCCGGGGAGCGGGAGCTGACCGTGATGTAGCCGACGAGGTTGACGCCGGCGGCGCCGCTCGCGAGGTCCTCGCCGCGCTGGTCCAGGCGGTTGTGGGAGGCGACGTCGCGGGGGTCGACCGTGCGGTTCATCTTCAGCTGGCGGCTGGCCTCGGCGTCGTCGTTCGTCTTCTCCGTCAGCATGCGCTCGATGGCGACCTCGGTGGGTTCGAGGTCCATCGTGACGGCGACGGTGCGGATGACGTCCGGGGTGTGGACCAGGAGCGGGGCGAGGAAGTTCACGCCGACCGGGGTCATCGGCCATTCCTTCACCCAGGCCGTGGCGTGGCACCAGGGGGCGCGGGTGGAGGACTCGCGGGTCTTCGCCTGGAGGTAGGTGGGCTCCATGGCGTCGAGCTCGGCGGGCCAGGCATTACGTTTCGTCATCGCCTGGATGTGGTCGATCGGGTGGTCGGGGTCGTACATGGAGTGCACGAGGGAGGCCAGTCGCCCCTGACCGAGCGGCTGGCGTACGCGGATGTCCGCTTCCTGGAGGCGGGAGCAGATGTCGGTCAGCTCGCGTGCCATGACGACGGCGAGCCCGGCGTCGCGGTCCAGCTTCTTGCCGCCCTGGGGGCGGGCGGCGCGCGCCATGGCCTGGGCCTCGGCGGCGAGTTCACGGTTGTAGTGCATGCACGCGACGAGGTAGGCGCGGTGCTGCTCGCTGCTGGTGGACACCATGGACTGGAGCTGGTCGTAGGACTGCTGGAGCCAGGGCGGCGCCTTCTCGTCCCCGCGTTGGGCGACGTCCTTGGCGTGGGCGTCCGGGTCGGCGGGGAGGGTGCGGGCGAGCATCTGGAGGCGGGTGACGAAGCCGTCGCCGTTCGCCACGTGCTTGAGCAGCGTGCCGAAGCGGTCGACGAGGGCCTCCTGGTCCTCGCTGTCGCGCAGGCCGACGCCCGGGCCCTCGATCTCGATCGCGGCGGTGACGGTGCGGCGGTCGGCGTGCAGGAGTACGGCGATCTCGTCGGGGCCGAAGGGGGCCGCGAGCCAGGAGATACGGCCGATGCCCGGCGGCGGCCCGATCTCGACCTCCTTGCCGTCCAGACGCGTGCCGGCCTCCTGGACGCTGCTGCGGTACGCCGTGCCGCCGCGCAGGTTGCGCTTGTAACTGCGGTTGATCTCGAACCACTTGTAGAACGTGCGGCGCTTGTACGGGACGTACACCGCGGCGATGGCCACCAGCGGGAAGCCCATCAGCAGCACGATCCGCAGGGACAGGACGGGGACGAGCAAGCCGCACATCATGCCGAGGAACGCGCCCGCGATGATGAGCGCGATCTCGCCGGACTCGCGGTTCCGGCCGACGATCGCGTTCGGCCGGGCGCGGCCGATCAGATATGTACGGCGGGGCGTGACCGGATGGGACACGTGGGAATCGGTCGTCAACGCCCTTCACCTCCCGTGCGGTTGGTACTGCTGCTGTTGCGGGTGTTGCCGGTACGTGGTGGGGGTGCGGCGGAGGGGACAGATCCGCCGCCTCCGTTCGGCGTACGGGTGCTGTGGGCGGACACGCCTCCGGAGACGGGGTTCGCGGGGCGCGGCTGGCTGTTGCCGCCGCCTGCGCCGCCTCCGCCGTTGTTGTCGGCGCGGGTGCTGTGGGTCTTGATGCCCTGGGCGACCAGGGTGGCGGGGGAGCTGATCACGGCCGCGGCCTTGCCTTCGGCGCCCTGCATGATGCGGTTGTTGCGGCCATTGGCGATCTCGTCCCCGAAGCCGGGCACGAAGCGGTAGATCATCGCGCTGGCGAAGATGGCGAGCAGGATGATCGCGAGGCCGGAGACGACGGCGGAGAAGGAGTCCGGGCCGCCGTTGGTCGACAGCGCGCCGGCGAGGCCCAGCACGATCACGATGACCGGTTTGACCAGGATGACGGCGATCATGATGCCGGCCCAGCGGCGGACGTGGCCCCACAGGTTCTTGTCGACGAGCCCGGCGTAGACGACGGTGCCGAGCAGGGCGCCGACGTACAGCAGGGCGGCGCGGATGACGAGCTCCAGCCACAGGACGCCCGCGGCCAGGATCGACACCAGGGAGACGACGATCAGCATGATCGGGCCGCCGCCGATGTTCTCGCCCTTGGCGAGGGCGCCGGAGAAGGTGCCGAAGAAGGTGTCGGTCTGGTTGCCGGTGGTCTTGGCGAGGACGTCGGTGACGCCGTCGCTGGCCGAGACGACGGTGTAGAGGATCAGCGGGGTGAACGCCGACGCCAGCACCGTGAGCCAGAGGAAGCCGATCGCCTCGGAGATCGCGGTGCCGAGGGGGACGCCTCGCACCGCCCGCTTCGCCACGGCCAGCAGCCACAGGAGGAGGGTGAGGATGGTGGACGCGGCGAAGACCACGGCGTACTGCTGGAGGAACTTCTGGTTCGTGAAGTCGACGTTCGCCGTGTCCTTGACCGCCGCGGAGAGCTTGTCGATGGTCCAGGACGCGGCTTCGGCGCAGCCCTTGGCCAGCGAGGAGAGGGGGTCGAGCGTGGAGGTGGTACCGGGGTCGGTGGTACCGCCGGTGGTGCTGCCCTTTTCGCAGTACTTCTTGGCCTCGCCGACGATGAGCCTGCACGAGTCGGTCGAGGCGCTCGCGCTCGCACTGGGACTGGGGCTCGAGTTCGGCGTCGGGCTCGGTGGAGCCGCGTAGGCGTGGGATGCCAGCAGAACGACCGCGGTCTGTACGGCCGCGACGGCGCCGGTGAGCCTGAGTACACGGCGCGGGCTACCGGGCATAAGTGAACCCTCCGTACTCCTCGATGACCTTGCTGATCTCGTCGGAGGTGGCGGCCTTGTCGTCGCCGGGGACCGGGGCGGGGCCGTCCTTCTGCGAGTCGGTGACGATCTTCCAGTCCCCGCCGGACCACTGGAACTCGAAGGTCCACGTCTTCCAGGTCGAGGCGACGGGGTCGGTCGAGTTCTGCGCGGACATTCCGATGAGTCCCAGGTACCAGACCGACACCTTGGCGTCGGTGGCGCTGTACTGCTCGACCTTGCTGCCGACGGGGATCGTGCGGGAGACGAAGGTGCTGCCCCGGGGCGCGTTGCCGGCCGCGTCGAGTCCCAGCTTGTTGAGGAAGCCCGTCGAGTAGGCGTCGTCCAGCGGGCCCTGGAGGCGGCCGGCCGCGGCGGAGGTGTAGAGGGTGTCGACCAGGTTGTGCCGACTGGCCTTCTGGAACATGCTCGTCGACCCCAGCGCCACCGCGTAGTTCGCCGCCGCGCTCTGCGCCCCCTGCTCGTTGTGCGCGAACCCCGTGGGGATGCCCCCCGTGTTCGTGTCCACCGGGCGTTGGCCCGAGGGGGACGTGGGGGAGGTCTTGGTGGCGTTGCCGCCTGAGTTGCCGGTTCCGGAGGAGGAAGAGGAATCGTCTCCTCCACGGTTCGCGAAGGCGATGGCCGCGATGAGGAGGACGACGACGCCGACCACCGTCACCAGGCTCCGCGAGGAGGAGCGGCCACGGCGGGCGCCGCCGTAGACGTCTCCGGGGCGGTCGGGGAGGCGGGTCCGGGTCTGGCCCGTACCCCCGTATCCCCCGTCGTCGCCGCGGGAGCCGTCCCCGTATCCGGGTTCGTCACCGAGACTCATGTCGCGTACGCCCCCTCAACCTCTTCCTGAACCGCGTAGTACGACGGTAGCCGTGCTGGTTCCCGCGCGGACGCGGTGTGGTGACTCGACATCAGGGAAACGCAACCTCAGCCGGTGGGCACGACGGACGGGTGGGTCGGACAGGGAAGGAGGAGATGAGGTGAGGAGCCGGGTGCCCGGCCGAAGCTAGACGGCCATGCCGTACACGATGGTGAAGAGCGTGCCGAGGGAGCCGATGATGAAGACCCCGGTGAGGCCCGCGATGATCAGACCCTTGCCCTGTTCGGCGCTGAACGTGTCGCGGAGCGCCGTTGCTCCGATACGTTGCTTCGCCGCTCCCCAGATCGCGATCCCGAGGCAGAGCAGGATGGCGACGGCCATCACGACCTGGATCATCGTCTTGGCCTCGTTGCCCAGGCTGCCGAAGGGACCCCAGTCCGGGGCGATTCCGCCGATGATTGTGGTGATGTCGCCCTTGTCGGCTGCGAAAAGCATGTAAGTCACCGCCCCTAGTGGGTAGTTCTGCACCCCCTGCCACTGTGCGCAGAGGTCGGGCCCATTCTCGCCGACAATGCCGCTGTCGTATGTCGACTTGGCGTCATTGATTGGCGGTTTTCGTACGAATCCCTTGTCACCGGCGTGCGCGGGCCCCTTTCGGGAGGCGTGCGACGGTATGCAAAGAGTCGTAAGGTCACTCTGTGTATCACGGCTGGTCACGCCGGGCAATGAAGTCGAACCGGAACCTGTGGTGTGGTTCCGTCGTTAACCCCTTCTACGACGAGTGCGGGGCGGTCACCCCGCCGCTCCTCGCAGCATCCCTGCGTGCCCGTCGTGTTTCTGACGGGCTGTCGAGCCGATGTTCTCCGGGTCGCGCGTCCGCCCGATGTGGACGCACGGCCACTGCCCCGAAGGCTATCCCCGTCGCCGTGGCGCACGGAAACGGGCCGCGGCTGGTTGCCGCGGCCCGTTCCCCGCACTGCCGGAGGATCCCCACGTCCTCCCCGGCAGTTCCCCCCGCTTTCCCGTGCTTTCGGGGGTTTTCCGTGTCTCCGGCGGGTCAGCCGGTGAAGGCCGAGACTCCCTCCGGGGTGCCCCAGCCGGTCGGGCCGTCGTAGCCCGACTTCGCGGTGCACAGATAGCTGGAGCCGCAGCTGCCGTTGCTGCCGGAGGTGACGTCGTTGAGGGCCGAGGTGCCGGCCGACGCGTAGGGGAAGGACGCCGGGTAGGAGCTGCTGGAGGGCGTGCCGCCGAGGGCGTACACACCGGCGATGATCGGCGAGGACGCGCTCGTGCCGCCGAAGGTGTACCAGCCGGCCGTGACCCCGTAGGAGTCGTAGACCGAGACGCCGGTGGCCGGGTCGGCGACGGCCGAGACGTCGGCGACGGTCCGCTTCGAGCAGCCCGTGTCGGCCTGCCAGGTCGGCTTCGCGTCGTAGGCGGAGCAGCCGGAGCCGGTGCCCTCGGTGCTGCTGGTCTCCCAGACGCTCTCGGTCCAGCCGCGGCTGTTGGAGCTGGTGGACAGGGCGGTGCCGCCCACGGAGGTCACGTACTTGGAGGCGGCCGGGTACTCGGCGCCGTAGCCGGAGTCACCCGCGGAGACGGTGATGGCGACCCCGGGGTGGTTGAAGTAAGAGGTGTCGTAGGAGGTGTCGGAGGAGGACTCCGAGCCGCCGTAGCTGTTGGAGACGTACTTCGCGCCCAGGGTGACGGCCTCGTTCACCGCCTTGCCGAGGTTGGCCATGGTGGCGGAGGTGGCCTCGACGAGCAGGATGTTGCAGTTCGGGCAGATGGCGCTGGCCATGTCGACGTCGAGGGAGATCTCCTCGGACCAGCCGGCGTCACTGGAGGGCAGGGAGGTCGTCGAGCCGGTCTGACTGACCTTCTTGAAACAGCCGTTGGCCGTGGTGCAGGCCGACAGGCCGTAGTACGAGCGGTACTTGGCGAGGTCCGCCTCGGCGTTCGGGTCGTTGTACGCGTCGACGATCGCGATCGTCTCGCCCGAGCCGTTGGAGGCCGCGGCGGAGGTCAGGCCGTAGGCGCTCTGGAGGTTGCTCGGCCCGTACCCGGACGGGGTGGCGGCGTCGGCGGCCTTCGGGGTGACGGCGTCCGCGTGGGCGCCCGCCTTCTGGAAGGCGGTCGTGCCGCCGGTGACCCGCAGCGCCTTGCAGGCCATCTGGCCCTTCGCGGGGGTGGAACAGGCCGGGCTCCACGTCACCTTGGAGGAGGTGGAGGCGGCTGTGGCGGTGGCCTTGGCGGCCGGGGCGGCGTTCGCGGGGCCCGCGGCGCCGAAGCCGGCGAGGACGAGAGCCGCGGTGCCGACGGCGGCTGCTCCGATACGGCGCCACCTGCCGCGTACGGCGGGTCTGGCGGGCTCTTGGGGATTCGAGGTACGCAACGGACAGCCTCCTGAGAGTGTTTGACAGGGGCAGTGCGGGTGCGCCGCCGGTGCGGTGTCCCCGGCGGAGGGCCGAGCGGCCCGCCGATGACCATCCTCTTGTTGAGTACGTGACAACAAGAGCCGTCTGGAATCCTGACTTCCGCATTACTGAACGAGGCCGCCGCGTTACTCCTCGATGGCCGCTCGATGGACTGCGGCTGAGCGCCACTTGACGCAACTCACAGGCAGGTCAAGGGATTTACCCAAGTTCCCGATCGGGTGGACGTGAGGGCGAACGGGCCGCGGCAGGCTGCCGCGGCCCGTCCCGGACGCCGCCGGCGGATCCCCACTTGATCCGTTACCCGGCGGCTCCGTGCCGTGCGGAGGGTGATGCGATCAGCCGGTGAAGGCCGAGACTCCCTCCGGGGTGCCCCAGCCGGTCGGGCCGTCGTAGCCCGACTTGGCGGTGCAGAAGTAACTCGTGGAGCAGGAGCCGTTGCTGCCCGACGTCACGTCGTTGAGCGCGGACGTGCCGGCCGAGCCGTACGGGAACTTCGCCGGGTACGAGCCGCTGGACGGGGTGCCGGCCAGGGCGTACACGGCCGCGATGATCGGCGAGGAGGCGCTGGTGCCGCCGTAGGTGACCCAGCCGGTGCCGTCGCCGTAGGTGTCGTAGACCGAGACGCCGGTGGCCGGGTCGGCGACGGCCGAGACGTCCGCGATCATGCGCTTCGAGCAGCCCGTGTCGGTCTGCCAGGTCGGCTTCGCGTCGTAGGCGGAGCAGCCGGAGCCGGTGCCCTCGGTGCTGCTGGTGTTCCACACCTTCTCGGTCCAGCCGCGGCTGTTGGAGCTCGAGGAGAGCGCGGTGCCGCCGACGGAGGTCACGTACTTGGAGGCGGCCGGGTACTCGGCGCCGTAGCCCTCGTCGCCCGCGCTGACCGTGATGGCGACGCCCGGGTGGTTGAAGTACGAGCTGTCGTAGGAGGTGTCGGAGGAGGACTCCGAGCCGCCGTAGCTGTTGGAGACGTACTTCGCGCCGAGCTTGACGGCCTCGTTCACCGCGGTGCCGAGGTTGGCCATGGAGGAGGACTTCGCCTCGACCAGCGTGATGTTGCAGTTGGGGCAGACGGCGCTGGCCATGTCGAGGTCGAGCGAGATCTCACCGGCCCAGCCGCTGTCGGCGGAGGGCAGGGAGGTCGTGGAGCCCGTCTGGCTGACCTTCTTGAAGCAGCCGTTGGCGACGGTGCATGCCGAGAGGCCGTAGTACGAGCGGTACGCGGCGAGGTCGGAGGCCGCGTTCGGGTCGTCGTAGGCGTCGACGATCGCGATGGTCCTGCCCGAGCCGTTGGAGACGGCGGCGTCGGTCAGGCCGTATGCGTCCTGGAGGTCGCTGGGGCCGTAGCCGGTGGGGGAGTCGGCGGCGGCCTTGGGGGTGACGGCGTTCGCGTGCGCGTTGGCCTGCATGAAGGCGGTCGTGCCGCCGGTCACGCGCAGCGCGTTGCAGGCCATCTCCCCCTTCTTCTTGGGCTCGGCGCAGGAACGGGTCCAGGTGACCTTGGCCGAACTGGCCTGGGCGGCGGTGCTCTTGCTCACGACGGTCTTCGTCGCGGTCGTGCCGGCCGCCGCGCTCGCGTCGACGGCGGTGCCGAAACCGGCCACCAGGAGGGCGGCGGTGGCGACGGCCGCGGAGCCCAAGCGGCGCCAGTCGGTGCGTGCGGCCGATCTGTTGCCGGGTGTGGGGGGTATGGGGGGTGTAGTACGCAACGTACAGCTCCTGAGAGAGGTTGACAGGGGCGGTGCGGGTGCTGTTGCCGTCGGTGTCATGTCCCCGGCGGCCGGGTCGTGTGACCCGCGTAGACACTCGCTTGTTGAGTACGCGACAAACAAGAGTGATCTGGAATTCTGACTTCCGCCTTACCGAACCCGGGTGATCGGGTGACCCCTCAATGGCCCCTCGTTGGCTGGAAGTTGACGTCGGCTTGACTCGCTTCGCGGCTCGGCTGTGCATCGGGCGAGGCATAGGTGGTGACGGCGGGAGCCGCCGCCCGTGGGGCCGCGATCGCACGAACGCGGCATACACGGGGGCGGCGCCGGCCTAGTGACGACCGGGGGGGGGCGACTGCCTCGGGGGCTCGCGTCAGCCCACGGCCGCGGCCAGGACCGAGGCCGTGGCGGCGACCAGGGGGCTGTCGGCGGCGGCGTCCCGCGCGGGTTTGGTGCTGAGGACGGCGAGGGCCACGGGGGCACCGTCCGGGGTCCAGGCGATGCCCACGTCGTTGCTGGTGCCGTAGTCGCCGGTGCCGGTCTTGTCGGCGATCGTCCAGTCCTCGGGCAGGCCCGCCCGGAAACGGTCGCCGCTGGTGGTGTTGCCGAGCAGCCACGTCGTCAGGCGGTCACGGTCGCGGTAGTGGAGCGCGTCGCCGAGGACGAGCCGGGCGTAGGTGCCTGCGATGGCGGCCGGGGTGGTCGTGTCCTCCACCCGCCAGGGCTCCGCCGAGTTCAGCTCCGGCTCCCAGCGGTCCATGCGGGTCTTCGGGTCCCCCAGCGAGCGGCAGAAGCGCGTGACCGTCGTGGGGCCGCCCAGCTCGCGGAGCAGCAGGTTGGCCGCCGTGTTGTCGCTGTAGCGGATCGCCACGTCGCACAGTTCCCCGACGGTCATGCCGCCCGCCAGGTGCTCCGGCTCGCCCGTCTTCGGTGAGTACCCGGCCAGGTCCGCCGCCGTGTAGTGGATGCGCCGGGCGAGTGTCTCCCCGTGCCGGTCCAGATCCCGCAGCACGGCCGCCGCCGCGAGCGTCTTGAACACCGAGCAGCCGGGGAAGCGTTCCGCCGCGCGGTGGCGCACGGTGGCCTTCGTCCTCAGGTTGTACGCGAACGCGCCGATCCTCGCGCCGTGTCGTGCCTCCAGCTCTCGCAGCCTGGCGCGGGTGTCCCGTTGCCGGGGATCCTCCGCGTACGCCGGTCCCGCGCCGAGCGCGAGGGTGGCGGCGGTGGTGGTGGCCGCGGTGAGCAGGGTGCGGCGTGTTGTCGTGGTCCCTAAGATCTCTCGTCCTCCAGTCCTTCTACGAAGTGGTCGAACTCGCCCGCCTGTACACCCAGGACGAAGGCGTCCCACTTCTTCTGAGTGGTAGTGACGATGTTGGCGGGGTCGCCGGTTTCGCGGATGTAGACCAGGTCGTCGGCGCCGAAGGCGAGTTCGAGCCAGGGGCCGGGGCCGGTCGCGTCGTCCGGGGCGGCACGGACCCAGTCGAGGTCCGGGGGGACGTCAGCCACGGGGGGCTTCCTTAGGGGTGAGGCAGAGGGTGTGGAAGAGGGGTGAGGCGGAGGGTATGGAAGGCGGCGGGGCGGCCCTGAGTGTCTCGGTCCTTTTCACAGGTCGTGGATCAGCTTGTGGAGGAAGTCTCGCGAGTGCTCCGGGGCGAGGGACACCGATTCCATCCGGTCGAGGAGGGCGCGGTACCTCCGCAACTGGGCCTCGGCGTCGAGGAACGCCGGGCCGTGGGACTGGTCGAGGCACACGGTGTCGAGTGGGGGGACCGGTCCGCTGAAGTAGAAGACCGACTGGCCGGAACCAGGGAAGCATCCGGTGGCGAACGGGAGCACCCTGAGGGTGATGTGGTCCCGCTCGCTCATGTCCAGCAGGTGCCGCAACTGGGACGTGGCCACGGTGAGACCGCCGAACCGCATGCGCAGGGCCGCCTCGTGGACGACCGCCACCAGGGCGGTCGGGGTGTCTGCGAAGAGGACGGTCTGGCGCTTGACGCGGAACGACACCCGGTGCTCGATCTCCGGTGGCGAGAGCTCGGGCACGACGTGCCGCAACAGCTCCCGGGCGTGATCGGTCGTCTGGAACAGGCCCGGGATGTGCATCGTGACCGCGGTGCGCAGCCGCTCCGCGTGGTGCTCCATCTCGGCGAGGTCCAGCAGGGCGGCGGGCAGGATCTCGCGGTACTCCTCCCACCAGCCGCGCGAGCGCTCGGTGGTCATGGTGCTGAGCGCGTCGACGAGGGCCTTGTCCGAGCAGCGGTAGTGGCCGGCGAGCGCGCGCACCCGCTCGGCGCTCACGCCCACGCGCCCGGCCTCCATGTTGCTGACCTGGGTCTGCTTGATGCCCATGAGCTGACCGGCCCCGGTGGCGGTCAGGCCCGCGCGCTCCCGGAGTTTGCGCAGCTCCGCGCCGAAGCGGAGTTGGCGACCCGTCGGGTTGCTCCTCATGGGCTCCTCCGTCTCCTGGCTGTCGCCGGTCGCCCGCACGAATGATAGTGAACCCGATCCCTACCGGTCGGTGAATGTGTTTACCGTTCGCCGTGTTCGTCCACAGGCTGTGGGCAGTTTGGAGTGTCGAGTGTGCGTGCGAGGGCAGGGGATGGGCCGTACGGTGGACCTGCCGTTGTGACTCCGTTGGCTCCCACCGGTGACTCATAGGAGATTCTCAGTGTGGTTCCAGGATTTTTCTTAATTTCGTGGGCCAGAGTATGAACCGATGAAGCGCACCACTCGTCCCCCTGGTAACCGGCGGAACGCTTTGTTCGTCGTGGTCGTGACGCTCGCCGTCACGTCCGCGTCCGTGGCGTCCGCCGATGACGGCCCCGGGCCGTTCGGCGTGACCGTGCAGGCCGACGCGAACAAGGCGAGCGCCCGCGTGGGCGCCTTGTTCGGCGCGGGTGATGGCCTGAGCGGACACTTCTGCACCGCCTCGGTCGTGCACAGCGAGGGGCGGGACCTCCTGGTGACCGCCGCGCACTGCCTTGACGGGGGCGGAAAGTTGCGGTTTGTCCCGGGTTATCGGGACGGCAAGGCGCCGTACGGGATCTGGGACGTCAAGAAGACCTTCGTCGGTGACGCCTGGACGGGCGGTCAGGACGAGGACAGTGACGTCGCCTTCGCCGAGGTCGCCAAGCGGGGCGCGAAGGGCATCGAGGACGTCGTCGGCGGGAACGCCCTCGCCACGGGGCGGGAGACCGGGGCCACCGCCGTCACGGTCACCGGCTACCCCAGCACCCTCGACGCGCCGCTCATCTGTACGAACAAACCGACCGCCCACAGTCGCACCCAGCAGCGCATCGAGTGCCCCGCCTTCGCCGGCGGCACCAGCGGCAGTCCCTGGGTGAACGGCGACGGGGCGGTCGTCGGGGTCATCGGCGGCCACGAGGCGGGCGGGGACACCGACGACGTCTCGTTCAGCGTCGTCCTCGGGAGTGAGGCCGCGAAGTTGTACAAGGCGGCGCGCAAGGCGGGTTAGGGGCGCGCGGGGCGGGTTCGAAGCGTGCAGGGCGGGTTCGGGGAGTACGGGGCGGGTTCGGGGCGTACGGGCGGGGTTCGGGGCGCACTTCGCGCCCCCGTTTCTTGTCGTGTGTGATCGTTTCCTCGCACAGGGGTCGCCTCTAGACTGACGTCCGGCGGACTCCCGGGCGGCGAGGGGCGGTTGACGGTGCGTAAGACGTGGGTCGCGGTGACCGCCGTCGCCGGGGTGGGGCTCGCTTTCATGTCGGCGCTGGTCGTCGGCGTCTACATGGTGGCCGGGAACCTCGCCAACGGGGTCGGCGGCGGATCGGTCGGGCTCGCCAAGGGCGCCGTGCCGGCCGCGTACCAGACGCTCGTACAGAAGTGGGGCAATCTGTGCGGCGCGATCAATCCGGCGCTGCTCGCCGCACAGCTGTATCAGGAGAGTGGATTCAACCCGAACGCCAAGAGTCCGGCGGCGGCCGAGGGCATAGCGCAATTCATCCCCGGCACCTGGGCCACGCACGGAATCGACGGCAATGGGGACGGCAAGCGTGACGTATGGGACCCGAATGACGCGATTCCGTCGGCCGCCTCCTACGACTGCAAGCTCGCGTCCTATGTGAAGGACGCGCCCGGGAACATCACCGAGAACATGCTCGCCGCTTACAACGCGGGGGCCTACGCGGTCATCAAGTACGGAGGAGTGCCGCCGTACAAGGAGACCCAGAATTATGTGAAGACGATCACGACTCTGGCGAAGAGCTTCGCGCGGCCGGTGAGCCGGGTGGATCCCTCGCAGCAGGCCGCCGCGGCGATCTACTACGCGCAGAAGAAGCTCGGCACGCCCTACCTGTGGGGCGGCAACGGAACGGCTGACCAGGGCGGACGCTTCGACTGCTCGGGTCTGACCAAGGCGGCGTACGAGAGTGTCGGAGTCACCCTGCCGCGCGTCGCCAACGACCAGTACAACGCCGGACCGCACCCCGCGCGCGCGGAACTGCTCCCGGGCGATCTGGTGTTCTTCTCCGACGACCTCACCAACTCGCGGGCCATTCGGCACGTCGGTATCTATGTGGGTGGCGGGTACATGATCGACGCACCGCGAACGGGTGCCGTCATCCGCTTCGACCCCATCGACACCCCCGACTACTTCGGCGCCACGCGCGTGACCGAAGATGGCGCGAAAGCGTTGCCGACGACGGTTTGATCCCACCCCTGAGCTGCGGCGATGTATCTCTCTTCGATAACGTCTGCGTGATCATTCGGTGGAGGGTGGAACGTACTGAAGGGGAATGTGCGTTCCTGTTGATGTAGAGCCGATCTACGACCACGGGGGTGGATCGGGCGGCGCACGAAAGGCTGCGCCCGCGGAAAGACGACGAAGGGGCCGCAGCACCATGGCTGGACTCGCCGAATCCGGTTCGAACCCCGACGTGGACCTGCTGTACGACATCAACGGCCTCGCCAAGAACGCGCCGCACTGGTTCGACCGCGGCATGGAGTTCGTCGGAGAGTACGGGCTGCTGCTCGCCATGGTTGTGCTGGTGCTGTGGTGCTGGTGGACCGTGCGGCGGCGCGGCGACGAGAACGCCGCCCCGTCGGTGGCAGCGCTCGTCTGGGCGCCCCTCGCGGCCGGCGTCGCGGTGCTGGTGAACGTGCCGATACGGGGCTTCGTGGAGCGGCCCCGCCCCTTCGTGGACCACCAGGGGCTCGACGTCCTGGTCGGTGGCAAGACCGACTTCTCGTTCGTGAGTGACCACGCGACGCTCACCATGGCGATCGGCGTCGGGCTGTTCGTCGCGAACCGGAGGTTCGGGCTCGTCGGGATAGGTATCGCGCTGCTCGAAGGCTTCTGCCGGGTCTACATGGGCGTGCACTACCCGACGGACGTCATCGGCGGCTTCGCCCTCGGCACCGCCGTCGCCCTGCTGCTGTCCCCGCTCGCCATGGCCCTGCTGACCCCGGTGATGAAGGCCGTGGAGCACTCGCCGCGCGCCGGATGGCTGATCCGGGCGCGGAGCGTGGGGCGTGCGGGACAGGAGGCGCTGATTCCCGGGGCGCGGGCGGAGCGCCCCGAGGAGCCGGACCTCGCCGCATAGGCGCTCCGCTGAGCGGCGGGGGCGGTGGTGGGTCCCCGGGTCAGAGTGACTGGGGGAAGGAGAAGAAGCGGTTCGGGTCGTACTGCTTCTTCAGGGCCGCCAGGCGGGTCGCCGCGTCGCCGTAGTACGCCTTGCGCCAGTTGGTGAGGGTCGCGTCCGTGTAGTTCTGGTAGGCGGCACCGGAGGCGTGGGCGGCCATCGCCGAGTGGGCGGAGACCAGCCAGGACTGGACCGTGGTGCCGGAGGCGCCGGCACCCCAGGAGGCGAAGTACTGGGCGAGCATCCGGGAACGCCGGTGCACGAAGGCCGTCGCGGTCGGCGAGACCCGGTTGACCGCGCCGCCCAGCGCGGTGAGCGCGATGCTGCCCGCGCCGCCGCGGACCGAGGAGATCTGCTGCAGCAGCGTCTGGATGCCGGCCGCGGAGATGGACCGGTCGAAGAAGTCCGAGCGGGCCGCGAACGTATCGCGGCTGAGGGAGCCCTGCGGGGAGCGGCCCGGCGTCGAGCCCGGCAGATGGCACTGAGCCTCGGTGGGGAAGGAAGAGCAGCCCGCGTACGCCTCCATCGACTCCTTGTAGGAGTGCTTCTTGAGCGAGACGCTGCGCGCGGGGCCGCCGATCTTGGTGGCCAGGCGGTCCACGGCGTTCTGGAGTTCGCCGTAGGTGCCCAGGGAGAAGGCGGCGACGGCGACGGTGGGCGTGCCGCCGCCGTTCTCCAGGTGGAGCGAGGACCAGATCTCGTCCGGCTGGCTGGGACCCCACTCCTGCCAGGCCTTCACCACGGCGGCGGCCTTCGCCCAGGGCCACGTCATGTACGCCGACACGGCCTGCGGGGCGGCGTGGGTCTTGAAGCGCAGTTCGGTGACGACACCGAAGTTGCCGTTGCCGGCGCCGCGCAGGGCCCAGAAGAGGTCCTTGTTCTCGCTCGCGTTCGCCACGAGCTGCTTGCCGTCCGCGGTGATCAGCGTCGCCTGGGTGAGGCTGTCGCAGGTGAGGCCGTACGCCCGTGACACCACGCCGTGGCCGCCGCCGAGGGTCAGACCGGAGACGCCGACGGTCGGGCAGGAACCGGCCGGGATCGTGACGCCCTTCGCGGCGAGCGCCCGGTAGACGTCGATCAGCTTGGATCCGGCGCCGACCACCGCCTCGTTCGCGGAGGCCCGGATGGTGTTGAGCTTGGACACGTCGAGGATCAGGTGGCCGTTTCCGGAGGACCAGCCCGCGTAGGAGTGGCCGCCGTTGCGGATCGACAGCGGGATGTTGTGGGCGCGGGCGTAGGCCATGGTCGTACGGATGTCGTCCGCGTGGGCGACGTACACGACGGCGGTGGGCTTCAGGGAGTCGAAGCGGGTGTTGTACAGCAGGTGGGCCGTCGACCAGCTGCGGTCGCCGGGGCGGACCAGCGGCCCGTCGAGGTCCTTGGCGAGAGCCGTCCAGTTGGCGGCGGCATGGGCGGCTACGCCGCTGCCCGTGCTGCTCGTGCCCGTGCCGGTGGTGGCCGTGCGTATCGAGGTGCCGGCCGTGTCCGTGGCCGCCGCCTTGCCCCCGCTGCCCTTGCCGTTGCACGCGGCCGTGGCCGCCGCCGCGAGTGCGGCCGCGCCGCCACCGATGAACGTACGCCGTTGCATGTGCGCCTCCCATTGCTTCCCGTGCGTGGGACGAGACGTGTGCCGGGTCCTGGGGGTTCCGCGGCGGGCGGGCGCGGGACGGAACCGGGACATGACCGTGATCCCGCGCGGATCTCGTCCCCATCTTGGACCTGGCCTGGGCCTTTTCGGCTGAGGGTGGGCGAGAGGTTGGTCACGCGGCTTACGGGGCGCTACGCGAGCGGTGTGTTCTGCATGTGGCCCTCGGCGTCGGTGCGGGCCAGGCTGCGGGCGCGGCGGGCCGGGCCTCGCCAGCCGCAGGTGCAGCGCGCCAGACAGAAGCGACCCTGCTCGACCGTCGTCGTTCGGTGTTCCTGGACGGGATGGGTCTCCTCCGGTTGCGCCACAGTGACAACGTTACCCAAGGCAAGCAAATGAATCGCCGCCGCGTGACGGCCGTCCCTACCCGTCGTTAACCGGAACGACAGGAGGCCCGGGACGGACCGGCTGGGGGTCGGCGGACGATGGTGGCGCAGCAGCAGAGTCGGACGGGCACGGGCGTCGTCGCGGTCGCGATGGCGGGGCTCATGGTCTGCGTCGGCGGATGTTCCGTCGGCCGGGCCGGTGCCGAGGACGCGCGCGAGGGCATCACCTCCGTCGAGGTACTGCACCGGGCCGCCGCCACACTGGAGCGCGCGGGCAGCGCCAAGACCCGTACGTCGATGGAGATGGCCACCGGCGGGACCCGGGTCACCATCCGCGGCCAGGGTGTCTACGACTTCAAGAACCAGCTGGGGCAGTTGAAGGTGCTGCTGCCGCAGGATCCCGCGGGCGCCGTCGAGCACCGGCCGATCACCGAACTCCTCGCCCCGGGCGCCCTGTTCATGAAGAACCGCGGCGCCGGTGTCCCCGCCGACAAATGGGTGCGCGTCGACACGGCCACCCTCTCCGACGGGAACCTGGTGACCGGCGGTGCCACCGACCCGTTCGCCGCGGCGGAGTTGCTGCGGGGGGCGCGGACGGCGACGTACCTGGGGAGGACGGAGGTGGCCGGGACGCCGGTGCGGCACTATCGCGGGACCGCCGACCTGGACATCGCGGCGCGCGGCGCCTCGCGGGGGAACCGGAAGGCACTCGCGGCGGCGGCGAAAGGGTTCGCCACCGCCGAAGTCCCGTTCGACGCCTACCTCGACGACCAGGGGCGCGTCCGCAAGCTCCGGAACCGGTTCAGCTTCATCAACGGGCGGCAGAAGGGCACCGTCGCGGTCGCCTCGACGACCTTGCTGTACGACTTCGGGGTCCCCGCCCACGTACGGCTTCCGGAACCCGAGGACATCTTCGCGGGGAAGATCGCGGAGCCGTAGACGCCCGTCCGCCGGGGTGGCTGCCGGTGCGTGGACGAGGTGGAGTTGGGGGCTGGAAATGGCCCTTCCGTGCCATGCGCGGTGTGTAGGCCGCTCCCTACTCTAGGAAGTCGGTGACGGCAGGAAGAGGTGATGCGCGTGGCTCCGGTCGGCGGTACGGCAGTTCAGGACCACGTGGCCCTCGCCGAGATCGAGCTGTGCGGCGACCTGATCATCGCGGCCTCGGCCGCCCACGAGGAGCGGCTCAGCCTGGAGAGCATCGACGAGGTACTGAAGGTGACCGAAGAGCGCACCCGGGGGAGCGGCACGGGGGAGTAGGCCCGCTTCGCGTGCGCACTTCGGTGTCCCCGTGCGTTTGTGTCATGTGCGCAGCAGGCGGCCGATCGCCTTCGTGGCCTCCTCGACCTTCGCGTCGACCTCCTCGCCGCCCTTGAGGGCCGCGTCCGCGACGCAGTGGCGCAGGTGTTCCTCGAGGAGCTGGAGCGCGAAGGACTGGAGGGCCTTCGTGGAGGCGGAGACCTGGGTGAGTATGTCGATGCAGTAGACGTCCTCGTCGACCATCCGCTGCAGACCGCGGATCTGGCCCTCGATGCGGCGCAGTCGCTTGAGGTGTTCGGCCTTCTGCTTGTGGTAGCCGTGGATGCCGCGGTCGTGGTCGGTCACGACGCCTCCGGCCTGGACGCCTCCGGTCTCGGCTCCCCCGCTCACGACGTCCTCGCTCCCGGCTCCGTCGCTCCCGACGTCCGCGGTGTCGACGGGGGCCTCGATGTTCGAAATGTCCGGGACCTCCTGAACCGTTTTGGCCTCGTCGGAGGGCGCCGTCGCGCCGGCCTCGGTGGTCGTCATCGCGTCCTCCTGATGGTCCGGTATATATACCCCTGGTGGGTATATGGTAACGAACTTTGCTGGGTATAGGGCCCTTGCCGGATGCCGGGACCGGACCCTGTGCTGATCACTGTGCCTGATGGGCGACACTGGGGGACGGCCGGTTAGCCGTGGCCGGATGATGCGCCTAGCATCAGCCTGACCGAACAAAAGGACCCCGAGGACCCCAAGTGCGCTTTCGTCTGACCCCCAGGGAGACGAGCTTCTACGACATGTTCTCCGCCTCCGCGGACAACATCGTCACGGGCTCGAAACTCCTGATGGAACTGCTCGGGGCGGACGCCTCCGCCCGGGCCGAGATCGCAGAGCGCATGCGGGCCGCCGAACACGCCGGTGACGACGCCACTCACGCGATCTTCCACCAGCTGAACTCCTCCTTCATCACGCCGTTCGACCGCGAGGACATCTACAACCTGGCCTCGTCCCTCGACGACATCATGGACTTCATGGAGGAGGCCGTCGACCTGGTCGTGCTGTATCAGGTCGAGGAGCTCCCCAAGGGCGTGGAACAGCAGATCGAGGTACTGGCCCGGGCCGCCGAGCTGACGGCCGAGGCCATGCCGAACCTGCGGACGATGGACAACCTCACCGAGTACTGGATCGAGGTCAACCGGCTGGAGAACCAGGCCGACCAGATCCACCGCAAGCTGCTCGCCCATCTCTTCAACGGCAAGTACGACGCCATCGAGGTCCTGAAGCTCAAGCAGATCGTGGATGTGCTGGAGGAAGCGGCCGACGCGTTCGAACATGTGGCGAACACGGTGGAGACCATCGCCGTCAAGGAGTCCTGAACTTCGTGGACACCTTTGCGCTGGTCGTGACCATTCTGGTCGCGCTCGGATTCACGTACACGAACGGCTTCCACGACTCGGCGAACGCCATCGCCACGTCGGTGTCCACGCGGGCGCTGACCCCGCGGGCCGCGCTCGCCATGGCCGCGGTGATGAACCTCGCCGGTGCGTTCCTCGGGAGCGGGGTGGCGAACACCGTCAGCAAGGGGCTGATCGCGACGCCCGAGGGGTCGAAGGGGATGGGGATCCTCTTCGCCGCGCTCGTCGGGGCGATCGTCTGGAACCTGGTCACCTGGTACTTCGGGCTTCCGTCGTCCTCCTCGCACGCGTTGTTCGGGGGACTGGTGGGGGCCGCGCTCGCGGGCGGTACGAAGGTGTTGTGGTCCGGGGTCGTGGACAAGGTCATCATCCCGATGTTCCTGTCGCCGGTCGTCGGTCTGATCGTCGGCTATCTGGTCATGTGCGCGATCATGTGGCTGTTCCGGCGGGCCAATCCGCACAAGGCCAAGCGGGGGTTCCGTATCGCGCAGACGGTGTCCGCGGCGGGGATGGCGCTCGGGCACGGTCTTCAGGACGCCCAGAAGACGATGGGTGTCGTCGTGATGGCGCTCGTCATCGGCGACGTCCAGAAGTCGGACGATCCGATTCCGGTGTGGGTGAAGATCGTCTGTGCGGTGATGCTGTCGCTGGGGACGTACGCCGGTGGGTGGCGCATCATGCGGACGCTCGGGCGCAAGATCATTGAGCTGGATCCGCCGCAGGGGTTCGCCGCGGAGACGACGGGGGCGTCGATCATGTTCGCCACGGCGTTCCTCTTCAAGGCGCCGATCTCGACCACGCATGTCATCACTTCGGCGATCATGGGTGTCGGGGCGACGAAGCGGGTGAACGCGGTTCGCTGGGGTGTCGCCAAGAACATCGTCCTGGGGTGGTTCATCACGATGCCGGCGGCGGCGCTGGTGGCTGCCGCCAGCTTCTGGGTTGTTGACCTGGCGTTCCTGTAGGACGCCGGCCGCCCCGACGTCTCTCGCCCCGCCGCCCCTACCCGACCCATCCCCAGGGGCTCCGCCCCTTCAACCCTGCCAGGGGCGCTGCGCCCCCTGGACCCCCGCATCGGGGGCCGGGGTGCGGCTTCGGGGGCGCGGGGAACCGTGCGCCGAGCCCCCACCGGGCCCGCGGCCGAACGCATCGGGCGGCGGGGGATGTGCGGGGCGAAGCCCCGCTTCTGGGGGTGCGGGGAACCGCGCGAGCAACCCGCGTCGGCCCGCAGCCGGAAGATTCTCCGGCCCCACCTCGCCTTTGGTCCTCGTCGAAGACGAGCGGGCCCGCCCCCGGGAGCCAGGGGCGGGCCCTTCTCGTCCTCGCGGTGGCACCGCCATGCAGCACCGCGAGGGGTATGGGGGAAACGGCTCAGCCGAAGCGGCCGGAGATGTAGTCCTCCGTGGCCTGCACCGACGGGTTGGAGAAGATGCGCTCCGTGTCGTCGATCTCGATGAGACGTCCCGGCTGGCCCACCGCGGCCAGGTTGAAGAACGCGGTGCGGTCGGAGACGCGCGCGGCCTGCTGCATGTTGTGCGTCACGATGACGATCGTGAAGCGCTCCTTCAGCTCGCCGATCAGGTCCTCGATGGCGAGGGTCGAGATCGGGTCGAGGGCCGAGCAGGGCTCGTCCATGAGGAGGACCTGCGGCTCCACCGCGATCGCCCGCGCGATGCACAGACGCTGCTGCTGACCACCGGACAGACCCGAACCGGGCTTGTTGAGGCGGTCCTTGACCTCGTTCCAGAGGTTCGCGCCCTTGAGGGACTTCTCGACGACGTCGTTCAGCTCGGACTTCTTGTACGAGCCGTTCAGACGCAGACCCGCCGCCACGTTGTCGAAGATCGACATGGTGGGGAAGGGGTTGGGGCGCTGGAAGACCATGCCGATCGTGCGGCGCACGGCGACGGGGTCGATGCCCTGGCCGTACAGGTCCTCGTCGTCGAGGAGGACCTTGCCCTCGACCCGGCCGCCGGGGGTGACCTCGTGCATACGGTTGAGCGTGCGCAGGAACGTCGACTTGCCGCAGCCGGAGGGGCCGATGAACGCCGTCACCGAGCGCGGCTCGACCGTCATCGAGATGTCTTCGATCGCCTTGTGGGAGCCGTAGTAGGCGGTGAGACCGCTTACGTCGATTCGCTTGGCCATGTCAATCACTGCTTCTTTCGAGGGGGATGCTGCTGGTCGCTGATATGGCCGCGTCAGCGACCTGTCTTCGGTGCCTTCCAGCGGGCGATGCCGCGGGCCACCATGTTGAGAATCATCACGAAGGCGATCAGGGCGAGCGCAGCCGCCCAGGCACGGTCGTACGCCGCGTTCGAACCGGCGCTGTTCGCGTACTGCTGATAGATGTACAGCGGCAGCGAGGCCTGCGCCCCGGAGAACGGGTTGGTGTTGATGAAGTTCGTGCCCCACACCAGCAGCAGCACCGGGGCGGTCTCGCCCGTGATGCGTGCGACGGCGAGCATGACACCGGTCGTGATGCCACCGATCGAGGTCGGCAGGACCACCTTGAGGATCGTGCGCCACTTGGGCACGCCGAGCGCCAGGGAGGCTTCGCGCAGCTCGTTCGGTACGAGCTTGAGCATTTCCTCGGTGGAGCGGACCACGACGGGCATCATCAGGATGGCCAGGGCCAGCGAACCGGCGAAGCCGAAGGGCTGCAGGTCCAGGATGAGCATCAGGCTCAGGATGAACAGACCGGCGACGATCGAGGGGATGCCCGTCATCACGTCGACGAAGAAGGTGATGGCCGTGGAGAGCCTGCCGCGCCCGTACTCCACCAGGTAGACCGCGGTGAGTACACCGATCGGCGCCGCGATCAGGGTGGCGAGACCGACCTGCTCCAGCGTGCCGATGATGGCGTGGTAGATGCCACCGCCGGGCTCGGAGTCCGCGACCACGCCCATCGAGTGGGTCAGGAAGTAGACGTCGAAGACCTTCACACCGCGCTTGACGGTGGTCCAGATCAGGGAGGCCAGCGGGACGACCGCGATGAGGAAGCAGACCCAGACGAGGCTGGTCGCGACGCGGTCCTTGGCCTGCCGGCGGCCCTCGACGCGCGCGGCGATGCCGTACGTACCGAGAACGAAGAGGATTCCGGCGATCAGGCCCCACTGGACCTTGCTGTCGAGACCGCCGACCAGGCCGACGACCACGGCGAGCACGACGGCGCCGGCGGCGATCGCCCACGGGGACCACTTCGGCAGGGTCGCGCCGCGCAGGGTGCTGGGGCGCTTGTCCATGGCGGGTGCTGAGTGGCTCATGCGTTGGCCCCCGAGTACTCCGCGCGACGGGCGATGATGACCCGGGCCGCGCCGTTGACCAGCAGGGTGATGACGAAGAGGACCAGACCGGACGCGATCAGCGCGTCACGGCCGTCCGCGGTCGCCTCGCCGAACTTGCTGGCGATGTTCTGTGCGAAGGTGCCGCCGCCCGGGTCGAGCAGGCTGGCGTTGATGTCGAAGGTCGGCGAGAGGACCGTGGCGACGGCCATGGTCTCACCGAGCGCGCGGCCGAGACCCAGCATCGACGCGGAGATGACGCCGGAGCGGCCGAAGGGCAGCACCGACATGCGGATGACCTCCCAGCGCGTGGCGCCGAGGGCCAGCGCGGCCTCCTCGTGCATCTGCGGGACCTGGCGGAAGACCTCGCGGCTCACGTTGGTGATGATCGGCAGGATCATGATCGCGAGCAGGATGCTGACGGTGAGCATCGAGCGGGGCGCGCCGCCCTGCCAGCTGAAGATGCCGGTCCAGCCGAAGTACTTGTCCAGCCAGCCGAAGAGGCCGTTCATGTGCGGCACCAGGACGAGGGCGCCCCACAGGCCGTAGACGATGGACGGCACGGCGGCGAGCAGGTCGATCACGTAGGCGACCGGGCCGCTCATCCTGCGCGGCGCGTAGTGCGTGATGAACAGCGCGATGGCGACCGCGACGGGGACCGCCAGGGCCATGGCGATGATCGAGGAGACCACCGTGCCGAAGGCCAGGACGGCGATGCCGAAGACCGGCGGGAGGATGTTGGTGTTCCACTCGAAGGTGGTGAGGAAGTTGCCGTGGTCCCTGCTGATCGCGAGCGAGGCGCGATAGGTGAGGAAGACCGCGATGGCGGCCATGATCACCAACAGGAAGATGCCCGAGCCGCGGGAGAGACCGAGGAAGATCCGGTCACCGGGTCGGGTGGCGCCGCGGCTCGCGCGCTTCTGGACGGCCGCGGAAGGCTGGGAGGTGGGGGGAGGTGCGTCTGTGTTCTGTGTAGATATGTCCATCGGGATCTCCGGTCTGCAGAGCCGTACTTGGTGTGCGGCTCCTGGCGGCGGTGCACCGGACGGTGCGGCCCGGCCCCGAACCGGGGCCGGGCCGCACGCTTAGGTCAGCTGAGGCCCGCGATGGTGGTGCGGACCTTGGCGATGATGTCGGCCGGGATCGGCGCGTAGTCGATGGAGGAGAGGACCTTCTGGCCGTCCTCGCTCGCAATGTAGGTCAGGAACGCCTTCGTGGCGGCCAGCGTGTCCGACTTGTTGCCCTTGTCGCAGACGATCTCGTACGTGACCAGGGTGATCGGGTAGGCGCCGTCGGCCTTGGTGGCGCGGTTCAGCTTGAGCGAGAGGTCCTTGCCCGTGCCGATGACCTGGGCGTCCGCGATGGCCTTGGTGGCGTTCTCGACGGTGGCCTCGACCGGGGCGCTGGCGCCCGTGTCGATGCTGGCCGCCTTGATGCCGTCCTTGGCGAACGACAGCTCCATGTAACCGATGGCGCCGGAGGTCTGCTTGACCTGCTGGGCGACACCGGAGGACTGCGGAGCGGACTGGCCGCCCTTGGCCTGCCAGGCCTTGCCGCCGGAGTACTTCCAGTCGGAGGGGGCCGCGGCGATCAGGTACTTGGTGAAGTTGTCCGTGGTGCCGGACTCGTCCGAGCGGTGGAACGCCTGGATCTTGAGGTCGGGCAGCTTGACGCCCGGGTTCAGCTTCGCGATCGCCGCGTCGTTCCAGTTCTTGATCTGGTCGTTGAAGATCTTGGCGGTCACGGAGGCGTTCAGGACCAGCTTGTCGACGCCCGGGACGTTGTAGCCGACCGCGATCGGGCCGCCGACCATCGGGAGGTCGATGCCCTGGCCGCCGCTGGTGCACATCTTCTTGGAGGCGGTGACCTCTTCGGGCTTCAGCGCGGAGTCGGAGCCGGCGAAGGCGACCTGGCCCTGGGTGAACGCGGTGACGCCGGCGCCGGAGCCGCCGCCCTTGTAGTTGATCTGCACGCCGGAGCAGGCGGCGCTGAATTCCTTGACCCAGGCGTCGATCGCGTTCTTCTGCGCGGACGAGCCGTCGGCGAGCAGCTGGCCCTTGGCGTCGTCACACTTGATCGAGCTGGCGGAGCCCGTCGTCGCGCCGCCCGTGGCGTTGCTCTTGGTGCCGGTGTCGTCGGAGCCGCACGCCGTGAGGGCCAGGGCGCCGGAGACGGCGACAGCACCGAGCGAAAGGGCGCGAAGCCGGTTCTTGCGCTGAAGCTTCACTGTTGGGGTGTTCCTTCCAGGAGCCGCCGTCTGGTTGGCGGCGTGCGAGGTCTGTGTGATGCGGAGGCCACACGCAGGAGGCGTTCCGCACCGGGTAAGGCCGAAATTAGGCAGATCAGGTGAAGGCGTCGATGGCCGTAAGTGAACGGAGGGTGAACCCCTGTGGGCGGTGCGGTGAGGTCACGGAACGCTTACGTCGAGGACACGGTGGGATCCCGATCGTTGTCACTGCATGTGACCGGATGTGTACGTATATGGCTGGGAGGTCCGGCTAAGTGAGGTGCAGCACGCTCAGTAGGGCGTCCACCAGATCGGCGTCCCTGGGCTGGGTCAGACGGTCGCGGGCCGCGGCGGGGGAGAGCCACAGGATGCGGTCGACCTCGTCGTTCGGAGTGAAGTGGCCGTCCGTCGCCTCGGCAGCCCAGTAGCGGACCTCTTTGGGGCGGCCGGCGACGGGATAACGGAGGGTGGGCAGGGCCGTGCCGGGCACGGCGGTGTACCCCGTTTCCTCCTGGACCTCCCGCAGTGCCCCCGCGAGCGGTTCCTCGCCGCGCTTGAGCTTGCCCTTCGGATGCGACCAGTCGTCGTACTTCGGCCGGTGGACGAGACATATCTCCCGCTCACCGCCGAGTGGCGAGCGGCGCCACAGGACGCAGCCCGCCGCCCGTACCGCCTTGAAGGTGTCCTCGGTCATCAGGCCTCCCTCACGGGGTGCGCACGGTTTCCTTCTGCCAGTTCTGCTGGAACGCGAACCGTGCCGCCTCCACCTCGTGCCGCTGGTCGGCGTGGAGCACGCCGAGCGCGTACGCGGTGGCCGGGGCGATGCGCGGGGTGCGGGCCGCCGACGCGGCGGCCGCGGCCGCCTCCGCCGCGTCCCGGTGCCGGTTGAGGGCCTGACCCGCGCGGAGCAGTCGTACGTCGATGGGGGCGTCCTCTCCGTAGAGGACCTCGCACGCGTAGCGGTGCAGGCGCAGCAGCAGCCGGACCTGGTGCCAGGGCGCGTCCTGGGGATGGGGCGCGGTGTCCGCGGAGAGGCCGTGCACGAGGGCCTCGGCGTTGTACGGGTGGCCCGCGGTGACCAGCGGCAGCGCGGCGACCGCGTCGGTCAGCCGGTCCGTCGCGGCGGCGGCCAGGGGGCGCAGGTCGGCCGTGGTGGCCGCCGGGGTGAGCGGCACCTCGCTGGCGAGCACGGCGACGCTGTCCGCGACGGCGTGGAAGCGGGAGGAGCCGAGCGCCTGCAGCGCGGCCGAGTGGGCCCGGGTGCGGGCCAGCGTCAGCTGGCGGTCGAGCAGCGCGCCCGCCTTCGCGGCGCCGACGGTCAGACTGCCTTTGGCCGGCGCCCCGGTGGCCTGTGCGGACTGTGCCGGGAAGCCGGCCGCGCCGGAGAGCCGGTTCAGCGCGCCGATCAGTCGCTCCAGGCGGGCCGCGTAGGCGTGTTCACGTGCCAGGGTGCCCGAGAGCCACGCCAGTTCGGGCCGCATGCCCTCCGACCACTCCGCGTCGAGCAGCGGTCGGAAGGTGTGCAGGGTGCCGCTGATGCGGCGGGCCGAGCGGCGCAGGGCGCGCGCCGCGTCGACCGATTCCCCGGAGCCGTTGTCCCCCGCTCGTGACACGTCCCGCGTCTCGGCGCGCGACTCCGTTCTCGGCTTCGCCCGGGCGGTGGTACCCGCGTCGGTGCCGTTCTCCCGGTGCTGTCGCAGGGAGCGGAGGAACTCCGTGGCCTGGGCCCTCAGGTAGCCCGCGAGGGCGTCTCCTGACATGGGCCCGGCCGGGGAGTCGGTGGGGGGTTCAAGGTGTTGCTGTGCCACGCCGGCGCCTCCGGGCGTCTATGAGCATCTCCTGGACGTTCCGCAGGGGCTGGCCGTCCGCGTCGGTCGAGTGCCGGGTCCACTCGCCGTCCGGGCCCAGGTGCCAGGAGGCGGTGGTGTCGGACATCCCGGTCTCGAACAGCCGGTTGAGGGCTGCGCGGTGTGCCGGGTCGGTGATCCTGACCAGCGCCTCGATCCGCCGGTCCAGGTTGCGGTGCATCATGTCCGCGCTGCCGATCCAGACCTCGGGCTCGCCGCCGTTGCCGAAGGCGAAGACACGGGAGTGTTCGAGGAACCGGCCGAGCACGGACCGTACGCGTATGTTTTCGGACAGGCCGGTGACGCCCGGCCGGACCGCGCAGATGCCACGCACCCACACGTCGACGGGCACTCCGGCCTGGGACGCGCGGTACAGCGCGTCGATGATCGCCTCGTCCACCATCGAGTTGCACTTGATGCGGACGTAGGCGGGGCGTCCGGCGACGTGGTGCTGGACTTCCTTGTTGATCCGCGCGATCAGCCCGTCACGCAGGGACTTGGGGGCGACGAGCAGACGGCGGTAGGTCTCGCGGCGCGAGTAGCCGGAGAGCCGGTTGAAGAGGTCGGACAGGTCCGCGCCGACCTGCGGGTCGGCGGTGAGCAGGCCGAGGTCCTCGTACAGCCGGGCGGTCTTCGGGTGGTAGTTGCCGGTGCCGACGTGGGAGTAGCGCCGGAGCGTCTCCCCCTCCTGCCGGACGACCAGCGACAGCTTGCAGTGGGTCTTCAGCCCGACGAGTCCGTACACGACATGGCAGCCGGACTCCTCGAGCTTGCGGGCCCACTTGATGTTGGCCTGTTCGTCGAAGCGCGCCTTGATCTCGACGAGGACGAGGACCTGCTTGCCGGACTCGGCGGCGTCTATCAGCGCGTCGACGATCGGCGAGTCGCCCGAGGTCCGGTACAGCGTCTGCTTGATGGCCAGCACGTCCGGGTCGGCCGCCGCCTGCTCCAGGAAGGCCTGCACGGAGGTGGAGAAGGAGTCGTACGGGTGGTGCAGCAGGACGTCGCGCTCGCGCAGGGCGGCGAAGATGTCGGGCGCGGACGCCGACTCGACCTCGGCCAGGTCGCGGTGCGTTCCCGCGATGAACTTCGGGTACTTCAGCTCGGGCCGGTCGAGGGCGCCGATGCCGAAGAGGCCGGTGAGGTCCAGGGGACCCGGCAGCGGGTACACCTCCGCCTCGGAGATCTTCAGTTCCCGTACGAGGAGATCGAGGACGTACCGGTCGATGGACTCCTCGACCTCCAGGCGCACCGGCGGCCCGAAGCGGCGCCGCATGAGTTCCTTCTCCAGCGCCTGGAGCAGGTTCTCGGTGTCGTCCTCCTCGACCTCCAGGTCCTCGTTCCTGGTCAGCCGGAAGGTGTGGTGCTCCAGGACCTCCATGCCCGGGAAGAGCTCCTCCAGGTGTGCCGCGATCACGTCCTCGATGGGGACGTAGCGGTTGGGGGAGGCCTCCAGGAAGCGGGAGAGCAGCGGCGGGACCTTGACGCGCGCGAAGTGCCGGTGGCCGCTGACCGGGTTCCGTACGACGACCGCGAGGTTCAGGGACAGACCCGAGATGTACGGGAAGGGGTGCGCGGGGTCGACCGCCAGCGGGGTCAGGACCGGGAAGATCTGGTGCCGGAAGAGGGTGAAGAGGCGGGCCTGCTCCTTCTCCGTCAGTTCGCTCCAGCGGACCAGATGGATGCCCTCCTCCGCGAGTGCGGGGGCGACGTCCTCCTGGTAGCAGGCCGCGTGCCGGGCCATGAGCTCGCGCGAGCGGGCCCAGATCATCTCCAGGACCTCGCGGGGCTGCAGGCCGGAGGCGGACTTGGTGGCCACGCCGGTCGCGATGCGGCGCTTCAGTCCGGCCACCCGGACCATGAAGAACTCGTCCAGGTTGCTGGCGAAGATCGCCAGGAACTTCGCCCGTTCGAGCAGGGGCGTGCTCGGGTCCTCGGCGAGCTCCAGCACCCGCTCGTTGAACGCCAGCCAGCTGCGCTCGCGGTCCAGGAACCGGCCCTGCGGCAACATGATGCCGTCCTGCACCGAGTCCTCGTACGCGTCGAGGTCGGCGTCGATGTCGGGCTCGAGGTCCGAGACGTTCGCCGCCACGGTGTGCGGGCGGTGCGCGGCGATGGAGCCGACGGAGGGCTGCGGGTGCTGCACCGGTGCCTGGGCGCTGGTCTGGTTCATGGAACCATTCTTCCGCGCCGGGAGCGAGACCGGCGCGTCGGAGAGCGCGAGCGGCAACGGGGTGAGGCGGATGTTCCCGTTCCGCGTCCCCGGTACCGCCCTGCTCCCCGTCGTCGGAGAGGTCTCGCCCTCCGGTGGAGGCGACGGCTCTGGCGCGGCGGGTTTCATTGGGTGAGCGTCGCAAGCCCGTCTGAATCGATGGTTACGGCGACATGACGTGCGGGATATCGGGGAGCGGCTCCGGGACGTCTACATGCCCGGGAGCGACGTACGCCCCACCCCCCGTGGGGGGCGTACGCGGCCCTGGCACGGGGGGAGTTAGGCGGTGCGGCGGTGCAGCAGCCGGAAGGCGGCGGCGGTGGCCGCGGCGGTCACGGCGAGGACGATGCCGGTTTCCACCAGATGGAGGGGCCAGAAGTGCGAGGCGGGGTGGTCGACGGAATAGCGGCCCGTGACACCGTGCTCGGCCAGGCACCGCTTGGCTTCCGCGGTCGTGCCCTCGCAGTTCCCGTAGCTGGGGTCCGGGACTCGTTTCCCGTGGACGAACACCCCGGACTCCAGCTGCCAGACGGGACTGGGCTGGTTGTAGAACGCGGCGCCGGTACGGGTGACCGTGGGCCACAGGTCCGCGCGGTACCGGTCCAGGCATTGGCTGAGCAGCAGCATCATGGCGAACGAGACGCTCAGAGCGGGCAGCGAGCGCCGTAGCGCCAGACCGGTGACCGCGCCCACGGCCAGGGCGCACAGGGCGTACGCCACCATCGCCGGGCCGCGGGCGACGAAGACGGCGGTGGCGGGCCAGTCGCCGATGACCCGGGCCGGTCTGTTCGACCAGCTCCAGCGGTACGCCGCCATGAGCACCGTGCCGCTGAGCGTGATCACCAGTGCGGGCACGGCGAGCTTGGCGGTCAGCCAGCGTACGGGGGACACCGACTGGGTCCAGGCGAGCCACGCGGTGCCGGACTCCAGTTCACGGGCGATCAGCGCGGCGCCCGCCCAGGCGGCGACGGCGTAGAAGGAGTAGCACAGACCGGTGGCGGTGTATCGGAGGATCGCGCCGTACTCGAGTGTGGCCGTGACCTCACAGGTGTCGGAGTGGAGACAGTGGAAGGCCTCCGCCCGGGCGGCGTCGGCCGTGACCCCCGTCGCCCACGCCAGGAATCCGATGACGGCGACGACGAACGAGCCCCAGACGATCAGCGCGGTGCGGTGCACGCGTACGACGGTCCACGGCAGGCCGCCGACGGCACCCGCGGTGCTCACAGGGCGGCTCCCTTCGTGCGCGGGGCGCTGCCGGTGTCGCGCTTGAGCAGCCGGAAGGCGACGAGGAGAACGAGCGCGGTGAGGACGAGCACCAGGCCGGTCGCCATCAGCTGGAGGGGCCAGTAGTGGGACTGGGGGTGGGAGTCGGTGTAGAAGCTGACGGCGTCGAGCCGGTGGTACAGGGTGCTGCACTCCGTGCTGTGGCTGCTGCCGCACAGCGGGTCAGGCAGCCGGGCCCCGGTCGAGGTGAGGAGACCGGCGTGGACGGTGATCCCGAGGCTGGTGGGGCCGTCCTGGGTCAGGCCGGTGACCGTCCGCACCGTCGGCCACAGGTACGGCAGGCCGAATCCGAGGGCGACCCGGACGCCGACCGTCCACACCACCGACACGACGAGGGCGCTCAGGGAACCGCGCAGCCTGGTGCCGGCGAGCGCGCCGACGGCCAGGCCGGACAGGGCGACGGCGACGGTGGTGGGGCCGTTGGCGTGGAAGACGAAGGGGTCGGTCCAGCCCTTGGCGGTGTCGATCCGGCCCTGGCCGCGCGCCCACATCTGCCGGTGCAGCACCACCAGCACGCTGGTCCCGACGGTGACGAGCGCGGCCGGCACGGCCAGTTTCACCGCCAGCCAGCGGGCCGGGGACACCGACTGGGTCCACGCGAGCTGCGCGGTGCCTGACTCCATCTCGCGGCCGATCAGCGAGGCGCCCGCCCAGGCCGCGACGAGGAACGGCAGGAAGGTCAGTGCGAGGGAGGCGTACAGGCTGTACGACTTGTACCTGAGGATCGCGTCCTGGTCATAGGCGCAGGTGGGCTTCGTGCAGCGGTCGTACGCCCGCCATGCCGCGGCGGCCGCGTCCGTCCCCGGGCCGTACAGCCACAGCAACAGGACGGCGAGCGCGACGAACAGACCGGTCCAGATGTAGAGCGCCGGGCGGTGCAGTCGCAGCACCGTGCGGACCATGCCGCGCGTGGCGGACGGGCGGCGGGCGGGCGCCGGCGTGCGGCCGGAGGCGGTCAGCGTGGTCATGCGGCGGACTCCTGGGCGGCGGTGCGGGCGGAGGCGAGGATCAGCGCGGGAGCCTCGGGGTTGCGCAGGTGCGCGAGGACCAGTTCCTCCAGGGAAGGCGTGGTGACGCGGGCGTCGAGTCCGCCGGAGACCGGGCCCTGAGGGCGGATCAGGGCGGTCAACTGGCGCCCCGTGGTGCGGGATTCGACCACGGTGTGCGGAGCGAGGTCACGGACCGGCCCGGTGGTCAGGGTGTGCGCGGCCAGCAGGTCGTCCAGGTCGCCCGCCAGTCGCACCTGGCCGCCGCCTATCAGCAGCAGGTAGTCGCAGGAGCCCTCCAGCTCGGCGACGACGTGCGAGGACATCACGACCGTCGTGCCGTACTGGGCGGCCTCGGCCATCAGCGTGCCCATCAGCTCGTGACGGGCGAGCGGGTCGAGGTCGGCCATCGGCTCGTCCAGGAGCAGGAGTTCGGGCCGCTTGCCGAGTGCCAGGGCGAGCGCCACGCGGGTGCGCTGACCGCCGGAGAGCGTACGGACCTTGGCCTTCGGGTCCAGCCCGCCGTTCTCGTACGTGATCCGCTCGGCGACCGAAGCGTCCCAGCGGTCGGGGTTGAGCTCGTGGCCCAGGCGCAGCGTCTGGGCCACCGTGAGCTGCGTGTACAGCGGCTTGTTCTGGGCGACGTACGCGATGCGTTCGCGGGCGGCGGCCGGGTGGCTGCCGAGCACGGTCAGGGAGCCCTCGGTGGGGGCGAGCAGTCCGGCGGCGTGGGCCAGCAGGGTCGACTTGCCCGCGCCGTTGGGTCCGACGACGGCGCAGACGCGTCCGACGGGGAGCCGGAAGGAGCACTCGTGCAGTGCCCAGCCGCCGCGCCGCCCGAACCGCTTGCCGAGGCCGGCCGCCTCCATGGCGGTGTCGCTCATTCCTTGTCTCCCTTGCTGAACTTTTCCAGTACGGCGGTGAAGAGCGCCGCCATGTCGTCGTGATCGAGCCCGGCCTCGCGGGCCCTGGCCGCCCAGTCGTCGAGCTCGGCGCGCAGGGGCGAGTCGGCGGGGGCGGCGCCCAGCGAGCGCTTCACGAAGGTGCCGAGGCCGCGTCTGGCCTCGACCAGACCCTCGCGCTCCAGCTCGCGGTAGGCCTTCAGGACGGTGTTCGGATTGATCGCCGTGGCCTCCACGACCTCGCGGGCCGTGGGGAGCTTGTCGCCCGGTTCCAGCAGGCCCAGGCGCAGGGCCTGTTTGGTCTGCTGGACGATCTGGACGTAGGTGGCGACACCGCTGCGCCGGTCGATGCGGTACTCGACCACTCGGATAACCACCCTTTCACTAATTGAGTAGTGAAAGGGTGGTTGATGAGGGTGTCCGGAGTCAAGCCCGGACATCGCGGAGGCGAGCGGGGACATCGCGGAGGCGAGTTCGAACATCGCGGAGGCGAGTCCGGAAAATTCGATGCCGGATGCGTGAACCGATCGGCGGGGCTCGTCCGATGAGGGGATGTGAGGGAAACGAGAAGCGACGGGGAGCTGCTGCGGGCCATCGCGGCGGACACGGACCGTCGCGCCTTCGAGGAGCTGTACCGGCGGTATGCGCCGTGGCTGACCGCGCGGCTGCGCGGCCGGTGCGCCGATGCCGGGGTCGTCGACGACGTCGTGCAGGAGACCTTCCTCGCCATCTGGCGCGGCACCGCGAGTTACCGGGAGGAGGGTGACGCGGCGGGCTGGCTGTGGCGCATCGGCTCGCGGCGGCTGATCGACACGCTGCGCGGCGACGGCGCGCGCGGCCGGTTGCGCCAGACGCTGGCCCGCTTCCGCCACCGCCACGAGGCCTCCGCCGAGGAGCGCGTCCTGGCCGGGGTCGAGCACGGCGACCTCGCGGGCGCGTTGATACGGCTCTCGCCCGAGCTGCGCGCGGTCCTCCAGGCCACGGTGATCGACGGACTCACGACCCGGGAAGCGGCCGTCCTGCTCGGCATTCCACCCGGCACGGTCAAGACGCGGGCCCTGCGGGCGCGCAAGCAGCTGCGGGAGGAGCTGGCATGAGCGGCGGAGATGACGAGGCCATCGGCGGAGACCGCCGGGACATGGGTGGAGGTGGAGAGAACATGAGCGGGTGGGACGAGGACGCGGCCGCCGGTCGGAGCGCGCCCGGTGCGGGCGCGAGTGACGCCGGTCGGACCGCGTCCGGCGCCGACGGTTCCCAGGACGGGCGGTGGCACGCGGACGCCGAGGACCTCCGGGCCTATGCGCGGGGCGAGTTGGCGCCGCCCCGGCTCTGGTCCGTCGACACCCACCTCGTGGCGTGCGCGCCCTGCCGGGAGGCGCTCGCCACCGTGAGCGATCCGGTCGTCCTGGACGCCGGATGGGAGCGGCTCGACGCCGAGCTGGACGCGCCACGACCACGGCTGCTCGAGTCGCTGCTGGTGCGGATCGGCGTCGCCGACCACACGGCACGGCTGCTGGCGGCCACGCCCGTGCTGCGCCGCTCCTGGCTGGCCGCGGTCGCCCTCGTGCTCCTCATGGCCGTGGTGGCGACCGACGCCGGACGGGTCGCGGCCTCGCCCACGCTGTTCCTCGCCCTCGCCCCCCTGCTCCCGCTCGCCGGGGTCGCGCTGTCCTACGGACCGGTGCTCGACCCGACGTACGAGATGGCCGTGGTGTCACCCCTCCACGGATTCCGGCTGCTGATGATCCGCACGGTGGCGGTGCTCACCACCGGCCTCGTTCTGAACGGCCTCGCGACCCTCGCGCTCCCCGCGTACGGGCTGCGCGCGCTGGCCTGGCTGCTGCCCGCCCTCGCCCTCACCGGGACGGGGCTCGCACTGACCGCCCGCTGGGGCCCGGTCCTGCCGCCCTGCCTGGTCGGCGGAGCGTGGGTCGCGCTGCTGATGGTGGCCCACGCGAAGGCCGACGGCGGCACGCTCGCGCCGTTCACGGCACTCGGCCAGGGCGTCGCCGGCGCGGTCGCGGTACTGGCCGCCGGGCTGCTCTACCTCGTACGGGACCGGTTCGACTTCTCCCCCTCGCACGCCTTCTTCGCCGACCACACCGACTTCTCCGACAGGAGCGCCGCATGACCCCCACCGTCTCCGCCTCCGGGCTCACTCTCCGGTACGGAGGGACCGTCGCCCTCGACGACGTCTCCCTGCGCCTGAGTGAGGGCGTGACCGGGCTGCTCGGGCCCAACGGCGCCGGGAAGACCACCCTGTTGCGGGTGCTCGCCACCGCCGTGCCCGCCGACCGGGGAGCCTTCACGGTGCTCGGGCACGACCCCCGCACCACCTCCGGCCGCCTGGACGTGCGGCGCGCGCTGGGCTATCTGCCGCAGACCCCGGCGTTCCACCCGGACTTCTCGGCCTTCGAGTTCGTCGACTACGTGGCGATCCTGAAGGAACTGACGGACCGCTCCGCCCGGCACCGGGAGGTGCGGCGCGTGCTGGAGGCCGTCGACCTCTCCGACGTGCGGGGCAAGCGCATCAAGAGGCTTTCGGGCGGTATGCGTCAGCGGGTCGGGCTGGCCGCCGCGCTGGTCGGCGACCCCGGCTTCCTCGTCCTGGACGAGCCGACCGTCGGCCTGGACCCCGAACAGCGCATGCGGTTCAGGGAAATGATCGCCGAGGCGGGCATGGGACGCACGGTCCTGCTCTCCACCCACCAGACCGAGGACGTCGCGATGCTCTGCCACCGCGTGATCGTCATGGTCCGCGGCGGCATCCGTTTCGAGGGCACCCCGGCCGAGCTGACCGCGCGGGCGGCGGGGCGGGTGTGGAGCAGTACGGCCCGCGACCCCGGCGCGAGAGCCGGCTGGCGTACGGGCACGGGTTCCTTCCGCAATGTCGGCGACCCGCCCAAGGGCGCCGACCTCCTCGAACCGACCCTGGAAGACGGCTACTTGCTCGCTCTCGACGGCGAGCCGGCGGAGGTGGCGGCATGAGCGAGCTGGTGACCCGCACGGTCGTGGACGAGGCGGCCCCCACGGGGGTGGAGCCGCCCGCCCAGGACCTGCACCAGAACAGGACGCGGGCCGTCATCGCCCTCGCCCGCTTCGAGGCACGCGAACTGCTGATGCAGATCCCGGTGCTCGTCTTCCTCCTCCTCTACGTCGCCTACACCGGCTGGGGAATGTTCAACGGCCGGGAGGGCATGGACGACTTTCCGGTCCTCCACGATGTCGACCGCTCCACCCAGACCGCCCCCCTGCTCCTCGCCCTCGTGCTGTTCGTCAGCATCAACCGCGCCGTGCTCCGCTCCCGCAGGCACGGCACCGACCTGCACTTCGACGTGCTGGTCATGGAGCCGTGGCGGCGCTCGCTGGCCCACGCCCTGTCGGCCGTGCCGTTCGCGGCGTTCACCGCGCTGGTCGTGGGATTCGAGTTCACCTGGGCGGCCCTGAAGCCCGGCGCGGTCGGCCACGGCTCGCTCGCCGAACTGCTCGTGGGCCCCCTGTCGATACTCCTCGCCGCAGCCCTCGGCGTCCTGGTCGCACGGTCGATCCCCTTCGCGCTCGCCGTCCCGCCCTTCGTCATCGGTATGTACGTCCTCACGACCCTCGTGGCCGCGAGCACACAGGGCACGCACTGGGTGCAATGGCTGGCACCGGTGGTCACCGAGGAAGGCGCCCACCCGTTCCCCTCCGACCTGCTGGGCCGCCCGGCCGCCTGGCACGTCCTGTATCTGGTGGGGCTCACCGCGCTGCTGCTGTGCCTCGCCCTGCTGATCAACGGCGGTCGTTCGCCCAGGATCAAGATGATCACGGTCCTCGCCCTCGCGGCCATGGCCCAGGGCATAGCGGGGCAGGCCCCGGGTGACTCGGCCGCGCTGATCGCGGCCCGCGCGAAGGCGTCCGCCACCCCGGAGAAGGTGCAGACCTGCGTCGCGCACGAAAGGTCGACGTACTGCGCCTACCCCGAGTGGACCGGCCAGACCGCCGACTGGGCCGAGGTGGTCCAACGCGTCCAGTCCCTCGCGGGCGGCCCGGCCTCGGCCGAGCGGCTGACGGTGCGCCAGCGGGTCGACGCCCGCTCCGGCCTGGAGGGCGACTCCGCGCTGGAGCCGGCCAAAGCGCCGGGAGTCGTGACCGTCGGCACGCGCTGGGGCGGCAACCGGATTCCGGAGTTCGCCGTGGGGGTGGCCTCGGTTCTGGTGACGGGGGACGAGACGTCCAGCGTCGACGTGTGCGACGCCCGCGCGGTGATCATCATGTGGCTGGCGCTGGGCTCGGAGCCCCAGCCGCTGACCATGCTGCGCCATGTCCGCATCGACGACTCCATCACCGGCGGAGGGGTCGCTCTCGAGCCCACGAATTCGCTCTCCATGAACGCCGCGCAGACAGAGGTGATCAAGGAGTTGCTGCAGAAGCCCCGCTACAGCGTCATCCCCAAGGTGAAGGCCCACTGGGCGGAGCTCACGTCCCCCAAGACGACGACGGCCCAGGTGGCGCAGCTGCTGGGGGTGCGGGCGCCGACCGGTCCGGGCGCGCTGAGCGTCAAGACATGCGAGGAGTGACCGTGCTCGACGACACAGGTACGACCGGAAGCGCGGAGAGTGCCGAAGGCACCCCGTCCCGGGGGCGCCCGCACACCGTGGCCTGCTCCCTCCTCCGTCCCCTCTGGCGCAGCCTCCCCCGGCGGGCGCTGGTGACCGGTGCCGGACTGGGGCTGCTGTTCGCCGCGATCCCGCGGCTGTTCTCCCTCCGGCTCGACACGTGGGCCGGCCTCAACCTCCTGCGGGCCGTCGCGCTCACCTTCGCTCTGGGCCTGGCCTTCCTGCTGGACGATCCGGCCCGGCACATCACCGCGGCAGTGCCGACCCGGCGTCCGGTGCGGGTCGGCCTGCGGGTGGCGCTCGTCGCCCCGTCGGCCGTGCTCTGGTGGACCGCGGCGCTGTTCCTCATACCGGAGCAGGCCCGGCCGCCGGTGGGCGCCGCGACCTTGGAGGCCGCCGCCACGGCGTTGCTCGCGCCGGCGGCCGCGGCGGTCATGGTGCGGTTCACCAACCGGGCCGAGCCGGGAGGCGCGGTGTGCGTCGGCCTCCTGGCCCTGGCGGTGCTGGCATCCCTGCTGCTCCCCGAGCGGTGGACGCTCTTCCCCGCGCCGTCCGCCCCGCGCTGGGAAGGCGCCCATCAGACATGGGCGGTGGTCCTGGTCGCGGCGGCGCTGGCCGGGGCGTGGTCCTGCGCGGAACCCCTACGGAGGTGGCGACCCGCCGTCTTCGCTCACCGGTGACACGAAGACGCGGGCACGGACGGGCGGGGACACCGGACAGGACCGGCAAGGACACCACGGACCGAGACACACCGGACCGGTAAGGACACCGGACCCGTAAGGCCACCGGACCGGCAAGGACACCGGACCGACGGTCAGGACTCGCTGCGGTACATGAGGTCCGTCTCGTGCGTGCGGAAGCCGAGCCGCTCGTACACGGTGAGGGCTGCCTTGTTGTCGGCGTCGACGTAGAGCATGGCGGTGGGCAGACCCTGCCGGGCGAGGTGGCGGAGCCCGATCGTGGTGAGGGCCTTGCCGAGACCGCTGCCCTGGGCGCTGGGGCGGACTCCGAGGACGTACACCTCACCGAGGCCCTCCTCGGCGTGGACCTTCGTCCAGTGGAAGCCGACGAGTTCGTCGCCGCGGAAGGCGAGGAAGAACCCGGACGGGTCGAACCACACCTCCGCCTTGCGGTCGTCCAGGTCACGCTGGGTGAGGGAGCCCTGCTCGGGGTGGTGGGCGAAGGCCTCGGCGTTCAGGGCGAGCCAGGCCGCGTCGTCCTGGCCGGGCACGAAGGTGCGGACGTTCACGCCGTCCGCGAGCTTCGGTTCGGGCAGGTCGAGGTCGGTCAACGGCCGCCGCAGCTGGCGCAGTTCGCGGAAGAGAGTGAGGCCGAGGACCTGGGCGAGATGCCGGGCGGCGGAGTGACCGCCGTGCGCCCACACGCGCAGCCGCTTGCCGGACTCGGCGAGCAGGGCCGAGCCCAGGGCCCGACCGTGGCCGTGGCCGCGGTACGCCGGGTGCACGACCAGTTCGGCGGCCGGGGCCTCCACCGGGTCGGTGTCCTCCAACTGCGCGTACCCGATCAGCTCCTCGCCGAGGGTCAGCAGCAGATGGCGCACGCCCTCGCGGGCGCCGCCCTTCAGCTGGAGCCGGCCCTGCTCGGAGACCGCCTGCTGCCCGTCGGCCCGGGCGGCCTCCGCGAGCAGCCGGAGCACGTCCTCGGCCTGGGCCGGGGAGAGCGCGGTGTGGGTCTCGATGGAGCGGGTGAGGGCGTGGGGCGCGGTGTCGTCGCTGGTCATGGATACGAGGGTACGGCGCGGTGTTTTGCGGACAAGGAGTTGCGCGGCGTCGATGTGGCTCGTGGCGGGGTGAGGAGGGGCTTCCGTCAGGTGGTGGTGAGGCGATGGCAACCAGTCTGTAACCCCGAACCCCCTGTTGCGCTACGCGCGTTGATTCTAAAGTGCGCGTAAAACCACAGCCGTCCCACAGGGGGGAACCCATGCTGCCGACGCCCCGGCACAGACGTACCCATCGCATCCTCGCCGCCGCCGCTGGGCTGGCCACCGTCGGCGCCCTGGCCGCCGCGATGCCCGCGAGCGCAGGGCAGGACAGGTCGACCCCGCACCACCACCCCGGCAGCGGCCGCTACCAGGACGTACAGCTGCTGTCCTTCAATGACCTGCACGGCAACCTGGAGCCGCCGGCCGGGTCGTCCGGCCGGGTCACGGAGCTTCAGGCGGACGGTACGACGAAGTCGATCGACGCGGGCGGTGTCGAGTACCTCGCCACGCATCTGCGCGAGGCCCGCAAGGGCAACAAGTACTCCATCACGGCCGCCGCCGGAGACATGGTCGGCGCCTCCCCGCTGATCTCCGGGCTCTTCCACGACGAGCCGACGATCGACGCGCTGAACAAGCTCGACCTGGATGTGACGAGCGTCGGCAACCACGAGTTCGACGAGGGCGCCAAGGAGCTGGCCCGCCTGCAGAACGGCGGCTGCCACCCTACGGACGGCTGCTACGACAAGAAGGCGAAGTTCCGGGGCGCCGACTTCCCGTACCTCGCGGCGAACGTCACCGACGAGAAGACCGGCAAGCCGATTCTCAAGCCCTACTGGGTGTGGAAGAAGAACGGCGTCAAGGTCGGCTTCATCGGCGTGACGCTGGAAGGCACCCCGAACATCGTGTCGGCCGACGGGGTCAAGGGACTGAAGTTCGGCGACGAGGTCGAGACGATCAACAAGTACGCCAAGGTGCTCCAGCGCCAGGGCGTGAAGTCGATCGTCGCGCTGATCCACGAGGGCGGCGCGCCCGCGTCGACGGCGTACAACTACGACTGCGACAGCCCCGGCGCCGGTGACGGCATCTCCGGGCCGATCGTCGACATCGCCAAGAACGTCACGCCGGCCGTGGACGCCCTGGTCACCGGCCACACCCACCAGGCGTACGCGTGCACCATCCCGGACCCGTCGGGCAAGCCCCGCATGGTGACGTCGGCCTCGTCCTTCGGGCGCCTCTACACGGACACGACGCTCACGTACGACCGCTGGACGGGCGACATCGCGCGTACGGCGGTGAAGTCGGCGAACCACGTGGTCACCCGTGACGTGGCGAAGGCCGCCGACATGACGTCCCTGATCAGCAAGTGGAAGACGCTCTCCGCTCCGATCGCCTCGCGTCCCATCGGTTACATCGCGGGCGAGATCGGCAACACCGGTAACGAGTCCCCGCTCGGCGACATGATCGCCGACGCGCAGCTCGCGTACGCCAAGTCCGTCGATCCCGAGGCCGACCTCGCGGTGATGAACCCGGGCGGCATCCGCGCCGGGCTCACCTACGCGGCGAGCGGCAGTGAGGGCGACGGAGTGGTGACGTACGGGGAGGCGTACACGGTCCAGCCGTTCGCCAACACCGTCAACCTGGTGAACCTCACCGGCGCTCAGGTGATCACGGCACTCCAGCAGCAGGTCAGCGGGGCCAACGAGGCCGCGCCGAAGATCCTGCAGATCTCCAAGGGCCTGACCTACACGCTGGACCTGACGAAGACGGGCGCGGCGCGGGTGGTCGCCGACTCGGTCAAGCTCAACGGCGCGGCGATCGACCCCGCCGCCACCTACCGCGTCGCGATGAACTCCTTCCTCGCGGGCGGCGGCGACGGCTTCGCCGAGCTCGGCAAGGGCACGAACGTCCTGGTCGGCGGTGACGACCTGGCGGCCTTCGAGTCCTACCTGACGGCCAACTCCTCGGCCGCGGCGCCGTACCCGGTGCCGACGGCGGACCGGATCACGGTCGTGCGGTAGTCCCTCACGGAACGGGCGGGGCCGGTACGCGGATGCGTACCGGCCCCGCTTTTTTGCGGCCTAAATTCTGTGTGATCGGCCTAAATTCTGTGTGAGTAGAGGATTGGTTCCACGGTCCATCTGAAAATTTGTTTCAGCCGTAATTCATTGAGGTCTCAGTCGAATTGGCGATTTCAGGGTCCGGGGTCCCGTAGTGTTTTCCATGTCGAAAGCGAACAGCGCAAACGGCAAAGGGAATTCACCCGCAGGGAACAAGGAGACACCCATGAGCTTCCACAAGATCGCCCCGGTCAAGAAGCACCACAAGCCGGCCCCGGCCCCGAAGAAGCCCGCGAAGCGCCAGCCCGCCAAGCCGGCCCCGGTGGCGCAGAAGCCCGGGCGCCGCCCTGTCGGCAACAAGTAAGCAAGATCCACCCCCGATCAACAGATCCACCCGCGACCAGCGGATCAGTCAAAGCTACGAGAGGGAAACCCATGAGCTTCCACAAGATCGCCCCCGTCAAGAAGCACCACAAGGCCGCCCCGGTCGCGAAGCGTCAGCCCGCCGAGTCGGCTCCGGTGGCGAAGAAGGCCGTCGCTCCGAAGAAGCGCCCGGTCAGCCGTCAGGGCCAGTAGCAGTCCGCGTGAGGCGGGGTCCCCGGGAATTATCGGTTTCCGGTGGCCCCGCCTCGGCCATGTTCCGGACCTGAAAGGGAAGTTGATTTGATATGCGGGAAGTACGGGAGGCATTCGCACGCTTCTGGCCGCTGACACGCGGCGACCGCACATGGCTGCTGCTGATCATCGGCTGCGTGGTCGTGGCCGCGCTCGCCGAGACGGCCTCGATCCTGCTCTTCGCACAGCTCACGGACCACGCCCTGAAGGCCGGTTCGCTCTCCGCGTTCTGGGGGCCGGCCGGAGCCTGGCTGGGTGTCGCTGTGATCGGCGCGATCGTCGGCTACCTCGGCAATTCGCTCGCCGTGTGGACCGCGGAGAGATTCGTCCTGCGCCTGCGGGCGAGTGTCTTCCGGCACGTCCAGGACCTGCCGCCCGACTTCTTCCAGAAGCACCGCCAGGGCGACCTGGTCGAACGGCTCACCGGCGATGTCGAGGCCATCGAGCAGATGGTCGTGTCGGGTGTCGTCGGCACGGTCTCCGCCGCCTTCTCCGCCGTCTTCTACGCCACCGCCGCGCTCTGGCTGCGCTGGGACCTCGCCCTCGTCACCTTCCTCCTCGCCCCCCTCTTCCTCGTCTCCGCCCGCCGGTTCGCCGGCCGCATCAAGACCGCCTCCCAGGAGGAGCGGGCCGCCGACGGCGCGATCACCTCGGTCGTCGAGGAGTCCCTCGGCAACGTGGTCCTCACTCAGGCCTACAACCGCCGCCGCGCCGAGGAGAAGCGGCTCGACCGCGAGGCGCGCGCCTGGATGCGGGCGTCGGTGCGCGGGGCACGGGCGAGCGAGATGTACGAGCAGTTCGTCGAGGTCGTCGAGACGCTGTGCGTGCTCGCGGTGATCGGTCTCGGAGCCTGGGAGATCTCGAAGGGGCGCATGTCGCTGGGCCAGTTGCTCGCCTTCGCCGCGTTCCTCGGGTACCTGTATCCGCCGATCCGCAATCTTGGCCAGCTCGGCCTCACCCTCACCGCCGCCACCGCCGGCGCGGAACGCATCCAGGAGATCCTGGACACCGAACCCGCCGTCACCGAACCCGCTGACCCCGTCCGGGACTGGCCCGTACACGGCTGGGTCAGCTTCCACGGCGCGTCGTTCCGCTACCCCGGCGCCGACCGCGAGTCCCTGCACGACGTGACCTTCACCGCGGGACCCGGCGAACTCGTCATCGTCACCGGCCCGAGCGGCGCCGGAAAGTCGACGCTCTCCAAACTCCTCACCCGCTTCTACGACCCCACGGCCGGCGTGGTCTGCCTGGACGGCGTCCCGCTGCCCGACATGTCCCTGGAGTTCCTGCGCGAGAACGTGGCGCTACTGCCCCAGGAGACGCTGATCCTGCACGGCACGATCCGCGAGAACATCGAGTGCGGCAGGCCGGGCGCGTCCCAGGTGGACATCGAGCGGGCGGCGACGGACGCGGTCGCGCACGACTTCATCAGCGCGCTGCCCGACGGGTACGACACCGAGATCGCGCCCGGCACGGCCACCCTGTCCGGCGGCCAGCTCCAGCGGATCGCGATCGCCCGCGCGATGCTGCGCGCCGCGCCCGTCCTGGTCCTCGACGAGCCGACCGCCGGGCTCGACTCGATCGCCGCACGCCGGGTGGTGCAGCCGCTGCGGCGCCTGATGGCGGGCCGTACGACCATCATGATCACGCACGATCTGAGCCTCGCCCCCGACGCAGACCGGATCCTGGTGGTGGACGGCGGCCGGCTGGTGGAGGCGGGCACGCACGACGAGCTGATGGCGTGGGGCGGAGCGTACGCCCGGCTCGCGACGCCGGAACTCGACTACTTGGCGGCGCGGAGCGTGTAGCCGAGCCCCCGCACGGTGTGGATGAGCCGCGGTTCGCCGCGGCTCTCCAGTTTCCGGCGCAGGTACATCACGTACACGTCCAGCGTGTTCGACGTCGGCTCGAAGTCGAAGCCCCAGACCTCCTTGAGGATCTGGGCGCGGCTGAGGACCCTGGCGGGATGCCGGAGCAGATACTCCAGCAGGGCGTACTCGGTCCTGGTCAGGTCGAGGGGGCGGTCGCGGCGGGTGACGGTGCGGGTGGGCCGGTCCATGGCGAGGTCCGCGAAGGCGAGCCGGTCGTCGAGACGGGGAGCGCGCTGTTTCGGCTGCGGGCTGCGGCGCAGCAAGGCCCTGACCCGGGCGAGGAGTTCCTCGGTGGCGAAGGGTTTCATGAGGTAGTCGTCGGCGCCGTTGTCGAGGGCGACGATACGGTCGCCGACCGCGTCCCGGCCGGTGATCATGAGGATGGGGACCGTGGACCCGGAGGCTCTGATCCGGCGCGTCGCGGCCAGCCCGTCGAGGCCGGGCATGGTGACGTCCATCAGCACCAGGTCGGGCCGGTCGTCCACCCCGGCCACGAGTTCGAGGGCCTCGCGGCCGTCCCCGGTGAGGACGGTCTCGTATCCCTCGAACCTGAGCAACCGGTCGAGCCCCTCACGTACGGCCTCGTCGTCATCGGCCAGCAGGATCTTCCGCGCCATCCCTCCAACGTGTAACGGGGTGCTGTGGGAGGGCTTGGAGAGGGGTGTGGGGAGGCTGGGCGGTGTCCGCGCCCAGCCTCCCCGGCCGGGAAGACCCGGCCTTCCCCAGGAGGCCCCCCGGCCTCCCGGGGAGTCAAGAAGCAACGATGGACGTCAAGAGGCAGCGATGGACGTCACGAAGCAGCGATGGACGTCACGAAGTCCCGGTGGTCGTCAGGAGGCGGCGGGCGTCCAGTCGCCGAGCCAGGCCTTCACCGTTTGTCCGGCGGCCTGCGCGTCCGTCAGCTGCGGCCGCTCACCGCTCGCGGCGCCCGCGCCGGCACCGGTGTTCCCGTACTCGGTGAAGCGGTCGTTCTTCCAGGAGAAGCCGCCCATGTCGGACCACGGGTTCGACCGGATCGCGGCGCTGAGGGTGGAGTCGCGGACGGTCGTCTGCGGCCTGAGGGTGGCGTCGCCGCCCGCGTGCCAGTTGCGGCCGAGGGAGAAGGAGCCCGCGGCGACATCGCCGGTCACCGTGGAGTGGGTGATCAGGAAGCCCTTGCGGTTCGCCTGGGTGCTGGGCGCGGTGACGAAACCGGCGGACGAGCCGTCCCAGCGCTTCTTCAGGTTGATGACCGACTTGTTGATCACGGCGGTGGCGCGGCCGAAGACGAAGTCGACGTTGCCGGTGATGTAGGAGTTGGTGATGTAGACCCGGCCGAGCTTGTCCGAGCCGGGGGTCTCCATCTCCAGGGTGTCCTGGTCACCGCTGACGATGACACCGTCGAGCACGACCTTGTCGGCACCGGTGCGCAGGGCCACGGCCTGGTGCCCGAGCACGCTCTGGTTCCTCGCCTCGTCGAAGTCGTTGGCGATGGTGAGGTTGCGGGCCTGGAAGTCGTCGCCCTCGACGGCGACGGTGGCGCTGCCGGTGGTCCCGTACGTGGAGCCGTCGGCCTTCTTCGTACCGGCCGCGTTGGCGAAGGTGATCACCGTGTCCTTGCGGCTGCCGCCCGAGCCCTGGAGGGTGAGGTGCGGCTTGTTCGAGGGGACCTTCACCGTCTCGCGGTACGTGCCCGGCTTGACGGAGATCGTGACGCGCGCGGTGTTGTTCACGGGTACGGCGTCGACGGCGGCCTGCACGGTCCTGTACTGCCCGGAGCCGTCCTGGGCGACGGTGAGGGTCTTGCCGGTGGCGGCGGTAGCGGGAGCGGTGGTACCGAGCGAACTCCGCGGCCCGGCCCCGGCCTTGAGCAGTGCCGGCACGTCGGCGGCCTTGTCGAGCGTGTAGCTGTAGTACGTCTTCGGGTCGAACGGCGTACCGCTGCCGCCGCTCTCGTTGCGGCCGGTGGTGCCGGAGAAGACGTTGCCGCGCTGCACGAGGGTCGCGGTGCTGTCCCGGATGACCGGGTTGTTCATGCCCTGGAAGTAGCTGTTCTCCAGGACCATGGTGGTTTTGCCGCGCGCGTAGTTGCCGTACGAGGACGTGATGGCGGTGCCCGCGTGGTCCTCCAGGTAGTTGTTGTAGAGGTGGGCGTGGGCGACGTTGTCCGTGGACGGGTTGCGCTGCTCGGTCTCGCGGATCCAGTTGTGGTGGATCGTGATGTCCGCGGTGGTGTTGGCGGTCCAGCCGATGCCGAAGGCCTTGTTCTCGTTGCTCAGCCTGTTGTACGAGACCGTCAGGTACGTGGTGTCCTTGCGGCTGTCGATGAGCCCGTCGGCCATGTGCCGGATGTCGTTGTGGTCGATCCACACATGGTGGGCGCCGTCCATCTGGACACCGTCGAAGTCGTGCTCCTTGTCGTTCCAGATGCCCTGGTACGCGTCGCGGATGGTCAGGTTCCGGATGATGACGTTGTGCACGCCCTGACCGAGGAAGAAGCCGCCGCCGACGATCTGGCCGGAGGTGCCGGAGCCGATGATCGTCTTGTTGCTCGCGACCTTGATCTCCTTGCCGACCGGGTCCATCGTGATCGCCGTGGCGACGACGATGACGTACGGGTCGGCGGCGGTCGCGTACTTCTCCAGGTCGGCGAGGGTTCTTACGGTGACGGTCCTGCCGTCGCGTCCGCCATAGGTCCCGTTCTGCCCCATGGCGTGGACGGAGGCGAAACCGTCGGCGGCCTCGGTGGCCCAGGCCGGCGTGTTCGTCGCGGCGGACGCCTTCGGCTGGGCGTCGTCGCCGAAGAGTCCGAACACCGTGCCGTACGCCATCGCCCCGGCGGCGGTCAGGGCCAGCGGCACACCGACGACGAGGGCGGTTCTGCGTCTGCGGTGGCGCGCCTTGCGGATCTCAGTCACGTGGTGGTCCCGTTCGAGTGCTGTGGAGGGGGTCCGTCACGAGGCAGTCGCCACCGAGGGAGAAAAGGTTGCCGCGGCGGCCCTCCGGGGGCAAAAGGGGGAGGAGGGGCGGCGGGGAGGTGATCAGTGGCGCAGGTGTTATCGGCCTGGGTCTCCTGCCACGGGCGCGAGGTGCTGCTCACCCACGTGTTCGACCTCGCCTTCCAGCGTCGACACATGGTGAACGCGCTCCAGTACGACCTTGCCGCTCTGGTCATGGTTCGTCCCCGTGATGCGTTCGCCCCGGCTGACCGCGACGCGTAGGACGTCCGTCAGGGACTCCGTCGCCCGGGTGAGCGCGAAGCGCAGCGCGCGCTCGCCGGCCTTGGGGTCGGCGAGGACGGCCTTGGCTCCGGCCAGTACCTGCTCGCCGGAGTCCAGCTGGGCCGCTTCGATGTCGTCGGCGAGCAGGGACAGGCGGCTGCCGTCGCTGTCGGTGCTCAGGTAGCAGGGCTTGCCTTCGGGGGTCGTCCACGGCAGGAGTCGCAGCCGTTCGGGCGTTCCCGCAGCGCTGTTCACGCGGACACCTCCACTCCGTGAATACGGCGAGGTCCGGCGTCGATTCCGTGCACGGCCAGCCAGAGGGCACGTCGGCGCTCCCGCTGCGATCGCCGCGCACGGCGCTCTTCCGGCGTGAGGAGATACGGGCGTACGAGGTGGGTGTCCCGCTCGAAGGGCCATACGTCGACGGGGCGGTGTACGGGGGTGGAGGGGGCCGGAGGCCTGCCTGCGTCCGGCAGTTGGGTCGGAACCGCTCGGTGGCGGCCTCGGGCGGGAAGCAATGCGTGCACGAGTGCGAGAAGTAGTAACTCGCAGAACCCCGCGATACGTTCAGTCATGTCGGCGCTCCTTTGCGGCGTCGGCCACGCCCCCGGGCCGACCTGCTATCGGCTGCGGGGGTTTGTCGTGACGGTCATCCTGACGAGCGGTGATTACCGTTCGTGTCCTCATCGTCACAGTCGACGCGTACGCTGCGGAAGGGGATGGGCGTTGTCCGGGCGCCCAGGCAACGGGGAGGGGTGACGTGGGCGAACGCGTTGACGGGGATGGGGAATCGGGGCTTGCGGGGCTGGGGCGGACGCTTCGGTATCTGCGGGAGAAGGACGGGAAGTCGCTGGGGCAGCTGGCCGACGTGACGGGGTACGACAAGAGCTATCTGAGCCGTCTGGAGTCGGGTAAGCGGCTGTCCAAGATGGTCGTCATGGAGGATCTCGACCGCTACTACGGGTCGGGTGACCTGCTGGTTCAGCTGTGGAAGGTGGCGCGGTACGACGCCTTCTTGGACAAGTACAAGGAGTTCATGCGGCTGGAGGCGGCGGCTCGGGTCATGCACGCGTTCACACCGGGCGTGCCCGGACTGCTGCAGACCGAGGACTTCGCCCGCGAGGTGGTGTCCGGGCCCCAGACAACGGAGGAGCGGGACGAGGCGATCGAGGAGCAGGTGGCCGCGCGCATGGGGCGGCAGTTGCTGCTCCACCGGGACCCAGCACCCTACGTCCGCTTCATCATCGACGAGTACGCGTTCCGTCGCCCCGCGGCCACCGCGAAGACCTGGGACGACCAACTGCTTCGTATCGAGGCCGTGGCGATGTGGCCCAACGTCGCCCTTCAGGTGCTTCCCTTCGCCACCGGGGCACACCTCCACATGGACGGCTCGGTGACGTTGCTGTGGCAGAAGGACGGAAGTGCCGTTGCCTACAAGGAAGGCAACGCCGGTGGTGTGCTGACCGACGATCCGGAGGCTGTCCTGAGCCACCGTTTGTCCTACGATCGGCTCCGGGATCTGGCGCTGTCCCCGTCGGACTCGCTGACGTTCATCAGGGACGTACTGGAGGAGCACAGATCATGAAGTACACCCCCGACCTCAGCACCGCCGCGTGGCGCAAGTCGAGCTACAGCGAGGGGGGAGCCAACAACTGCGTCGAGGTCGCCGACGGCTACCCCGGTCTCGTGCCCGTCCGTGACAGTAAAGCCCCGCAGGGCCCCGTGCTGGTGCTCGGGGGCGGGGCGTGGGCGCCTTTCGTGGGGGCGGTCAAAAACGTAGACGCGTTTGGCGGCGTCTCGTTCGAGTGAGGCGGGCTGTCGGTCGATAATGGTGGGGCTATGGTGATTCCATGGCGGAGCACACGACCATCCAGGTGACCAAGGAAGTCCGCGACCACCTGGCTCAGGTTGCCAAGGACCGCGGTGTGACCCTTGGGCAGCTCGTCGAGCAACTCGCGGCCGAGCAGCCGACCGCTGAGCAGATCGCCGAACGCGTGGCGGCCACGCGCAAAGTCCTGCGGGAGCGCATGGGCTGCACCCTTACCGACGAGGAGTTCGACAACGGGCCGGACGTGCTGGCCAATGTGTACGCGATGGCGGCGGAGAAGGCCCACGCCCTCCGAGGGCACGTTGCGTGATCATCCTCGACACCAGCGCGGCCACGGCACTCACGCAGGGGCACGTCGCGCTGCACCGCTTGGTGGACAACGTTGCGCACACGCCTGGCGACTGGCTCCACATCCCAGCCCTGTGCCTCATGCGAGCGGAAGAGGCTGACGCAGGAGCCGCGAGCAAGCTGCTCGCGCTGCCGGGGGTCCTCGTCGACCCGCTGGGCCAGACGGCGGCCACCCTGGTCGGAGGGATGGTTCGCGATGGATGGGGCGGCGCGGACACCTGTCATGCCATCTACGTCGCGACGCCGCATCTGGAGACCGGCGGCATGTCCATCATCCTGACGGGCCGGGAGGACGACTACCCGCCAGGATTCCTCGCCATCGACATCGACTCACCAGGAATGCTCGGCTTCTACTGATCCCCGGCCCCGCCCTGAGCCAGCTCGGGCGGAGGTGTGGGCGCGCCCGGCAGTCGTAGCGTCGCCACCGTGCCGCCGCCCTGGGCCGGTTGCAGGGACACCTCGCCGCCCGACTGCTGCACGGTACGGGCGACGATCGACAGGCCCAGGCCCGAGCCCGGGAGGGCCCTCGCGCTCGGGGAGCGCCAGAAGCGGTCGAAGACGTGCGGGAGTTCCTCGGAGGGGATGCCGGGGCCGTGGTCGCGGACGGTCAGTTCGCCGGCCTTGAGGATGACGTCGATGGCCTCGCCCTCGGGGCTGAACTTCACCGCGTTGTCGAGGATGTTCACGATCGCCCGCTCCAGCGCGGACGGCTCCGCCCGTACGAACCAGGGCTGGAGGTCCGCCGTGATCGTCAGCTCGGGGCCGCGCAGGCGGGCCCGCTGCAGGGCCGCCTCGACCGTTTCCTGGAGGTCGACGACCTGGATGCGGTCGCCCGACTGGCCCGCGTCCGAACGCGACAGCGTCTGCAGGTCGCCGATCAGCGACGCCAGCTCCGTCATCTGCGCCTTCACCGACGCCAGCAGTGCCTTGCGGTCCGCCGGGGGGATCGGGCGGCCCGTCTCCTCGCTGCGGGTGAGGAGCTCTATGTTCGTACGCAGCGACGTGAGCGGCGTACGCAGCTCGTGGCCTGCGTCGGCGATCAGCTGCTGTTGCAGCTCGCGGGAGTTGGCGAGGGCGGACGTCATCGAGTTGAAGGAGCGGGAGAGACGGGCGACCTCGTCCTCGCTGTCGTCCTCGACGGGGATACGGATGGAGAGGTCCTCCGTGCGCGCCACGTGCTCCACGGCCTCGGTGAGCTTGTCGACCGGGCGCAGGCCGGCGCGGGCGACCGCCAGCCCTGCGGCTCCGGCACCGACGACTCCGATGCCGGAGACGAGGAGGAGGACGAGGGCGAGGTCGTTGAGGGTGGCCTCGGTGCTCTTCAGAGGTACGGCGACGATGAAGGCGGCATTTCCGTACAACACGCGGGTGTCGGGCAGTGCCTGGGGATCACCGTTGACAACGAGTGCCGTCGTCAGCACTCGTACGTCGTTGCCGTCACTGTCGGTGCCGTTCCGGATCGTGACGGCGCCGAACTTCGCGTTCTTGGCCAGGTCCTTGTCGCTGCTGGTGATGTTCACCGTGCCCGCAGAGCCGTTGAAGACGCAGACAGTGCCGTCTGCCTGGACCACCTGAGCGTACGAATCGGACTGTCCGCGGTAGTCAGTGCTGTTGGCTTTCGGGGCCTGGCCGCAGTTCTTGAGGGCGCTCTGAACCACGGGGTACGGCAGGGACTTTCGCTGAGACCAGAGAGAGTCGTCGACCTGGGCGTACAGCTTCTTCTCCACGATGAACCAGCACGTCACCGAAACCGCCGCCACCGCGAACGCCACCGCCGCCGCCACCAACAGCGCCAAGCGTGACCGGATCGGCAGTGACCGGTACCGGCGTACCACCCTCATCACTCGGCACCGCCCGACCGCAGGACGTACCCCACACCCCGCACCGTGTGCACGAGGCGCGGCTCGCCGCCCGCCTCGGTCTTGCGGCGCAGGTACATGACGTAGACGTCGAGGGAGTTGGAGGAGGGCTCGAAGTCGAAGCCCCAGACCGCCTTGAGGATCTGCTCGCGGGTGAGGACCTGGCGCGGGTGGGCCAGGAACATCTCCAGCAGGGTGAACTCGGTGCGGGTCAGTTCGACCGCCCGGCCCGCGCGTGTGACCTCGCGCGTCGCGAGGTCCATCCGCAGGTCGCCGAAGGTCAGCGCGTCGTCGTCCGGGGTGCCGACCGTCGCGGTCGCGTAGGAACTGCGTCGCAGCAGTGCCCGGACCCGGGCGAACAGCTCGTCCAGCTCGAACGGCTTGACCAGGTAGTCGTCGGCACCCGCGTCGAGGCCGGTCACGCGGTCGCCCACGGTGTCGCGGGCCGTCAGCATGAGGATGGGGGTCGTCGTGCCCGCCCCGCGCATCCGGCGGGCGGCCGTCAGGCCGTCCATCCGGGGCATCTGGATGTCCAGGACGACCAGGTCGGGCTGGTACGCGGTCGCCTTCTCCAGCGCGTCCGCTCCGTCGACCGCGACCTGGGTGTCGTATCCCTCGAAGGCGAGGCTGCGCTGAAGTGCTTCGCGCACGGCCGGCTCGTCGTCGACGATCAGGATGCGCTGGGTTTCACGGTCGCCTTCGGCGGGGCTCATGGGCGTGGGTTCCTAGGGGTGCGGTGGGACGGGGCCGGACGCTTTCAGCCTCGCACGTTCCGACCGAGGCAGAAAGGATCAGCGGAGATCGGCGGAGATCGGCGGGGATCGGTCGGGATCGACGGAGATCGACGGAGATCGACGTGGATCGGTCGGGATCGGTGGGATCAACGAGGATCGGCGGGGATCGGGTGGGATCAACGAGGATCGACGTGGATCGGCGAGATCGGCAGTGATCGGCCGGATCTGTTCGACGGCTCAGGCTTGCAGCGCGTTCGGCCTGCTCGGCCTGCTCGGCCTTCTCAGCCTCCTCGGTCTGCTCGGCCCGCTCAGCCTCCTCGGCCTGTTTGGTCCGCTCAGCCTCCTCGGCCCGGCTCAGGCAACGCGGAGCGCTCGTCGGCTCAGACCCCCAGCGTGCTCAGCTGGCTGAGGCGGCTGAGGCGGCTCAGCGGGACCTTGCGGCGGTGCGGGTGATCGGCGGAGGTGTGCAGGCCCATCATCTGCGGCTGTGGGACCGTCATCTGCGGCTGCGGGACCGTCACTTCCGGAGCCCGGGGCGCCGGTCGGTGCAGTTCACGGGCGACGGAGAGGGCCAGGTCGAGACCGGCGGGGTCGGTGCCTTCGATGCCGTGGGAGACGCGAGTGATCATTTCAACCTCCGAGAAGGACTTGGCCGAGAAGGACTCAGCTGTCGGAACCGCCGGCCCGCAGGCTCGCGAGGTCCGACTTGACGGTGTTGATCGGGATGGCGAAACCGAGGCCGACGCTGCCCGCGCTCGACGAGCTGGACGAGGAGTTGGCGGCCGAGTACATCGCGGAGTTGATGCCGACGATGTTGCCGTTCATGTCGATGAGGGCGCCGCCGGAGTTGCCGGGGTTCAAGGACGCGTCGGTCTGGATGGCCTTGTACGTGGTCGTCGAGGAACCGGTGTCGCCGTTGAACTGCTGGCCGCCGAAGGAGAACGGCCACTGGCCGCTGCCGCCGCCCTGCTGCTGTTGCTGGCCCTGGCTCTCGTCCGTGGAGACGGTGACGTCACGGTTGAGCGCCGAGACGATGCCGCTGGTGACGGTGCCGGTCAGTCCTTCGGGGGAGCCGATCGCTACGACGTCGTCGCCGACCTGGACGCCGTCGGAGTTGCCGAGCGTGGCGACCTTCAGGCCGGAGGGCGCGTTCTCGAGCTTGATGAGCGCGAGGTCCTTCTTGCTGTCGGTGCCGACCACCTTCGCGGTGTACGACTTGCCGCTGCTCAGCTGCACCTTGATCTCGGAGGCGCCCGAGATGACGTGGTTGTTGGTGATGATCTCGCCGCTGGACGTGATGACCACACCCGCGCCGGTGGACGAACCCGCGTTCGAGGTCGCGCTGATCTCGACGATACTCGGGCTGACCGCCTGGGCGACACCGGCGACGGTGCCCTTCTTGGCGGCGGGCACCACGGTGGTGCTGGTGCTGCTCGACGCGGTGTCCTTGCCGGTCAGCTCCTGTATGCCGTACGCGGTGCCGCCTCCGATGGCGGCCGCGACTATCGCCACGGCGGCGAGCAGGGCGATCGTGCCCTTCGCGCGCTTCTTCGGCGCGGGGGCCGGCGCGGCCGGGAGCGGCTGCGCCTGGAGTACCGCGGTGGAGGAGACGGCGTCCGGCTCGGGGTAGCCGGCGTAGGCGCCGCCTCCGCCGTGACCGCCGTCGCCACCCTGACCGGAGCCCGGCCACACGGTGGTACCCGGCTCGACGGCGACCGGAGCGACCGGCTCGTACGCCGGCGGCGGGGGCCACTCGGGGTTCACGGGAGAGGAAGAGACGGGCTGCTGCTGGGGGTACGCCGCCCGCATGGGGTCGGTCGCCTGGTGGTCGTCGCCCTGGGGGTACTCGCCGCTGCGGCGGAAGCTCTCGGTCATGGAAAAAGCTTGTCCCCCGATCATGAGAGCTCCCTGAGTGCCCGCTGAGAAGCCCGACAGAACCTCGTATGCCCGATATAAAGGCGCCCGGGCCCGCTGAAATCCGGGAAACAGCGGGTTGCGTGGGGGTGATGTCACGGAAGGCGACGGACGAATACTTGTCTGTCTGCTGTGTAGTACATGTGTTCTGGGGCGGATGAGGCCTACGATCTCCGCGCCGGAGGGGGGCTCCGCGGTGTGCCTGGATCGATGCAGGCGGTTGCCGGCCATGGGCCGTCGACCGCCGCCGTCGATCGGGCCGGTGCGTCGTACGCCCTTCTCGGGCCTCCTACGTCATGGAATCCACACGCACCCACACCAGGAGCCCTGAGTGATACGTGCCCTGCGCGACCGCTGGAGACGCCCCGCCACGGCGTTGCCGACGGCCGCTCTTGCGCTGGCGCTGACCTGCGCCGGCGCCTTCGCGGCGCAGCCCGCCACCGCGGCGGACGGACCCTCGCTGCCGGAGGTGAACCAGTCCCAGCCCGCGAAGCCGACCGTCTCCGACAAGGAGCTGCGCGGCCGGGTCGCCGCGGCCGTCAAGGACCGGGCGACCCCGGACACGACCCCCAAGAAGACACCCTTCATCATCGGCGGCACCGAGACGACGATCTCCTCCGCGCCGTGGATGGTCCAGCTCTCCTACTACGACAGCACGGCCGGCGTCGGCTACTTCTGCGGCGGCACCCTCGTCGCCCCGAACAAGGTCCTGACGGCGGCCCACTGCGTCGCGGGCCTGGACTGGGTGAAGAACGGCGCGGTGGTGGCCGGCGCCACCGGACTGCTGGACGACACCAGCGGCACGGTCGCGGGCGTCTACCGCCAGTGGAACCACCCGCGCTACAACTCCGCGACCGTCCAGAACGACATCGCGGTCCTCACGCTCGACCGCCCGCTGGACCAGCAGTGGCAGCGGCTGGTGGCCGCCGGTGACAGCGCCTCCTACAAGGCCGGCAACTCCGCCACCGTCTACGGCTGGGGCCTGACCTCCGGCGCCGACGGAGCCGACCTGTCGGCGAACCTGCGCAAGGTGACCCTGCCGCTGGTCGCCGACTCCACCTGCAACTCCGCGATGCAGTCGGTCCTCGGCGAGGACGACTTCGTCGAGGGCGCGATGTTCTGTGCGGGCACCCCGGCCACCGGCACCGACGAGGGCACCAAGAGCCCCTGCAACGGTGACTCCGGCGGTCCCGTCATCGTCGGCGGCAAGGTCGTCGGCATCGTCTCGTGGGGCGTCGCGGGCTGCACCGCGAAGGGCGCCTACCCGGTGTTCACCAAGGTGTCCTCGTACACCTGGGCCGCCCAGCCGCGCATCGACGACGCGGACATGACCTTCGACGGCAAGGCTGACCTGCTGGAGCGCACGCCGTCCGGCGGCCTCTTCCAGCAGGACAGCAAGGGCACCTCGCTCGCCACCCGCGCCTACCAGGGCAGCGGCTGGCAGAACGCCAGCTGGGTCCTCCAGGCCGACCTGGACCGGGACTTCTACCAGGACCTGATCATGCGGGACAAGGGCGACGGCAAGCTGTACCGCAGCTACCTGAACCACACGTCCGGCGAGTACGACTGGATGCAGATCAGCACGGTGTGGGGCGGCTACAAGTCGTACGCCATCCCCGGCGACATGACGGGTGACGCCCGCCCCGACCTGGTCGCGGTGGACGCCGACGGCTCGGTCTACCTCTACCCGGGCAAGGGCAACGGCCAGTTCTACGGCAAGGTCAAGGTCGTGGACAGGGCCTGGAAGAACGTGAAGATCTTCGGCCACGGCGACCTGTCCGGCGACGGCAGGGCCGACCTGCTGGTCCGCAACAGCTCCGGCGTCCTGTACCTCTACCGGGGCACGCAGGTCGAGAAGACCCCGTTCGCGGCGCGGATCCAGGCGCGTACGGGCTTCACCTTCACCTCGTACGTCGCCAACGGCGACGTCACGGGCGACGGCATCGCGGACCTCATCACCCGCGACTCCGCCGGCAAGCTCTGGCTCTACCCCGGCACGAACAAGGCCTCCAGCAGCCTCTTCGGCTCACGGATCGGCCTGGGCAGCGGCTTCAACCAGTACAACCTGCTGTTCTGAGCGATCACAAAAAAGCGCGCCGGCCCCGCAACCCGCGGGGCCGGCGCGTGCTTGCTTTCAGGTTTTCAGGGGCGCGGGGCCGTGACATATGCGGCTCCGCCGCGTGGGCGCGCTCAGCCCCCGCTCATCTGCACTCTGAAAACGACCTGCAAAATCCGCCCCACCAGCGGAGCTACTCGCACCCGCAAGAACGCCGGACGACCAACCGCGACGGAAACACCTTCAGCCGCTCGCGCCGCGACCCCGCGACCCGCAACCCGTCATCCAGTACGAGATCCACCGCGGCCCGCGCCATCGCCGACCGGTCGGAGGCGATCGTCGTCATCGGCGGATCCGTCAGCGCGGCTTCCTTGACGTCGTCGAAACCGGCCACGGCCAGCTGCCCCGGCACGTCGATGCGCAGCTCACGCGCGGCGCGCAGCACGCCGATCGCCTGGTCGTCGGTGGAGCAGAAGATGGCGGGCGGACGGTCGGGACCGCCGAGGATCTGGAGGCCGACCTGATAGGCGTCGTAGCGGTTGTACGGCGCTTCGAAGAGGCGCCCCTCGGTGGGGATCCCGGCTTCCTGCATCGCGCGCCGCCAGCCCTCGACGTGGTCGGAGACCGGGTCGCCGACGGTCGGGGTCTCCGCGAGGCCGCCGAGACAGGCCACATATTCGTAGCCATGTTCGATGAGGTGGCGGGTGGCGAGCTGGGCGCCGCCGATGTCGTCCGTGACGACGGCGACGTCGTCGATGGCCTCGGGGCGCTCGTGCAGCAGCACCACGCGGGCGTCCCACGCGTCGATCTCCGCGGCAGCGTTGTCATTGAGCGCGTGGCTGACGAGGATCAGCCCGGAGACCCGCATACCGAGGAAGGCGCGCAGGTAGTGGACCTCGCGCTCGGCGATGTAGTCGGAGTTGCCGACGAGCACCATTTTTCCGCGCTCGGCGGCGGCCTGCTCGACCGCGTGCGCCATCTCCCCGAAGAAGGGCTGGCGCGCGTCCGGCACGATCAGGCCTATGAGCTCGGTCCGCCGCGAGGCCATGGCCTGGGCGACCCGGTCGGGCCGGTACCCCAGTTCCTTGATCGCGGCGAGAACGCGCTCGCGCGTGGCCGGGGCAACCGGCCTCGGTCCGTTGTTGATGACATAGCTGACAACAGCGGTGGACGTACCCGCCAGTCGCGCTACATCGTCCCTCGTCACCTTGGCCACGCGCGGAGTCTACGCGGATGGACCCGCCGCTGGGCAGGGCGTACGGAGGCTTGCTGCGCCTCCGTTATCGCCTACTGCGCCTCCGCCGCCGCCTCGACCACCTCGACGGCGTCCAGGTGCGCCGTCTCGTCCGCATCCTCCGGCTTTGGCTGGGCCGCCCTGGCCCTCGCCTCGTCCGCGGCGCGGTCCACCTTCTCAGGTGTAACGAATCGATAACCGACGTTCCGGACGGTACCGATCAGCGACTCGTGCTCGGGTCCGAGCTTCGCGCGCAGCCGTCGCACGTGGACGTCGACCGTCCGCGTACCGCCGAAGTAGTCGTAGCCCCAGACTTCCTGGAGCAGCTGGGCGCGCGTGAAGACACGGCCCGGGTGCTGCGCGAGGTACTTGAGGAGCTCGAACTCCTTGAAGGTCAGGTCGAGGACCCGGCCCTTGAGCTTGGCGCTGTACGTCGCCTCGTCGACCGAGAGGTCGCCGTTGCGGATCTCCATCGGGGAGTCGTCGTTGACGATCTGCTGGCGGCCCATGGCCAGCCGCAGCCGCGCCTCGACCTCCGCCGGTCCCGCGGTGTCCAGGAGCACGTCGTCGATGCCCCAGTCGGCGGTGACGGCCGCGAGGCCGCCCTCCGTCACGACGAGGATCAGCGGACAGCCGGGCCCGGTCGAGCGCAGCAGCTGGCACAGGCTGCGCACCTGCGGGAGGTCGCGCCGGCCGTCGATCAGGATGACGTCGGCGCCGGGGGTGTCGACGAGAGCGGGGCCTTCCGCCGGAGCCACTCGCACGTTGTGCAGGAGCAGGCCGAGAGCGGGAAGCACCTCCGTCGACGGCTGAAGAGCATTGGTCAGGAGCAGCAGAGAACTCATCGCGCCCCACCTGCCTGGGTCGTCCTACGGTCATGCAAGGTTCGCTCGCCCATAACGTCTGGTTCCTCCTCGGTCCCTGCGAGGACGTTTGCGGCACTGCTTCCTACGGTGCGGCTCCCGCGCCCCTGGGAGTCGCCGGACGGCCCACGGGGGGTCGCCGCACGTTCTGTGCGTTCGTGGGCTTCGTACACCTGCGGTTTCCCGCTTCGTATACAACGCTTCAGAAAGCACAAAAGGACCCGGGGGCTTCGCTGCCCGAGTCCTCTGCCCAGCAGAATAGCCCACATGAGCTCAGGTCCGGCAGGTCAAGCGACGGGATCTTCCGATCGTCCACCCCTTGAGACGCCCGCGCGCGCCCCTTTGCGGAGGTTTCTGCACACGGTCGACGGGGTGACGATCGACGCGGCGTACGACCCTGGAACGCGGCCTTCTGGTGACTCGGCCACTGGCTTGAACGATGTGGTCATTGTCGTCGCGCACGGCTTCACGGGCGATCTGGACCGTCCGCACGTGCGTCACGCCGCGGCCGTTCTCGCCCGGCACGCGGCGGTGGTCACCTTCTCCTTCCGTGGTCACGGCGCCTCCGGCGGCAGCTCCACGGTCGGTGACCGCGAGGTCCACGATCTGGCCGCCGCGGTGGCCTGGGCCCGCGAACTCGGGCACACGCGTGTGGCCACCGTCGGCTTCTCGATGGGCGGTTCGGTGGTGCTGCGGCACGCGGCGCTGCACCGCGGCCCGGACGGTGACTCCGAGGGGGGCCCGGACCGGGGCGCGGAGATGGAGCACGAGGGGCGCACCGGGGCGCGTACGGACGCCGTGGTTTCGGTGAGCGCACCCGCCCGTTGGTACTACCGGGGTACGGCCCCTATGCGGCGGCTGCACTGGCTGGTAACCCGGCCGGTGGGCCGCGCGGTCGGCCGATACGGCCTGCGCACCCGGATCCACCACCGTGACTGGGACCCGGTGCCGACCTCCCCGGTCGAGTCGGTCCCGCTCATCGCGCCCACTCCGCTGCTGATCGTCCACGGCGACCAGGACGGCTACTTCCCGGTCGACCACCCGCGGATGCTCGCCGCCGCCTCCGGCGGCCACGCCGAACTGTGGATCGAGCACGGTATGGGCCACGCCGAGCACGCGGCCGACGACGAGCTGCTCGGCCGTATCGGGGCGTGGGCCGTCGCGGCGGCGGGCTAGCCTGACCGTGTTCACAGAAACCACTGATGACCAACCACCGATGACTGATCCGTGGTCACGGAAAACACCGATTGAGGAAAGAGATGGCAAAGGGCACGGTGCGTTACTGGGCCGCCGCCAAGGCCGCGGCGGGTGTCGCGGAGGAGCCGTACGACGCGGGCACGCTCGCCGAGGCGCTCGACGCGGCCCGCGTGCGACACCCCGGCGAACTCGTCCGCGTGCTGCGGCGATGCTCCTTCCTCATCGACGGTGACCCCGTGGGCACGCGCGAACATGAGACCGTACGGCTGGCCGAGGGCGGCACGGTCGAGGTGCTCCCGCCGTTCGCAGGAGGGTGAGCGAGACGATGAGCGACCAGCCGTACGAGGGCCGGTACGAGGGTCCCTACGAGGGGTACGACCCGTATCCACAGCCTCAGCAGCAACAGCGGCAGGGGCAGGGGCAGCCTCAGCAGCAACAGCCGCCGCAGCAGCCCGAGTGGCAGCAGCACACCCAGCAGTGGGAGGGGCAGACCTGGGAGACCCAGGTGCAGCCTCCGATGCCGACGGCGGACACGACGTATCTGCCGCCGCAGGGCTACCAGGCGTACCCCGAGCCGCAGACGTACGGCACGGTCGGGCAGCCGCTGCCGCAGGAGGCACCGACGCCGACGCCGGCACCCGCACCGGCACCGGAGTGGACTCCCGCGTACCAGCCCCCCGTCCAACAGGCGCCCGGCACCAGTACCAGCACAGGCACCGGCACCGGCGCGGTCACCCCTGACACCGCCTCCGGCTACGGCCCCCCGACCATCACCGGCAACGCCCGCGTCACCGACGCCCAGCGCGCCCGCGCCGAGGGCCGCTCCCCGATCATCGAACCCGGCATCCAGCCCGCCGCGCTCACCGCGGTGCTCGGGCTGCTGCTCTCCGGGACGGCGGCGATGGGGCAGTACGCCCTCGTCGTCCCCCTCGTCCTCCTCCAGGCCGTCACCGCGGCGGGCTGGTTCCGCCTGAACGGGATGTGGCCGGCCCGTCAGGGCATCGCGCTGGCGTTCCTCGGCGCGGTCACCGCGGACGTCGCGCTCCTCGCGGCGGGCCGGGAGAACGCGCCCGCCGCGATCCTCGGCACCCTCGGCGTGTGGGTCCTGCTCACCCTCGTCCTGCAACTGCGCAGCCACGCCGACCCGGACACCCGGATGTACGGCCTGATGGCGACCGTCACCTCGGCGGCGCTCGCGATCATCGCGACCGGGCACCTCGCGGCCGAGCCGGACGCCGTCACGGTGGGCGCCGCCGCGGTCGCCGTCGCGATCCTCGCCCGCGCCCTGCCGCTGCCCACCGCGGCCTCCGTGGTGGTGGCGCTGCTGGCCGCCGCGGGCGCCGGTATCGCGATCGGCGGGATGACGGACCTGGGCAGCAAGGGGGCCTTCCTCGGCCTCGGCGCCGGGGTCTGCGCGCTGATCGGCCACCGGGTCGCCAGCTACGACTACCCGTCCCGCTTCGTCCACTTCACCGCGGGCGTGGCCCTGCCGCTGGCCGCCGCGGCCCCCGCGGTGTACCTGCTGGGCCGCGCGCTCGGCTAGAAACCGGGCCGGTGGCTGTTCGTCACAGGTGATCTACAACTACTTCGGAGGGCCCCCGTCGCGGGGCCCTTCGGGGTTACGTTCGCGAGGGAGGGCCACTCGGTCGTCCGGATCCGTTCGAGGTGGGGAACACCGCGCATGCGTGCACTGCGAATAATCCTGATCGTCACCGTCATTCTGGGCGGCCTGTTCGTGATCGCGGACCGGGTGGCGGTCGGTTTCGCGGAGAACAAGGCTGCGGACCGGATCAAGAGCACCGAGGGCCTGGCCGGCACGCCGGACGTGTCCATCGAGGGCTTCCCCTTCCTCACCCAGGTCGTCGGTGGCGAACTCGACGACGTGAAGATCGGCATCAAGGACTACGAGGCGTCGACGAGCGGCGCGGGCAGTGCGGGCGGCACCGGCACCATCCGTATCGACGACCTGAACGCCGAGATGCACGGCGTCACCTTCAACGGCGACTACAGCTCCGCCACCGCCGACAGCGCCACCGGCTCCGCGTCCATCGGGTACGCCGAGCTGCTCAAGACCGCCAAGTCCCAGCCCACGCAGGTCGGTCCCGAGGTCACCGCCCGCGTCGTCGGCCTCTCCGACGGCGGCAACGGCAAGATCAAGGTGGCGGTCGAGGTCAGCATCGGCGGCACCAAGGTGCCCCAGCCGGTCTCCGTGCTCAGCACCGTCACGGTGGTCGGCGGCAACACGGTCAAGGTGCACGCCGACTCCCTCCCCAAGCTGGGCGTCGCCCTCGCCGAGAACCGGGTGCGCGCGATCACCGACTTCGAGCAGAAGATCGGCGAGCTGCCGGGCGGCATCCAGCTCGACACGGTCCAGGCGGCGGCGAACGGCGTGGACGTCTCCGTGAAGGGTTCGAACGTCAAGCTGGTCGGGTAGAAGGGCCAGCGGCCGGAGGGCAGACGGCAGAGGCCGGAGGGCAGGGAGACCGCGGCCGGGGCGCTGTCCGAGGGGCGAGACGTGCCCGTCCGTACCGCAGATGTGCGGTCGGCGTCATGACGGACACGGGCACCCGGAATCCCCGCGGGGGCCGCCCCGGTAGTGAAGGCGTCTCACATCCCGGACGATCGCATCTCAGCATCCGACACACCGGTGACATGCCCGCCTGTCCGTCCCTACGATCGGACCCATGAAGCGACAGGCGGATCTCACGAAGCGGCGGGCAGTAGACCTGTGCCGCGTCGCCGCCATGCTCTGTCGCACCTTCTGAGCGGGACATTCGTCCGTCCGCCCTCCCCTGGCCTCTCTTCGTCAGGGACCCCGTGCGCGCCGCGCAGCCTCGACAGGCATGACCGCGCACCCTCTGTCTAACGCACCGCCCCGCCGCAACTGCCCCGGAGGAGAAACAGCATGAGCCGCAGCGACGTCCTGGTCGACGCCGACTGGGTCCAGGACCACCTGGACGACCCGAGCGTGGCCATCGTCGAGGTCGACGAGGACACGTCCGCGTACGAGAAGAACCACATCAAGAACGCGATCCGGATCGACTGGACCAAGGACCTCCAGGACCCGGTCCGCCGTGACTTCATCGACCAGGAGGGCTTCGAGAAGCTCCTGTCGGAGAAGGGCATCGCCAACGACACGCTGGTGGTCCTCTACGGCGGCAACAACAACTGGTTCGCGTCCTACGCCTACTGGTACTTCAAGCTGTACGGCCACGAGAACGTCAAGCTCCTCGACGGTGGCCGCAAGAAGTGGGAGCTCGACTCCCGCGACCTGGTCGTCGAGGTCCCGAAGCGCGCCGCGACCGACTACAAGGCCAAGGCCCAGAACACCGCGATCCGCGCCTTCCGTGACGACGTCGTGGCGGCCATCGGTTCGCAGAACCTGGTCGACGTCCGCTCGCCCGACGAGTTCAGCGGCAAGCTGCTCGCCCCGGCGCACCTTCCGCAGGAGCAGTCGCAGCGTCCGGGCCACGTCCCGAGCGCCCGCAACATCCCGTGGTCGAAGAACGCCAACGACGACGGCACCTTCAAGTCGGACGACGAGCTAAAGGAGCTCTACGCCGACGAGCAGGTCGACCTCGCCAAGGACACCATCGCGTACTGCCGTATCGGTGAGCGTTCCGCGCTCACCTGGTTCGTGCTGCACGAGCTGCTCGGCGTGGAGAACGTCAAGAACTACGACGGTTCCTGGACCGAGTACGGCTCCCTGGTCGGCGTCCCGATCGAGCTCGGCGCCAACAAGTAACCCTCAAGGCCTGAAGGACGGAATCGAAATATGTGTGGAGCGAAGGCCGGCGGCCCCGACGCCTCGACGATCAAGCCCGGTGAGACCACCATCCAGGGCCAGGTGACCCGCGACGGCGAGCCCGTCACCGGTTACGTGCGCCTGCTGGACTCGACCGGCGAGTTCACGGCGGAGGTCCCCACCTCCGCGACGGGCCAGTTCCGCTTCTACGCGGCCGAGGGCACCTGGACCGTACGCGCCCTGGTCCCCGGTGGCACCGCGGACCGCACGGTCGTCGCCCAGACGGGCGGCCTCGCCGAGGTCGCGATCGCCGTCTGACGGCACCTCTGAGTGGCCGAAGGGCCGCACCCCAGGGTTGGACGCTCGGGGTGCGGCCCTTCGGCATGTACGGGCCTACGCTTGAGGTATGTACGCACGACGGCGACACGTCTACTTCGCCATGATGGGGACGTGCATCGGTCTTTTCGTCCTGGCCTGGGGAGTCGTAAGGATCTGGTCGATTCCCGTGGCCGTGGGGATGTGTGTGGTGGCGATGGTGATTCCGCCGTTCGCCGCGGTGGTCGCCAACCGGCGGGGGCCCGAGGACCGCTGGTGGGACGACCCGTCCGGGGATCAGAAGTCCGACGAGTGGTGGGACGAGCTCGACGGCAAGAAGCGCCGCCCGTAGGAGGGCGCGCGCGGCTCCTTCAGTAGACGAGCGCCTGGGTCTCGTCCGCCATCGCCTCCTGGACGAACACCTGGGCGCCCGCGATGCGTACGCCGTCGATGACGTCCTTCTCCGTGATGTCCCGGCGCGCCGCGCACTGGGTGCACAGGGTGAGCCGGCCCGCGGCCAGGACCGAGTCGATCAGATCGGGCAGCGGCGCCGCGTGCGGCAGCTCGAACTCGGCGGCCCGGCCCGGCAGCGCGAACCACGAGGACTCGCCGGTCAGCCACAGGGAGACCTCGACCCCGCTCGCCACGGCCACCGCCGCGACCGTGAACGCCTGCGAGCAGCGCTCGGGGGCATCGGCCCCCGCCGTCACCTTGATCACGAGCTTCTTCGCCATGGCCGCATGGTAGTCCGGGAGCGTTCGGGGAGAGTCCGAATCGTGATCATGCCCCTTACAACCCCGTGAGATTCCCATGGGTCTCCTGTGCGCGCGGATACGGAATCCGTGCGTCGCGTTCCGTGGGGGGATGTCGTGGAAGTCGAAGAGATGGATGAGGAGATCCGCGAGGAGATCCCTGAGGAAATCCGTGAGGAGACCCAGGGGGAGACCCAGGAGGAGCTCCAGGAGGAGATCCGGGAGGAAGCGCCTCGCGTGCGTCGGCGGGGGCGTACGGCCCTGTTGATCGCCACGGCCGCCGTGCTGGGGCTGGTCGGGGGTACCTGTGCCGGCTTTCTGATCCAGGCCGACCGGGAGCCGACCAAGCTGCCGTCGCTCTCGCAGCCCGTGGTCGCCCAGGCCAGGGGCGCCGGTCCCGAACCCCTGTCCGCCGCACAGGACCGCCGGGTGAAGACCGACGACGACCTGCGCAAGCTGCTGGTCAAGCGGCCGAAGGGGACGAGGGACGCCGCGTACGTGCCGGGCGACAAGGGCTGGATGGGCATCGCCGATTACGCGGAGGAGTACACCAAGCCGGCCAACGCCTTCGGCGACCTGATCAGCGCCGAGTTCCGGCGTGCGACTGCCACCGGCTGGATGGTGGGCAGCACGTACAGCGTGGAGGTCCGCCTCATCCAGTACCGGCAGGAGGAGAAACTCGGCGCCTCCGACGCCGCCGCCGAGGGCCGCTACTGGGCGAACACGAAGAGCGGCACCCATGTCTGGGCCGTCCCGGGGACGGGCGACGGCATGGCCTACGTCCACACCAAGCCGGACACGAAGCCCGGTTACCTCCCGATGTACGAGGCCGAGGCGCACGCCTGGCGCGGTGACATCGCCATGGAGATCTGGATCTACGACACCAAGCCGATTCCCAAGGCCAAGATCATGGACCTGGCCGAGCGGCAGATGGAGCGGCTGTGACCGACGAGCAACCGATGAGCGAGCAGCCCGTCCAGGAACGCGTCGAGGAGCTTGTTCAGGAGCGCGAGGAGAAGCCGGTTCAGCAGCCCGCGCCCGAATCCATCGCGCCCGAACCCGTCGCGCCCGAATCCATCGCCCCCGTCAAGAAGCCCAGGAAACCCCTCCGCCGGGGGCGCATCGCCGCCGTCGCCGGTTCCGTGCTCCTCGTCGCGGCGGTCCTCGGCGGCGCCGGGTACACCGTCGTGACCGTCCAGGACGCCGACCGGGACCCCGGCGCGCCCTCCTGGACCTTCCCGGTTCCCGCCCCCAACGACGCCAAGACGGCGAAGACCGCCTCGGGACTCGCCGCGATGCTCGTGCCCTACGGCACCGAGGGCTGGAGCCGGGGCCCGGACATCGGCGAGTTCGGCTCCGACGCCTCGCTCAGCGGGCCCGAGGCCACCGCGCTGCGCAAGGAGGCGCTGCGCGATCTGCCGCGTTCCCAGCGGCGGGAGTTGGAGGAGCGGATCGACAAGCAGCGCACCAAGGGCATCGCGATGCGCAGCTACCTCAGCACCTCCAGCGGGTTCAGCTCCACGCTGTATGCCGACACCGGCTTCACCATGAGCGTCGAGCTGGCCCAGATCGAGGACAAGGCGGCGGTGAAGGGCATGTCGACGTTCCAGAACGAGTTCTTCGACGCCCTCAAGATCTTCCGCAAGGGGCCCGAGATCAAGGGCCACAAGAACGCCGAGTGCTTCCTGCCGCCCAAGGACAAGGACGAGAAGCTCGACATGATGGTCTGCTCCGCCTACCAGGGGGACGTGCTGGTCAGCGCGACCGCCTACGGGGCCAAGCCGTTGAACACCAAGGGTGTCGCGATGCTGCTGCGTGAGCAGCTCGACCGCATCGCCGAGCCGGGGGAGGCGGTATGACCGAGCAGACGAACTCCGCCGAGGACGCGGCGGCGACGCCGGTCGAGCACGGGACGTCGACGCCCGTCGAGGACGCGACGCCGACTCCGGTCGAGGACGGGACCACGACTCCGGTCGAGGTACCGGTCGCGCTGCCACCCGCGCCCGAGGAGGCGCCGGCCCCGGTGCGCAAGGACCGTCGGGTGCTGCGGGCCCTGCTGCGCTGGACCGCCGCCACCGCGGTCTTCGCGGCGGTCGGCACGTCGGTCGCGTACGGCATCACCCGCATGGACCGCACCGACGTACCCGGTCTGGCGACGCAGTCGGACGGGCGCTGGGACTACCCGACGATCACCCGGCCGCCGCTGCCCTCCGGCAGCCCGCGCCCGCTCGCCGAGTCGAACAGGACCGGCACCCACTACGCCGACCTGCGGCGGCTCGTGCTGCCCGCCCCGAAGGGCGCACACGTCGACGCGGCGCTGCGCGGGACGGACGGCTGGCTGGCGACGAAGACGTTCCTGGCGGAGTACGCCACGCGGGACGACCGGGAGACGATCGGGCAGCAGCTGACCGACAACGGTCTGCGGCACATCGCGGCGCGCGGCTGGACGACGCCGGACGGTACGCACACACGGATCTACCTGTTGCAGTTCGACTCGGTCGTCGTCGCGGACGAGGTGAACTCGCCCGGGCTGACCAGCTACACCGCACCGATCTACGCGCTGCGCGGCGCCGAGCGGACGATGGCCGACGACCGGTTCCCTGACCGTGCCGCGGTCGACGACGTGATCCGTCACGCGTACGACGAGGTCAAGCCGTACGGCGCAGAGCAGGTCCGCCAGGCGTACCTCTCGGCCGGGGACACCCTCGCCCTGGTCGTGCAGTCCCGCAAGGGCGCCGCGAAGGCGGTGCCGTTCCAGCAGACGGTGGTCCTCCAGAGCCAGCTGCTCGGCTGAACACACCCGGGCGTACCTCGCGGAGAACCGCCCAGGAGTACCTCGCAGAGAGCCCCGAGCCCCGGCCCACTAAGCTGGGGCTCGGCTCTTGTACCGCCCACCCCGCTCATCCGAGGAGCACCCCGTGGAGATCTTCTTCGAAACCCTGCTGGTCCTGGTCTGCGTCGGCGTGCTCGCCTTCGCCGGACTGGCCGTGAAGAAGCTGTACCAGGGCCAGCGCTGACCCCCATCGAGGAACTGCCGAGCTCATGATCGAGATCCCGTCCGACCTGCACAAGGACCTGCTTCCCCTTGCCTTCCTGCTCGGCAACTGGGCCGGTGCGGGCGTTCACGACTTCCCCGGCTCCGAGAAGTGCAACTTCGGGCAGGAGGTCACCTTCACCCACGACGGGCGCGACTTCCTGGAGTACCAGTCGCACACCTGGGTGCTCGACGCCGACGGGAACAAGGTCCGGCCGCTGGAGACCGAGTCCGGCTTCTGGCGCGTCGACTCCGACCGCAAGGTCGAGGTCGTCATGACCCGCGACGACGGTGTCGTCGAGATCTGGTACGGCGACCTGGCCGCCAAGACGCCGCAGATCGACCTGGTCACCGACGCCGTGGCGCGGACGGCGGCCTCGGGTCCCTACACCGGTGGCAAGCGCCTCTACGGCTATGTGAAGAGCGACCTCATGTGGGTCGGTGAGAAGCAGACCCCCGAGGTCGAGCTGCGCCCCTACATGTCCGCGCACCTGAAGAAGGTCGTCACTCCGGAGGACGTCGAGCGCTGGGCCAAGGCTCTCCCGGACGACATGCCGGACGACGGAATCGCGTTCTTCAAGTAGTCAGGAAGCAGTTCGGAAGTGGTGCGGCCGGTTCGGCGGCTCTCCTCAGGTCGTCACATCCCGGAATGGTCCTAGACTTCCTGTGTGGTGAGCACCGACTGGAAGAGCGACCTGAGGCAGCGCGGCTACCGGCTGACGCCGCAGCGCCAGCTTGTCCTCGAAGCTGTGGACACCCTGGAGCACGCGACCCCCGACGACATCCTCATCGAGGTGAGGAAGACGGCGTCGGGGGTCAACATTTCCACCGTCTACCGGACCCTGGAGCTCCTGGAGGAGCTCGATCTGGTCAGCCACGCGCACCTCGGGCACGGAGCGCCGACCTACCACCTCGCCGACCGGCACCACCACATCCACCTGGTCTGCCGGGACTGCACGAACGTCATCGAGGCCGACATCTCGGTCGCCGCGGAGTTCACCGCGAAGCTCCGGGACACGTTCGGCTTCGAGACGGACATGAAGCACTTCGCGATCTTCGGCCGGTGCAAGGACTGTTCTCTCAAGAGTTCAACTACCAAGTCGTAGGCTAGGTGTATGAAGAGCCCTCTCCTGTCCCTGCCCGGCGCCGTCCCCGCCGAAGGCGTGGATGAACAGGTCGCAGCCCATTACGGTGACCTGTTCCGCGAGCAGCGTGCCCTCGCCGACGGCAACGGCTTCGTGGACCTCTCGCACCGCGGCGTCGTCGCCGTCACCGGTGAGGACCGGCTGAGCTGGCTGCACCTGCTGCTCACCCAGCACGTCACGGACCTCCCGGCGGGCCGCGCCACCGAGGCGCTGATCCTCTCCGCGCACGGCCACATCGAGCACGCGCTGTACCTCGTCGACGACGGCACCACGACCTGGGCCCACGTCGAACCCGGCACCCAGGACGCGCTGCTCGCGTACCTGGAGTCGATGAAGTTCTTCTACCGTGTCGAGACCGCCGACCGCACGGACGACTTCGCGGTCGTGCACCTGCCGGCCGGTTCGATCGCGGAGGTCCCCGAGGGCGTGGTCGTACGCGAGACGCCGTACGGGCGTGATCTCTTCCTGCCGCGTACGGACCTGGAGTCGTACGCCGAGAAGGCCGGTCCAGCGGCCGGGCTGCTGGCCTACGAGGCACTGCGCGTCGAACACCACCGCCCGCGGCTCGGTTTCGAGACCGACCACCGCACGATCCCGCACGAGCTGGGCTGGATCGGCACCGCGGTGCACCTCCAGAAGGGCTGCTACCGGGGCCAGGAGACCGTCGCCCGCGTACAGAACCTGGGCAAGCCCCCGCGCCGGCTCGTCTTTCTGCACCTGGACGGCAGCGAGGTCCATCTGCCGCCGCACGGCGCCGAACTGCGCCTCGCGGACGACGGCCCCGACGGCCGGAAGATCGGCTTCATCACCACCTCCGTACGCCACCACGAGCTCGGCCCGATCGCGCTCGGCCTGGTGAAGCGGAACGTGCCGCTGGACGCGCGGCTGCTGGCGGACACGACGGCGGCGGCGCAGGAGGTCGTGGTCGAGCCGTAGGGGCTCAGGCGGGTCGCACTTCCTGGGTCACATCTCCAGGAGCACGGTGAACGGGCCGTCGTTCGTCAGCGAGACGCGCATCTGCGCGCCGAACCGGCCCGTCGCCACCGTGGCGCCCAGCGCGCGGAGTTGGGCCACGACCTCGTCGACGAGGGGTTCGGCCACCTCGCCGGGGGCGGCCGCCTTCCAGGTGGGGCGGCGGCCCTTGCGGGCGTCGCCGTACAGGGTGAACTGGCTGATGACGAGCAGCGGCGCGTCGATGTCGGAGCACGACTTCTCGTCCGCCAGCATCCGGACGGACCAGAGTTTGCGGGCGAGTTGGGCCGCCTTCTCCTTGGTGTCGTCGTGCGTGACACCGACGAGGACGCACAGCCCCTCGCCGTCGATCGCCCCGACCGTCTCCGGACCGTGTTCCCCGTTCACGACGACGCTCGCGCCGTCCACCCTCTGCACCACCGCACGCATGGGAACCATCATGCCGTGCGGTACGGACCCCCCTTCACGGGGCTCAATGCTTTCGGGTCACGGGGTTCATTGCTTTCGCGTGTGATCCCCTGACCTCTTTCGAGGGGTCCTTTGGGGGTTTCTTTTTGCTCCTTACCCCCCCATCTGGGGCCGATCGGGGGCACTCGGTCACATAGCGGCCACTTGGGGTGGCACGATGCGTGTGTTGCGGTGCAACCGTGGGGTGGACCGCGCCGGTCGAGGGGACGGTAGAGGCACATGAGCACACCGAGTACCGGGCAGCAGCCGCCCGGGGCTGTGTCGTTGACCCGTACGAGTCCGCGGGCGGGAGGCGGTCGTTCGGGGGTTCATCGTCCTCCCGTGCAGCGCACCGACAGCCCGCTGCACCCGGACCCACCCGCGCCCGAGCTGCCCCTGCTGCGGCTGCCCGAACTGCGGACCCTGCGGCGCGACGCGCAGCGCGACGAGGCCGACCTCAGCTATGTGCGGCGGCTGCTCCAGGGGCGCATCGACATCCTGCGGGCGGAGCTGGCGCGCCGCGGGGGACTGCGGGCGCCCTCCGCGACGCCGGGAGCGCCGCTGGTCTCGGGCCTGGGAACGAGTCCGGGGCTGCGTCCGGCCGGGGTGAGGGGAGCGGGCTCGGGCTCCGGCTCCGGTTTCCGTGAGGCGTCGGTCGTCGACCGGCTCCCCGAGATCCTCACGGACGCGCCCGCCCGGCACCGTTCGTCGGCCCGCCATGTGACAGTGGGCACACCGTACGGCGAGGAGTACCGGCGGCTGGCCGCGGACATGCTCGCCGAGGTGGAGCTGTCGGACCTGGAAGCACGTACGGACGACGAGCTCGGCGCGGGGATGGGACGGCTGGTGCGCTATGAGCAGCAGGTCTCCCGGCGGCGCCAGCACCTGCAGCGCACCGCCGACGATTGCAGCGCCGAGATCGCCCGCAGGTACCGTGATGGGGAAGCACAAGTAGACGACCTGCTCATGTGACGCGGTGGCCCCCGGCGATCCCGGCGGCGCGTGCGAGGGCTGTGGCGGCGCCGGCGCTCCGGGACATCCGGGGCCGGGCCCCATGGCCGCGCCCGGTTCCGCGGTCGCGGCGGTCGCGCCCGGGAACGGCCCGGGTCGCGGTCGTGGGGCTCGGCCGGGCACACGCCATCGGGAACCTCCCGTACGGCGCCGCGGTTCGATCACCGGGCGGGTCCCTGTCATGGAAGGCCACCGCCGATGCCCGCCGCCGCTCCCGCCGTCCCCGCAGACCCCTTCATACCGCCTGTTCTCGCCGAGGTCGTCCGTTCGGGATTCGTCGAGGGGCGGCATCGGGGCAGCCTGGTGCTGCTGGCCGCGGACGGGTCGGTCGAGCTGGCGCTGGGCGAGGTGACCGCGCCGGTCTTCCCGCGCTCGTCGAACAAGCCGATGCAGGCGGCGGGTGTGCTGCGGGCGGGGCTGGACCTGGCCGGCGAACGGCTGGCTCTCGCCGCCGCCAGCCACTCCGGGGAGGCCTTCCACCTTGATCTCGTCCAGAAGATGCTGGCCGAGCACGGGCTGGACGCCGGGCAGTTGCAGTGCCCGCCGGATCTGCCGCTGGACCCGGCGGAGGCGGAGACGTATCTCGCCGGCGGCGCGGTCCGTGACCGGGTCACCATGAACTGCTCCGGCAAGCACGCGGCGATGCTCGCGGTGTGCGCGCTGCGAGGCTGGCCCCTGGACTCCTACCTGGACCCCGGGCATCCGCTCCAGCAGCTCATCCACACGGTGGTCGAGGAGGCGGCGGGGGAGTCGGTGGCGGCGATCGGTACGGACGGCTGCGGTGCGCCGCTGATGGCGATCAGCCTCACCGGCCTCGCCCGTGCCTTCCGGTCCTTCGTCCTCGCTGCCCCCGGCTCCGCCGAACGCCGTGTCGCCGACGCCATGCGCGCCCACCCCGAGTACGTCGCCGGCACGCGCCGTCCCGACACCTGGCTCATGCGCGAGATACCGGGTGCCCTCTCCAAGATGGGCGCGGAGGCGGTCCAGGCGGTGGCCCTTCCCGACGGCAGGGCCCTCGCCTTCAAGATCGACGACGGCGCCACCCGAGCACTCGGGCCCGTCCTCGCCCGCGCCCTGTCCCTCCTGGGCACGCAATCCCCCATCCTCTCCACCATCGGCCACGCTCCCCTGACAGGCGGAGGCGTCGAGGTGGGCGCGATCCGAGCGACGTTCTAGGCCCGGCCCCCAAACGTTCCTCGCCCCCGCCAGGGGCGCGGGGAATCGCGCGGTCAGCCCCCACTCACCCGCAGCCGAGGAACCCACCCAGGGGTCTGGGGGCGGAGCCCCCGGGGATGGGCCGGGTAGGGGCGGCGGGGGCGAAAACGGTGCGACAGGGGCGGGCTCGGCGCCCTAGCGTGCCCCCATGAGCCGTCGCGAAGACATCGACGTACGAACGATCACAGAGACCGAGATCGCGGCCTGGATCCGCGCCCTGAACACGGGGTTCCTACGCTCCCCGGCCGTTTCGGACCAGGAGATCACCAACCGCGGTTCGAGCATCCTCCCGCAGCGAACCCTCGGCGCGTTCGACACCGGCCGCTGTGTCGCCACCTTCCGATCGTTCCCGCAGCAGCTCACCACCGTCGGCGGCACCCCCGTCCCCGCCGACGCCATCACCAACGTCTCCGTCACCCCCACCCACCGCCGCCGAGGCCTCCTCACCCGCATGATGGCCACCGACCTCACCGCGGCGAAGGACCGCGGCGACGTGGTCGCCACCCTCATCGCCGCGGAGTACCCGATCTACGGGCGGTACGGCTTCGGCCAGGCCACCACCGCCACCGAGTGGACCATCGACGTCTCCAGGTCGGGCCTGGACCCCCGCTGGTCCGGGCCGGCCGACGGCGCCCGTATCGACCTCGTGGACGGCGAGGACGTACGCAAGCTCGGCCCGGACCTGCACGACCGCCTCCGTCGCACCCAGCCGGGCGCGGTCAGCCGCGACGAGCGCTGGTGGCAGATCAACACCGGCGCACTGAGTCTGAGCGGCGACTCCTGGAAGGAGCCCTTCTACGCCGTGTACCGCTCGGCGACCGGCGAGGTCGAGGGCCTGGTCTCGTACGAGTCGGACGACAACTGGGGCGACGTCAAGCAACCGCTGAACACGGCGGAGGTGAACTGGCTGATCACGGTGACCCCTGCGGCCGAACGCGCCCTGTGGCGGTACCTCTGCTCGATCGACTGGATCGCCCACGTCAAGACCGGCTGGCGGGCCCCCGACGACCTGCTCCCGCACTTCCTCCCCGATCCGCGCGCCGCCCGCATCACGACCCAGGCGGACTGGCTGTGGGTGCGGATCCTGGACGTCGTACGGGCTCTGGAGGCGCGTACGTACGCGGGGTCCGGGACCTTGGTCCTGGACGTCACCGACGGGGACGGACTGTCCGCCGGGCGCTACCGCCTGGAGGCCGGACCCGACGGGGCGGCCTGCGCACCGACCACGACGGCCGCCGATCTCACCCTGAACGTGGGTGAGCTGGCGGCCCTGTGGCTGGGCGACGAGTCGGCGGTGCGGCTCGCCGCGCTCGGGCGGGTGCACGAAGAACGAGAGGGCGCCGCCGTCGTCGCCGACGCCCTGCTCCGCACGTCCAGGCGACCGTGGTGCCCGGACATCTTCTGATTCCGATGCTGATTCCGGTTCCGATTCCGGTTCCGATTCCGAATGGTGCGGTCTGTAAGGGGGGTGTGGTGCTCCTTCCGGTTCCGTCGGTGAGTGGTGGTGCACTGCATCCGTAGCCGTGCGGTGGTGCGGTGGTGCGTGGTACGGACTGACCGAGCTCCCGGCTCCCCTCCGGAGGGGAGCCCGGTCAGCCGGACTGCCGGACGGTGGCGTCCGATCAGCCGGACTGGGCGAGCAGCATCACGAGCAGGACGGCTCCGATGCCGCTGATGGTGGTGTTCTTGGCCTTGAGGCCGACGGACAGCGCGACGAACGCGATGATGCCGAGCGGCCCGTACTTCCACTGGATGAGTTGCTCGAATCCGATGGCGAGGGCGGCGACGGCGAGGGCGATGAGAGGCATGACGTTCCCTCCTTGGGGTCCTGGGGAGGACGGCCCTGGCGGCCAACCCTCGGGAAGTGTGACCATGTTGTGTAAGTTGGCAACCAACTCACTGGTACTTATCTCCGCGTTGGGTCGACTCATAACCACCTATCCCGCAACTGCCCAAAGATGGCGCGAAGTTGTAGTGTTTGGTCGTGGAGCCGGAACACGCCTCCGTCAATGGACGGAACAGGTCACCACGGCCACAGAGGTCACACCGTGAGGTGGCCGACGAGCTGCGCAGCCGGATCAGGTCCGGCCAGCTGCGGCCGGGGCAGCGCATGCCCACGCAGGCCAAGCTGGCCGACGAGTTCGGTGTCGAACGCGGGGCGGTCCGGCAGGCGCTGCGCATCCTGCAGTCGGAACATCTGCTCGTCAATGTGTCCAAAGGGAGCCCGGCGACCGTCGCCGACACCCTGGGACAGGCTCTGACCGGCCCGGAAGCCTCACCGCAGCCCACCACGGTGGCACTCGGCGGCCGGATCACGGCCGCCTTCGAAGCGTCGCACGTGGAGATCGACGCGCTGTGCCTGACGTCGATATCGCTCACCCTTGCCATGGGCGAACCCCTCCGGCAAATTCACGCGGGCCGAATAAAACCGGCCAGGGTGGACGTCCGCGTGCTGCTGCCGAGCAGTGACATCGACCTCGCCTTTCCCGCGCCGGTGGACGCGCCGGTGGACGCCTCGACGGCCGGCCGGCTCCAGCGCAGCTGGCTGACCAACCGCAACGCCCAGGGCCAGGTGCTGCGTCACAACCTGCTCGCCCTGCGCGCCACGCACGGCATCGACGTCAACGTCACCTTCCGCGCGCTCCCCTTCACCCCGCCGGTGAAGTTGTACCTGCTCAACGGGGTCGAGGCACTCTTCGCCTACTACACGCTGACCAGGCGCGAGGAGGAGGTGGACCACGAGTACCTGGAGATGTACGACGTCCAGGGCACCCAGTCCATGCTGTTCCCCTTCGCGCAGGGGACCGGTCTGCGGGACACCACGTTCGTGGAGCAGTCCCACCTCTGGTTCAACGCGCTGTGGGAGACCATCAGCTCGAAGCTGCTGCTCTCGAGCTGACCGACTCTCCCCTGCACATCACAGGGCAGGACCCGCGACCATCAGGGCGAGGACGACCGCGCCGATGGAGCTGCAGGTGGGGCTCTTGGCCTTGATCCCGATGGTGAGGAGCAGCAGGCCGATGACGCCTGTCGTGCCGTACTGCCACTGCACGAACTGGTCGAAGCCGACGACGAAGAGGGCGGAGAGAAGGGCTATGGCGGGCATGGGCGGTTCTCCTGCTTCTACTGTGGCGTGGTGGTTCCTCTGGGGTGTGCGAGGGTGAGGCCGGGTGAGTCGGTGACGGACTCGGGTGGGGGAGGCAAAACTTCCGCCAACTTGGCTAAGTTGGTGACCAACTCTGATTAAGTTGTCCCCACTTGGCTGCTATCCATAAACAACTTTCAAACAACTCCCCGTAGATGGACGAGAGTTGTAGCGTTTGGTCGTGACCCAGGAGAACGTTGCAGTGAACGGCAGCAGAAGGCTCTCGCCCCAGGAGATCGCCGACGTCCTGCGGGATCGGATCCGAGCCGGTGACCTGAAGGCGGGCGACCGCCTGCCAACTCAGGCCGAGTTGGCAGAGGAGTTCGGTGTCGAGCGGGGCACCGTCCGGCAGGCCCTGCGCGCGCTCCAGGACGACGGACTGCTGAGCAACGTCAGCAAGGGCAGCCCCCCGCGGATCGCGGAGCCGCCGGCCTCGGCACGGAACGAGCCGCAGACGACGATGGTCGGACTGGCTCCCCGGCTGGCGGACGCGTTCTCCGCGCCGCACGTCCGGGTCGACGCGGCCTGCCTGACCGCCGAGACCCTGATGCTGGCGCTCGGCGAACCGGTCCGGCTGATCCACGAGGGCCGCATCCGCCCGGAGTCGATCGACGTCCGTATCCTGCTCCCGTCCCGGGACATCAACCTCGCCTTCCCGGTCCCCGTCGACGGCCGCGGTGACGACGACCCGGTCCACGAACGCTGGCTCGCCCAGCGCAACGCCCAGGTCCACGTCCTCCAGCACAACCTGCGTGCCCTGCGTTCCTCGCACGGCATCGACGTACGCGTGGCGTTCCGGGCCCTGCCCTTCACCCCGCCTGTGAAGCTGTACCTGCTCAACGGCGTCGAGGCCCTGATCGCCTACTACATGGTCATGCGGCGCGAGGAGGAGGTGGCCGACGGAATGCTGGACATGTACGACGCCGTCGGCTCGGAGTCCCTCCTCTTCTCCTTCGAGAAGCGGACCGGTCAGCGGGACGCCGCGTTCGTGGACCAATCCCAGAAGTGGTTCGACGCCCTCTGGGAAACCATCACCACGGACCTGACACTCTCCTAGTGACTTCTGATACGGCGCAGACTGAACCTGTGGCAGCAGAGACCGAGAACTTGCGGGAAGTGATCGAACGCGCTCGCTTTGTGCTCTTCGACTTCGACGGGCCGATCTGTCGGCTGTTCGCGGGGCACTCCGCGGAGGACGTGGCGAAGGACCTGGTGGAGTGGCTGGAGCGGCAGGGGCTGCGGGGACTGCTCACCGAGGAGGAACAGGTCCACCCGGACCCGATGGTCGTCCTCTACGCCGTCCACCGCCGCCATCCGCACAGCGATCTGGTGAGCGAGCTGGAGGAACGTCTGACCCAGCAGGAACTCAAGGCGGTGCCGTCCGCCTGGCCCACCGCGTACGCGGACCCGCTGATCCGTACCTGGAGCGCCGTCGGCGCACGGCTGGCCATCGCGACCAACAACTCGGCCCGCACGGCCACCGGTTACCTCGCGAGCCGGGACCTCACCACCTGCTTCGCCCCCAACATCTACGGCCGGGGCCAGGACCTGCACCACCTCAAGCCGGACCCGCACTGCCTCAACCGCGCCCTGAACGCCCTGGGCGCGGCCCCCGCCGCCGCCTTGATGATCGGCGACGCCCCCTCGGACTACGAGGCCGCCCGCCAGGCCGGCGTCCCCTTCCTCGGCTACGCCCACACCGCCTACAAGGAGAAGCTCCTGCGCGAGGCGGGCGCCGAGGACGTGGTGAGCTCACTGGAGCCGGTGCTGAGGGTGCTTCGGGGGTTGGCGTGAGGCACCTGCGGTAGGAGGAGGGGGCGAGTACGGTCAGGGGCGTGACGGGGCATCGCGGCGAGGGAGGCGGTACGGAGTTCCAGCGCATCCTGGAGACGCTGCGAACCCGTATCGCCGACGGCACGTACACGATCGACTCCCACTTGCCCGCGCAGCGCGAGCTCGCCGAGGAACTCGGGGTTTCCCGCGACACCGTGCAGCGTGTACTGCGAGAGCTGAACAACGAAGGCTGGATCAAGTCCCGTCAGGGCAGCGGATCGCGGGTCGTGAAAAGCCCGACCCACCTGGGCAGCCCGAAACAGGAAGTGCCCCGGGTGCGCGCGACTCTGGGCACCTTCGTCGCACGGGCCTTCGCCCAGCCGACCGTACGACTGGACGTGTTCACCCTCACCTCGGAGTCCCTGGACGCCCACATCCGACTCCAGGCCGAGCACATCCGGCTCAAGGAGATCACCCCCGAGCGCATCGAGCTGCGCATACTGCTGCCCTCGGAGTCGCTGGACCTTCCCTATCCGCGTATGAAGAAGCCGGGTGAGGACCAGCCCGCACAGCCGGAACCCGACCAATCGGGCCGGTTGCAGGACCGGCTCCGTGCCATCACCTGGCGGCATACGATTTCGTTGCGTGCCGCGCTGCGCGATCTGCAGACGGAGGGTCTGGTGTCCTCCGTGCAGGTGGAGATCCGGCATGTGCCACTGGCACCGGCGTTCAAGCTGTATCTGCGTCCTGGCGTCGAGGCGCTGTTCGGTCCGTATCAGGTGGTGGAGCGGCCCATCCTGCTGGACGACGGCGTGGAGGTCGAAGCCACGGACGTCCTCGGTCTCGGATCGACCCTGACCCGTCACGTCAACGACGAGGGCGATCCGGACTCCTCCGGGTCTGTGTTCATGGAGAGCATGCAGGCCTGGTTCGACTCCTGCTGGCATCTCCTGGCGGATGCGCCCTGAGACGAGGCGGAGGAGTCGACCGGGCCTCCAACAACTCCGTGTTTCCGGGAGGTACAACTCTTTCTCAAGTAGGCACCGATTTCGTAGAGGGCTCAGCTGGGCTCTCAGGCGGGCACTAAGGTGTGCTCACCCTCATCGCGATGCATGAACATCAGCGACAACGCACAGTTATCCAGGAGTGACCCTTGGGCGTTCCGCCGATCCCCGGCCCGCCCCGCCCACCGGCTCTGGAAAGCGCGGCGGACACGGCATACGAAAGCTTCGTGCGCTATGCCAGGGCCTTCGGCTCGTTCGGCCGAGGGCACCACAACCTGAACTACATGGTGAGGCCGCTCACGGAGGACGATCGCCAGCTTGTGGCGAGTGACGTCGGGGCCCAGGTGACGGTGCGGGAACGGATCTCCTCGGCACTGCCCGTGGTCATCAGGACCTGGCAGGACGAGGCGGAGATCCTTAACTCGATCCGGAGCGTGCTGTCGAACGTACCGCGGTGCCTGGTCAAGCGCCGTGACGTGACCATCCTCAGTCATGTGGAGGGCGTGCCGCTGTCGACCGTCTGCCCCAATGGCAAGCCGGTGGACTCCGCTCTTGTCGTCGCGCTCGCGCATCTCCTCGCGGACATGACGCAGGTGCGTCGGCAGCATCTTCCTCCACTGCCGGCTGCCTGGCCGCGTTCCAGCCGGGACAGCCGGGCCTATCTGCAAGCGTTGGCTTCAGCAGCGGAAGAGCAGATCAGGCAGCGCAACTGGGCGGACTTCGGTGGACTGTTCGCGATGCTGGGTGTCCCCGCGGATGCGATGGTGCGGTTCGCGGAACGGGTACCGGCGCTCGTCGGCCGCCCCTTCAGCCTGCTCCACACGGACCTGCACCGGGACAACATCATCGTGTCCTACGACGGTGATCCGCCCCTACTCTGTGTCGACTGGGAGCTGGCGAGCTACGGCGACCCGCTGCACGACCTCGCCACGCACCTGGTGCGCATGCAGTACCCCGATCACCAGTGGTCCGAGGTGGTCGAGACGTGGCGCGAGGTCATGGGCGCACGGCGGCCCAAGGCGGTGCAAGGGCTCGACCGCGACCTGAAACACTACGTGGCCTTCGAGCGTGCCCAGTCGGTCTACCCGGACGTGATCCGGGCCGCGATGTCGCTCGACGACGCCTTCGATCAGCGAGAACTGGACGCCGCGACACAGACGGTGCACAGGGCCCTGGTCGCCTCCGAGGAACCGTTGCGGCTCATGAAAGTGCCGGACGAAGCCGAGATCGAGCGCATTCTCTTCCGGTGGAACGAGTCCCACACAGGTCGGCGCCACCGGAACAGGTCGGTCTCGCAGATCGTCTGGCAACGCGACCATCGAGTCCCACTGCATCCACGGCTGCCCGTGGCCGCTGTGAGCCAGGCACTATTCGAGGAGGGGGCCGCTTCCGCGGACCGTGTGTTCAAGGGAACGGCCCATCTCAATACGGCCGTACAGGTATCGGGAATCCCTGTTCCCGTCATGGTCCGCCGAAAGATCGGGACGGCGAACGCCCGTGAGCGCCGGTTCCTCAACGAGCACGCCGTCCTTGGCGCCATCGAGCGGTCAAACGTTTCCGTACGCGCCCCGAGAGTGCTGGTTCTGGGTACCAGCGGCCTGGACGAACAGTTCACGATTCACTCGTACGAGGGGCCGGTGGGCGGGTTCCGTCCTCCGGATCATCCCGCGGACGGACTGCGGCCTCACGAGGCGGACGATCTCGTGGATCAGCTTCGGGCGCTGACCTTCGTAGACCGTGCGGAGCTGGATCCCGATATGAACTGGTTGCTTTTCTACCGGGGACTTCAGGACGAACTGGTCCGCATGGTGAACGAACTTCCCAAGGCAACCAGGGACTTGACGCGAGAGCTGGGGCTGCCCAACGGCTATCGTCTCGGCGAGATCCTCGACCGTCACCACCTGGTCCCGCGGCGCCCCGTACTCCTGCACGGCGACCTCAATCCGTGGAACCTCGTGCGCCGGGAGACGGGTGGGCTGACGCTCATCGACTGGGAGATGGCGATCGTCGGTGACCCGCTGTACGACCTGGTCCGCCACATGCACCTCACCCCCACGCGTCCGGAGATCCGCGAGCGTCTCTTCTCCCGCTGGGCTCGCCTGCTGCCCGAGGACTGCACGAAGGGGTGGCGTGAGGACTGGCGTGTGTACCGGTGGATGGAAGTCGTCCGCTCGGCCTACGTGGATCTCGACCGCCTCGTGACCGGCGACAGCCTGGACGCCCCCAACGTCCGCCGTGCGGTGGACACCTACGCGATGACCCTCGCCGGAGCCATAGCCGCGCTGGGACTCCCGGGCAAACCGATCGCGAACCCCTATCTTGCCCGTGCGCTGCCGCACGGGGACCATGGAGGCCAACGGGCAGCTGGGGTCTCCGCGGACGTCTGACTCTCCGCCGGACGCTTCGGCACGGGGGAGGGGACTGTCGATGTTCGGCGCCGGGGACAGCACTGCCGAGAGTGGCCTGAACACACGTCTGAAGCAGTTCCAGGTCCGCTACGAGCCTGCAGTCACGCGCATCCTGTTACTGGTTCTGTTCGTCACGGAGGTGACCGCCCAGTTCGTGACACCGCTCGGGGACTTCCTGCAGGACAAGGCGTTCCTCGGCGGCGCGCTGCTCAGCCTGGTCGGCTATGTGCTGTACGACTCGGTGAAGGACCTGGACGGTTCGCTCCGCCGGCCGACCCGTCTCCAGGTCAAGTCGCAGGAATTGGGTACTTTCGTGACCGAGGCCTTCCGCGCCCGCACGGTGGACATCAGATTTCTCGGCTACACCGGTGAGACGCTCTACCACGAGCTCTACCACCGCCTGGAACGTCTCCTCGACGACCCCGGGCCGACCAGGCACGTATGCATAAGGGTGCTGATCCCGGACTTCGGGCAGCCGATGACCGTTCCGTCGAGGGTGGGCCCGGACGGCAGGCCGCAGGACGACCCTGCCTACCGCAGCGGCCTGGAAGCGCAGTGCCAGATGTACGACCGGCGGTTGTCGGCGATCGCGGAGCGGCTGACCTCGGGCGGGCGGGTGACGGCGGATTGCGAGTACCGCCTCTACCCGGGCATACCGCGGGACAAGATCTGTGTCTTCAACCGGGAGTTGGTGCTGCACGGCCTCTACGACGTGGTCACCCGGACCGTGCAGCGCAGTTCGGAGCCCGAGTTCTACGACCCCAAGGGCTACCGCACCGACCTCAATGTCTGGTCTAGGGAGGGCGACGAGGACTCGAAGTCTGTTGTCGCCACCTGGAACAAGCATCTCGATGACCTGTGGAGCCTGTCGTCGGCCCCGAGCTGGCGCTCTCTCACACCTACAACACCTCCAGCACCACCTTCCCCACCAACCCCCGCCCCTCAATAGCCGCATGGGCCTGAGCCGCCCGCTCCAGTGGAAACACCTCCCCGATCACCGGCCGCAGCCGCCCCGCCGCGGCCTCGGCATGGGCGGCGGAGGTGAAGCGGCTCAGGTCGGTCGGGCTGAACTGGACGTCGGTGATGCCGAAGAGCCGGATCCCCCGGCGGGTGGCCTCCTCCGTGTCGAGGGGAGAGAAGCCGCCCGACGGCGCCCCGTGGGCGGAGAACCGGCCGCCGTCGACCGCCAGGGGCAGGGCCGCGGCCCCCAGGTCGCCGCCCACACCGTCCAGGACGACGTCCGCCCCCTCGACGGCCCCGCCGAGCGCCTTGCGGGCGGCGGACACCCAGTCGTCCCGGGTGGCGTCCACCACGTCGTCCGCGCCGAGGTCCCGTACCAGGGCGAGTTTGGCGTCCCCGCGGGCCACCGCGACCACCCGTGCCTCGCGCGCGTGGGCCAGCTGGACGAGCAGCGTGCCCATGCCACCGGATGCGCCGAGGATCAGTACGCGGTCGCCGGGGCCCACGGCGGTCAGGTCGAGCAGGCCGTTGGCCGTGACGCCGTCGTGCACCAGAGCCGCCGCGCTGCGCAGGTCCAGGTCGTCGGGTACCACCGTCAGCGCCGACACCGCCGCCACGGCCCGCTCCGCATAGCTGCCCGTGACATAGGACGTGACCCGGCGCCCCAGCCACTCGCCGGGAACGCCCGCCCCCACGGCACCGACGACACCGGACACGCCGCCCCCGGGGACGTACGGCGGAGCCACCTGGAACCATTCCCGCCCCCACCCCGCCCGCACCTGCGTCTCCACGAAGATCGTGTCCACGTACGCCACGTCGATCACGACCTCCCCGGGCCCCGGAACCGGATCGGGAAGGTCCACGGGAACCAGGACCTCGGGGCCGCCGAACTCCTTCACCTGCACCGCACGCATCGCAACGCTCCTCAAAACCGAAGACAGGTAGGGCCGAACGCCGGACAGTCTTCGACCTGAAGCCTGGTTGAGGTCAAGGAGAGCCGAGGAGGGGCAAGGAGGTGCCGGGGCGTGCGTAGGCTCGGGGCATGGGTGAGATCGGACTGCGCGAGCGCAAGAAGCAGCGGATGTACCAGGCCCTCTCCGACATCGCGATCGGACTCTTCCTGGAGAAGGGGTTCGACGCCGTGTCCGTCGCGGAGGTGGCCGCCGCCGCCGAGATCTCCAAGCCGACCCTCTTCCGGTACTTCCCGACCAAGGAGGACCTGGTCCTGCACCGGTTCGCCGATCACGAGGACGAACCCGCGCGTGTGGTCGCGGGCGGGCCGTCCCCGCTGACGGCGCTGCGCCGTCACTTCCTCGACGGGCTGGAGCGCCGCGATCCCGTCACCGGCCTCAACGACGCCCCGCAGGTCCTGGCCTATCACCGTCTCCTCTACGGCACGCCCTCCCTGGCCGCCGGGATGTTCAGATACGTGGAGCGCTCCGAAGCCGCGCTCGCGGGGGCGCTCGGCGGTGACCTCGGCGCGCGGCTCGCCGCCGGACAGATCATCGCCGTACAGCGCGTCCTCGCCCTGGAGAACTGGCGGCGGATCGCCGGCGGTGAGGCCGTCGAGCAGGTGCGGCCCGACGCGGTCGCCGCGGCCGAGGAGGCGTTCGCGCAGCTGGAGGCGGGTCTGCCGCGCTACGCGTAGCTCCGCTGTGCGTAGCTTCATGGGGATGAGTGACCGGGCAAAGAGGGCTACCGGGTAAAGAATGTTACTCGGTAACGTTATTCGGTATCCTTGGCCGAGTGACGTCCACCGACCCCGCCCTCGCCCGCTCCCTCACCCATGAACGCGCCCACCACGACGCCTGCCGGGCCGGCCTCGCCGCGATGGTCGACGGCGCCGAGGAGCAGGTCGTCACCGGCGAGGACGTCTCCGCCTCCGGTGCCGACGCCGAAGTGCTCGGCAGGCAACTGCGCGGCCAGGCCAGGGATCTGCGCGAACTCCCCGAAGGCCCGCTGTTCTTCGGCAAGCTGGACTTCGCACCCGGCGGTGGTGAACACGCCGGGCAGAGCTACCACATCGGCCGCCTGCGCATCACCGAACACCCCGCCGCCCCACCCCTCGTCGTCGACTGGCGCGCCCCCGTCTCACGCGCCTTCTACCAGGCGAGCGCCCGCGACCCCCAGGGCGTGGCCGTGCGCCGGCGCTTCGGCTGGGCGCCGGGGAGCAAGGGGGCCTCGGCGGACCTCACCGGCCTGGAGGACGAACACATCGGAGGGGGGCGACCGGATAGGGACGGCCACCGGGGTGAGGACGGCCGTCGGGATGAGGACGGCCATCGGGATCGGGGCCATGAAGGCACCTCGGTTCCGGAGAGCCGCATTCTCACGGGCGAGATCGAACGCCCCCGCGTCGGCCCCATGAGGGACATCGCCGCGACCATCCAACCCGAGCAGGACCACCTCGTCCGCGGAGACCTCGCCACGTCCGTGTGCGTACAGGGCGCTCCCGGCACCGGCAAGACGGCCGTCGGCCTGCACCGGGCCGCGTACCTCCTCTACACCCACCCGCAGCGCATCCGTCGCGGCGGACTGCTGATCCTCGGCCCCAATCCCACCTTCCTCGCGTACATCGCCGAGGTGCTGCCCGCCCTCGGCGAGAGCGGCGTACGGCAGTCGACGCTCGGGGACGAGATCGCCCGCCACCCCGTCACGGCGCGCGACGACGAGCGTGCCGCCGCCGTCAAACACGACGCACGGATGGCGGAGGTGCTGCGCCGGGCCCTGTACGGGAACGTCGGCACGTACGCCGACCCCCTCGTCGTGCCGGACGGTTCGTACCGGTGGCGGCTGTCGGCCGCGGAACTGAACCGCATCGTGGACGGCGTACGGGCGGAAGAACCTCCGTACGGCATCGGGCGCGAGCGGGTACGGACGCGGGCCGTGCGGCGTCTGCGGGAACAGGCCGAATGGCGCGCCGGACCCCAGACGAACGCCTGGGCGCGGAAGGTCTCCGGGGCACGGCCGGTCGGCGCGTACGTCGACGCGGTCTGGCCCCGGATGCGGCCCGAGGAGGTTCTCGCCCGGCTCCTCACCGACGCCGAGGCGCTGGCCTGCGCGGCGGATGGGCTGCTGGACGCCGACGAACAGAAGGCGATTCTGTGGGCGAAGCCGCCCCGCTCGTACAAGTCGGCCCGGTGGTCGGCCGCCGACCTCGTCCTTCTCGACGAGGTCGCCGGGCTGGTCGAACACCCGGAAGGCTACGGCCACGTGGTCGTCGACGAGGCGCAGGACCTGTCACCGATGGAGTGCCGGGCGATCGCGCGCCGGGCCCCCTTCGGGTCGCTCACGGTGCTCGGGGATCTCGCCCAGGGCACGACGCCCTGGGCGGCCCGGGAGTGGGGCGAGCTGCTCGGGCATCTCGGGAAGCCGGATGCCGCCGTGGTGCCGCTGACGATCGGGTTCCGGGTGCCGGAAGCCGTCGTCGGGCTCGCCAACCGGCTGCTGGCACGACTCGACGTGCGCGTACCGCCGGCTCGGTCACTGCGCCGGGACGGGGAGCTGACGGTCCGCGCGGTTGCCGAGGCACGGGACGTACTGCCCGCCACCGTCGACGCGGTGCGCGGCGCGCTCGCGCACGAGGGGTCCATCGGCGTCATCGCGGCCGACCCGGACATCGGGAGTGTGCGCGAGGCGCTGCGCGCCGCCGGGGTCGAGGCGGCGGGGCCCGAGGAACTGGGCGCACGTGTCGCGGTGGTGCCCGCCACCCTCGCCAAGGGGCTCGAGTACGACCATGTGGTGGCCGTCGAACCGGCGGCCGTCGCCGAGGCGGAGGCGCGCGGCCTGCACCGGCTGTACGTGGTGCTCACCCGGGCCGTGTCGCGGCTCGAGGTCGTGCACGCGCGGCCCCTGCCCTGGTGACCCGGCGGCCGGCGGGGCCATTCCCTGGGGGCGGTGACCGGACCACGGTAGGTGTACGGGGGTCCGGTCACCGCCCGCGCCACTCGGCGGAGGCCGGCCGACTTCAGGAGCGGGTCAGGGGGTGGCCACTGCCTCCAGGGCCGGGATCAACTGTTCCTCCTCGTAGGCGAGATGGGCTTCCAGCTCCTCCGTCAGGCGCACCACCTCGGGGAGTACGCGGGCCGGGTCCGCGGGCCGCTCGTCGACCACCCGGCGCAACTCCTCGATCAGCACCGCGATCCGCTCGTGTTCGACGCGCAGCCGGTCCAGGACCGGGGTGAGGCCGGGGTGGCCGTCGGCGAGGGCACGGAAGAGATGGAGGTCCTCGCCGGTGTGGTGCCGGTGCAGGCCTTGGCAGAGGGAGAGGCAGTTGATCCGGAGCTGGGCGCCGAGGGAACTGCCCGAGGAGGCGAACTCATCGCGGATGAGCGCCAGTTCGCGCCGGAAGGCGTCGTGGACGACCCTCAGTGCCTCGCTCGGCGAGCCCGCGTCGACGTGCGGCGGACCATCCCCGGGGATCTCGTGGAGCGCGACGACGGGGATCACCCGGTCCGTCTTCGCCTGGTACTCCGCCCATCCCTGGTCGGCCTCCACCGCGCGGGCGAAGAGCCGGTCGCGCTCGGCGTCCTCGAGGACGACGGCCTCGGCGTCGTAGGTGAAGACGCCGCTCTCGACCCGCACGCGCGGATCGGCGACGAGGTTGCGGTACCAGTCCGGGTGCCGGTGCGCGCCCCCGGCGGAGGCGATGACGATGACGCGGTCGCCGTTGTCGGGGTAGTAGCCGACGGGGGTCGTGTGCGGGGTTTTGGTGCGGGCGCCGGTGGTGGTGAGCAGGAGGAGCCGGGCACCCTCGAAATATCCGCCGACTTTCCCGTGGTGGGCGCGGAACTCTTCGATGACTTGCTGATTGAATGGGTTGGGCATGCGTCACTTTCTTTTGTTTTCGGGCAGGGTGGATTGCCGCGGGGCATTTTGGAGCGCGGCGCGGTAGGGGGGTGCGGGAGAGCGCGCGGAATTCCGGAAGAAGCGGAATTTCGGAAGAAGCGGACGCGCGGTGGGGTGAAGACGTGATGCGAAGGAGGGGGTGGTCGGGGTGGGCGGGGCTCTACCCCGCCGCGGCCTCACTCGGAGGCCGGGCAACCAACTCGCTCACGGCACAAGGCCGACCCGGCAGTCATGGGCGCAACGGTAATGCCGTACGCGCGTCGAGGCAATCCCGTATCGAGTGAAATACGGGATTGCCTCGGCGATTTTCCTCGCTGTCAGTTGTCGAGAACGGCGATTTCGAGTCGGCCCAGTCGTTCCGGCTCCGCGATCACATCGATTTCGGTGATCAGACCGTCCGTGAACGCGAAGACGAGTACCACGCAAAGCCGGCCGCGCGGAGCCATCGACAGGCCGACCGTCCCGTCGACGAGCGCGAGCCCGGCGAACGCGGCGCGGCCGGTCGCGGCCATCGCGCCCTTGGCCACGGTGTGCGCCCCGCGGACCACGACGGGTTCGGGGGTGGGGATGACGGCCTTGTCGGCGTGCAGGACCACGTCGGGGTGGAGCAGGGCCCTCACCGACGCCGACACCGGCAAGCGCACATGGGAGAAGTTCCTCGCGGAGCGGGAGGGTTGATCGAGGGAAGAACGCGGGAGAAGCGAGGGGGATACCCCAAGGGGGCTGCCCACTGGCTGCCCACTCTGCGGTCGGCCGAAATCCCCTCTCGTTGAATGGCGTTCGATGATTGACGTGATCGTGGTCGGCGGCGGACCGACGGGCTTGATGCTGGCCGGAGAGTTGCGGCTGCACGGCGTGCACGTGGTCGTGCTGGACAAGTTGGCCGAGCCGACCAAGGAGTCCCGCGGGCGCGGCCTGCACACGCGCAGCGTCGAGATGATGGATCAGCGCGGTCTGCTGGACCGGTTCCTCGCGGTCAGTGAGAAGTTCCAGGTCGGCGGTTTCTTCGGCGGCATCCGCAAGCCGTGGCCGGAGAGGTTGGACACGGCTCACCCGTACGGTCTCTCCACCCTGCAACCGGTCACCGAGCGGCTGCTCGACGAGCGTGCCCTCGAACTCGGCGCCGAGATCCGGCGCGGCTGCGAAGTGGTCGGGCTGAGTCAGTCGGACGACGGGGCCGGGTCCAGGTCCGGGTCCGGGGTGACCGTCGAGCTGGCGGACGGCACGCGCCTGCGCTCGCGCTACCTCGTCGGGTGCGACGGCGGTCGCAGTGTGGTGCGCAAGGAGCTCGGTGTCGGTTTCCCCGGTGAGCCCGCCAAGGTCGAGACGCTGCTGGGCGACATGGAGATGACCGAGGACCAGGCGACGGTCGCGGCCGTCGTCGAGGAAGTCCGCAAGACCCAATTGCGGTTCGGCACCATCCCCAACGGGGACGGGACGTACCGCGTCATCGTGCCCGCCGAGGGCGTGTCCGAGGACCGTACGACCGCGCCGACCCTCGAGGAGTTCAAACAGCGGCTGCGGGCCGTCGCGGGCACCGACTTCGGCGTGCACTCGCCGCGCCGGCTGTCCCGGTTCGGCGACGCCACCCGGCAGGCCGAGTGCTACCGGGTCGGCAGGGTGCTGCTGGCCGGCGACGCGGCGCACATCCACCCGCCGACCGGCGGGCAGGGGCTCAACCTCGGCGTGCAGGACGCGTTCAATCTCGGCTGGAAGCTGGCCGCCGAGGTCAACGGCTGGGCACCGGAGGGGCTCCTCGACAGCTACCACGCCGAACGGCACCCGGTGGGCGCCCGCGTGCTGGACAACACCCGCGCGCAGATCACGCTGCTGGGGACCGATCCGGGTGCGACCGCGCTGCGGGAGCTGCTGTCGAAGCTGATGGACTTCGAGGAGGTGAACCGGTACGTGACCGGGATGATCACCGGGGTCGGGGTCCGCTACGACTTCGGCGAGGGCCATGAACTGCTCGGCCGGCGGATGCGGGACGTGCGGCTGACGCGGGGGCGCCTTTATGAGCTGACGCACGGTGGCCGCGGGCTGCTGCTCGACCAGACAGGCCGGCTCTCGGTGGCGGGCTGGGCGGATCGGGTCGACCACGTCGTCGACGTCAGCGAGGAACTGGACGTGCCCGCGGTGCTGCTGCGGCCGGACGGCCATGTGGCGTGGGTCGGTGAAGACCAGCGGGATCTGGTCGGCCGGCTGTCCCAGTGGTTCGGCGCCGCCGCCGGATGAGTGCGCGGGCGCCTCCTTCGTGGCGCGGCGCGCGGGCACCCTCTTCGTGGCGCAGCGCACTTTTGCAAGCGGGTGCTTGCAATTGTTAGCGGAGGTGCGGCAAGGTGGAGTCATGGCATCACTCAACGTCGGCAATCTCGGTGAGTACCTGCGCGATCAGCGGCGCAACGCGCAGCTGTCGCTGCGGCAGCTCGCCGACGCCGCCGGGGTGTCCAACCCGTATCTGAGCCAGATCGAGCGCGGGCTGCGCAAGCCGAGCGCGGAGGTGCTGCAGCAGGTCGCGAAGGCGCTGCGGATCTCCGCCGAGACGCTGTACGTGCGAGCCGGCATCCTCGACGCCGAGCGGGACCGGGACGAGGTGGAGACACGTGCCGTCATCCTCGCCGATCCCACACTGAACGAGCGGCAGAAGCAGGTGCTGCTCCAGATCTATGAGTCCTTCCGCAAGGAGAACGGATTCGAGATCACGCCGGACCTGGCCCAGGGCATGGCCCAGAGCGTGACCCAGGACATGGCGCAGGACGAGGCGCAGGGCATGGCAGAGCACATATCGGGCACCCAGCAAGCGCCGGACACCGCCGTCCGGGGCCCCCGCACGGCCGACGGCAGCGATGCCGATCCGCAGCAGACCGCCAGTTGACGACAACGACGTGCAGCGCCGCCGGCCCCCACGCGGGCCTGCCGGTCTTGCCGCGGAACACCAAAACCCTCAGCTGAAAGCGACCGGAGGACCATCACCATGGCCATCACCGACGACATCCGCAAGGCCGCCACGGACCCCACCCCGCTGTACTTCCTGGCCGGCACCGCCGACCTGGCCGTCCAGCAGGCGAAGAAGGTCCCCGGCCTCGTGGAGCAGATCCGCACCGAGGCCCCGGCGCGGATCGAGACCGTGAAGAACATCGACGCGAACACCGTCCAGGAGAAGGCCGCCACCCGCGCGAAGGAAGCGCAGGAGACCATCCAGGCCAAGGTGACGGAGTTCATCAGCACTCTCGACACCGACCTGAAGAAGCTCGGTGAGTCCGCCCAGGACCTCGCCCTGCGCGGTGTCGGCGTCGCCGCCGAGTACGCCGTGAAGGCCAAGGAGACGTACGAGAAGGTCGCCGAGCACGGCGAGCAGACCGTGAAGACCTGGCGTGGCGAGGCCGCCGAGGAGATCGAGGAACTGGCCATCGCCGTCGAGCCGAAGGCCGAGCCGGTCGAGGTCAGGTCCGAGGAGAAGCCGGCCGCGGCCGCCGCCGTGCCCTCTCCGGCCAAGAAGCCCGTCGCGAAGAAGATCCCGGCCCGCAAGGTCACGGCCAAGAAGACGACGCCGCCCGTGAAGTAGCGGACGGCGGGACTCCTCGTCTCAGGCCGAAAGGTCCGGAGGGAAGATCCGGCCGAAAGGTCCGGACGCAGGGTCAGCACGACGGGCCGGGCACTCTCAGAGTTCCCGGCCCGTTCTGCGGGTACGGTGGCCGTAGAGATGAATCGACTCGGGCGGTGGGCATAGTGCTGTTGACGGCATTCGGCGGCTTCTTGTCGCTGATCTTCCTCGCCATGCTGGTGCTCGCCGTGGTGGCACTGGTGATGGCAGCGGTGGCCCGCGAAGACGCGTACCGCGCGGCCGACAAGCAGAACAAGATGTTCTGGCTGATCATCCTGGGCATCACGGTGGCCGTGAACCTGCTGGTCCCGATCATCTTCCTGCAGATCGCGGGGCTGGTCGCCACGATCGTCTTCTTCGTGGACGTACGCCCCGCGCTCCGTCAGGTCTCCGGCGGTGGCCGGGGCCGCGGCGGAAGCAGCAGCGACGGCCCGTACGGCCCCTACAACGGAGGCCGCTGACCCCCGGCGGTCACATTCAAGTCGACCACCGGCGGTCAGTCCTGCGGACCTGAGGGTTACGCGGGCCAGGCCGTCGGCCAGGCCCGACCGTCGCGCGGTCGCACGGCGGTTACGGCGTGACCGTCACGCGGTTGTACGGCGGTCACGGCGTGACCGTCACATGGCCGTACGGCGGTCACGGCGTCCGGTCCAGCAGGAGTACCGCCACGTCGTCCGTCAGCTCTCCGCCGTTGAGGTCCCTGACCTCGTTCACCGTCGCGCGCAGCAGTTCCTCGCCCGCCAGGCCCTCGGCGAGCCGGCGGCGTACCAGGTTCACCATGCCGTCCTGGCCCAGCCGCTCCTTGCCCTCGCCGATGTGACCCTCGATCAGGCCGTCGGTGTAGAGCATCAGACTCCACTCGCCGCCCAGCTCCACCTGCCGGCGCGGCCAGCGGGCACCGGGCAGCAGGCCGAGCGCCGGGCCGCCGTTCTCGTACGGCAGTAGCTCGGCGGGCCGGCCGGGGCGGGAGATCAGCGGGGACGGGTGGCCCGCCAGGCAGAGCCCGGCGCGACGCCCGTCCGGCGCGATGTCCACCGTGCACAGCGTCGCGAAGATCTCGTCGTTCTCGCGCTCGTGCTCCAGGACCTGCTGGAGGGTGGACAGGAGTTCGTCGCCGCACAGGCCCGCGAACGTCAGCGCCCGCCAGGCGATGCGCAGCTCCACGCCGAGCGCGGCCTCGTCGGGCCCGTGCCCGCAGACATCGCCGATCATGGCGTGCACCGTGCCGTCGGGCGTACGGACCGTGTCGTAGAAGTCGCCGCCGAGCAGGGCGCGGGAGCGTCCTGGGCGGTAGCGCGCGGCGAAGCGGAGCGAGGAGCCCTCCAGGAGAGGGGTCGGCAGCAGGCCGCGCTCCAGGCGGGCGTTCTCCTGGGCGCGCAGCCTGGACTCGGTGAGTCGGCGCTCGGCCTTGTCGGAACGTTTCCGCTCCACCGCGTACCGGATCGCGCGGCTCAGCAGCCGTCCGTCCAGCTCGTCGCGGAACAGATAGTCCTGGGCGCCGACGCGCACCGCCTCCGCGCCGCGCTCGGCGTCACCGGAGGCGGTGAGCGCGAGGACGGCGTGCCGGGGCGCGAGCCGCAGCACGTGCTTGAGCGTGGTCAGCTCGTCGTCGCTCACGGCCGCCCGGCCGGGGGCGGGCAGCGCGAGGTCGAGCAGGATGCAGTGGACGTCGTCGGTGAGCAGCCGCTCGGCCTCGGTGAGGTTGCGGGCGGTGCGGATGCGGATCGGCTTGCCGGCCGCGTCGAGCATCTCGGGCACGCTGAGCGAGCCCGCCGGGTCGTCCTCGATGACCAGCAGGGTCAGGTTGGTGGTGCTGTCGACCGGGGTCGTGGCGGCATGGGGCGCCGGTACTGCCCCGGCCTGGCCGCCGGTCGCTTCTCCGGATGGGCCGCCGGGTGAGGACGCGCCTTGAGCCTGACCGCTCTCCGCGGCCGGGATCGCTCTCTGCCGCGGTATGGGTACGGGCATCGTGTGGGTTCCTTCCCTCCCCCCGAGGGCGTGGTGGGGCGAAGGTCCTCGACCCACCGACGGGGACCATAGCGGTAGCGGACGCCGCAGCGGAATGGTGTGCGTCGCGGCGTCCGGCAGGCGGCCACCGTCATATGCCGCATCCTGTACCGCACTTGGACAGGATGCGGTGATGCCCGGAATGACGAACGTCACGTCCGCGAGGTTGAGGAGTCTGTACAACCGTGGGGTGGGTCACGTGCGGTGCATCACGAAGGGCGGCACGCTTTTTCGGGGTTGATGGCGGTTTGGCCATCCAGGCCGAAGCCGTACGCCGATCGTCGGCCCGATTCGCCCGGGCTTCCTACGTCCCGTCCCGCCCCGTCACGCGTCCGGCCGTACGATTCCCAGTATCGGCATGGACCCGGCCCCCGCGATCGTCACCGTCCGGCCCGGCCGCGGTGCGTGCACGATCGCGCCGTCGCCGATGTACATCGCGACATGGCTGGCGTCGTCGAAGTAGATGATCAGGTCGCCGGGGCGCATGTCCTTGACGTCGACATGGGGAAGCTGCTTCCACTGCTCCTGCGAGGTGCGAGGAATGCCGTGACCGGCGGCGGCCCAGGCCTGTGAGGTCAGCCCCGAGCAGTCGTACGAGCCCGGGCCCTCGGCGCCCCACTCGTACGGCTTGCCGATCTGGTCGGTGGCGAACTTCACCGCCTTCTTGCCCTGCTCGGACGCCTTGCCGCTGATCTCGGCGAGGACGCCGGAACTCAGCCAGGCCGTCTGCGCCTTGTACGCGGCCTCCTCCTCGAGCTTCGCCAGCCGTTCCTTCTCCTTCTTCTCGAGCTGGGACTCCAGCTTCTCGGCGGCGGCGATCTGCTTCTTGATCTCCTTCTGCGCCGTGGCCTTGGCCTGGCGGTTGGTCTCCAGCTTCTGCCACTGCGCGGAGGCGTCCTTCGCGTACTGCTCCAAGTCCTGCTGTGTGCGGGTCATCTCGGCGAGCAGCCCCTTGGTCGCGTGCTCGCCCTGGAGCACCCGCCCCGCGCCGTCCAGGTACTGCTGGGGGTTGTCGCTCAGCCACAGCCGCATCTCCGGCGGCAGTCCGCCGCCCCGGTACTGCGCCCGGGCCGCGGCGCCCGCGCGGTCCTTCAACTCGTCCAGCTTGTCCTGGCCCTTGACGATCTCGCGGGCCAGGTCGACGATCTCGGCCGACTGCTGCTTGGCCTGCTCCTCGGCGGCGTTGTACGCGTCCGTGGCGACCGCCGCGTCGTGGTAGAGAGCGTCCAGCTTCTCGCGGATCGCCTCGAGGTCCTTGCCGGCCGGCGAGGTTGTCGGTGTCGGTGTCGGTGTGCGCGTGGGCGCTGGTGTCGGGCTCGCGTGCGCCACACCCGGTGCTGACAGCACCGCGCAGGCGCAGGCCAGAACCATGGCCGCCGTGGTCAGGCTCCGCTTGCCGGATCCCATTGCTCCGCCCCCAAACTGATTTACCGTCAGTAACTTACGGACGCCTGGGGGATCGTGCCATGTCGGCGCGCAATGCGACAGAGGTGGGCAAGAACTCCCTTCCCCCCGGCCCGCCTCCGTGAAACGATCTCCCCGCCTGTGTGACGAGTCAGTCACGCAGTTCGTTCCGTGCAGCTCACGGGCGTGCGGTGGCTACCCCTCCACCGACGAAGCACGCCCGCGCGACCCCCTGCGTCAACCGCCCGCGCGGCACTCCGGTCTCGCACACCCGTGCGTCCCGGTTCGTCGCACCCCAGCCTTCAACGCCCGTGCCTCGCCCGGGTGTCCGATGTCTGTGCGGCGCTTGACGCCCGTGCGTCATCCAGACGTCGCACGCCTGTCCGGCACCCCCGCGCCCCGCGCTTACGCGAAGGTCCCGCGGGGGGCCAACGCCTCCCAGCGCACCGTGACTTCGCCCTGGCGCCGACGGGATATCCCGTCCGTGACCGGCCAGTCCGCCGTCAGGTCGCCGACCGTGCGTATCCAGCGCTGCCGCGCGCCGTACGAGGCGTACGGCGCGGCCGCGGCCCAGGCGCGGTCGAAGTCGCGGAGGAACGCGTGCACGGGCTCGCCCGGGATGTTGCGGTGGATCAGCGCCTTGGGCAGGCGCTCGGCGAGGTCGGACGGGCGGTCCAGGGAGCCCAGGCGGGTGGCGAAGGTGACCGTGCGCGGGCCCTCGGGGCCCAGAGCGACCCAGACGTGCCGGCGGCCGATCTCGTCGCAGGTGCCCTCGACGAGCAGCCCGCCCCGGGAGCCGGGGCCCGCCGGTGCGAGGCGTGCGCACAGACGCTGCCAGACCTCGGCGACCTGCTCCTCGTCGTACTGGCGCAGTACGTTCGCCGCGCGGATGAGCGAGGGGCTGCCCTGCACCGGGACCTCGAAGCCGCCGTGCCGGAAGACGAGTCCCTCGCGCTCGTACGGCCGGGCCGCCGCGACCCTCGCCGGCTCGATCTCCACGCCCACCACGCGGGTGCGGGGGGCGGCCGTGCGCAGGCGGGTCAGCAGCTCGACCGCGGTCCAGGGAGCCGCCCCGTATCCGAGGTCGACCGCCACCGGGTCGGCGCTTCTGCGCAGCTCGGCGCCGTGCGTGGCCGCGATCCAGCGGTCCATGCGGCGCAGTCGGTTGGGGTTGGTGGTCCCGCGCGTCACCGTACCCACGGGGCGGGACGCGGCGCGGGTTGTCATGCGTACGAGAGTAGGCGGCCGGGAGGAAGCCCGTGTGGGCCTGTGGATAACCTCCGGCGACCCTCCGCCAACCTGTGGAAAAGAAGGGAGGAGAGCCGCGCACGCAACTCGCCCTCGAACGGTTGAGCGACTCTCGGTAATGATTCGGCAAAGGGGTGCGGGAGGGAACGCGGAAGGGAAATGGAGCGGACCGCTCCGGCGTTGCCGCCCTTCGGAGGGTGCGGTGCGCCCTCCGACCGGCATGCCCGCAGCGAGGAGGAACGCCACGTGAGCCAGTACGTCAGCAGGCTCGGGCGGCGCTCCCCGGCGACGCCCTCACGGCTCAGGCTGCACCGCAGGCCCCGTCGCGTCGCGATGCTCTCCGTCCACACCTCGCCGCTGCACCAGCCCGGCACCGGCGACGCCGGCGGCATGAACGTGTACATCGTGGAGCTCGCCCAGCGCCTCGCCGCGATCAACATCGAGGTCGAGATCTTCACCCGGGCCACCACGGCCGCCCTCCCGCCGACCGTCGAACTGGCCCCCGGCGTCCTCGTCCGGCACGTCGACGCGGGCCCGTACGAGGGCCTCGCCAAGGAGGACCTGCCCGCCCAGCTGTGCGCCTTCACGCACGGCGTCATGCAGGCCTGGGCCGGGCACCGACCCGGCTACTACGACCTCGTGCACTCGCACTACTGGCTCTCCGGCCACGTCGGCTGGCTCGCCGCCGAACGCTGGGGCGCGCCCCTGGTGCACGCGATGCACACCATGGCCAAGGTCAAGAACGCCTCGCTCGCCGAGGGCGACACCCCCGAGCCCGCCGCCCGTGTCATCGGCGAGACCCAGATCGTGCGCGCCGCCGACCGTCTCATCGCCAACACCTCCGAAGAGGCCGACGAGCTCGCCCGCCACTACGAGGCCGAGCCCGGCAAGGTGGCCGTCGTCCACCCGGGCGTCAACCTCGACCGCTTCCGCCCGGCCGACGGCCGCGCCGCCGCCCGCGCCCGCCTCGGGCTCCCGCAGGACGCGCTGATCCCGCTCTTCGCGGGCCGCATACAGCCCCTGAAGGCCCCCGACGTGCTGCTGCGCGCGGTCGCCGTCCTCCTGGACGAGCGCCCCGAGCTGCGCGGCAACATCGTCGTCCCTGTGGTGGGCGGCCCCAGCGGCACCGGTCTCGCCAAGCCCGAGGGGCTGCAGAAGCTCGCCGCCCGGCTCGGGATCGCCGATGTCGTGCGCTTCAGGCCGCCCGTCGGCCAGGAGCAGCTCGCGGACTGGTTCCGGGCCGCGTCGGTGCTGGTCATGCCCTCCTACAGCGAGTCCTTCGGGCTGGTCGCCATCGAGGCACAGGCGGCCGGCACGCCGGTCCTGGCGGCCGAGGTCGGCGGGCTGCCCGTCGCCGTGCGCCATCAGGAGACCGGATTCCTGGTCCCGGGGCACGATCCCGTCGCCTACGCGCGCGTGCTGCGCGATTTCGCCGACGACCAGGCGCTGTCGGCACGGATGGGCGAGGCTGCCGCCCGGCACGCGCAGCGCTTCGGCTGGGACACCGCGGCCGCCGCCACGGCGGACGTGTACACGGCGGCCGTACAGGCCCACCGCCGCAAGGTGCGCGCCCATCAGGGCTGACGCGCGCACCGCCCGAGGGCCGGTCCGCCGGACGTCTGACGTACGCTCCCTCCATGGCTGACGCAGCGTCGATCATCGAGCAGGTCCTCACCGAGGCCGAGCTGGAGTGGGAGAGCCCCAAGGCGGGCTCGTACGTCGTGAAACTGCCCGGCACCCGCAAGCTCTCGACGACCGTCTCGCTGATCGTCGGCAAGCACTCCCTGTCGCTGAACGCCTTCGTGATCCGCCACCCCGACGAGAACCACGAAGGCGTCCACCGCTGGCTCCTGGAGCGCAATCTCAAGCTCTATGGCGTGAGTTACGCGGTCGACTCCCTGGGGGACGTGTATCTGGTCGGCAAACTGCCGCTCGTCGCGGTCACCCCGGACGGGGTCGACCGGCTGCTCGGTTCGGTCCTGGAGGCCGCCGACGGCGCTTTCAACACTCTCCTTGAGCTCGGTTTCGCCTCCGCGATCCGCAAGGAGTACGCCTGGCGGGTGTCCCGCGGCGAATCGACCCGCAATCTGGATGCGTTCACCCACCTGACTCAGCGTCCTGCTGGCTGAATTCCAGGTCCAGTCCAACTAAGTAGTGCATGACCCCTTCCGAGCCAGGGGTCTCAGTGGCATGCTCACCGCCGACGCAGATCTGAACGTCATTCACATCCATGAAAGTCAATGGAATGCGACGGAAGGCGGGCGGGTATGAGCAAGGAGTACGTGAGCATCACCAGACGGGGCCTGCTCGGCAGCGCCGTGGCGGTGGCGGCCGCCACGGTGACCGGCGGACCGGCGACGGCCGCGACCGCTGTCGCACGCCCCCATGACCCAGGTCGAGTCCCCACCGTCTGGCGGGAGTTCACCCGCACCCCCTTCACCCACCCGCAGATCCCGTACGTCGGCAGGGCCGGCCACCGGGGCGGGGCGGCGCGCTTCCCCCGCCGCCCCGTAGTGGCCGATGTCCGTGCCTACGGCGCCGTCGCGGACGGCACCACGGACTGCGCGCCCGCGATCAACCGTGCCATCGCCGCTGCCGGGAGGGCCGGCGGTGGCACGGTGCTCATCCCGCCCGGCACCTTCCGCATCGACGGCCTGATCCGCATCGGCCACTCGAACGTCGTGCTGCGCGGCGCCGGCAGCGACCGTACGAAGCTGTACGCGACCAGGAACCTCACCGAGCTGATCGGCGTCTACGGCTCCCGCTACGGCGGCGACAAGTCGTCCTGGTCCTGGGCGGGCGGCCTCATCTGGCTCGCGCCCACGGCCCGTTGGGACTCCCTCGTCGCCGCCATCAAGGACAAGGCCTGGCCCTTCGAGGGCTGGACCGGCAACAAGCGCGACGAGTGGGAGACCCTGACGGCCGTGGCCCCCGCCACCCGCGGCTCCTGGTCGGTGACGGTCGCCGACCCCCGCCCGCTGAAGCCGGGCCGGCTCGTCCTCCTGCGGCTCGCCGACGACGCCGACCACACCCTTCTGGAGCACATGGCGGGCGGCGGTCCGGGCCCTGAGGCGTACTACTGGGACGACAAGACCAAGCTCACGAGTTACGTCCCCTACGAGTGGCCCGTACGCGTCGCGCGGGTGCGGGGCACGAAGGTCACCCTGGAGCGCCCGCTGCCCCTCGACATACGCCCCGAGTGGGACCCGCGTCTGATCACCCACGTCGAGCCGCTGACCGGCTCCGGCGTCGAAGGCCTCACCCTGGAGGCCGTCGAGACGCCGCAGTCCCCGCATCTCCTCGACAAGGGCTACAACGGGGTCGTCCTCCAGTGCGCGTACGACTGCTGGGTCGACGACGTGACGGTCCGGCACGTCGACAACGGCTTCGGATTCGTCGCCGCCTCCGCCTGCACCCTGCGTCGCACCCGTGTGGCGGGCCGCGGCTCGCACCACCCGTACTTCTGCCGCGAGGGCTCGCACGACAACCTCGTCGAGGACTTCACCATCGAACAGCGCACGGTCCCGGCCCCGTCGAACACCCAGCTCCACGGCATCAACGTGGAAGGCCTCTCCTCCTACAACGTCTGGTCGCGCGGCGACCTCCAGATGGGCACCTTCGATTCCCACCGGGGTCTGCCCTTCGCCAACGTCCGCACCGACATCACCGTCGACAACAACGGGCGGCACGGCGGCGACGCGAGCGCCGGTCCGCTCTTCGGCGCACGTTTCACCCACTGGAACATACGTGTCACGAACGGCCGCGCGGGGTTGATGAAGATCGACGGTCTGGCGCCCTACTCCGCCACCGTCGGCCTCAACGAGGTGACCGAGTTCGACCAGATCGACGTCCCCGACTTCACCGGCGACCTGCACTCCCGCCTGGAGCTGTACGGGACCACGGACGTCGTACGCCCGCGCAATCTGTACGAGGCCCAGCGGGACCTCTGACTCGGCCGAGTGCGCCGTACCCGGTGAAGGTGACCGTGAGGGGTGCGGAGCGTACCCACGGGGTCACGCCGGCCTCGAGCGTGCGTAGCGCCCCGGAGTCACCCCGACCAACTTCTTGAAGTGCCGGGTGAGATGGGACTGGTCGTAGAAGCCGGTCGCCGACGCCACCTCGCCCGGCGGCCGGCCATCGAGGAGGAGACGGCGGGCCCGTTCGACACGGCGGGACATCAGGTACTGGTGGGGTGCGATGCCGTAGGCGCCGCTGAACGCCCGTACCAGATGGGCGGGATGGGCGTGCATGAGCCGCCCGGCCTCATCGAGGCCGATGCCCTGGGTGAGGTGTCCGTCGAGGAGTTCGCGCAGGGCGCGGGCGAGGGTGGGGGAGTCGCGCGGGGTGGCGGCGGGAGTGCCGGTCCGCAGATGCGTGCGCAGCCGCTCGGCGATGAGCGTCAGTCTGCTCTCGGCCTCCAGTTCGTCACCGGGGTGACCGAGCGCGGTGTGCAACTGGCCGACGCGCAGTCGCAGCACGGGGTCTCGCAGGTCGGGCCCGTCCACCGCGGACCCGATGAGGTCCTCGCCCAGATGTGTGTCGTCGAGATAGACGACGCGCTTGCGGAAGCCGTGCGCGGTGACCGGGGAGCCGTTGTGCGGGACGTGCGGCGGCAGCAGGGACACCGTGTCGTGCGGGGTGCCGTGCTCGTGCCGGTCGAGGTCGTACCGTACGGCCCCGTCGTCGACGATGAGCAGCGTCCAGGCCTCGTGCACGTGCATCGGATAGGCGTACTCGGTGAAGTGGGCGTGGAAGACCTCCACGACACCCGGAACGCGCGAGCGCCAGGCGGAGACCTCCGGCTGAGCGACCATGCAAAGAACGTACAAGACGGCGTCGTACGGCGGTCGGCAGTCTCGATCCATGAACAGCGAACCGATCCGCTTCGATACGAAGATCGTCGTCCTGCTGCGGGACGACCTTGAGCCCTGGCAACGTCTGAACGTCACGTCCTTCCTGGTCAGCGGCCTGGGAACGCAGGTCCCCGAGGTGATCGGGGAGCCGTACGAGGACGCGGACGGGGTGCCGTATCTGCCGATGTTCCGGCAGCCTGTGCTGGTCTTCGAGGGGACGAAGGAGGTCCTTGTGGCGGCACACGGCAGGGCGCTCAGCCGTGCGCTGCCCCGAGCCGTCTTCACGTCGGATCTCTTCAGCACCGGCAACGACCGGGACAACCGGGCGGCGGTGCGGGCTGTCGCCACGGTCGGACTGGATGTGGTGGGGCTGGCCGTGTACGGGCCTCGGAACGCGGTGGACAAGGTGGTGAAGGGGGCGCGGATGCGTCCGTGAGGTCAGCGGGGGTGTTTTTTCGGGGAGCTCTTGCGCTTGAGGGAAGCTCGCAGCTGCCGGGCGTCGTAGGTCTTTCCCTGGGCCGCCGGGGCGTCGCCGGGCAAACGGGTGATGTTGTGTGATGTTGATGTACAGACGGCCGTCGACTGCGTAGACCTCCCGCGCCCGGTCCCTCGTGCCCGGCCTCCCGTGCCGGCCCCTCGTGCTCGGTCTCTCGTGGTCCGCAGGAGTTTCTCCGCCTCGGAGTGCCGGCCGAGAGCGACAAGCGGGTGCCGGTGGAGCAGCGAGTCGGCGTCAGGCCGCGCTGACCTCGGGCTTCGCCACTGCCGGACCGGTCTCCACCGCCGGTTCCTCCGTGGGCAGCCGCCGCATCAGCAGGCCGTACCCGAGCCCGGCCACCGTGCCCACCAGCGCGCACAGCCCCCACAGCCACTCGGCCCCGAACCGGTCGATGACCACACCGGACATCAGGGGAGCGATCAGCGCGGCGAGTGACCAGGAGAGGGTGTACATGCCCTGGTAACGGCCGCGGCCGTGGGTCGGGGAGAGCTGCACGACCAGGCCCGTCTGGGTGGGCGCGTTGACGATCTCGGCCAGGGTCCACACGCACACGGTGAGCGCGAAGACGCCGACCGACCCGGCGAAGGCGGTGAGCCCGAAGCCGTACCCGGCGAGGACCGAGGAGATCACGAGCAGCCGGCGCGGATCCCGGTGCTGGATGAAACGGGTGACCGGGATCTGCAGCGCGACGATGAGGACGCCGTTGACGGCGATCGCCATGCCGTAGTCGGCCGGGGTGAAGCCCGCCTCGCCCATCGCGACGGGCAGTCCCACGGAGCCCTGCTGGAAGACCAGGGCGACGAGGAAGGACAGCCCGACGACGCTCATGAAGCGCCGGTCGCGCAGCACGGTCCCGAGGCCGACGTCGTCCCTCGCCTCCTTGGCGTTCTGCGCCGGCCGGGACTCCGGCAGCTTCGCGAAGACGAGGAGCGCGCAGGCCAGGGTCATGCCGGCCTCGATGAGGAAGCCCGCGAGGTAGCTGAACTCGGCGATGAAACCGGCGGCCATGGAGGAGACGGCGAAGCCGAGGTTGATCGCCCAGTAGTTGAGGGAGAACGCCCGGACGCGGTCCTCGGGCCGCACGATGTCGGCCATCATCGCCTGGACGGCGGGCCGGGAGGCGTTGCTGGCCATTCCGACCAGGAAGGCGACCGCGGCGATGCTCACCGGGTCGTGCATGAAGCCGAGCAGCGCGACCGAGGCGGCCGTGGAGGTCTGGGCGACGAGGAGCGTGGGCCGGCGCCCGAGCCGGTCGGTCATCACGCCCGCGCCGAGCGAGGAGACGACACCGCCGAGACCGTGCAGGGACGCCACGAGACCCGCGTACGAGGCGGAGTAGCCGCGGTCGAGCGTCAGGTACAGAGCCATGAAAGTGGCGACAAAAGCACCGAGTCGGTTGACCAGGGTGCTGGTCCACAGCCACCAGAACTCGCGGGGGAGCCCCGAGACGGTCTCTCGGGCGGCGCGTCGCATGACGGCGAGTGGCATCGGTCGTCCCCCAAGGATGTAAGCGGCTCATGTACTGATGGCAACTTACGAGCGGGAGGTCTCCGGGGGCCACTCAATTAACAGATGCCGTCAACTGTCCGCCTTCCGGGCAGGGGCGCGAGGGGACGAAGGCTTCCATTACGCTCGGACGCATGGCCGACGCACCGTACAAGCTGATCCTCCTCCGCCACGGCGAGAGCGAATGGAACGCGAAGAACCTGTTCACCGGATGGGTGGACGTCAATCTCAACGAGAAGGGCGAGAAGGAGGCAGTCCGCGGCGGTGAGCTGCTGAAGGACGCCGGCCTGCTGCCCGACGTCGTGCACACCTCGCTCCAGAAGCGCGCGATCCGCACCGCCCAGCTCGCGCTGGAGGCCGCCGACCGCCACTGGATCCCCGTCCACCGCTCCTGGCGTCTGAACGAGCGGCACTACGGCGCCCTCCAGGGCAAGGACAAGGCCCAGACCCTCGCCGAGTTCGGCGAGGAGCAGTTCATGCTGTGGCGCCGCTCGTACGACACCCCGCCGCCGCCCCTCTCCGACGACAGCGAGTTCTCGCAGGCGAACGACGCGCGCTACGCGTCGATCCCGCCGGAATTGCGCCCCCGCACGGAGTGCCTGAAGGACGTCGTCTTCCGCATGCTGCCGTACTGGTACGACGGCATCGTCCCCGACCTCCTCACCGGCCGCACGGTCCTGGTCGCCGCCCACGGCAACTCGCTGCGCGCCCTCGTCAAGCACCTCGACGGCATCTCCGACGCCGACATCGCGGGCCTGAACATCCCGACCGGCATCCCGCTCGCCTACGAGCTCGACGCCGACTTCAAGCCGCTCAACCCCGGCGGCACGTACCTCGACCCGGACGCGGCGGCGGCCGCGATCGAGGCGGTCAAGAACCAGGGCAAGAAGAAGTAGCTTTCCTGATCATGCCCCTGAGCTGCGCATACGGCGCGACTCAGGGGCATTTTCACGGCCTGGGACCGACGACTCCCCGGCCGCTGGTGGCCTGGGTCGGCAGCAGATTCGGCGCTGGAGTCCTCGCTGACGCGCGATGCTCCTCAACCCCGCGTGGTTCCGAGCGCGAGGGGCCTCACTCTGCCTCACGGACCTCCCCGTACCAGCGCCACTTCTCCAGCCGCTCCCGCCCCGGGAGGTCACCCCGCCCGGTCGCCCACAGCAGCGTCGGCCACGGCTCTTCGTCGCTCTCCACATGCGGGAAGAGCCTTCCGAGGACCAGTGCGCACAGGTCGTCGGGGGCGGTGAACTCCAAGCCGAGGCCGGCTGTGATGTCGTATGTGTGGAGAAGGGTCTCGACGATGCCCATCGCCGCGAAACCGGCCGGGTCTGAGGCACCGGAGGCGTGGTGGGCGCGGGCCGACGGGGGAGTTGTGCGAGTCAGGGAGACCTGCATCGCACCGCACGCCTCCAGGACCGTCAGCAGCCCGGACGGGCCCGGCTCCCGATCGGCCTGGAGGACGTTGACCGGCCCTTCGGGCCGTTGGCGGTGCATCTTGAGGGGACATAGGTGCCGGCCGGCAGGCCGGGCGTCCCGATCTGCATGCCGTAGAAGAACAGGTCGTCCGCCAGGTGCTCGGCCGTCTCCCAGCACGTCCACTCCAACGAACCGGCTGTCACGTCCCACGCCTCCGCCTCCGAGGGAGCCGACCGCAGCGTGGCGAGCGCGAGCTGCACCGCGCGGGCCAGGGCGTCGGCCCAGGCGTCGTTCGTGCGGGGGGCCAACCGGCCATGATCTTCGAATGTCATCCGCGCACGGTAACGTGCGCGCCCAATCGCCAGATCACAGTTCGGGCCACGTCCCTGACCGCCCCACCGCGCCGCCGCAAACGGCTGTCCGAGCGCCTCGCGGCCGCCTGCGCGGGTTACCCCTAGACGGGTTTCGCCCAGGTTCCCCAGCGCTACCGAGAACTGATCCCCTGCACCACGACGAGGGACATGACCCGCGAGCAGGCGCGCCGCGGCCCTTGCGCTTGTCGCTTGTCGCGCGACGAGGTGGAGGCGCTCGGCAGGGGACCGCGAAACGTGGTCCGACCTGCGAGCCGACGAGCGACAAGACAAGACGAGCGACAAGCCGGACGACAAGTGACGCGACAAGCGGCCAGCCGCGCGGTTGGCCGCAGGCAGTTGGGCAGTCGGCGCCGGAAGAACGCCCGCCCGCAGGGCGGTCCTTCTCCAGCGCGGGGCGCCGTCCCAGGGGATGGGGTTTCGGCTGCCGGCAACTGGGTCGTCTGGTCGGACGGTGATGCCATGGACTATGGCTCACCTCCCTGCAGGACGTATGTGCTGCGTGAGTCCGGGTCGCCGAAGAAGAAGTAGAGCTCCAGTACTTCCTTGTCGTCGCGCCGCAACTCGAATGTCCACGTGTAGGTCTTGGGCGTCTGGGAGCGGTCCGCCAGCGGGGCAAGCGGCTCGTTCGGCTCCGGCACACGTGTCGCGACCGCGGTACGTGAGGTGAGAGTCAGTCGGACATGCTGGCCGTCGTTCCATCCGGTCCGCTTGTCAGTCAGTTTCCAGGCTCCCGTGCCTGACAGGCGCCACCTGTCGTCGAAGTCCCATTCCTGTCCGTCCAAGAGACGGATGCTGGCCTTCCCGTCAGGCCAGAAGACAACGTTCGTCCGGTCGTAGCCGATCCATGACCCCGATACTTCTGCCCGCTTCGCGTCATGCAGCGCGGGCACTTCGTCATACATACGGGGACTACATCCCGTGAGCGCGAGCAGACAGGCGACGAACACCGCATGCCACCACCACCCTCTGGCGAGGCCGGATGAGTGGGTCAGCATGGCCCTTCCCTCCCCAAAAGAAGCCGCACGGCAGGCGACTGCGGCTCAACCGCTCACCGATCACGGCTCCGTCATGCTGGCACCATTTCTGAACACGTTCAACTCTTGTGCTGAGCCGAGTGGTAGCACGCGGGTAGCACAGCAGCGAAGAGCGCCAGGCAACGTGAGTGTCTGGTGGACGACCACGTATGCGTGTGGACCTTCGCAGCAGGTGCTCGGCACTCCGGCCGAGGGGAAGCACTCACCCAAGTTGCGTGGGGACGATGAAGGTCCGCGCCCCGACCTCCGCGCCCCTTCCTCCGCGACGGTTGCCAGGCATGTGTCCAGTCCGACCGTTCAGGGGCACGTGCAGGACGCGGCGTAGGCGATGAAGAGAGCGGCCACGGCGAACGCGGCGGCCGCCACGCCGGCCAGTCGTCCGCGCCGCCCTGGCCTGGCGGGACGAAGCAGTTCCCAGCCGCCATAGCCGAGGAAGACCAGCAAGACACCACCTGCACCCTCGGTGAGAGGCGGGCTGTGCTCCCATCCCCGGACGAACGCCAGAGCCAGACCCGCCACGGCACAGCAGGCGACCAACGTCAGCACTGCCTCTCCGACGAGTTCCACCAGGAATTCTTTCAAGCACGAGCCAATGCCGCGGATCACGCGTAGGACACGACTCCCAGTCGCAGGAACAGCCACACGCCCCCCGAGCCAGTCTCGAATGGATCGGACCCTACGAATCGTGAGGTGTCAGGGAAGAGTGCTCAAGGCCACTCAAGGCCATCCGCGTTCGGCCAGTTCCTCCGCGCTGAACACGGTCAGAACCGGGGTACCCGGCGGCGCGAACACGGCGGCACCGGCCTTGAGCACCCGGGACGGCTGTCCCTCCAGCTCGAAGAGGATCTCGCCCTGGGGCACGTAGCCGAAGAGGGGCCCGGGGTGCCCGGCGTCCGGCGCGCAGCCCGGAGTCGTGGTCGGTACCGCGTCGGGTAGTCAACGGCTTCACGCCGAGGAAGGAAGGGGAGACGGCGGTACTGGTCGTGGTCGTACCCGCGATCGCCGAGCGCAGCGCCCCGCACCGGTGGGACCGCCCGGACGAGCGGGATGAGCCGGTCGGGAGTGTCCCGCCGTCGGGCCGCGGTGCGCGCGGCGGCGGGTTGTTCTAGCGTCGAAGAGAGGAGGGGCAGTCCTGCCGAGCGGACGGGTGCGGGGGCCCGAGGGCACGGTCGTATACCGGGCGCGTCCGCTGCTCGGCGCCTTGAAGCCGCGAATCCCCGACCAGCCCCGGAGAGCAGGTGTCTCCCATGCACACGGCGGCCCGTATCACCGGTGTTCTCACCGGTTTGACCCTCACACTCGGCGGCGTGGCCTTCGCCGCCCCCGCCGCCCACGCGGACATCCCGGCCTGCACGAACATGGTCCAACAAACGGGCGTCCAAGTCTCAGACGCCGTCAGAACGGCCTGCACCCAAGGGGTGCACGGTGACCTGCGGGGCTGTGTGAGCGCCCTGACCCAGGCAGGTACGCCGGGCGGCGCCGCGAACGGGGCCTGCCGAATGGCGGCCAACCCTCCGTGACGGCCCTCTGTGACGGCCCTCCGTGACGGCCGCCGCCGGCATACGCCACCGCGGGCGTCGCGGGCGAGGTGGATCGGGGCATCAGCATCCTCGACTGCGACCAGTGCCATAGGTCCTGGCGGGGCCCCCGCTCTGGTCCCGGTCTGGTGACGCGTATGCCGAGTGACACGCATGCAGAAGGGGCCCCGTCGTGGTGACGGGGCCCCTCTGGGTGGGGCTAGGTGATCAGCCGCACTGGCACGGGTTGCCCGACTGGCAGCCGCACCCGCAGCCGGAGCCGCAGCCGCAGGCGCCGAACAGAGGGAGGCTTTTGATGTCGGCGGGCTGGTCGGTGTCGCGGTCCAGGGTCGGGTCGGGCGTGGCGGGAGAATCGGCCATGGTGTCCTCCTCAATGAGGCCTCAATGAGGCATCGAGGCCGGTGCCTACGCCTGTACGCCTAGGCGCCCGGGCGTAGGCGCGGGTGCCTACCCCCATTGCATGCCCGCTACCCTGGGCGCATCAACGGCGCACTGAGGCTCGCCCGCGCCCCCGGAGTGAGACGGCAGCCCCGGGTGCTCCCGGACCTCAGACGCCCTCGGCCCCCGTGACCGGCTGAATGTCGGGCTGGAGCTCGTCCGCGTGCTCACCCGTCACCAGGTACACCACGCGCTTGGCCACCGACACCGCGTGGTCGGCGAAGCGCTCGTAGTAACGGCCAAGGAGGGTGACGTCGACGGCGGTCTCGATGCCGTGCTTCCAGCGGTCGTCCAGCAGGTGCTGGAAGAGCGTGCGGTGCAGCAGGTCCATCTCGTCGTCGTCCTGCTCCAGCTGGAGCGCCAGGTCGACGTCCTTCGTGATGATCACCTCGGCCGCCTTCGCCATCAGGCGCTGCGCGAGCTGGCCCATCTCCAGGATCGTGGCGTGCAGGTCGTGCGGGATCGCACGCTCGGGGAAGCGCAGCCGGGCCAGCTTCGCCACGTGCTGGGCCAGGTCGCCGGAGCGCTCCAGGTCGGCGGACATGCGGAGCGAGGTGACGACGATACGCAGGTCCGTCGCCACCGGCTGCTGGCGGGCCAGCAGGGCTATCGCGCGGGCTTCGAGCTCGTGCTGGAGATCGTCGACCTTCTGGTCGGCCGCGATCACGCTCTCGGCGAGCTTCAGATCGGCGTCGAGGATGGCCGTCGTGGCGCGCCCGATCGCCGATCCGACGAGCCGGGCCATGTCGACCAGGCCGTCGCCGATCGAGTCAAGTTCCTCGTGGTACGCGTCACGCATCTGGTTTGTCCCTCTCTTACGTCAGCTTGGGGCCCGGGGGCCGGGCTGCCCTGACCGCCGGACGGACCGTCGGACGGGCCCCGTGAACCCCACGCTCCCACGTTCCGGCCCGTACGCGTCCGTTTCCGTCACCCCAAATGAACCATCCCTGGCTCCTGGGTGAACTCTGGGCGACGAGTGTTCGAGGTCGCACTCCGATGGCTGTGGGTCGGCATGACGACATGCCTAACCTGGGAGCATGGACGTGAACGCGGCGGTCGCCGCAGCGGCAGCGATCGCCGGAGTGCTCACCGGTGTCATCGCCATGCTGGCGTTCCGCTGGAGCGAGCGCGACCAGAAACGCCCCACCCGCACATCCCTGCACACGGACCCGGTGCTTCCGCCGGGCGTCGACACGGTGCTCTCCGTGCTCCGGTCCTCGGCCGTCGTCCTCGACGAGGCCGATGCCGTGGTCAAGGCCAGCTCAGCCGCGTACGCCCTCGGGCTGGTGCGCGGCGGCAAGCTCGCCGTCGAGCCGATGATGCAGATGGCCCGCGACACCCGTCGCGACGGGGAAATACGCCAGGTCGAGCTGGATCTGCCGAGGCGGGGGACCGGACGGGGGGAGGCCCTGGCCGTCTCCGCGAGAGTCGCCCCGCTGGGCTCCCGGCTCGTGCTGCTCCTCGTCGAGGACCTCACCGAGGCCCGGCGGATCGAAGCGGTACGGCGCGACTTCGTCGCGAACGTCAGCCACGAGCTCAAGACGCCCGTCGGCGCGCTCTCCCTCCTCTCCGAGGCCGTCATGGACGCCTCGGACGATCCGGAGGCCGTCGAGCGCTTCGCCGGACGTATGCAGATAGAGGCCACCCGGCTCACCAACCTCGTCCAGGAGCTCATCGACCTGTCGAGGGTGCAGAACGACGATCCCCTCGAGGACGCCGAGCCGGTCCGCGTGGACGAGCTGGTCGCCGAGGCCATCGACCGGTGCCGTCACCAGGCAGGCACCAAGCAGATCACCATGGCCGCCGGCGGTACCGCCGACCTGAGTATCTGGGGGAACCGGGGCCAGCTGGCCGCCGCCCTCGGCAACCTCGTCGAGAACGCCGTCAACTACTCGCCCGCCCGCACCCGGGTGGGCATAGCCGCGCGCCGGGTGACCGCGCCCGGCGGAGACCTCATCGAGATCGCCGTGACCGACCAGGGCATCGGCATCTCGGAGAAGGACCGGGAGCGCGTCTTCGAGCGCTTCTACCGCGTCGACCCGGCCCGTTCCCGCCAGACCGGCGGTACGGGTCTCGGTCTCGCGATCGTCAAGCACGTGGCCGCCTCGCACGGCGGGGAGGTCACCGTGTGGAGCTCCGAGGGTCAGGGCTCCACGTTCACCCTGCGGCTGCCTGAGGCGGCCGCGGCCCGCGACCGCGGGATCGACCACGACATGCCCGGACTCGACGATGAGGACGAGAACGGGCAGCCCGACGGGACGACCACCGTCACATCCCCGTATGAACCGCTTCCCGCTCCGGAGGTCCTTCCGTGACCCGTGTGCTCGTCGTCGAGGACGAGGAGTCCTTCTCCGACGCCCTGTCGTACATGCTCCGCAAGGAGGGCTTCGAGGTCGCCATCGCGACCACCGGGCCCGACGGACTCGACGAGTTCGAGCGCAACGGCGCCGACCTCGTCCTCCTCGACCTGATGCTGCCGGGGCTGCCCGGCACGGAGGTCTGCCGCCAGCTGCGCGGCCGCTCCAACGTCCCGGTGATCATGGTCACCGCCAAGGACAGCGAGATCGACAAGGTCGTTGGGCTGGAAATAGGAGCCGACGACTACGTCACCAAGCCCTTCTCCTCCCGCGAACTGGTCGCCCGTATCCGGGCCGTCCTGCGTCGCCGCGGGGAGCCGGAGGAGGTCACCCCGGCCGCTCTCGAGGCGGGACCCGTCCGGATGGACGTCGACCGCCACGTGGTGACCGTCTCCGGCTCCAAGGTCGACCTGCCCCTGAAGGAGTTCGACCTCCTGGAGATGCTGCTCAGGAACGCGGGCCGCGTGCTGACCCGTATGCAGCTCATCGACCGGGTGTGGGGGGCCGACTACGTGGGCGACACCAAGACGCTGGACGTCCACGTGAAGCGTCTGCGCGCCAAGATCGAGCCGGACCCGGGCGCGCCGCGATACCTGGTCACGGTGCGTGGCCTCGGCTACAAGTTCGAGCCGTAGACCGAACCCGTCTCACGGCGGTACGTGCGACGCGACCCACCCGTAGGGCAAAGGGCGGGACGTGCGACAAAGGGCGGCACCCTTCGGGGTACCGCCCTTCGTGCGTGCTGGATCAGTGGCCGGCCGACGAGGAGGCCGTCGCGGTGGCCGTGCCCGTGGCCGTCGCGCTCGCCGAGGCCGCGTCGCCGGGCGTGCCCGAGACGGAGCCGGACGGCGAGGTCGAGGCCTTCGGCGACTTCGAGGAGGTCGCGGAGCCGGTGGCCGTGGCGCCGGGCGCCGCGGGGATGGTGGTGGGGCCCCACTTGGTGAAGTAGCTCTCGGCCGGGACGACGAACGCGCGCAGCTTCACGTCACCGGTCTTGCTGAAGGTGAAGGTGATCGGCTGGGCGTTGCCGTCCTTGACGGCCGCGCCGGGGTTGCTGAGGGCCGCGGAGGCGTTGCCCTCGCCGCCCAGGGTGACGTGGCCGCCGGCGGGGATGGTCAGCTTGCCGCCGCCCTTGGCGGGCGTGATCTGGGCGACGCCGTCGCCGCCGATCGTGACCGAGTCGAGGGTCTGCGGGGTGCGGCCGTTGTTGAAGACGGTCGCGGAGACCACCGCCGGGCCTTTGGACGTCGTGTCGGGCTGGGTGATGACGAGGGCGTTCTGGATCTTGATGTCGCCGACGCTGGTCGCCGCGTTGTCCGGCTTGACCTCCAGCGTCTGTGCGTTGTTGCCGGCGCCGCATGCGGCGAGCGAGGCGATCGAGAACGCAATGGCGGCGGCGGCAAGAGCGCCGCGTCGAAGGCTGCTGCTCACGGCGGCGGCAACTCCTTGAACGTGGGCGAAGCAGAGCGGCTCCGGTGTAAAGCCGCCCTAAGGGTCTGTCAGCGGCCTTAGGTTACCGAGCCGTTCCCACGCCGCCGCACCCGACCCGCCCCTTGGCGCCCGCGAGCCCCGTTGCGCCGCTCGTGCGCCCCGGTCCTCGAGTGGTTCCGGTCCGCCTCATCAGCTACTTTGAGCTTCTGTTCGTCCGCCATTCACATAAGTGCCTGTACGGGTTGCCGCGAGAGTAGCGACGAGATCCACTTGGGGTTTTCCGGTAAGGAATCCACGGCGGTCCGGAAAATTGATCATCGGTAGATCGGCGCGGTCCGTGATCAATTCCGGATTCGTCTCGTACCCGACTCCGCTCACCGAACGGAGTAGCGGAAGTCATGCTCCTGGAGCGGGACAAACCGGGATGTTCAGACCCTGGTCAGGAACGTCCGGTGTGTGTAACGTACGCGTTTCTCTTGCCCTGAACAGCCGCTCCCACCTGCGAATACCCTCTTCCGCTCCCTCTTCGCAGCACGTTCCTGTCGCGGTTGTCAAGCCCCGAGATATGCCCTGACCTGCGAAAACGCCATTCAGAAGACGCCGTTTCCGTGTTACCCTGGATAGCCACGGAAGGGGTACCTGTCACATGACGTTCAAGGTTGGCGACACCGTGGTCTATCCCCATCACGGGGCCGCGCTGATCGAGGCCATCGAAACTCGCCAGATCAAAGGCGTGGACAAGACCTACTTGGTGCTGAAGGTCGCCCAGGGCGACCTGACGGTGCGTGTGCCAGCGGACAATGCGGAGTTCGTCGGCGTGCGTGATGTGGTCGGTCAGGATGGGCTGGACCGGGTCTTCGAGGTGCTGCGCGCGCCGTACGCCGAGGAGCCCACGAACTGGTCTCGTCGTTACAAGGCAAATCTGGAGAAGCTCGCCTCCGGCGATGTCATCAAGGTCGCGGAAGTCGTGCGTGACCTGTGGCGTCGTGAGCGCGAACGCGGACTCTCCGCCGGAGAGAAGCGCATGCTCGCCAAGGCCCGCCAGATCCTGGTGAGCGAGCTCGCCCTCGCGGAGAACACCAACGAGGACAAGGCCGAAGCCCTGCTCGACGAGGTTCTCGCGTCCTGACGCAGACAGTCGAGACGGTGGCCGCTCACCCGGCGGTCGTCCCGGCGTCCACACAAGGCCGCACAGCTGCGCAATGAAATGCCGCGGTGCCCGATGACGTAATTGCTGTCGCTCCACACGATGGCTGTCGCCGGGCGCTGCGGCATGTTCGTACCCGCGCAATTTCGGAAACGTGTGGCTCCGAATTCACCTGTGTCCCATGGAGTACACCGAGTACACCTGTGTTCCATGGGCCTGCGTCCCCGGTGCCGCGTCGATACCCGCGTCCCCGATACTTGGCGTGCCGGGCCCGGACAGCTTGCTCGACCGGATGTCACGGAAGGGTCCGGTCAGGGCTCGCGCCCGGCACTGCCCCGAGCTCTCGGCTTCGCTCGAGCAAGGGGCACGCCCAGGCCATACCCAAGCACGCCGAGTACACAAACCTGACAGGAACCGATGTCTGACGATTCGCGCTCCTCGCTGTCCGGAGGCCGCACGGCGGCCGTGATTCCGGCCGCCGGACGGGGCGTGCGCCTCGGTCCAGGCGCCCCCAAGGCGCTTCGCGCGCTGAACGGGACCCCCATGCTCATCCACGCGGTGCGCGCCATGGCCGCCTCCCGCGCGGTGTCGCTGGTCGTCGTCGTGGCCCCGCCCGACGGTGCCGCCGAGGTGAAGGCGCTGCTCGACACGCACGCGCTGCCTGGGGGCACCCCCGGCGGTAGCTGGGGGAGGACCGACTTCCTCGTCGTCCCCGGCGGAGACAGCCGTCAGGAGTCCGTGAAGTACGGGCTCGACGCGCTGCCCCCCGGCGTCGACATCGTCCTCGTGCACGACGCGGCCCGCCCGCTCGTACCGGTGGACACGGTCGACGCCGTCATCGAGGCCGTACGCGACGGCGCGCCCGCCGTCGTACCCGCGCTGCCGCTCTCGGACACCGTCAAGCAGGTCGAGCCGGCGAGCGAGCCGGGGATGCCGGAGCCCGTCGTCGCCACGCCCGAGCGGGCGCGGCTGCGGGCCGTGCAGACGCCGCAGGGGTTCGACCGCGCCACCCTCGTCCGCGCCCACGAGACCGTCACCGACAACGTGACGGACGACGCGAGCATGGTCGAGCAGCTCGGGGAGCGGGTGGTGGTCGTGCCGGGTCACGAGGAGGCTTTCAAGGTGACGCGTCCCCTGGACCTCGTCCTCGCGGAGGCGGTCCTCGCGCGCAGGAGGGCCAACGATGGCTTCTGAGGCTTCCGAGTCACCCGCGCCGGTGCCCATGGTGCTGCCGCAGGTCGGCATCGGTACCGACATCCACGCCTTCGAAGAGGGGCGGGAGCTGTGGTGCGCCGGGCTGCTCTGGGAGGGCGAGGGGCCGGGGCTCGCAGGGCACTCCGACGCGGACGTCGTCGCGCACGCCGCCTGCAACGCGCTGTTCTCGGCGGCGGGGATCGGTGACCTCGGCGCCCACTTCGGGACCGGTCGCCCCGAGTGGTCCGGCGCGTCCGGGGTCACGCTGCTGACGGAGGCCGCGCGAATCGTCCGAGCGGCGGGCTTCACCATCGGCAACGTCGCCGTCCAGGTCGTCGGGCCCCGACCGAAGATCGGGAAACGACGGGACGAGGCGCAGAAGATCCTCTCCGAGGCGGTCGGGGCACCGGTGTCGGTCTCCGGCGCCACGACGGACGGCCTCGGCTTCCCGGGCCGCGACGAGGGCCTGATGGCGATCGCCACGGCTCTGGTGGCCCGCACGCCCTGACGCGCGTCGGCCTCGTCCTCGATGCCGGAGGTGTCGAGAGACCGGTGGCCGCCCGCAGATGTCACGAATAAGTCCTCCTTGCGAGGGAAGGTCGCGGGGCACTCCCTGTGGCCCACTACCCTGGAGTGGTGACCATTCGCCTGTACGACACCAGCGCCCGGCAGATCCGTGACTTCTCCCCGCTCAAGCCGGGTTGTGTCTCGATCTACCTGTGTGGCGCCACCGTGCAGGCCGCACCGCACATCGGGCACATCCGCTCGGGCCTCAACTTCGACATCATGCGCCGCTGGTTCGAGTACCGCGGGTACGACGTCACGTTCATCCGCAACGTGACCGACATCGACGACAAGATCATCACCAAGTCGGCGGACCAGGGCCGCCCTTGGTGGTCGATCGGGTACGAGAACGAGCGCGCGTTCAACGACGGGTACGCCGCGCTCGGCTGCCTGCCGCCCACCTACGAGCCGCGGGCCACCGGGCACATCACCGAGATGGTGGAGATGATGCGCGGGCTCATCGAGCGCGGGCACGCGTACGAGTCGGACGGGAACGTCTACTTCGACGTGCGGTCCTTCCCCGGGTACCTCCAGCTGTCCAACCAGGAGCTGGACAACCTCCAGCAGCCGTCCGGTGTCGGCGAGACCGGCAAGCGGGACCCGCGCGACTTCGCCATGTGGAAGACCGCGAAGCCGGGCGAGCCGAGCTGGGAGACGCCGTGGGGACGGGGCCGGCCCGGCTGGCACCTGGAGTGCTCCGCCATGGCCCACAAGTACCTGGGCCCCGCGTTCGACATCCACGGCGGCGGGATCGACCTGATCTTCCCGCACCACGAGAACGAGATCGCGCAGGCCAAGGCCTTCGGCGACGAGTTCGCGAAGTACTGGGTCCACAACGCCTGGGTCACCATCGCCGGCGAGAAGATGGCGAAGTCCCTGGGCAACTCCGTACTTGTCTCCGAGATGGTCAAGACGTGGCGTCCGATCGTGCTGCGCTACTACCTCGGCACCCCGCACTACCGCTCGATGATCGAGTACAGCGAAGAGGCCCTGCGCGAGGCCGAATCGGCGTTCGCGCGCATCGAGGGCTTCGTGCAGCGGGTCGTCGAGAAGGCGGGGGGCGTCGTCGAGCCCGCCGCCGAGGTGCCGCCCGCCTTCGCCGAGGCCATGGACGACGACCTGGGCGTCCCGCAGGCGCTCGCCATCGTGCACACGACCGTGCGACAGGGGAATTCGGCCCTGGCCGCCGACGACAAGGAAGCCGCCGTCGCCCGCCTCGCCGAGGTGCGGGCCATGCTCGGCGTCCTCGGGCTCGACCCGCTCGACGAGCAGTGGGCCGGCGAGGGCGACCGCGGTGAGGACCTGCACGGCGTCGTCGACACCCTGGTCCGGATGGTCCTCGACCAGCGCGAGGCCGCCCGCACCCGCAAGGACTGGGCCACCGCGGACGCCATCCGCGACCAGCTCAACCAGTCCGGTCTGGTCATCGAGGACGGCCCGCAGGGACCGCGCTGGACGCTCGGCCCCCGCTGAGCGGGCCCCCTCGGGGCTTTCTCAGGGCCTCCTCGGGGCCCCTGGGCCTTGATCGATTGTGCCGCCCGGGCCTCCGGGCGGCACACTGCATATACGACACCTCAAGAACGTACGCACGCTCGCCTCACACAGACAGGTAGGTCATGGCCGCTAACAACCGCCGCATGTCCGGCAAGAAGGGCGCGCAGGTCGGCAGTGGCGGCCAGCGACGCCGGGGCCTGGAAGGCAAGGGCCCCACCCCGCCCGCCGAGATGCGCAAGGGGCACAAGAAGAACCGCATCGCGGGCGCCAAGGCGAAGCAGATCGCGCGTCGTCCCGCCACCCCGCGCGGGCGCGGCGGCAAGGGCACCTCCGAGATGGTCGTCGGGCGCAACTCGGTCGTGGAGGCGCTGCGCGAGGGCGTGCCCGCCTCGATGCTGTACGTGCAGCAGTTCATCGACAACGACGAGCGGGTGCGCGAGGCGCTCCAGCTCGCCGGTGAGCGCGGCGGCATCCACCTCATGGAGGCCCCGCGCCCCGAGCTCGACCGCATGACCAACGGGCTCAACCACCAGGGTCTCGTCCTCCAGGTCCCGCCGTACGAGTACGCGCACCCCGAGGACCTCGCTGCCGCCGCGTACGACGAGGGCCAGGACCCGCTGATCGTCGCCCTCGACGGCGTGACCGACCCCCGGAACCTGGGCGCCGTCGTCCGTTCCGTCTCGGCCTTCGGCGGCCACGGCGTCGTCGTGCCCGAGCGGCGCGCGGCCGGCATGACCGCCGGTGCCTGGAAGACGTCGGCCGGTGCCGCCGCCCGTACGCCTGTCGCCCGAGCCGCCAACCTGACGCGGGCCCTTGAGTCGTACAAGAAGGCCGGTCTCGTCGTCGTCGGACTCGCCGCGGACGGCGAGGTCGAGGTCGGTGATCTGGAGGCCCTCGGCGGTCCCGTCGTCATCGTCGTCGGCAGCGAGGGCAAGGGTCTGTCCCGACTGGTCGGCGAGACCTGCGACTTCCGGGTGCGGATTCCGATGCCGGGCGGCACCGAGTCGCTGAACGCCGGTGTCGCGGCGGGAGTCGTGCTGTACGAGGCCTCGCGCCGACGCGTCTGAACAGACGTCCGAACGGATATCTGAACAGGCGTTTGGGCGGACGTCTGAGTGAGTCACCCCCGTGGGGCAATCGGGATGTTCGGGATGACCTTGACGCGGTCCGGACAGATCGGCGCAGTCAAAGCAGTGTCCTAAACACACATCACTCGGTTAGATGAGTGTGGACACCAGAACACCCCGCACACCCACGGGGGACCGCTCGTCGGGATTCGACGACGCTCCCGCGCTGAGCATGGTGAAGGTGCCGAGCGATCCGGCGCAGGTCATCGTCAATCATGCGAGCTTCCGCGTGCAGCTAGGCGGCGCGACGCGGACCCCATCCTGGCGCGTCGCACGGCACTTGAGCGCCGACGACACCGCGCGGATCCCCGTCGTCGGTACGGCGGGCAGAGCGGGCGGCCCGGCCGCCGGGGCCCGCCGTCGCGCACCCGTCGTCTGGAGCGGGCGGTCCGACCCCGACGACACCGGCGCCCACCGCCTGCTGCAGGCCGTGCGCAGCACCAGCGTGCGCCACGGCGCCGCGGACCCGACGGGCGACGGCGGCGCCACCCAGGTCATCCCCCGCCTCGACGAACACCAGGGCTACGCGGGCGACTTGACCGTCGACACGGTCGAGACGCCCCTCGTCGGCAGCCAACGCGGCCACGACCACGACTCCGCGGGGACCCGGCTGCTGCCGAACATGCGCAGCGTGGACAGCGCGTACGACGAACCGCGCTACACGGGCGGGCAGTTCGCGGCGGAGGACCCCGACGACGGCGGCGGCACACCCGCCAGGCGGCACGCCTCGGACCCGGTCCGGCACGCCTACTACCCCGGGCGCCGGATGAACCTCGGCGTGGTGCTGCTCCCGCTCCGCGTCTTCCTCGGCTTCATCTCCATCTACGCCGGCATGGGCAAGCTCTGCGACCCCGTCTACTTCGACGGCGGCAAGCGCGGCTCCATGGTCAAGTGGCTGAACACGCTGCACCCTTGGGACGTCGCCGAGCCGCTGCGTCAGTTCGCGCTCCAGCACCCCGTCGGCTCCGGACTCGTCATCGCCTTCCTCCAGGTCATCGTGGGCGTCCTCACGGTGCTCGGGCTGTGGCAGCGGGTCGCCGCCGTGGTCGGCGCGATGCTGTCGGCCGCGCTCATCGTCACCGTCAGCTGGAAGACGGTTCCCGCGTACGACGCGCCGGACATCATCTACCTCGCCGCCTGGTCGCCGCTGATCATCGCGGGCGCGCCCGTCTACTCCGTCGACGGACGCCTCGCGAGCGAGGCCTGGCGCACGCTCGGGCCCCGCGCCGACATCTGGGACCTGCGGCACCGGGTGCTGCGCCGCGGCGCGCTCGTCTCGGCCATCGTCGTCGGCCTCACGCTCCTCATCGGCTCGCTCCTCGGCGGCGCCGTCCGTGACGCCGACCGGGTGGTCGTGCCGGGACCGGGCGAGGCCCCGCGCAACGAACTGCCCGGTTCCCCGCTTCCCGACGAGCCCGGCACGCCCCAGCACAAGGCCACCACTCCCTCGGCCTCGGCCAAGGCGCCCACCCACGGAAGCTCCTCCTCGCCGTCGGGCGCGGCCACCACGCCGGGCGCCACGGTCCGTGAGACGGGCGGCACGGTCACCAGCGGCCCCAGCCAGACCCAGGGCACCGGCCAGGTCCCGCCCCAGCAGTCCTCGCCGGTCCACCAGGCCCCGAGCACCAGCGCGGGCCCGACGTCCAGCGGCGGCAGCTCCAGCACCGGCGGCAGCGGCTCGGCCGGCGGCACCTCCTCCGGCGGTTCGAGCGGCGGCGGTGGTGGTGGCGGCACCTCCGGCGGCTCGGACAAGCTGGTCGGCGGTCTCCTCGGGTAAGGCGTAACGCCCCTGGCAGTACGAGGACGGGCCCCGCACATCAGATGTGCGGGGCCCGTCCTCGTACTGCCGCAAAGGGGCTCTCAGCGTCCCAGGGCCGCTCTCAGCGTCCCAGGGCCGCGAGTTCCTTCGCCGCCTCCGTGAGGTCCTTCGCGGTGTCGATGGCGCGCCAGTAGGCGCCCTGCGGGAGCGGGAAGCCGGCCAGGCGGCGTTCGCGGGCCAGGTGCGGGAACGTGGTGCGCTCGTGGTCGCCGCGCTCGGGGAGCAGTTCGGCGAACTCGGCGGAGAAGACGTAGACGCCCGCATTGATCTCGTACGTGGTCGGCGGCGACTCGATGAAGTCCGTGACGCGTCCGAAGCCGTCGGTCTTGACGGCGCCCCACGGGATGCGCGGGCGGGCGAGGGCGAGCGTCGCGACGGCGTCGCGCTCGGTGTGGAAGTCCGCCATGTCGCGCAGCGAGAAACGGGTCCAGATGTCGCCGTTCGTCGCGTACCAGGGCTTGTCCGGGTGGGGGAGGTGCGCGGCGGCGTACTTCAGGCCGCCGCCCCGGCCGAGCGGTTCCGTCTCGACGACCGTCGTGATGTTGACCGGGAGGTCGGCCGAGTCCAGCCACTTCTGGAGGACCTCGGCGAGGTGGCCGCACGAGACGACGACGTCCGTGACGCCTTCCTCGGCGAGCCAGGTCAGCTGGTGACCGATGATCGGGGTCCCGGTGCCGGGGATCTCGACCATCGGCTTGGGCCGGTCGTCGGTGTAGGGACGCAGTCGGGAGCCCTGACCACCGGCCAGGACAACGGCTTGAACGGGGCGTGACGCGGCGTTCGGATGGGTCATGCCCGAACTGTACGTGGCGCCCCGCTCACGGCTTCTGTCGGCAACCGTTCCCTTAGGCAGCTGTTACCTGACAGAACAGGTGGGGCCGATGGGGCTCAGAGATGCGTGGCCGCGACCCCCGATGCGAAGGACGTGTCGCAGACAGGGCGCGCGAACGCCTGGGCGCGCGTCGGGCCGTACGCGCGGACCGCGGCGCGGCCGAGGGCGCGGGCGATGGAGACGCAGTGCTTGGCGAGCGACGGGCGGCCGTTCACGGCCTCCTGGAGGTGAGTGAGGGCGACGCCCGGGTTCTCCTCCTGGAGCTCCAGCAGGAGCCGGTCGCGCAGCACGTCCTGCGGGGCACGGGAGACGGCACGCGAGGAGACGTCCGAGGAGGAGGCGGTGAGCACCGAGTCCGAGGAGTTCCCCGACCAGTTGACTCGGGTGACCGCGAGGGTCCCGGAAAGCACCAGGACGACAGGCAGAACGAGGGCGAGGGTGCGACCGATCCGGCGCGCGGGGCCACGGCCACGCCGGGTCCGTTGGTTAGTGGTGGAGTGCTTCACGCGAGTGAGGGTAGCGCGGGGTGATGATTTGGCGACATTTAGTAATCAGTTCGGGGGATAGGGGAACGGCTTTGGCTGGGTGGCGAGTTGACGTACAGGGATCGAAATGACCGGCTTGCCGGGGTATTTGTCGACAACGAAGAGGGCCCCACAGCAGGCTGTGGGGCCCTCTTCGTCAACTTGGGTGAATTCGACCGCGGCGCGGGTTTCGTCCCCCCGGCTTGCTTTTCGCGGCGATCAGGGCGATCAGTCGGAGAGGCGCTCGCCCGTGGAGGTCGAGAACACGTGGGTCTCGCCCGGCCGCGGCACGACGTGCAGCGTGGCGCCCTTGTCCGGGACCGCGCGGCCGCTGACGCGGACGACCAGGTCCGTGAGCTTGTCGTCGACCTTGGCGCTGCCGTAGACGTAACCGTCGGCGCCGAGCTCCTCGACGACGTTCACCGAGACGGCGAGGCCGGCCGGGGCGTCCGCGGTGTCCTTGGTCAGCGACTTGGCGGCTTCGCCGTTGTGCTCGACGATGTCGAAGTGCTCCGGGCGGACGCCGACCGTGACGGTGCGGTCGCCCTTGTCCGCGGCGGCCTTCAGGGCCTCGCGGTTCACCGGCACGACGGAGTTGCCGAACTTCACGCCGCCGTCCGTGATCGGGACCTCGACGAGGTTCATGGCGGGGGAGCCGATGAACCCGGCGACGAACAGGTTCGCGGGGCGGTCGTACATGTTGCGCGGCGAGTCGACCTGCTGGAGCAGACCGTCCTTGAGCACGGCCACACGGTCGCCCATGGTCATGGCCTCGACCTGGTCGTGGGTGACGTACACGGTGGTGATGCCGAGGCGGCGCTGCAGCGAGGCGATCTGCGTACGGGTCGAGACACGGAGCTTGGCGTCGAGGTTCGACAGCGGCTCGTCCATGAGGAAGACCTGGGGCTCACGCACGATGGCGCGGCCCATCGCGACACGCTGGCGCTGACCGCCGGAGAGGGCCTTCGGCTTGCGGGCGAGGTAGTCCGTGAGGTCGAGGATCTTCGCCGCGTCCTCCACCTTCTGGCGGATCTCGGCCTTCGGGACACCGGCGATCTTGAGCGCGAAGCCCATGTTGTCGGCGACCGTCATGTGCGGGTAGAGCGCGTAGTTCTGGAACACCATGGCGATGTCCCGGTCCTTGGGCGGCAGGTGCGTGACGTCGCGGTCACCGATGCGGATGGCGCCGGCGTTCACGTCCTCGAGCCCCGCGAGCATGCGGAGCGAGGTGGACTTGCCGCAGCCGGAGGGACCGACGAGGACGAGGAACTCGCCGTCCTCGATGTCGATCTCCAGAGCATCGACGGCGGGCTTCTCGGAACCCGGGTAGATCCGGGTTGCCTTGTCGAACGAGACAGTGGCCATGGTGAGGGGCCCCCTTCACCGGCAGGAACGTGCCGGACGATCCGTTGTAAAGGTGGTGTCCACCGCGAAGCCTTCGCGGTGGTGTAGTCCACGAGAGTGAACTGGCTCAGGACGGTACCTGGCGTTCACCTGGTCTGTCAGTAGCTGGGGGCCTGTGAACTTCGCGGAAATTTTCGAGAGGGCGCGGCTGGGACCTGGGTACACTGCACGGGCACACGCGTGCAGGCCTCCTTAGCTCAGCTGGTCAGAGCGCCGCTCTTGTAAAGCGAAGGTCGTCGGTTCGAATCCGACAGGGGGCTCCGCGAACTACCTGGGACAACGCTCCCACGATCAAAAATCGTGGGAGCGTTGACGGCAGTTCCTGACGGCAATCCCGCTTAACGGCGCCGTTTGAGCAGGCGGTCCATGTGACCCATGGCTTCCCGACGGTTGTCGTCGCTCACGTGGGTGTAGACGTTCATCGTCACCGCGATCTGCGAGTGCCCCAAGATCTCCATGACGGTGCGAGGCGCCACGCCGGCTGCGAAGAGCAGCGACGCGCACCCGTGGCGGGTGTCGTGCAAGCGCACCTGCGGCAGACCAGCGGACGCCGCGATCCGCAGGAACGACCGGTACAGATTCCGCGGCTCGATCGGCCTACCGCTGCGTGTCGTGAAGACGTGATCGCTGTCGTGCCAGTCCGCGCCGATCGCGTCCCGGCGGGCGGTTTGCCGTAGACGCTGCCACCGGAGCGGCGCCACGCACATCAGCGGGATGGGGATCACCCTCGCTCGCCGATTCTTCGTCGTGTCGAGGTACAGCTCCTTGCCGCCACGGTTCAGCGTGGTCCGGACGGTGAGGGTGCGTCGGTCAAGATCGACGTCCCGCCATTGGAGCCCGAGGATCTCCCCCCGCCGCAAGCCGAGTGCGACGGCCAGAACGAACGCCGGATAGAGCGGGTCGGTCCGCGCCGCTTCCAGGAACGTCAGGGTCTCGTCCAGCGACCAGGGGCGCAGTTCGCGCGGCTCGACTCGCGGGGCGGGCACCAACTGCACGACGTTGCGGCTTATCAGCTCGTCGCGGCATGCAGCCGTCAGGGCCGTTCGCAGCACGCGGTGCGCCTCCTTCGCGGTTGCTGCCGACGCTTGCTCTGTGACCTTGGAGATCATCTGTCGCACATTCGCCGTGGTGAGCGACTCCAGTCGGCGGCTGCCCAACAGCGGTACCAGGTAGAGCCGGACGTGCATCTCGTACTTCACGTACGTGGTCCGCTTCCGCTGCGGCCTAATGCACTCCTCCAGCCAGTACGGCAGCCACTCGGAGAGCTTTGCCGACCGGGAAGGCGTCGGGATTCCCTGGCGGTCGCGCCGAACGAGTTCCTGACGCTTCTCGTCGCACTCATCCCAGGTGGAGCCGTAGACCGTTTTGCGCTTGCGGGTGCCGTCAGGCTGCGGGACGTAGACGCGCGCCTCAAAGCGCCCGTCCTTGCGCTGCCAGATGCTGCCAGCGCCGTTCGGGTTCCTCTTGCGGGATGTCATCAGGCCGCGTTCTCCTCGATCTGTTCCTGAATGAAGGCGCGCAGGCTGTCGGGGGATATCCGCCGTGCGCGTCCGACGGTGAAGCTCGCCAACTGACGGGATCGGATGAGGTCGTAGACCTTGCTGCGGCTGAGGCGCAGGGCGGACATGACCTCGGGGACCTTGAGCGCTTCGTGGCTCGGGGGCATGGCGGTGGTCATGCGGGGACTCCTCTGGGGGCCTTGCGGAGGCAGCAGATGCGCGCACGTGTCCGAGGCGTGGATTTCTGCGTCATTGCGTCGGTAGCGTCATTCGGGGCTCTGACCTGCGGGTTGCTTGACGCAGCAGTTAGGGTGTGCGTCATCGCCGCGTCACGGCGTGCGTCATCGGATGACGCAGATGACGCAGGATGACGCAGAGCAAGCCGTCTGCGTCATGCCTGTTGGCGCAGGTCAGGTGCCGCTTTCCGGCCCGCATGACGCACATGACGCAGCGTCTTCCTTCTTAGTACAAAGAAGGGTCTGCCTGTTGTAGTTCGGTGCCCTCACAGAGCAGAGAAGGGGCCGCTGCGCGGCGCGACCTTGGGGCGGCGTTCCGCCGAACAGCAAGAGGAGCACGTGCTTCTCTTGCTGTTCGCTTGTGCGTGCGGATCGCGGGTTAGAACGCCCGTGCTTGCTCGTGCGGGGTCGGGGGGAGCGTGCGGGTCATTTCGAGGTAGCGGCCCGCGCTGGTGCGGCCCGAGTCGACAAGGACGCGCCGGGCGGCCAGCGTCGGTTGGAGGCGCTTGAGCCGGTCGGAGAGGACTTTGCCGGTGGTGGGCCACCCTTTGGGAAGGGGGCGGCAGTCGTCGCCGCTGTAGAGGCTGCTGAGGCAGGACAGCCACTCCGTGGACGTCATCCGCTGCGCCGCGCCCGGCTCGATGGTCTCGGCGTGCCTGAGGACGGTCTGCGCGAGGAGGTCACCCTCGATCACGTCGTCGTTCAGGTCGTCCAGACTCGCCCGGTAGGCGGTGAGCGCCCCGAGGCCGGTTGCCGCGTCGAACTGCGCGCACAGGTGCGCGAAGTCCGCCATCCGCAGGTCGGTGGGGGTCTCCGCCTCCATGGCCCGGACCTTGACCGTGAGGTCCAGGAGCGAGCCGAGAACGAGCGGCAGGACCTCCGCGTACTCCGCCCACAGTTCCGCCTCGGTGCGACGGACGCTGGGCCGCTCCAACCGCAGTGGCAGGAGCCGGTCCGCGAGGTCGGGCCGAATGACACCGACGTCGATACCGGTCAGGAGCAGGGGGCGGCGGTAGCCGACGCGGAACACGTCTCCGTCGGTGAACAGAGCCCGCTTGACGCTCTCAGCTCCGGTCACGATGCAGCACATCGCGTCCGACAGATCCGGCGTCACGTGGGAGAGGTTGTCCAGCGCGGTGACCCACCCCGCCGCCACCGCCGCGATCAGGCTTTCCTCATCCTTCGGCGCCCGGCGCAGGTCACCGCTCATCCCCTCAATGATCCTGGTGAGCATCCGGCCCCCGGTGGACTTGCCCGCGCCCTGAGGCCCGGTAAGGAACGGCGCAGGGACGGGCACGGACGGGCCCAAACAGCCGATGAGCCACGCGATGGCCAGGCACTCAGTCTCGGCGTTGGCGAAGTTGCACAGCCGCATCAGCAGGTCGATGCCCTTGCCGTCGGTGTCCTTGACGGGCAGGGGCAGTTCCCCGGTGAGCTGGGTGCGCCGCCAGCACACCTCACGCGGGTCAGGGGTGAGAATCTCCCAGCCCGAAGGATGGATGCGGACGGACTGCCCGTCATCGCGGCCCAGGTCCAGCCACGTCGCCCCGTCGAACCCGGGGGCCACGCGGATGTGTACGGCGTGCGTGTCCTCGTACAGCGCGAGCGCTTCGATCAGGTCCAGTGCCTCCTTGAGCGCGGTCCCGTTGAACACGCCGACTCCGTCCCTGTACATGCCGACGATGAGTTCTTGGCGGTGGCTGCCGGTGGTGCCCTGGGAGCGCATCGGCCGGGCCACGGGGTGGCCGTTCCGCTGCGCGTACACGGTCCCGTCGGCAGTGCGGAAGTACCGGAAGTGGGCCTGCGCGTAGTCCGCGATGACTTCGCGGGCGGGGTTCTTCTCGTCCTCGGACATGTCACAGTCCCAACGTGGTCAGGGCGTTGGTCCACGCGTCCGTGCAGTGCCGGGGCGACTCGCCCTTGGCCTGCGCGGCGGTGAACAGCCGCGCGGTGTGCGCCTCGGTGAGGCAGCCGCACCGGCCGTGCGTGGACAGCACCGCGAGGAACGTCCGGTAGACGGTGGCGTGCACCGCCTCACGGGCCTCGGTGATGCGCTGTTCCGCCATGGCGATGCCACGGTCCAAGTAGGTCGGCGTGCGGTGCGGGCACTCCCCGCCCCCGGCTGGCGCGGGCACAGTGACGGCCGTCGTTCGGACTGCGGTGGGCTCCTTCACGATCAGCGCGCGGACGACGTCCGGGAGTGCCGTGAGGGTGCCCGTGCCGGGCCCGAGCCACCGCGCGTACTGCATGGACGACTTGATGTCCACGCCGTGCCGTACGGCGTTGTGGGAGGGCATGACGCCCCGGTAGAGCCAGTGTTGCCCTCGCGTCGTCGGCACGATGCAGGTGGCGGGCAGGGTGTCGCGGGCCCATGCGATGGCGGCCGCGTTGTCGAGGTCGACCACGGTCAGGCCGGCGCCGCCGGGGTGGTAGGCCACGGCTGCCGCTTCGCGCCAGGCTCGTCCCCACGTCGGCGAGTTGATGACGTCGAGGTCGGTGGTGGCGGCGGCCCAGCCGTGGCAGGGTGCCGGGCAGGTGCAGGGGCCGGGGGTTTTCATGTTCGGCCGACCGCCGCACGCGTTGTTCGCGCAGGCACGGCAGTTCCCGAACGGCAGCTTCCCCTGGCGCAGCGGCAACGGCGGCACACCGGCGGCTGCCAGGCTGAGGGCCGTCCGCAGGTGCAGGTCCAGCGCGCGCGGCTGTACGCCGCGCCCTCGCCGGATGTCGGTCGGTTGAGTCATGCTGGAGACCTCCAACAGGTCTGTAGTGGGCTGGTTGGCAAGGGCGGCCCCGGTTCTTTGGCGAGACGTGGGGGCCGCCCTTGGCGTAGCTAGTGGCTGTTCGCCCACTGGGCGTACTGCTGGCGGACGTAGGCGCGCGGGTTGCAGCCCACGACGGCGCCGTCCAGAGCCATCAGCCGCGAGGCCAGGTCGAGGGCGTTGCTGGTGCTGGCTGTGTAGCCGGGGATGAGGCCACTGGCCATGCGGTCCATGAGGGCTGCGCGGCGCAGCAGCCACTCACGTCCCCGGTCCTCGGCATTACTGATCCACACCAGCTCCCCGCCCAGCTCGGGCGCGGTGGCGTATGCCTGGGTGGCGTTGGGCCAGTCCGTGGCGTCCTGCTCGGGGGTCTGCTTGTGGTCGGCGCGGAGGTAGAGGCGGTTCCTCTCGCCGCTCCGACTGGGGTAGACGGTCACGGTGCTGGTCGTGAAGGTGCTGTCGAGTGCGGCGACGACACGTTCGGTGTCGTCGAGGTCGCAGATGACGCGGATCTCGAACACGTTGCTCCTTCAGGGGTCGGACGTCAGGCGGCGGCGGATTCGTCGCCGCGTGCGGCGGTCAGTCGTCCGTCCAGGGCGCGGGCGATGGTGCCGCCGGTGGTGAGGGTCTTGACGGCTTTGGACACGGCGCCCTTGGACAGTCCGGTGATCGTGGCCAGGTCTTTCTGGCGGACCGGTTCGTCGGCGGTCTCGATGGCCTTGAGGACGCGGGCGACGGCGCTGTCCGTGGCGGGTGCATCCGGGGCCGTGGTCTTGACGAGGGTGAGCGCAGGGGCGCCCGCGGCTTCCACCGTGGGAGCGACGGACCGGGACCAGGGGGTGCGGTCGGGCAGGGCGATGACGACGGCCTTGTCCATGTAGCGGACCTTGACTGGGTCGGGCTTGCGCTTGCCGTTACGGATCAGCGCCACACCCGGCACGGGGAGTTCGTCGGCGTTCCAGCCCTTGGCCTGTGCGTCCTCCCCGAGGACCACGCGGGCTTCGGCCGGCGTGCGTACGGCGAGGCAGATGGAGACGCCGATCTGCGGGGCGATCTGCTTGGGGATGCCGTCATTGATGGTGGGCTTCTGGGTCATCCACCACAGGTCGATGCAGGCCGCGCGTCCCATCCGCGCGATGGACTCCAGCCCCGGCAGCGCGGACCGGTTCACGGTGCGGGTCTTGCCGTCGCTGGTCTCGGTCTCGTAGGGGACCTTGTCAGCGGCCGTCATGACCTCGGCTCCCTCGTCCACGACGACTGTGATGCGGGGACGGTCGGGGGTGGGGGTCCAGGTGTCCTGTCCCTTGGGCAGGATGCTGAGACGGTCCAGCATCTCGGTTTCCAGCTCATCGACCAGGTCGATGACGTCGCGCGGGGTGGAGGCGACGCGGGCGCGGTGGTCCCACAGACGCCCTTCCACGCGCTTGAGGTCGATGATGACGAGCGCGTTCGTGGCGCCCTCGGACGCGTCGAATAGCAGCGGGCGGGAGGCGACGGACTTGCCGGCGCCGGATCGTCCGGCGATGAGGAGCCGCTCCCCGAGCGGCACGGTCACCGGGTCGCCGGTGACGGTGTCGACCCCGAGCGAGCGCCGTTCGGGCGTCCACTTCAGGTCGTCGCCGTCAGCGGCGGAACGGGTGCGCAGGATGAGTTCGGCCCAGCCTCCCTGTTTGCCTGCCTTGATCTGTATCCGCAGGGTGGTGCGGGCCCCGAGGAGCGCCCGCACGTGGTCCTCGGCGCTGCGGAGCTTGGTGGCTGTCCATGTCCCGTCGAGGCGGACAGCGCACACGATGCCCGCCTCGGTCAGCTTGGGCCGGCCGGTCAGCGTGCCTGCCAGGCCGCGCTGTTCGGCGTGCTCCTTCCAGTGCTGCGGCTGCAACCGCTTCAGCAGCGCCGACTCTTCGGCGGTGGGCTTCAATCCGGTGGTGTCGCGCTCGCGCACGGCGATCCACACGCTCAGCGCGGTGACGGCGGCGACGAGGGCGACGGCCGACCACACCCACACGCGCATGGGGACCCGGGGCAGCCACACGTACCCGGCGACGGCGAGCGCGGCGGTGGTCTTGGTGGCGAACAGCCACAGCGGGTCGGGCAGCCGCCGCTTGGCGGTGCGCAACTCGCGCTCCGCACGGTGGCGGATGGGGGTGACGCCTTCGGGGTCGATGGCGCGTGCGGTGGCGAGCGCGCGGCGGGCATCGCGCACGAGCGGCTTGCGTTCGGCACGCAGGGCGCGGCGGCGCTCGGCTTCCTTGCGCCAGTGATCAACGGTCCAGCGGGCGGCGGTGGCGGCGTACTGGCGGTGGGTGCGCCAGACTTGTCCGTGACTCACGGGTGTCCTCGTTTCCGGGATCAGTGGGTTGGTGGTGACGGGCCCTGCGACGGCCCGTCACCACACCTGTTGGTTACGGCGAGTGAGCGTGTTTCCGGTTTCCTGGTTTCCGAGGCGGCCCCTACGCGTGCGCGCGCGAGGACGGAAACTTCCGTCACCCTGCGTCGCTACGGGGTCTCTGGCGGCCGAACGGCCTTCCGGGGGTCAAACCCCACCCGGAAGGCCCCTCGGACGCCCCACGGGCCGCCTACGGCCTTGGGGTGTTTCAGCGGCCCTTCCGGCCGGTGCTCTTGGTGCCGGTGGTGACGGAGCGGACCACGGTGACCACGGCCCAGCCGAGCACGAGCGAGATGAACGCCAGCATCGCGAGGTTCGCGGCGATGGCGGTCAGGACGCCGACGAGCAGCGGGCCGAAGTAGACGCCGGCCGCGACCGCCCCGGCACCGACACCGGAGCCGAGCGCGACGCGCTGCACCGTGCGGTCCGGCGGCGCCTGGTGGATGTGCACCACCTGCGGCCCGGAGGGCTGATGGGCGGGCAGGGCGGCGGGGTCGGCGTAGACGTGGCTGCCGTCGGGGAGCTGAACGACCGTCAACGGACGGTGTGCGGGGAGCTGTTCCATGACGCACCCTCCGGGGCGTTGTCGGGGTAGGCGCACAGCACGCACATGCCGAGGGAGCGAGGCATGCAGTAGCTGTAGGTGATCTGGCACTTGGGGCAGGTGCGGCGGGCGAGCATCGCCAGCGCGAGCGCGCCCCACTTCCGGGAGGTCATAGGCCGTACCGGCAGAGCCAGGTCGAGGCGGTAGAGGTAGGCGACCCGCACCCCGCCCGCGCGCCGGTTGACGCGCATGGTCTGCGCCGCGATCGGCTGGCCCCCGGGACGCAGGCCCTGCTCCCGTAACTGCCGGCGCGTGGCCAGCCCGTCCGGGGCCAGTCGCCACGGGTAGGTGGGCACCCCGTAGCGGGCGCCGGACGGGTCGAAGCACTTGCCCCACGCGGCCGACATCAGGCGACCGCCTTGCCGGTCCGCTCAGAGCGCAGGGTCTCGCGCAGCGTCCGGGCGTTCGCCGGCGAGGTGTGGACCGCGAGGCGGATCCCTTCGGCGGTCAGCTTCGCGTCCGGCCAATCAGCCGTCACCGTGCGGGCCTCGGCCAGCAGTTGATCCGGCGTGCGCTTCGGCCGGCTCGATCGGGCGACCTGCGGAACCCGACCGGTGGCCCGGCGCGGGCGGGGCGACTCAGCGGCCACCGCGCGCCGCTCGATCGCCGGGGCGGGAGTCGGGGCGACGGCGGTCGGTACGGGCTTGAGCGGGAGAGTCGACTTCAGGAAGTCCACCGTCACCGGATCGGGCATTCGCACCGCCGTTACGGCGACGGGAGCGGGAGTCGATTCCGTGAGGTCAGCCATAGACCGATTCATCACGGTCTCAGTCGATTCCTCCGCATTCGTGACCGGGGTGGGGATCGGGGTGGGGCGGTGGTGCAGCACCTTCGCGACGAGATCGGAGCCGAAGTAGATCGACCCGACCGGAAGCGACGTTGCCAGCAGCACCAGGGCCCAGTTGGCGGGGTCCCAGTCGGCCAGCCGTCCCCAGTCGACCGTGGCCCCATGCAGTGCGGGGACCAGGCCGTGCACGTAGTTGAGGACCAGCGAGGCCAGTGTGTAGGTGCCCAGCACTCGCAGCGCGAATGTCCGGTCCCGACCGACCAGGACCAGGGTGGCGACCAGAGCGAGGGCCATCAGGCCGTCGACCACGAACGGGTAGAGCATCGCGGCCGTGTGGTCCGCGCCGATGGCGTTGGCGATGTCCCGCAACGCGTTCCACGAGACGCGGAACGCCATCGCGACCACGGCGACCAGCGCCGTCACCAGAAGGACCCTTCCCGTGCGGTTCATGCCGCACCCCCGAGGGTGAGCAGGGCCGCGAGGATGAGCAGCGCGCCGCCCGCACAGGTCAGGTCGACCGCGCGGCGCAGACCGGTGAACTTGGCGACGGCGATGCGGGATAGTCCTGCGATGTCCGCCGCCTGGTCGTCGGCGAGGATGGTGCGGATCTCCTCGGCCGTGAGCGTCGCCCACAGCGGGAAGCCACGGCCACCGCCCAGGTTCGGGCGCACCGACCGCAGCAGCAGACCCGCCGCAGCGACCAGCAGGCCCATGCCGAGGCTCCCCGTGACGTAGGCGGGGACGGTCAGGGGGACGTCCTTGGCGACGGTCCACGCGCCGGCGAGGACGGCGCCGACGAACGCCAGCAGCAGACCGGTTTTGCTGTCGGTCCGCGCGATCTCCGCCTTCACCTCCGCGTGCGCGGCGGTGAGCGTCTGGGGGGTGCTCACGCGCCCACCCCCGGAACCAGCGGCGAGACCCGGTTCGCGAGTACCAGCCGCAAGGCCAGTGCCACGCTGCGGGCCCGGCGGATGCGGCGGGTGTCCAGCTCGTTGGGGGTGCGGTCCAGGGCGATGATCTGCGCGTCCAACAGGTCGATGTCCGCCTCGATGACGGGCATCTCACGGTCGATGGCGTCCAGCTCGGCGTCCGTGGGCTCCAGCCACTCGGCGAACGCGGTAACGGCTTCCTGAACAGTGACGATGTCCTGCATGGGTCGTGTTCCTCTCACAGGTGGTACGGCCCGACAGCACCCCCCGGAGTAGCCGCTCCGGGGGGTGCGCCGTTGATTGGTGGAATGCCGCGTGCATTGCGCGCGGCGTTGAGCCGGGGAAGGCCTGTTACTCGCCGTCGGTGTCCTCGGACGTGGCGGCGGAGCCCATGACCACGTCGCCGTAGACGACGCCGCCGGACACTCCGACCTGGTCGCCCATCACCACGGACCCGCCGAACGTGATGTCGCCCTCGCCGAAGTTGAAGACGGCAGCGCTCTTGTTGTCGCCCATGTGCATCTCCTCTGCGTGCTTCGGAACTTGCCAGCGGCCGGACGGCCGCAGTACCCCGGGCCGGATTCGATCCGGCGCCCTCGCGGCCGGATGGCGGGGCGGAAGAGATCGGCTTCACCGGTCCGCCGTTGCTGCGGCGGACCGGTCCCGAGCCGGTGGATCGGGCGCGTCATCGTCACTGCTCTGACGCCAGCAGGGCGGCGCGCACCAGGTGGCATCACCAAGGGGTGACCTCCAGGAATGGAGGGATGATCCCGAGGGACGTTGTCCAGAGCTGGTGCGCGGGGAAGTGGCCGCCGGCGACCTTGACCCGGGTCGCCACGGGGACGGGGAATCTCACCCCGTCGAGTCGTCACACTGTTGAGTTCTGAAGGAACGACCAGCAGGGGGCCCCACCCCACGTAGAGGCGAGCTGTCCCGAACCGGCACGGCCTGGAAGCAGCCCAAAGAAGAGCCCTCCCGACTCGCTGTCCTAGGACTGCGAGCGACCCGAGATGACAATGGCATGCAGTCCTAGGACTGTCAACAGTCCTAGGACTGTGGTTCACTGGTTCGCGTCGAGAGGAGTTCTGCGTGGCACCGAAGTGGCGCGACCTGGCGGACAGGCTCGCGGAGCAGATCAGAAACGGTGAGTACGCACCGGGCGCCCAGTTGCCCCAGATCAGAGAGTTGGTCGACGCGGGGGAAGGCTCTAAGGCCACTGTTCATCAGGCCTACAAGGCTTTGGAGGCTGAAGGCCTAGTGACCTCTACACGCGGTCACGGCACCGTGGTGCGTCCGCGCACTCCCCTCAAGCGGCTCGGCATCTCCCGTTACGACAAGGCGAAGTGGCGTGACGGGGACGAGGTCGCGTTCATCGCTGACCGCGTTGCCTCAGGCCGGGCGTATAAGCGCAACGAGCAGACGCAGACCGTGGGCCGCGTGCAGGCGAACAGCCTCGTGGCGGAGGGGCTAGGTGTCTCAGTCGGCTCTGAGGTGTACGCGCGTGCCCGCCTCGTGAAGGAGGGAACGCAGCCGACCCATACTCTGACCAGCTACTACAGACCAGAGCACGTCGAGGGAACACGCATCGTCGACCCCACTCCGGGCCCTGCTGGCCGTGGCGGCGGATACCGGGTCCTCTACGACGCCGGATACGAGATCGACCACATGAGAGAGGCCTTGTTCGCCCGAGTCCCGACCGCTGACGAGGTGCAGCTCTTGCAACTCCCTGTCGGTGAACCCGTGGTCGAGCTTCACCGGACCACGTACACCGCAGATGGCACGGTGGTCGAGTTCGCGGTGGGTATCCACTCAGCTTCTCGCTTCGCGTGGGAGTACGACTTCAAAGTTCCGGACTCGGCACAAGACAGGAAGGGCCAGGAATGATCTCGGCACAGGCATGGGCGGATGCCCGACTTCTGTGGGACTACCACCGCATGCACCACGACCCGCGGCCCTGCTCGGTGGCCGTCGGTCTGGGCAGCCACGACCTGGGGGTGGCTGACGTGACAGCGGAGCTGTTCCACCAAGGCATGGCGCCGGTCATCGTGTTCACTGGGGCCACCAGCCCCACGACACGAGCGCGCATGCCGCGTGGAGAGGCTGTCCACTACCGAGAGCGAGCGTTGCAACTCGGGGTACCTGATTCCGCCGTACTCCTGGAGCCGCGAGCAACGAACACCGGCGAGAATATCGAGTTCACGAAAGCGGTGCTGGCAGAGGCCGGCATCACGGTCTCCACAGTCCTGCTCGTGAGCAAGCCATATGAAGAGCGGCGCTCATACGCCATGATGCGGAAGCTCTGGGCCGAGGTAGAGGTGGTGTGCGCGTCCACGCCGATGGGCTTGGAGGAGTATGCCGACTCCATCGGGGATGCTCACATGGTGATCGACATGATCGTGGGCGCCCTGCAACGAGTGCTCGTGTTCCCTGGCTGGGGTCTGGCCATCGAACAGGAAGTCCCAGACGCAATCGTGGCTGCCTACGAGCGGCTGTGCGCCGAGGGCTTCACCGGACGGCTCCTGCCCGCTGACGTTGCCGCCCGTCCTGGCGCGTGATGCCAGCGCAGATCACAGTCCCAGCGCCGCTCTAGTGCCGTTCCAACCTTCCCTGCCTCATCAAGCACCCGTCGTCGCTTCGCTCCTCCGGGCGGGAGCGGGTGGCCCACTGACAGGCTCGGCGGGCCAACCGGCAAGCCGCGTCGCGGGTGTGTCGGCGGCTGACCCTAGGGTGCCCCCGTGAATGTGGATGATCTGCAGTGGCAGTTGAGCAACCTCGGCGGTGTCCTGCCGCGGATCGTGGACGAGATCCTCGAACGCGGCGGCCTGGAGGCCCTGGTGGAGGCGGCACGGGAGCGTGAGGATTGGTTCTGCGCTGTGGGTGCGGTGCGGGGGTTGTGTGCGGTGGGTGAGTTCGGACGGGCCTGGACGGTGGTGGAGCCGTTCGCGGCTACCGGTTGGCAGCCGGCGGTGCGGGCGGGCGCCGACGTCCTGTTGCGGTGGGGCCGCGTCGACCAGGCGCTGGAGCTGGCGCACCCCAAGAGGGCGCAGGAGAACGCGGTCGACGCGTGGCGGGACTACGCCGAGGCGCTGGTCCGGGCCGGGCGGGTGAACGACGCGATCGGCGTACTCGGCCCGCACCTGCGCGGCGGGCGCCTGCTGGGGGCCCTGGTGGAGATGACCGAGGGCCAGGGATGCGACGAGCGGGTGTTGGAGCTGCTGGCCCCGATCGCCGAGGAGTTCCGGCACGACCCGAAGCAGTGCGACGACCTGTGGGGTGCCCTCCCTGCACAGGCCCGGGTCTTGGAGCGGTCCGGCCGGGCGGACCAGGCAATCCGGCTGCTCGGCGCGGACATGGCCGCACGCCGGTACGGGCCGCAGAACAACGTCATGTTCTATGCCGAGCTGCTGGCCCGACACGGTCGGGTCGAGGAACTTCGCGACCTTGCCGACACCCAGAGGTACGCCGCCGTAAGCCCGTACGTGACGGCCCTGGAGAACCTGGGCCGAGCCGGGGAAGCGGAGGCGTACCTGCGCGGCCTCATCGCCGCCAAGCATCCGGGCTGGCACGAGAGCACACTGATGGGACTGCTCATCCGCCAGGGCCGGGTAGACGACGCGATCGAGGCGGTGGAGCACACGTTCGACGACCTCTTCGACGGGAACCTTCTCCAGGCGACCCTGATCGTGCTCGCCGACCGGGGCCTGCACGACAGAGCCGTTGGACTCACGGAAGGGCGCAGCCCCGAATTCCTGGAGGAGAACGATGAGTTCTGGCTCCGGTCCAACCGGTGGTGGCTGATGGGAGAGTCGGGACGCGCCAGGGAGGCAATCGCGGAGATCCAGGCGTTGCCGGCCGACAGGGTCGAGGACCGCGAGCTGACCATCGCCTGGCTGCTTGCCCAGGACGGCCGCGTCGAGGAGGCCATCGCCCTCCTACGCCCATTGCCCGGCGAACGGGCCGCGACCGACCTGGCCGAACTGCTGATCCGGCAGGGCCGCCTCACCGAGGCCATTGCCGTCATCCCCGACGTGGCCGCCCAACGGGAGGAGAAACGACGCCACCAGCCCGGCAGACCTGAGCGAACGAGCAGCCAATAGTTCGCATCGAGAAGGTCACCAGCGCAGGTCCCCGTGCCACTCTCGTGCCAGAACGGGCGGGGACTCAGAGGGAATCAGGGGACGCAGGGGGACACGCCGCCGAATCTGCCCAAGGCAGTGAACCCGCAGGTCAGGCTTGTGACCACCTCACCTCGCTCCTAATGCGGTGATGGCTCGACCCACCGTTGCAGGCGGGCGCAGGCCACCAGCGCGCTGCCGTCTTCAGTAGGCACCCCTCAGGCTGCTCGTTATCGTGGGGCGTCACACACTCACTCGGGGGGCGTCTGTGGTCGAGCTCGGCGTGCTATTTGGTCTGTTGGTGGCAGCGGTACTGGTCCTGCTCTTCGTGCTCCTGCGCCGAAGAAACGGCAACACGGAGAACGTCGACGGTCGCCTGATCGAGCAAGCACGGCGGCTGCAGGCGCACAACGACAGGGTCTCCTACAACGCTGCTTCAGTGCACAGCTCTTCACCCACAATGACCGACCACTACCGTCCCTAACCCCATGGGGGCCTACGGGAGCTTGAGCGAGAGCGTGGCGAACGCGCAGGTCGGCGTTCCGCCAGGCCAAACCGCAGCTCCGAGGCCCCATGACGTGACGGCAGTCTTTGACGGCAACACCCGTGCACATCGCCGTATCGGGAGAACCCGCCGCGCACTGCGCAGGCCAGGCCGGACGGCATCACCCCTGGTCATTGGGCTGTTGGGGGGAACTTGTAAAGCGAAGGTCGTCGGTTCGAATCCGACAGGGGGCTCCAACAGCGCAAACAACACGGGCATCCCGCGGTGATGCCCGTGGTTTTCCCTGCCATGCCCCGCTTTACGGCCTTACCCTGTTGGGCACCATCAGGGTGCCGCGCCAGCTGTGTGGAGGTAACGGGGTGAGAGGGCGCAGTCCGGATCGGGTCCGCAACGAGCTCATTGTCTCCATCGTGGACGCGTTGCAGGGGTCGGCCACGGTGAGCCAGGGGAGCAGCCGCGAGGTCTGGCGGGATCTGCTGGCCGGTGAACTCGCCGCGCCCGTGGAACCCTTCGGCGGGGACCGGCTGCGGCCGTGGCTGTTACAGGTGGTGAAGGAGTGCACCGCCGTCGGTGACGGCCTGGCCTGCCTGGTGCGGTCGCTGGAGTACGTGGAACAGCAGTCGGCGACGGTTGCCGAGCTGTGGCCGCTCGTGGACGAGTGGGAGGCCGTCGACTTCTTCAACAACGCCGATCTCGGGCACCTGCGGCCCGTCCTGCTGGCGATGGGCTCCACGGATCTGGCCGTCATGGCGCGCCGGGCGAGCCGCTCCCGGGTCCAGGAGCTGCCAGGGTGGTGCCAGACGGGGTGGCAGGTCTTCCTGCGGCTGGCGGGCGAGAACTCCCCGGCCGGTGAACTCCCGCCCAGCATGGCCTTCCTGGCGCTGTCGGCCGATCGGCTGATGGAGGACGGCCAGGCGGAGGCCGCCGAGGTACTGCGCCGCTTCAACCGCACCCAGACCCTCGCCCTGGGCATGGAGGGCCTGCTGGCGGACTGGCAGCACTCGGACTTTCCGCAGCCCGCGCCGTCCCTCGTCCCCGCGTATCTGATGATCCAGTTCGAGCCGGACCGCATCGAGCCGGACCGGTACTACCTCTCGCACTGGCGCCAGTCCGACTCCGAGGGCTGGCATCCCGTGCGCGGCGAGACCGTCCACCTGGGCCGGGAGGAGCTTCCGGGCGCGGTGGAGCGGCTGATAGAGGAGGCCGAGGAGAAGTGGGCCGACCTGCGGCAGCCGGTGATCCTGGAGTTCATCCTGCCCTGGGAGCTGCTCAACGAGCCCGTGGAGTGGTGGTCGAAGGAGTCCGGCTCCGAGGCCCCGACCCCGCTGGTCATGGACTATCCGGTGGTGGTGCGCAGCATCGAGCGCCTGCAGCGGGCCGCCTGGCACCGGCCCTGGCACCACAAGTGGCGGCAGCTGCGGGAGCGCCCGGCGGACAGCCACCCGCACTGGAGCAGCCCGGCGGACGACGAGGCGTACTTCTTCCATCTGGAGCGTGAGCTGAAGGAGGACCGGCACGCGGTGTGTCTGGTGCTCAGCCAGCCCCCGGGCGACGAGTCGGGCACCGGCCGCCGCGAGGTCCTCGCCGGGCTGCGGGCCGGGGTGCCCGCGATGATCTGGCACCGCAACGACTGCGGGGACCCGAAGTTCAAGGACGCCATCGGCGAGATACTCCAGGACCGGGGGCTGGGCAGCCTGGCGGAACGGGTCGGGGAGTGGCGCAAGGACGCGCTGGCGCTCGGCCCCGGGGCGTGGGACCTGCACGTGGGTCGCCATCTGGCCATTCTGCTCGACGACCCCGAGCGCAAGCCGAGTCCGCCCGGACCGGTGTAGGTCATCATGCGCCCATGGCCCGGAAGGGGCCTCCGACCGGCGCGCGGAGGCGGATGCCGCACGGTCTTGCACACGTCAGCGCCGACTGTCAGGCTATTGACGAGACAGCGCCATCGGCTGTCCCCAGGGGGCAAGTACCATCCGGCGATTGAGTTTCGGACCCTTCTACCGTCTCCTGTGGCCTGCCATGTTGCACCGCAAGCAGACCACTGCCAGGCTTGGCACGTGGATGTCACGCATGCCCGCGGACTGCGGGACTCCTCCTCGGTGCTCCCTTCGTCGTCGGGCATGACCGGACGCTCTGAGGGCGCTTATGCAGTGTGACGACGGTCCACGACCACCATCGGTATCCGCATCCGCATCGGCATCGGTGTCCGACGACGCGTCACTCGACGTGGTGTCGCACGCCCTGCGTGGCCTCGGGCGGGCTTCTTCCGCGGACCGCCCCGACGTACCGCCGGACGTACTGCTCGTGGTCGACGACTACGTGACCATGCGGGTCTGGGACGAGACGGTCGCCCGACTGGCCGACGAACTCGCCCGCCAGGAGGCACTGGGCCCGATCACCCGCTTACGGCTGCTGAGTTCGGACGACACCGAGCCGGGCCGGATCCGGCTGGAGCACCTGCCCCCGCCCGTGGGTGAACACCGGGTGGTGCTGGTGCTGACCGACGGGCTGGCCGCGGGCTGGCGTTCGGACGCGGTGCTGCCGCTGCTGCGCGAACTGGGCCGCTCCGAGCCCCTCGCGGTCATGCACCTGCTACCCCAACGGCTCTGGTTCCGTACCGGCTTGGACGTCTACCGCATGCGCCTGCGCTCCGGGCACCCCTGGGCGCCCAACGACTCCCTGGGCTGGGAGCTGCGCACCTCACCCCTGGAACCGGTGGACGACGACACCGCGGCACGGGCCGGCGTGGTGCCCGTCCCGGTCCTGGAGCGGACCGGTCACTCCCTCACCGGCTGGGTCGACCTGGTGACGGGCCGGGCCTCGGACGGCGTGGAGATGTCAGGCGTGCGGGCCCGCGACTGGAAGCGGCGTCCGGACGCCGCGCGGGCCGTGCCCTGGGTCGACGACGTGCCCGACCCCGCCAGCGCCGTACCCCCGTGGGAGCGCGTCTCGGAGTTCCGGGCCGCCGCCTCGCCCACCGCGTTCGCCCTGGCCACCCGGCTTGCGGCGGCTCCTCTGGCGCTGCCCGTCATGAGCGCCCTGACGGCTTCGGTGCCGGGTGCCGGACCCGCCCATCTCACCGAGCTGCTGATGAGCGGTCTGGTGCGGCCCGCGGGCGCGGAGGCCGAACGCGCGGCCGACGTGGTCTTCGCCTTCGGCCCGAACATCCGCCAGGAGTTATTGGCGCTGGCCCGCCGCCGGGACACCGTCCGGGTGCTGCACGACGTACGGGTGCGGATGGCGGTCCCGGAGGGCTCCGACCCGGTCCTGCCCGCCGCGGACGAACTCCTCGAGACGACCGACGTGCCACCCGTGACTCCGCGGAACGTGGCGTTCCTGCGCATCGAACTGGCCGCGCTGCGCGCCCTGTCCGGGCGCTTCCTGCCCCAGGCCGAGCGTCTCGCGCGGGCACTGCGCGCGTACGACCTGCAGAACACGGTCAACCTGGGCAAGGACACACGTACCCATACGCGGCACCAGGACCCCACCACCCGGGCCCACCGGGATGCCGCACACGCCCCGAGGGGGCCCGAGACAACTTCAGAAGGAGCCACGAACATGGCGACCACGCAGCAGCCCGCGGTGGAGAGCGCGCGCTCGACGCAGCCGCGCATCTGGGGGAACATCCCCCCGCGCAATCCGAACTTCACCGGCCGCGTGGACCTTCTGGAACGACTGCGGGAGCGCCTGCGGGAAGGCACGACCACCGTGCTGCCCGAGGCCATCCACGGCATGGGTGGTGTCGGCAAGACCCAGATGGCGATCGAGTACGCCTACCGGCACCAGTCCGAGTACGACGTCGTCTGGTGGATCCCCGCCGAGCGCCCCGGGCAGATCGGCCAGGCGCTGGTGGAGCTCGCGCAGCGGCTCGGCCTGGGCACCAGCGCCGAGGCCAACATCGCCGGACCCGCGGTGCGCGAGGCGCTGCGCGAGGGACGGCCGTACTCGCGCTGGCTGCTGATCTTCGACAACGCCGACAGTCCCGAACGCGTCCGCGACTACTTCCCCACGGGCGGCAGTGGCACCATCCTCGTCACCTCCCGCAACCGGCGCTGGAGCGTCGTGGGTCCCTCCCTGGAGGTCGATGTCTTCACCCGGGAGGAGAGCAAGGAGCTGCTGCGGCGTTCGGGTTCCCCCGGGGACCTCGACGACGCCGAGGCGGACCGCCTCGCCGATGCCCTCGGGGACCTCCCGCTCGCGCTGGAACAGGCCGCGGCCTGGCGTGCGGAGACGGGGATGCCGGTATCGGAGTACCTGCGCCTGTTCGAGGACAAGCGCAGTGAACTCCTTGAGGTGTCACCGCCGCCGGACTACCAGCTTCCGGTCGCGGCCGCGTGGAACGTCTCCCTGGACCACTTGGAGACGCGCAGCCTCGCCGCGCTGCGGCTGCTCCAGCTCTGTTCGTACTTCGCGCCGGACCCCATCTCCCGTTCGATCTTCTCCGGCCTCGGCGGTTCCAGCATCGACCCCGAACTCGACCGGGCCCTCAACGACCCGATGCGGCTCGCCCGCGCCATCCGGGAGATCAACCGCTACTCCCTCGCCCGCATCGACCACCGGACCAACTCGATCGAGATGCACCGCCTGGTGCAGGCCGTGCTGATCAACCGCATGACCCCCGAGGAACAGAACCGCATGCGCAATGGGGCCCACACCCTGCTGGCCGCCTCCGACCCCAAGGGGCCCAACCAGTCGGCCAACTGGCCGCGCTACGCCGAGCTCTACGGCCATGTCATCGCGTCGGGCGCCGTCGAGTCCGACCAGCCGTGGGTCCGCGAGCTCGTGATGAACGTCGCCAAGTACCTCTGGTACTGGGGGGATCACAAGGTCGCCCGTGAGTTCTCGGAGCAGGCCTGGGAGGTGTGGCAGCGGCTGTTCGGGGAGGAGGACCAGCAGACGCTTCTGATGGGTTGGTGGCTGGGCTTCCTGTATTTGATGGTGGGGCGCTACGACGACGCCTCCCGGCTCGTGGCCCAGCTCAGGAACGTCTACGACCGCACCGCGCCCGCGAACCAGGAGGACACGCGCGAGGACGCGCTGGTGGCGCTGAACCTCGAAGCCGCGGTACGCCGCCACCAGGGGGACTTCGGTGCCGGTGCCGAACTGGACGAGATGGCCTATGAGCGTGCTCGGCGCGCCTTCGGCGAGGACGACCCCACCACGCTGGTCACCGCTCACAACCTCGGGGTGAGCCTCCGGCTGGTCGGCGAGTTCCAGCGCGCGCTGGAACTGGACCGGCACACGCACGCGATGAAGACACGGCTGTTCGGCCGTGATCACCAGCAGGCACTGGTGACCGAGGCGAGCGTCGCCGTCGACGTGCGTGAGACGGGTGACTACGTGGGCGCGCGGTCATTGCAGCAGGCGGTCGTCGACGGCTACCGGGCAGCCTTCGGAGCCGGTAACCCCACGACTCTGCGGACCGTGCGGCAGCTGAGCGAGGCCTGCCGCAAGGAGGGCGACCACGTCACCGCGCTGGAACTGGCACGCGACACGTTCGACCAGTTCACCCGCCGTTATGGCGACACGCACCCGGAGTCCCTGACCGCCGCGCTCGCCCTGTCGGTGGCGTTGCGGCAGAACGGTCAGCTGGAGGCCGCCAGGGATCGCGGCGAGAAGGCCGGCGAACGCTTCCGCACCATCTACCAGGGCGACCACCCCCATGTCCTGGCGGCCGATGTCGACCTGGCGGTGACGCTGCGGCTGCTGGGACGGGCGCGGGAGGCCAGGCAACTCGACGAGGCGGCGCTGGAGTCACTGACCGGGCGCCTCGGGGAGAACCATCCGATCGTGCTGGCCTGTGCCATCAACCTGGCGAGCGATCTGAGTGCGCTGGGGCAGGTGGAAGAAGCCCGCGAACTCGGCGAGAAGACCCTGGCGTTGTGCCGGGCGCGGCTGGGTGAGGACCACCCGACCACGTTGGTGGGTGCGGCGAACCTCTCCCTGGACCTCGTCACCCTCGGGGAGGAGGCGGCGGGCGAGGCGCTGCGCGCGGACACCCTGGCCCGTATGGAGAGGGTCCTGGACGGGCCCCGCCTCAGGTCCGCCGAGTCCGCTCCCCACCCGGCGACCGTGCAGGCACGGGCCAGGAAGCGGACCGACTGCGACATCGACCCGATGCCGATGTGATCCGTCCCGCTCAGACCGGGGGCGAGCCGAGCCAGGTGGCGAGGCGGATCGGGTCCGGTGGGGTGTCCGTGACCTGTCGCAGGGAGCGGTGCACCGCTCGCGCCCGTTCGGGGTGGTGGCACAGCAGGTGGGCCGCCGTCGGTTCGGTGTCCGCCACGGCGAGGGCACGGCCGAGGCCGGCCCAGGCTCCGGCCCGGTCGGGCTCCACGGCCAGGTCCGCCAGGTAGGCGTGCCGGGCCGCCGTGGCGTCGCCCGCGGCCAGGAGAGCGTCGCCGGTCACCGCGCCGGTGACGCGGGCCGCGGCCTTCTCGGGCCAGTCGGGCGAGGGCCGGCCGTCGTCCGTGTCGCCGAGGCGGTAGCGGACGAGCATCGCCAGGCTGTCCAGCCAGCGCGCCGAGGGATCGGGCACGACCTCGGGCTCGGCCGCCAGGGCACCGGGCGGGCCGCTCGCCCCGTCCAGCCAGGCGCGTACGGCCGCGTCGACCGCGGGCGCGGCGGGCCGCAGGTGGTGTGCCCGCCAGCGCGCGACGTGGTCGTCGGTGCACAAGCGGGCCAGGGCCCGTTGCTCCTCGGGAACCGGCTCCGCCAGCCACTGCGCGCAGTGGGCGCGCAGTGTGTCCAGCAGGGCAGTGCCGAGCGGGGTGAAGCGCGGATGCCGGTGGATCTGCTCCATCGCCGTCGCCACATGGGTCCGCCACAGTGCGAACTCGAACTGCGCCATGGCGGTCTGCGCGGCCGCGGCCGTGCGGTGCGCGCGCCAGAAGCGAGTGATCCCCACAAACGCGTAAACACCTTGCAGCAGCCCCCCAAGAGGCCGGGGGTCATCCCGCCAAGGCGCGTACCACAGCTCCGTACCGTCGTCGGAGCTGTCCGTCAGCAGCGGCGTCAGATGAAGCAGTCCGCCCAGTTTGGTGTGCTGGAACTCGTGCACGAGGGTGACGGCCAGTTCGATGGCGTCGTCCGGTTCCGATGCCTCGATGCCCCCGAAGGCCTCCCCAGCTGTCACACTGCGTGGCCGAAACCTTTCCCTGGCCGCCGTCGGTGTCAGTGAGAACACGCTCCGCCGCATGGCCTCCGCCGTGCGTGTCTGCTCTCCCAGCAACACCGCCCAGGCCCGCTCCAGCAGTTGCCGCCAGTGCGCGGCGGCCTCCTCGGACAGGGGACGCGGCTCGGTCGGCTGTGGATACGTCCGGTACGGATCCACGTCGTCCAGCGCGATCTCGAGCCGCCGGCCTGCCGGGCCGACCGTCAGTCGGCGCACCGGATGCCACCCCGCTCCCGCCGAACCGAACGGGAGCGGTATCACGACCCCGGCCCCGGACGCTTCCACCACGGCGCGCCCGGCCTCGGCCCGCACGGTGGCCGTCGTCCATGGTTCGCTCGTGGGGAGCACCGCACAGCCCAGGGTCGGTAAGGGCACCCGGCCGTGCCGCGCCGGCACCTGGATGTCGAAGTCAAGCTCCGCGCGTAGCGCTGCCGCCGCGGCGAGCGCCGAGAAGTGGCCGAGCACCACCCATAGCGGCGGCTCCGTCCCGGACGCCGTCCCCCGCAGCCGGTGCAGCGCGGTGGCCAGCCACATGCCCGTCTGCGGATACATGAGCAGGTCGTCGACAAGGGCGGGCGCGCGGTGCTGCGCCTGGCTGAGGAGGTCCCACGCGGGGCCGAGATCCGTGGCGTCGTCGAGCATCCTCAGCAACAGCAGACGACGGCTGCGTTCGGCCCCGAGCAAAGAGGTGAGGGTGGCCGGGCCACCCTCACCACGGACGAGTTCGGCCAGGCTGTCCGGCGGCAGGCGATGATGCGGCAGGGACGGCTCAGCACTCACGAGCGACCCCGGAGGTGTCAGTCGAAACGCTCGGCACCGCCGTCGATTCCGCTGACGCTGGCCATCTGGTGGTCGATTCTTCGCTGCAGTTCCTCCAGCGACGAGGCGAGGACCCGGCTGTCAATGGAGCGCAGCGTTTCAAGAGATACCCCCGCGAGATCGACCAGGCTGGACTCGACGGCGGCCACAGACGGCTCCATGACGGCCAAACCCCTTCCCCCCGGCTGCATTTGTGGATGCGGGCTGCTCACATCCCCCTGATAATGGCCCGCCGTGCCCAGGATGAAACCCCGCACCCGCGGGGCGGCGCGATATCAGGTCAGCGGCTCTCACCGGCTCGACGGTGGCGCCGGGACAACTCCACCGCCTCTTTGTCCATGCGGGCCACCCCGGCGGAGTCGCCCTCCATCAACCGTATCGCTTCGAGGAGTTGGTCCAAGGTCCCCGGGTAGCGCAGGCAGGTCCGCAGGATTCCGAACACGTCCGGTCTCAGCGCCGGTGTCCTCGGACTCATGGCCGCGATGGCCGGGTTGATGCTGTTCAGGACCAGGGCCAGGGTGGTGCGGTCGCTCACCGTGGGCAGTGCCGTCAACGCGCCCACCAGGCCGTCGAGTTCGCGCAGCGGCAGGTCGTCGCGCAGGCCGGCCAGGGTGACCGGGTCCGCGGCGGTCGGTGCGGACGGGATGCGGGGCAGCTCGGGCGCCGACGCGGGCAGGCCGGCGCACTCGTGCAGCAGGGCCAGTTCGGACCTGGTCAACAGTTCGTACCAGCGGTCCACGCGGACGGCGGCGAGGCGGCCGAGACCGTCCGTGCGGTGGTGCGCGCTGACCAGGCCGACGATCGCGTCGTCGTGCCAGACGGCCGCGCCCGACATGCCCTCCCAGGGCGACCGGTCCGGCTCGGCGTCCGACTCCGGCGGGCTGACGGCGAGTTCGAGCGTGCCCTCGCGGCGGTTGGACAGCACCGAGGTCATGCCCGTCGCGTGGCAGGAGTCGCGGTACTGGGACGCCGAGCCGTCGTCGAGCCGTCGCATCCGGTCCTCGCGCAGCTTGAACCGGGGGAAGCCCATCGCGCTGCACGGCAGGACGAGGTCCGCGTCGGGCACGGCCCCGTACGAGGGAGGTTCGGTCACGGCCGCGTGGACGCCGTGCGGAGCGGATCCGTCCAGTTCCAGGAGCGCCACGTCGGCCTTCTCCGAGGCCAGTACCACCTGGGCGGCCACGGTCCACTCGTCGGCGCGGTCCGCCTCGAACCGTACGTCGGTGGCTCCCGTTCTCGCGTCACGGACGACGTGTGCGGCGGTGAGCACCCACCAGGGACCCACCCGGTAGCCGGAACCGCGCCGCCCGGGGCCCCGCCCCGCGAGGGGCCGCACCATCACCTCCGCCACCCGGACCGGATCCAGTCCGCGGCGCGGATCCTGTGCCGCCACGGCTCAGCGCTCTCGTTCGGTCTCGGCGCCGCCCACCCACGGGGCCCGTCCGCCGCCGCTGTGGGTGCGCGGGTCGAGTGTCAGCTTCACCCGGTGCGTGACGCTGTCCGCCACCCGGCCGTCCGCGCCGGCCTCCACCACCCAGAAGCGGATCTTGCCGCCCGCCGTCGCCGACCGCTCCACGACCACGGCCGCCTCCAGCTCCACCGGACCCACCTCGAAGTACAGATCCTCCCCCTCCGCGGCCGTCCGAGCCGCGGTCAGTTCCCTGCGCAACTCCTCGATCAGTTCAGCGAGTTCAATCACACCCGCTCCCTACCCGCACCGCCCGTGCTCCCACCGCCCTTCCGTCACCCGATCCGGGCCGATTCCGCGCTGTGGCCCTGCGTGACGACTTTGATGCAATAGGGTCACCCAAGTAGCCTGAAATCCCTGGAAACGCCATATTCAGTGATATGTAAGGCATTGATCGCATCACTTCACTGTCACAGGGGCGCCGCCATGGAGAAGTCCGGAGTCGAGTCCGAGCTGATCGACCTCAGCGACGTTCCGCTCGACGCGTGGCCCCAGTTGGACCTGCCGTCCGCGCAGGGCTCCATGCGCCGGCTGCTCAGCCGTATCGACGACCCCGCGAGCAGCCTCGGCGGCTACAACCCGCAGCGCGACGCGTAGCGGCGCGAGAGGTGCACCAGACGGCCCGGTCCCATGCCCTGCCCCACGTCCTGCCCTCGCAGTCGTTCGACGAACTGCTGCGCGGTGGGGGCGGCCCCGCGACGGTGGACCGTCTGCGGGTGAGCGAGCGGAGCTGGCGGCTGCTCGTCGTCCGGGCCCTGCTGGACTCGGCCGCGACGGCACCGGCCGGCCCCCTGCCCCCCTTGGCGGACGGCTGGAAGTTGCTGTCGCGCGCCTGGGCCGTGTCCAAGGAGGCGGTGGAAGACCTGCTGGCGTATCCGGCCGTGGGTGTGTGGGCGGCGCACACGCTGCGCCGGCTGCGCGGGACGGCCCAGAACGCCGCACCCCTCTGGGCGGACACCGGGCACCTCCACGCGATCGCCGCCACCGCGGCCGTACGCGTCGGCCTGGAGTTCCGTACCGACGTCCCGGTCCGCCACGGCTGGGTGGTCCTGCCCGCGCTCGGGGCGATGCGGGTGCCCGGCCGGGCGGACTGGGACGTGGCCGAGGTCAGCGCCTCCGCGGGATCCGTGCGGATCGCCGGACGCCCCCTCGCAGGGCCGGACTGGCATGCCCTGACCGAGCTGCGCGCCGACGGCTGCACCCTGCTCCTGGACGACACCGACCCCTACCGCGACCTGCGCGGACCGGCCGGGGTGGAACCGATCGACTCCACCGCCGAGTGGCAGGAACTGTTCGGCCCCGCCTGGGACATCCTGCGGCGCACCGACACCGAGGTGGCCGAGGCGCTGGCGGGCGGGCTGGTGTCGGTGGTGCCCCGTCCGCGCGCCGAGAGGTTCCGGCCGCACAGCGCGTCCTCGGGCGACGCCTTCGGCACCGCCCTGGCATCGGCCCCGGACGACGCCGAGCAGTTCGCCTCGACGCTGGTGCACGAGTTCCAGCACAACAAGCTCAGCGCCTTCATGCACCTGTTCACCCTGTACGACGACCAGGGCACCCGGCTGCACTACGCCCCCTGGCGCGACGACCCCCGTCCCCTGGGCGGGCTGCTCCAGGGCGTGTACGCCTTCTTCGGTGTCACCGCGTTCTGGCGGCGGCGCGGCCACGCCCTCGGACAGTTCGAGTTCGCGCTGTGGCGCAGCCAGACCGCGTACGCGCTGCGCGCCGTCGGTTCGGCGGACGGGCTCAACGATCTGGGGCGGCGGCTGGTGGCCGAGCTGACGCGGCGCATCGAGCCCTGGCTCGACGAACCGGTCGACGCCCGGATCCGGGCCGCGGCCGACCTGGCGGTCGCCGACCACCGTGCCACCTGGCGCGCCTGCCATCTACGGCCCGCGCCGGGGACCCTCCACGCCCACGCGGCAGCCTGGGCCGACGGAAACCCGCTGCCCAGGGCGACGGACGAGCCCGAGCCCGTGCCCGTCCCGGGCAGTCCGGCGCGGGGCATCGACACCCGGGCGGTGCTGCTGCGATGGCTGCTGGCGGACCCCGCGGGCTTCGCGGCGCTCCGTGACGACCCCGGCGCGGTGGTCGCCGGCGCGCGCCCCGAGGACATCGCCCTGGTGGAAGGCCGTACCGCCGAGGCTCTGAGCGCGTTCCGTGCGCGCATCGGCCGCGGCGAGGGCGACCCCGAGACCTGGGTGGGGCTCGGCCTCGCCGCGCGGGCCGCCGGGGACCCGGCGGGAGACGGACTGCTGGGCCGCCCGGAACTGGCGATGGCCCTGCACGGCGAACTGGACGGACAGGCCGATCCGCTGGCACTGGGGCGCGCCCTCGCGAACGGGGCCTGAGGGACGACCTCCTAGGCTCCGCGCGGGGTGCCCCGCAGCCGACGCGCGATCTCCAGCTGGACCGCCTCCAGCGGGCGGCCGCCCTCGATTTCCCACAGAGTGTTCTGTAGGACACGACCGAGGGTCCAGGCACGGGCCCGCTCGCGATCCAGGCCCATGACGTCGGTCATCGCGTCGAAGCGCCAGCGGATCTCGGCGGGCTCGAAGCGGTTGCCGAGCGCCGGGCAGAGGTCGAAGCCGGGGTCGCCCGCGAGCGGCTTGGGGTCAATGGCGACCCAGGGCCCGCGGCCGACGGAGCGGGCGCCCCCGTCCCGGAGAGCGTCGGGGTCCTGGAGACCGTCGGGGTCCTGGAGGCCCCGGAGGTCCTGGAGGACGTTGTCGTAATGGAGGTCCCAGTGGAGGAGACGGTCACCCGGCTCGGTCGCCACCTCGCGCACCGCCGCCGCGCAGTCCTCGACGAGACGACGCCCGGCCGGGTCCGCGATCAGTCTCAGGGCCCCCGGCACCCGCTCCAGCATGGCCTCCGCGATGTCACCGAGCCGCCGCATCCCCTGAGGCGCCGGCACGGCCGTCAGCCGGGCCAGCAGCTGCGCGACGACCAGGGCGGCCTCGCGTGTGTCGGGGAGATGCGTCAACATGCGGGTGTGGTCGAGCCGTTCGAGCAGCAGGGTGCAGGTGGCCTCGTCGTGCGCGAGGAGGCGTACGGCCGCGCCACCGTCCCAGACACGCAGGGCGGCCGGCTCACCCGCGCTCTCCTTGTCCAGGAGCTGGAGCTTGAGCACGGCGGGGGTGCCGTCGGCCCGCAGTACCGGCAGGACCAGTGCCGTGACACCGTGCATGGAGGGGCCGTCGAGGCGCAGCTCCCAGCGCTCCAGGAAGTGCGCGGCCCGCTCGGGCAGCCCGGCGACGAAGGCGCGCCCCGCCGCTCCGTTGTAGGTGGCCTGCGAGGCGGCCAGACCCGCCGGAACGTCGATCACGGAGCCGAGCCTACGTGCGGCGGTGAGGCGGCTCATGAGCATTGACGGGGCCCTGCACCGCGCCAAAAACTACCTACGCAGTGCCCCCGGCACCTATGTGTGGCTGGCGGTCCTCTTCGTCACCACAGTGGCTCTGCACCACATGACTCCGGATTTCGAAGAGGACTTCCTGCGCCAGCGGTCCACGAACATCCACGAGCTGTCGGACAACCCCGTACGGGTGCTGATCACCAGTGCGATGTGGATCGACGGCGGTCTGTGGCTGCCGTACGTCGCCCTGTTCACCGTTTTCCACGCCCAGGCGGAGCGCTGGCTGGGCACCCTGCGCTGGCTGGCGGTCGCGGTGGCCGCGCACGTCCTGGCTACGCTGATCAGCGAGGGAGCACTGCTGGGTGCGATCCGGCGCGGGGCGGCGCCGCACTCGGCGGTCGACACCCTGGACATCGGGGTGAGCTACGCGCTGGCGGGCGTCATAGGGGTCCTCACGTACCGCGTCGCGGTGCCGTGGCGGTACCTCTATCTGGCGGTCATCCTCGCGGTCTACGGCCTGCCGCTGATCACCGGCCGCACCTTCACCGATTTCGGGCATTTCATATCGATCCTGATAGGTCTCTGCTGCTATCCGCTGGTCAGAGGCCGCGGAAAAGCATGGAATCCGAAGGAGACACTGGCCACCCTCAGGGGTTAACGTCCCGCCCATGAGCAGCAGCACAGGAAGCGGCACGACCAACGGCGGCATCTCCTTCTGGTACGCGGACGACGGTCTGCCCGAGCCCCGCGAGCCCCTGCCGGGCGACGCGACCGCCGACGTCGTGATCGTCGGCGGCGGCTACACGGGCCTGTGGACCGCGTACTACCTCAAGAAGGCGGCCCCCTTCCTGCGTGTCACCGTCCTGGAGCAGAAGTTCTGCGGCTACGGCGCCTCCGGGCGCAACGGCGGCTGGCTCTACAACGGCATCGCGGGCCGCGATCGGTACGCCAAGCTGCACGGCCACGAGGCGGCGGTCCGTCTCCAGAAGGCGATGAACGAGACGGTCGACGAGGTCGTCCGGGTCACCGCCGAAGAGGGCATCGAGGCGGACGTCCACCAGGGCGGCGTCCTGGAAGTGGCCTACACGCCCGCCCAGCTGGCCCGCCTGAAGGCCTTCCACGAGCACGAGCTCTCCTACGGTGAGAAGGACCGCGAGCTCTACGGCGCCCGGGAGACCGTCGAGCGCGTCCGGGTCGCGGACGCGGTCGGCTCGGCCTGGACCCCGCACGGGGCGCGTCTGCACCCGGTGAAGCTCATCAAGGGGCTGGCGGCGGCCGCCGAGGCACTCGGCGTCACGATCCACGAGAAGACGCCGGTCACGGAGATCCGCCCGAAGCACGCGGTCACGCCGTACGGCACTGTGCGCGCCCCCTACGTCCTGCGCTGCACGGAGGGCTTCACGGCCTCCCTGAAGGGCCAGAGGCGCACCTGGCTGCCCATGAACTCCTCCATGATCGCGACCGAGCGGCTGACCCCGGAGCAGTGGGCGACGATCGGCTGGGAGGGTCGCGAGACGCTCGGCGACATGGCGCACGCCTACATGTACGCCCAGCGCACCGCCGACGACCGCATCGCGCTCGGCGGCCGGGGCGTCCCCTACCGCTTCGGCTCGCGCACCGACAACGACGGCCGCACCCAGCAGGCGACCATCGACGCCCTCCACGAGATCCTGGTCCGCTTCTTCCCCTCCCTGGCCGGCGTACGGGTGGCGCACGCCTGGTCGGGCGTCCTGGGCGTCCCCCGCGACTGGTGCGCCACCGTCACCCTGGACCGCGCCACCGGCCTCGGCTGGGCGGGCGGCTACGTCGGATCCGGCGTCGCGACGACGAACCTCGCCGCGCGCACCCTGCGGGACCTGATCCAGCAGGACTCGGGCCAGGCGGGCCCGACCGACCTGACCACCCTCCCGTGGGTCGACCACAAGGTCCGCAAATGGGAGCCGGAGCCGTTTCGCTGGCTGGGCGTGCAGGGCATGTACGCCACCTACCGCACGGCCGACCGCCGCGAACTCACCACACACAGTGCGCAGTCGTCGCGGCTCGCACGCATGGCGGACCGCGTCGCGGGCCGGCACTGACCACCGAGCGGACCTCTGTCCCCCTGCGAGGGGTGCTTCACGTGTGTGTGAAACTGCGCCCATGATTCGCACCGCGACCCCCGACGACATCCCCGTCATCCACGCGATGGTCCGTGAACTCGCCGAGTACGAGAAGGCGCCGGACGAGGCGAAGGCCTCCCGGGAGCAGCTGCACGAGGCGCTGTTCGGGGAGCGGCCGGCGGCGTTCGCGCACGTCGCGGAGGCGGCGGGGGAACCGGTCGGCTTCGCGCTGTGGTTCCTGAACTTCTCGACCTGGCGCGGGGTGCACGGGATCTACCTGGAGGACCTGTACGTCCGGCCGGGGGCGCGGGGCGGCGGGCACGGGAAGGCGCTGCTCACCGAGCTGGCACGGATCTGCGTCGAACGCGGGTACGAGCGTCTGGAGTGGTCGGTCCTGAACTGGAACCGGCCTTCCATCGCGTTCTACGAGGCGTTGGGTGCGCGTCCGCAGGACGAGTGGACGGTGTACCGGCTGACGGACGGGGCGCTGCGGGAGCTGGGGAAGACGGGTTCAGGGGACTGACTCGGGCACGGGGGCCGGTGCGGTCGCGTGTCTGGGGGTCCTCGCGGTGACCATGAGGCCCGCGACCAGACCGGCCAGGAGCATGATTCCGGCGGCCCACCAGATGGCGACCGTGTAGCCGTGCACGACGCCCTCGCGGACGATCAGGGCCTTCCGGGCGGGGCTGGTGAGGTGCGCGGCGATGTACACCGCGCCGCTGGTGGTGGCGATGGTGTTCAGCAGGGCCGTACCGATCGAACCACCCACCTGCTGTGAGGTGTTGACGGTCGCGGAGGTCACGCCGGAGTCCTGCGGGGCGACCCCGGCGGTGGCGGTGGCGAAGACCGGCATGAAGATCAGTCCCATGCCGAGGCCCATCAGGATCAGACCGGGCAGCAGCCGGCCCGCGTAGTCGGCGTCGACCGTGAGGTGGGTGAAGAACAGCATCCCGGAGGCCGCGAGGAGCGCTCCGGGGACCATCAGCACGCGCGGTGCCACGCGGCGCAGCAGCCGCGCCGAGATCTGCGTCGTACAGATGACGATCGCGGCCGTCATGGGCAGGAAGGCCAGGCCCGCCCACACGGGCGAGTATCCGAGGACGACCTGCAGGTAGTAGGTCATGAACAGGAAAATGCCGAACATGCCGATGACGGCGAGGGCCATGGTCAGGAAGCAGCCCGCGCGCGTGCGGTCCTTGATGATGTGGAGCGGGAGCAGCGGGCTCGGGGCCCTCGTCTGCCAGTACACGAACGCGGTCAGCAGGACGATTCCGCCTGCGAGGAAGGCCAGCACCAGCGGGTCCGTCCAGCCGCGCGCCTCCGCCTCGCTGACTCCGTAGACGATCGTGACCAGTCCGCCGCAGCCGAGCAGCACACCGGGGATGTCGAGCCGGGCGCGGGTGTTGCCCGGGGGGTCGGGCAGCAGCGCGAACGCGCCGAAGACGCCGACGACGGCTATGGGGATGTTCACGTACAGGCACCAGCGCCAGTTCAGGTACTGGGTCAGCAGCCCGCCCATGATGAGTCCGATCGCCGAGCCGCTGCCCGCGAGCGCGCTGTAGACACCGAAGGCCTTTCCGCGCTCCTTCGGCTGGGTGAAGGTGGTGGTCAGCAGGCTGAGCGCGGAGGGGGCCAGGACGGCGGCGAAGGCGCCTTGGAGAGCGCGGGCGCCGTAGAGCATGGCGGAGTTGACCGCCGCGCCGCCGATCGCGGAGGCGGCCGCGAAGCCGATGAGGCCGACGACGAAGGTGCGTCTGCGGCCGACGAGGTCCGCGATCCGGCCGCCGAGCAGCAGGAGACCACCGAAGGCCAACGTGTACGCGGTGATGACCCACTGGCGGTTGCCGTCGGACATGCCCAGGGCGCGCTGTGCGGAGGGAAGCGCGATGTTCACTATGGTCGCGTCGAGGACGACCATCAGCTGCGCGAGGGCGATGATCACCAGGCCCCACCAGCGGCGGGAGTCGGCGCCTTCGGAGATTCCAGGGGTGCCGCGTTCACCTGATCGGGTGGCGCTCACTTGCCCAGAAGACCATGAATTGGTATGTATCGCATCTTTCCGGACGGTTGATCCTGGTCACGGCTCCAGGACCACCTTTCCAAGGGTGGCGCGGGTCTCCAGGGCCCGGTGGGCCCCGGCCGCCGCGGCCAGCGGGAAACGGGTCACGGCCGGGGTGAGGCGACCCGCGCCGGCTTCGGCGAGAGCCCTCAGCTCCAGCGTGCGGACGGGGTCGGGACCGCCCGCCGCGCGCAGCATCACGGGGCCGAGGACCTGCTCGGACACCCCCTCCACGAGCAGTGGCCCGCCGCTCTGGATGCCCTCGCCGGACCAGCCGAAGACGAGGTGCTTCCCGCCGGGGCCGAGGAGGCCGACGGCGGCGCGGGCGACATCACCGCCGACGCCGTCGAAGACGACGGTGACCGGCTTCCCGTCCAGATGGGCGCGGACCCGGTCCGGCCAGCCGCCGTCCTTGTAGTCGACGGCCAGGTCGGCGCCGTTCTCGTGGACGCGGGCCACCTTCTCCGGGCCGCCCGCGAGACCGATCACGGTGGCACCCATGTGCCGGGCGTACTGCACGAGCAGGGTGCCGATGCCGCCCGCGGCGGCGGGGATCAGGGCCACGGAGCCGGGACCCAGCTCGGCGAACTGGAGGATCCCCGTCGTCGTGCGGCCCGTGCCGATCATGGCGACGGCCTGGGCGAAGTCCAGGTTCTCCGGGATCGCGTGCAGGCGGTCCGCGTCGGTGACGGCCAGTTCGGCGTAGCCCCCGGGGACGAACCCGAGGTGGGCGACGACGCGTCTGCCGAGCCAGTGGCCTTCGACGCCCGCGCCGAGGGACTCGACGGTGCCGGCGACCTCACGGCCGGGGATCGTGGGCAGCGGGGTGGGGGCCGGTGCCGGGCCCCGGGCACCCGCGCGCAGGGCGGCGTCCAGGAGGTGGACACCGGCCGCGGCCACGGCGATACGGACCTGCCCCGGGCCCGGTTCGGGATCCTCGGTCTTCTCGTAGGTGAGGTTCTCGGCCGGGCCGAAGGTGTGCAGGCGGACGGCGTGCATGACGGTCTCCCTCGCTGACGTGCTGAGGCGGGCTGGAGCGCTCGGTACGTGCTGGAGCGCTCGGTGCGGTGCGGCTCAGCGTTCAGCCTCAAGCGCGCTTGAGGTCAAGGCGCGGGTGCGGGGTGTGCGTGGCCGCAGGCACGGGTCGGGGGCGTTGTCAGTGGCGGAGTGCACGATGGGGGGCATGGTGCGAAAAGCGGCGGGCAGGGCGAGTGGGCGGGGCCAGGGGGCGCGGCGGCCGGAGGTGCGGCTGCCGTCACTGGAACCCCACGACGGCTCCGAGCTGGAGCCGGACGGGGACTATGACGGGCTGGAGTTCCGGGAGGCGGACTTCGTCGGGCAGGACGGCGGAGGAGCGACCTTCATGGACTGCGCCCTGACGGGGTGCGCGCTGGACGAGACGCGACTGCACCACGCGCGGCTGCTGGACTCGGTCCTGACGGGCATACGGGGCGTGGGCACCGATCTCGCCGAGTCGACCTGGCGCGACGTCGAGTTGGTGGACGCCCGCCTGGGCGGGGTGCAGCTGCACGGGGCGGTGCTGGAGCGGGTCCTGATCCGCGGCGGCAAGATCGACTATCTGAACCTGCGCAAGGCCCGGCTCAAGGACGTCGTCTTCGAGGGATGCGTGCTGGTCGAGCCGGATTTCGGGGCCGCCAGGCTGGAGCGCGTGGAGTTCGTGGACTGCGTCCTGAAGGGGGCGGACCTCACCGCGGCCACCCTGACGGACGTGGACCTGCGCCACGCGGCGGAGCTGGACATCGCGCGGGGCGTGGACCGGCTGGCGGGGGCGGTGATCAGCCCGAGCCAGTTGCTCGACCTGGCGCCCGTGTTCGCCGCGGCGCTGGGGGTGCGGGTGGACGGGGGGCCGGGACCAGGAGCGTGATGAGCCGGGGCCGAGTGGGGGTACGGGGGTCTCAGCCCACTCGGGGGAAGCGGGCCTGGAGGGTCCAGATCGCCGGGTTCTCGGCGAGGTCGTCGTGCAGGTCCGTGAGGTCGGCGATCAGGTCGTGCAGGAAGTCGCGGGCCTCGCGGCGCAGTGCGGAGTGGGAGAAGGTCAGCGGCTCCTCGTCGCGCGGCATCCAGTCGGCCTCGATGTCCACCCAGCCGAAGCGCCGCTCGAAGAGCATGCGGTCCGTCGACTCGGTGAAGTCGAGCTCCGCGTGCTGGGGGCGCGAGGCCCGGCTGCCGCGCGGGTCCCGGTCGAGCTGCTCCACGATGTCGCACAGGGCCCACGCGAAGTCGAGCACCGGTACCCATCCCCAGGCCGTGGACAGCTCCCGGTCCGCCTTGGTGTCGGCGAGATAGACGTCACCGCAGAACAGGTCGTGCCGCAGCGCGTGGACGTCCGCGCGGCGGTAGTCGGTCTGCGGGGGGTCGGGGAAGCGGTTGGAGAGGGCGTAGCCGATGTCGAGCACGTAGGTGATGGTGTCATGGGCCCGGGTGGGGTTGCCGGGGCCTCGTAGGATCGCTGGTGTGCCCCGATCTTCCGTCGCCGGCCGCTTTGCTCCGGCCCTCGCTCTCGCGCTCACCCTCACGGCGTGCGGCGGCGGTGGTGTGCACGGCAAGCCCGGTGCCACCGGAGTCCGGGATCCGTACTTCCCGAAGCTGGGCAACGGTGGCTACGACGTCACGCACTACGCCCTGACCCTCTCCTACGACCCCAAGGCGCACCATCTCGACGGCATCGCCGAGATCACCGCCCGGGCCACCCAGAACCTCAGCGCCTTCGACCTGGACCTGAAGGGTCTGGACGTCGCCGCCGTCACCGTCGAGGGCAAGGAGGCGCGCTGGAACCGGGCGGGCCAGGAGCTGACCGTGCGCCCGCACGACGATCTCGACAAGGGCGAGACGTTTCGCGCGACGGTCCGCTACTCGGGCACCCCCGAGACGCTCACCGACACGGACGGCTCGCAGGAGGGCTGGCTGCCCACCGCCGACGGCGCTCTCGCCCTCGGTGAACCCACCGGCTCGATGGCGTGGTTCCCCGGCAACCACCACCCGTCCGACAAGGCGACGTACGACATAGCCGTCACCGTCCCGAAGGACCTGCAGGCGGTCTCCAACGGAGAGTTGACGAGCGAGACGACGGCGGCCGACGGCCGCAGAACCTTCACCTGGCACACCGCCGAACCGATGGCGAGCTATGTCGCCACGGTCGCGATCGGCCGGTACGTCATCACGCGCTCGACGACGAAGAACGGCCTGCCCGTGTACGTGGCGGTGGACCCGACGCAGACCGCGGCCGCGAAGAAGGTGCTGTCCGAGATCCCCGAGATCATGGACTGGGAGGCGTACAACTTCGGCCCGTACCCCTTCTCCTCGACGGGCGCGATCGTGGACGGCGGCGACGACGCGGGCTACGCCCTGGAGACCCAGACCCGCCCCGTCTTCCCCGGTGCCCCGGACACCGGCACCCTCGTCCACGAACTGGCCCACCAGTGGTACGGCGACTCCGTCACGCCCAAGTCCTGGCAGGACATGTGGCTCAACGAGGGCTTCGCCACGTACGCGGAGTGGCTGTACCAGGAGGACCACGACGGCGAGACCGCCGACGAGATCTTCAACTCCCTCTACCGGGGCGACTACTACGACACCCCCGAGAAGAACAAGGCGATCTGGGCCTTCCCGCCCGCCAAGCCCTCCAGCGCGGCCCACATCTCCGACGCGCCCGTCTACGAGCGCGGCGCGATGGTCCTGCACAAGATCCGCCGGACCGTCGGCGACGACACGTTCTACGACATCATCCAGGGCTGGGCCGCCACCCACCGCCACGGCAACGCGTCCACGGCCGACTTCACGGCCTACGTCGAGAAGAAGGCCCCGGACAAGGACTTCAGCGGCATCTGGAAGGACTGGCTGTACGGGGAGGGCAAGCCGCCCCGGGCGTGACTCAGGTCCTTCCGTTCAGCGCTTTGCGCAGTACCGCGCAGGGGCGACCCAGCCGGCGGTCCTTGCGGTGACCGATCGTCTCGTAGCCGAGGGTGGTCCAGAAGGCGAGGCCTTGGGAGTTGTTGTCGAGGACGGCGAGGCGGGTGGCGTCCCGGCCGGTGCGGCGGAACCGCTCCTCGACGAGCGCCGCGAGCTGACGCCCGTACCCCTTCCGCCGCTCCCGCGCGTCCACGATCAGCAGTCCGATCCACGGATCCGGATCGGTGGGGTCGGGGTGGTGCGCGAGGGTGATCGCGACCCCGACGAGTCGCCCCGCGCTTCGTGCGAGCAGCACCTCGGCCCCCGGATGTGCCATCTCCTCGGTGAGCGTCGCCGCGACCTGCTCCGGCCGGATGTCGTGGGCGTCGGGGAAGTCCCCGCTGAGGGAGAAGAACTCGTGCTGGGAGGCGTAGAGGGAAGTGAGTTCGGTGAGGACGGCGACGGGGATGTCGTGGCCGGGCACGAGCGCTTCGAGAATCACCCGGTGCAGGCTAAGCGCTCCGCTGGAAGTGCGGGGAGGTGCCGTCGATCGTCTGCGGCTCCATCGTGGCCGGTCGCGCAGTTCCCCGCGCCCCTTCAGGGCGCCGCCGAACCGCAGCGGACTTCGCCCGACCCGCTTGGCCAATCGGTCCCGTGGTCACGGGGTGCAGGCCGGTCGCTCGGTTCCGTGCCCGGTGGTGGTCGGGCACGTGGGGACGAGCGGGGACGGTCAGGTCTCGTCAACGGTGGACGGGGGACGGGGGACGCCGAAGCCGTGCGCGGAGAGGTCGAACCAGTTGCCCTCCGGGTCCATGGCCCGGTACTCGGCGAAGGGGCGGTTGGCGAAGCGTGCGGCGGGCTTGTCCGCGCCCGCTTCGACCAGGGCCGCCGAGGTGGCTTCCTATGCGGACAGGGAGCGGGGCGCGGGCGGTGGGAACGCGAGGAGCCCCTGGCCCGGTGTCCCGGGTCAGGGGCTCCTTCAACCGCCTTGTACGGATCAGACGTTGACGCCGAAGTCCTGGGCGATGCCCACGAGGCCCGAGGCGTAGCCCTGGCCGACCGCGCGGAACTTCCACTCCGCGCCGTTGCGGTACAGCTCGCCGAAGACCATGGCGGTCTCGGTGGCGGCGTCCTCGCTCAGGTCGTAGCGAGCGATCTCGGCGCCGCCGGCCTGGTTGATGATGCGGATGTAGGCGTTGCGGACCTGGCCGAAGTTCTGCGAGCGGTTCTCCGCGTCGTAGATGGAGACCGGGAAGACGATCTTGTCGACGTCGGCGGGGAGGCCCGCCAGGTTGACGTTGATCGCCTCGTCGTCGCCCGCGCCCTCGCCCGTGCGGTTGTCGCCGGTGTGGACGATGGTCTGGTCCGGGGTCTGCTTGTTGTTGAAGAAGACGAAGTGACCGTCGGAGTAGACCTTGCCCTGGGTGTTGACCGCGATGGCCGAGGCGTCGAGGTCGAAGTCGGTGCCCGTGGTGGTGCGGACGTCCCAGCCGAGGCCCACGGTGACGGCGGTCAGGCCCGGAGCCTCCTTGGTGAGCGAGACGTTGCCACCCTTGGACAGGCTTACAGCCATTGTTGGGAGTCCCTTCCCTCGTTGCGTACGTGCGCTGTGCCCGTACGTATGGGCTTCGTACGGGCACGAAGCTACAGCTACCACTAAGAACGCCAAGAGGGGTGTCGAAGGTTCCTGCCCTCTTTACTTTCTTTACCCTCTTGGCGGACACGCGGCGGCGAAAACGGGGTGACGTGGACCGGACATCCACGCGACCATGGACCCATGCCTGGTCCTTACGTCATCCGCGGCTCCGTCTCCCTCCCCGAGGCCGAGCTCCTGTGGCGTTTCTCGCGCTCCAGCGGGCCCGGCGGACAGCACGTCAACACCAGTGACTCGCAGGTCGAGCTGAGGTTCGACCTTGCGAAGACCGAGGCGCTGCCCCCGGTCTGGAAGGAGCGCGCCCTCGCCAAGCTCGCCGGGCGGCTCGTCGACGGCGTCATCGGCGTCCGCGCGTCCGAGCACCGGTCGCAGTGGCGCAACCGGGAGACCGCGGCCGTGCGGCTCGCCTCTCTGCTCGCCGAGGCCACCGCGCCACCGCCCAAGCCCCGCCGGGCCACTCGCATCCCCCGGGGGATCAACGAGCGGCGGCTGCGCGAGAAGAAGCAGCGCTCCGACACCAAGCGGGGCCGCTCCGGACGCGACTGGGGTTAGCAGCACCCGCGGCACCCCGCGGCACCCCGCGGCACCCACGGCACCCGCGTGTCTTCCGTGGGCGTGTCGGCCACTGCGCGGGTCTGAGGTGACAGGCCTTTGTGCCGAGTTGTCGCTAATCTCATGGAATGGACGGATACGAGGACAGGGCGCACCTCGAGTGGTGGGCCAATCGATCGACCTGCCTGGCGCGGATCCCCGTCCGGTTGCGGCAGGCCGCCGTGCCCGACGCCCGTGCGTGGGACGCCGTCGTCTCCGCGCCGCTGGACAGTGGTGCGCGTGAGGACATGCAGTTCCTGATCGAGGCCAGTCCGTACTTCACCCTCCGCTTCGCGGACGATTCCGTGAACGAGGTCGAAGTGGAGCGCTCCGGGGACGGCAGCCGACTGCGACTGAGCGCCGTCCCGGAGACGTGACGTCACATCAGCAGGCCGCGGTACGTCAATGCGATGACGGGCACGTCCGTGCCGGACCGCGGCGGCGACCAGGAGATGTGACGTATGAGCGACAGCGAATTTCCCGGAGAGAACGGGAATGACGACAAGAATGCGAAGAACGCGAACGCGAAGAAGGCCGACAACGCGAAGGACGGCGCGAACGCGAACGAATTTCTCGCCGCGCGATTCGAATCCCACCGCGGTCACCTCCGCGCTGTCGCCTATCGCATGCTCGGCTCCCTCTCGGAGGCCGACGACGCCGTCCAGGAGGCCTGGCTCAAGCTCAGCCGCGTCGACGCCGACCGGGTCGACAACCTCGGCGGCTGGCTGACGACCGTCGTCGGCCGGGTCTGTCTCGACATGCTGCGCTCCCGCCGAAGTCGCGGTGAGGAGCCGCTCGGCCCCCTGGCGGAGGGGCCCGGTGTCCGGATGCCGGAGCCGGTGCTCAGCCCCGTCTCGGGCATCGACCCCGAACAGGAGGTGCTGCTCGCCGACTCGGTGGGCCTCGCCCTGTTGGTCGTACTGGAGACGCTGACGCCCGCCGAACGGCTCGCCTTCGTGCTGCACGACCTGTTCGCGGTGCCCTTCGAGGAGATAGCGCCCCTCGTGGGCCGTACGTCGGCGGCGTCCCGTCAGCTCGCCAGCCGGGCCCGGCGCAGGGTCCAGGGCGGGGCGCCCGTGCCCGATCCCGACCTGGCGCGGCAGCGGGCGGTCGTGGACGCGTTCCTCGCGGCGGCGCGGGAGGGCGACTTCGACGCGCTCGTCGCCGTGCTCGACCCGGACGTGGTGGCGCGGAGCGAGGGCGGAGTGACGGCCGGTGCCCTCGCCGTGGCCTCGGGAGCGAGCGGGTACGCGCACCTGGCCCGGATCGCGCGGCCCGCGCTCGTCAACGGCGCGGCGGGTGTGGTCGTGGTCGTGGAGGGACGCCCCGTCGGTGTCCTCGCCTTCACGGTCGTGCAGGGCAGGATCGCCGTCATCGACATCCTCAACGACCCGGAGCGGCTGGCCGGGCTGGACGTCACCGTCCTCGACCGGTAGCCCCGGCCCTCGAAGAAAGGGCGTCAGCCCAACTGCCGGTAGCGCCCCTTGAAGTACAGCAGCGGTCCGCCGTCCCCGCTCGGTACCGACGCGGTCAGTACCCGCCCGATGACGAGGGTGTGGTCACCGGCGGCGACCCGCTGCTCGGTGCGGCACTCCAGGGTCGCCAGGGCGCCGCCGACCAGGAGTGCCCCGGACGCCTCGCCACGGACGTACGGGATGTCCTCGAAGAGCAGGCGGTCGCTGATGCGGCCCTTCATGGCGAAGCGGCCCGCGATGTGGCGCTGGCTCTCGGAGAGCACGGAGACGGCCCACAGGGGCTGTTCGTCGAGCAGGTCGTCCATGCGGGAGCCCTCGCGCAGGCTGACCATGACCAGTGGCGGGTCCAGGGAGACGGACAGGAAGGCCGTCGCCGTCATGCCGACGTCCTCGCCGCCGGGGCCTTCCGGGTCCAGCGCGGGCTCGTGTGCGGCCACCAGGACCACACCCGCGGCCAGCCGGGTCATGGCGGCACGGAACTCGTCGTTGCTCACCCCCTCAGCATGCACGGAGGGGGTGAGTGGAGCGGCAGAGGGAGTGTTCAGCACGCCGAAACGCTAGTCTCCGACCCCGGGGAGCCACATCGGACCTCGGTCCGAGCCGGGTCCTAAGTCTGGTCCTAAGCCGGGTCTAGGTCTCGGGACGGACACAACTGCGCACAGTGTCTACACAGCGTCCAAATAAGCGTTCAGTAAACACACGGGGAAATACAGAAACCCCACTCAATTGCTCATCTTCCGCTGTGACTTGAGTCACAGGAGCCATATTTTGTTGACCCTGTGTACCGAGTGGGCAGCGCGCTGTGATTCAGTGGCGTGGAAGCTATGCACGAAGCTACCAAGTAGTACGCGAGAGAACCGTAAGAGAACCAGGTACGCCGAAGACAACCCTGGAGTTGCTGCGAGGTCTCGAGGGGAGGGCGAATGGAGACCGAGTCGGAGCCCTATGTCCGTCTTGCGACCCTGCGGCAGCTCCATCAGGTGATGGCGGACATGAACACCGCGCGGAGCCTGGCGGACACGCTGCAGACCGTCGCCGACGGCGTGGTCACGGGCCTCGGCTACGAGCTGGCGTGTGTCAATCTCGTACGCCCCGACGGCGACCTCGTGGTCGCCGCGCTCGCCGGCAACTCCGCCGCCGAAGCGTTGATCACCGGCCGGGTCGGCTCCCGCGCCTCCTGGGACCGCCGGCTGAACATGGGCGAGGCCTGGGGTGATCTGCGCTTCATTCCGCACACCGAGGGCTGGGTCCTCGACGACGACGACGTACCGCAGTGGTACACCGACGGGCCCGCGCCGCGCTTCGAGGACGAGTGGCACCCCTCCGACCGCCTCTTCGCGCCCATGTACACCCCGGGAATCTCCGGCGCCAGCTGCGGTGAGCTGATCGGCGTCCTGTCCGTGGACCGGCCGCGCAATGGGCGGCGCCCCGGCGCGTGGGGACGCGAGGCGCTCCAGATGTACGCCTTCCAGGCCGCCATCGCCATCAGCAACGCGCGTCTACGAGCCAATATGCAGCGCGCCCTGGTCCGCCTCGAGCGGGAGCAGCAGGCCCTGCGCGCCAGCGAGGAGAGCTTCCGGCAGGCCTTCGAGTACGCCCCCTCGGGCATGGCCATCGCCGAGATGGGCGGCGACCAGCACGGCCGCATCCTGCGCACCAACGACGCCCTGTGCCGCCTCCTGGGCCGGCCCGCCTCCGCGATGCGCCGCTACTCCTTCTCCGACCTCGTGCACCCCGAGGACATCGGCACCCTGCTCCGGACGTCCGCCGAGGGCGGGCGCGCCGAGCTCAGACTCGGCCGCCGCGACGGCACCTATGTCTGGGTCTCGCTGCGCAACTCCGTGGTCGCGGACGCCGCCGACGGCCCCCGCTTCCTGCTCACGCACGTCGAGGACATAGAGGAACGCAAGCGCCGCGAGCTCCAGCTCGCCCACCGCGCCTCGCACGACTCGCTCACCGGCCTGCCGAACTCGGCCGAGCTGCGCTCCCGCCTCGGCTCCCGCCTCTGCCGGCGCCCCGGGGCCCTTCAGCCGGGCACGGTCGAGTCGCTGGACGCGGCATATGGGCACGGTCCGTTCGCGGACCAGGCGGCCGAGCACAACTCCTACGACAACCACCTCGGCGGCGGCGCGGGCGCCGCGGGCAACGGGAGCGGGCACGGGTTCGACCTCGGGCAGGGCTTCGACGCGTACGAAGCCTTCGACCATCATGTGCACACCATCGCGCCCGAGGGTGAGACGGACGACGGCACCAAGGGGCTCGCGGTGCTCTTCTGCGACCTCGACGGCTTCAAGTCGATCAACGACCGCTTCGGGCACAACGCGGGCGACGCGGTGCTCATCGAGGTCGCCAGACGCCTGACCAACGGTGTCCGGGACGGCGATACGGTGGCCAGGCTCGGCGGCGACGAGTTCGTGGTGCTCGCCGACGGGCTCGGCCGGGCCGACGCCGCTGACCTCGCCGTACGGCTGCGGAACGCGATCATCCCGCCGATCCGTGTGGACGGCCGGGCCGTCCGGGTGGGCGCCAGCTTCGGCATCGGGTGGGCACACTGTGGCATGACGGCGGACGAGGTCTTGAAATCCGCTGACGAACGGATGTACGTCGAGAAACGGTCTCGTCCCAAACAGCATCGGCGTGCCGGATAAGTCACAGGTCAGTGGGTTGATGCGGTGAAGCCAACCCGTTTGGCCCCCCGGGAGCGGGTAGGCTCGCCATTCATCCATGTACCGCATCTGAACCGCACCTGTTGAGGAGACCAAGGGATGACGCCCGGCAACAACGGCGCGAGCACGCCCGAGGACGACGACCCGTTCGGCTATCTGTACGCCGACGGTCAGGCCAACGGCGCCACTCCGCCCAGCGGAGGCGGCGGCTACGGCTACCCCGGCTCGGTCAACCGGGTGCGGGCGGTCGGCGAACGCCAGTACGGACAGCAGCAGCCCGGTTACGGCCAGCAGGCTCCGACCGCGCAGTACGGCCAGCAGGCCGCTCCGACCGCACCGTACGGCCAGGTGCCGCAGCAGGGCGCCTACGGCCAGCCGAACGCGCACTACGCGGCGCCCGAGACGGTCACCGGCGGGGCCCCGACCGGCCGGCAGTCGTCGGGAGGCGGCGGCGGTCGTGGCCGCGGACCGAACACCAAGGGTCTGCTGATCGGCGCCATCGCCGTGGTCGCCGCCGTCGTCATCGGCATCGGCGTCGCCATGATGAACGGCAACGGGAACGACAGCAGCAAGGTCACGGCGGGCGGCTCGACCCCGGCGGCCTCCGAGAGCGCCTCCCCGAGCGCGTCGGCCTCTCAGCCGGCGGCCGCCGGTGAGCTTCCGACGATCGACGCGAAGGCGCTGAACCTGGGGACGGGCGTCTCGACGGCGTCGGACGTCGCGGGTGCCAAGTCCGACGGCGGCACGTACGTGACCGGCCTCAACGCTGCCGGAGCCCAGGTCACCTGGACCGTCAACGGCATCCCCAAGGATGGTGCGTACACCCTCTTCGCCCGCTACAGCGCGGCCGGTGCCGACGGATCCATGACGCTCACCGTCAACGGCAAGGTCTTCGGCTCCAAGCTGCGCATGGACAACTTCGCGCACGCCGCCGACGGTGACTTCGCGAAGGGCTGGACGAAGACCTACGCGTATCCCACCCTCACCAAGGGCACCAACACGATCACCATCTCCTGCGGGGACGGCGACAGCTGCAACGTCCTCCTCGACCAGCTGTCGCTGAAGGAAGGCCAGGTCAAGTCGTAGTCGCCGGAGCCACGGCGGTCAGGCCGCCGTCGCGTCCGCCGTCACCGTGATCTGGTCGAGCAGGGTGTCGTACGCCTGGCGGTCGAACTCGCCCGCCACAGGGGCCAGTACGGTCGCCGTGGCGAGGGCGACGGCGCGGGCCAGGCGGTCGGGCCAGGGAAGGTGGTCCACCAGGCCGGACAGCAGGCCCGCGACCGCCGAGTCACCCGCGCCGGTCGGATTGCCGTGGACACGGCGCGGTGGGGTGGCGCGCCAGAGGCCGTCCGGGGTGTGGGCGAACAGGCCCTGAGCCCCCAGTGAGGCCACGACGGCATGCGCGCCGCGCCTGCGGGCGTCCCGGGTCGCCTGCAACGGCTCATGGGAGCCGGTGAGTTCGGCCAGCTCGTCGGCGTTCGGCTTGACGATGTCGGGACGGGCGGCGACGCCCCGGCGCAGGGGTTCGCCGCTGGTGTCCAGGAGGACCGGGACGGCCGCCGCACGAGCCGCGCGGATCAGCCCCGCGTACGCGCCCACCGGCACCCCCGGCGGCAGGCTGCCGCACAGGGCCACCGCCGACGCGGAGCGCAGCAGCACCTCGTAGGCCTCCTGGAAGGCCGCCCACTCGGCAGGGGCGATCTCCGGTCCCGGTTCGTTGAGCTGAGTCGAGTCACCCGTCGTCGTGTCGACCACGGCTATCGTGCGGCGCGTCGTCCCCACGACCGGGATCAGCGCGTCCACCACCCCGGGTGTGTCCGCGAGTTGGTCCCGCAGGGCGCGGCCCGTCACGCCGCCCGCGAAGCCCGTGACCGTCACCTCGTGGCCGAGGGCGGCGAGCACCCGGGCCACGTTCAGGCCCTTGCCGCCGGGGCGTTCGGTCACCTCGGTCACCCGGTGCGCGGTGTGCGGGCGCAGGGACCGTACGCGATAGGTGATGTCGAGAGCGGTGTTCGGTGTGACCGTGAGGATCACCTGGACCGACCTCCCCCGATGAATGCGCTGATCGACAGTGACGAGTTCCGGAGAATCCGGAGGCTCGATCATGCCAAAGACAACGGCGGTCGGCCCAGTCCCGGGACGACCGCCGTACGTCACATCGCGCTCCAACCGGAGGGCGAATCAGCCCAGTTGTGGGTCAACCGCCCATTCGCCCCGGCGCATCACGCCCTTGAGGGCGAACTCCGTGTCCAGGACCACCAGGTCGGCGTCCTTGCCCGGTTCCAGCGAGCCCACCCTGTCGTACAGGCCGAGCAGGCGGGCCGGGTTGGCGGACAGGGCCGCGACGACGTCCTCGACCGGCAGCCGGTCGACGGTCATCGCCCGCTGGAAGGCGCGGTCGAGGGTGAGCGTGGAGCCCGCGATCGAGCCGCCCTCCACCAGCCGGGCGACCCCCTCGCTGACCTCGACCTCCAGCGGGCCGAGCCGGTAGCGGCCGTCGCCGAAGCCCGCCGCGTCCATGGCGTCCGTGATGAACGCCACCCGGTCCGCGCCCGCGTGATGGAACGCCAGCTGGAGCGCGGCGGGGTGGAGGTGGGTGCCGTCGTTGATCAGCTCGACGGTGATCCGCTCGTCCTCCAGGAGGGCGGCGATCGGGCCGGGCGTGCGGTGTCCGAGCGTGGGCATGGCGTTGAACAGGTGCGTGGCGACGGTCGCGCCCGCGTCGATGGCCTCCACCGTCTGCTCGTACGTCGCGTCCGTGTGCCCGATCGCCGCGATCACCCCGTGCTCGGCCAGCAGGCGTACGGAGTCGATGCCGCCCGGCAGTTCGGTGGCGAGGGTGACCATGCTGGCCCGGCCGCGCGCCGCGTCGATCAGCTTGCGGACCTCGGCCGGGTCCGGGTCGCGCAGCAGTTCCTCGGAGTGCGCGCCTTTGCGGCACGGCGAGATGAACGGGCCCTCGAAGTGGATGCCCGCGATGTCGCCCTGCTCGGCCAGCTCGGAGAGCAGCCCGGCGCGCTGGGCGAGGCCGTCCATGTCGCCGGTCACGGTCGAGGCGACGAGGGTGGTGGTGCCGTGCAGCCGGTGGGTGCGGACACCCTGGAGGACGTCCTCGACGGTCCCGGAGGTGAAGGAGGCACCGCCGCCGCCGTGGTTGTGGAGGTCCACGAAGCCGGGGACGAGCCAGTGGCCCGACAGGTCCAGTGTGCGCGCCGACGAGGGCGCGCTGCCGGCGATGCGTGTGCCGTCGACGATCACACGACCGTCGTCGACGACTCCGGTGGGCAGTACCACCCTGGCACCGGCGAGAACCGTTCTAGGGGCCATCAGGTGGTTACCTCCGAAGTCGGTCGGGAAGCGGTGCTCGGCTGATTCAGCAGGTCCCAGGCCAGCAGGCCCGCGCCCAGGCAGCCGGCGGTGTCCCCGAGGGCCGCGGGGACGAGGGAGGGCAGTTTCTGGAAGGTGACGCGCCGCTCGACGGCGGCCCGTAGCGGTGTGAACAAGGTTTCCCCGGCCTCGGCGAGACCGCCACCGATGATCAGCGTGCGCGGATCCAGCAGGGTGAGCGCGGTGACGAGCCCGTCGGCGAGTGCGTCGATGGCGTCCTGCCAGACCTGCCGCGCCCGCGCGTCCCCGGACTCGACGGCCTTCGCGCAGTCGGCGGCGTCGGCCGCCGGGTCCCCGCAGGCCTCGGCCCAGGCCTGGCTGACGGCGGCGGCGGACGCGTACCGCTCCAGGCAGCCGTGCTGCCCGCACGGACACGGGGTCCCGCCGGGGCGTACGACGACATGGCCGATCTCGCCCGCGAAACCGTGCGCGCCCGCCTCGACGCCGCCGTCGATGCCGATCGCGCCCGCGATGCCGGTGCCGAGCGGGACGAACAGGAAACGGTCGGCGCCCTGTCCCGCGCCGATCCGGCCCTCCGCGAGCCCGCCGGTGCGCACGTCGTGTCCGAGCGCCACCGGCACCCCGCCCAGCCGGTCGCCGAGCAGCCGGCGCATCGGGACGTCGCGCCAGCCCAGGTTGGCCGAGTACACCGCCACGCCCCGGCCGGCGTCGACGATGCCGGGGACGGCGACTCCGGCGGCCGCCGCGGGCTCGCCGAGGTGGTGCTCGCCGTACGCGCGCAGCTCGGCCGCGAAGTCGAGGATCGCGTCGACCACGGCGTCCGGACCGCGCTGGCGGCCGGTGGCGCGACGGGCCTGGTGGAGGAGCTCGCCCTCCGACCCGACCAGGGCGGCCTTCATCCCGGTGCCGCCCACATCGAGGGCGATGACATGTCTCACGGGGACAGTGTCGCCCCTTACCCCAGGAGAGGTCTAGTCCACTCGCGTGGTGTAGACCTTGTATCCGCATTCCGAGACGGATGCAACGGACGCAGAAGCAAAGACGGGCAGCCTCGGGACAGGGGCGGCCGGGGGTTGGGAGAAGTGCGGTGCAGGCGCGTAGGACAGGACGTAGGACGGTACTGATCGCGGCGGCGTCCGCGCTGGGCATGACGGCGACCCTCGCGGGCTGCGGCGGCTCGGCCGGTTCCGGGGACGTGACCCTCAGACTCGTGGCCGCCGACTACGGGGACTCCAAGGCCAACAGCTCCCAGAAGTACTGGGACGAGCTCGTGAAGGCGTACGAGGCCGGCCACCCCGGGACCAAGGTCGAGGTCACCGTCTACCCGTGGACGGACGTCGACCGCAAGGTCAAGGAGATGGTGGCGCGGGGCGACGCCCCCGACATGGCGCAGATCGGCGCGTACGCCGACTACGCCGACAAGGGCGACCTGTACAGGGCCGAAGAGGTGCTCTCCATACCCGTCCAGGCCGACTTCGTCGCCCAGCTCACCGATGCGGGGAAGATGAACCGGGTGCAGTACGGCATGCCGTTCGCCGCCTCCACCCGGCTGCTCTTCTACAACAAGAAGCTGTTCTCCGCCGCGGGTCTCAGCGCGCCGACGACGTGGAGCGAGCTCGCCGCCGACGCGCGGGCCCTGAAGGCCCGGGGAGTGAAGATCCCGTACGCGCTGCCCCTCGGTCCCGAGGAGGCGCAGGCCGAGACCATGCAGTGGCTGCTGAGCGGCGGCGACGGCTACACCGACGACGTCGGCACCTACAGCCTCGACTCCGCCCAGAACGTCGCCACCCTCAACTGGCTCAAGGACGACCTGGTCGGCAAGGGGCTGACCGGACCGGTCGCGCCCGCGAAGCTCAATCGTGCGGACGCCTTCGCGGCGTTCGCGCGCGGCGAGGTCGGGATGCTCAACGGGCACCCCACGCTGATGAAGACGGCCGCCGACAAGGGCGTGAAGTTCGGGATGGTGCCGATGCCCGGCGTCAGCGGGAAGACCCGGGCCACGATGGGTGTCGCCGACTGGATGATGGCCTTCAAGAAGAACGGCCACCGGGATCAGATCGGTACGTTCCTCGACTACGTCTACAGCGAGAAGAACGTGCTCGCCTTCTCGCACAAGTACGACCTGCTGCCGGTCACGACGTCCGCGTCCGAGGCGATGGCGGCGGACAGCGACGACGCGGACCTCGCCCCGTTCCTGGACGAGCTCCCCTCCTCCCAGCTCTATCCGGTGGGCAAGACGTCCTGGGCCGCTGTCAGCGCCGACATCAAGAAGCAGATCGGCAAGGCGGTCTCCCCGGACGGCAGCCCGGCCGGGATCCTTGGCTCGCTCCAGCAGACAGCGACCACGATGGACTCCGCGGGGTAGCCGCGCTGTCGGTGGTGGGCGCTACGGTGCGGTCATGGACGAACTGAGCGGGAGGGAGCGGGGGATCCTCGCCATGGAGCGCCGTTCCTTCGCGGGGCCCGGCGCGAAGGAAAGAGCGATACGCGAGCAACTCGGCCTCGCCCCCGTCCGCTACTACCAGCTCCTCAACGCCCTCCTCGACGACCCCCGCGCCCTCGCCCACGACCCGATCACGGTCAACCGCCTCCGCCGCATCCGGGACACCCGCCGCGCGGAACGCTGACACCGCCCGGTGTGACTCGGTGAGCCGTGGGTGCGCCCGGGGGCACGCGGATAGGGTCGGAGCATGGGCAGCCACTCGGAAGACCCGGAATCCCCGGACGTCACGGAACCCTTGCCGACACCCGTGACCCCCGCCGGACGCGACGGCCTCGACGCCATCCTCACCCGGCCCGACCGGGCCGTCATCGCGCTCGACTTCGACGGAACACTCGCCCCCATCGTCGCCGACCCGGAGCAGGCCCGCGCCCACCCCGACGCGGTTCCCGCCCTCGCGGCCCTCGCCCCGAGGGTCGCCTCCGTCGCCGTCGTCACCGGCCGCCCGGCCGGCGTGGCGGTCCGCCACGGCGGCTTCGCCGGCGTACCGGGCCTGGACCACCTGGTCGTCCTCGGCCACTACGGCGCCGAACGCTGGGACGCCCGCACCGGCACCGTCAACGCCCCCGCCCCGCACCCCGGCGTCGCCGCCGTCCGCGCCGAGCTGCCCGGGGTCCTCGACGGGATCGGCGCCTGGCACGGCACCTGGATCGAGGAGAAGGGCCGCGCGGTCGCGGTCCACACCCGCCGCGCCGAGGACCCCCTGGCCGCGTTCGAGGCACTGCGCGAACCCCTCGCCGACCTCGCCACCCGCCACGGCCTGATCGTCGAACCCGGTCGGATGGTCCTCGAACTCCGTCCCCCGGGCATGGACAAGGGCGTCGCCCTCCTGGAATACGTCCGCGAGGTCCACGCCGAGGCCGTCATGTACGCCGGCGACGACCTGGGCGACCTCCCCGCCTTCGCCGCCGTCGACAAACTCCGCTCGGACGGCGTCCCGGGCCTGCTGGTGTGCAGCGGCAGCACGGAAGTCACCGAACTGGCCGAACGGGCGGATCTCGTGGTCGACGGCCCCGCGGGAGTCGTACGCCTGCTGAGAGCGTTGGCGGCGCACTAGCGCCCCGTAGGGGCGCGAGGAACTGCGCGACCGGCCCCCACGACCCGGGGCCGGCAAACTCCCTACTCAGCCCTCCAACTCCCGCAACTGCTCAAGAAACCACTGCGCCGGAGGCAACGCCGTCCCGGCGGCAGCCAACCGCTTCGTACGTTCCGCCCGCTCCCCCACCGGCATGGTCAGCGCCGCGTCCAGCGCCCGCGCGGTGCCGACCACGTCGTACGGGTTCACCACCACCGCGTCCTCGCCCAGCTCCTCGTACGCCCCCGCCTCCCGGGAGAGCACCAGCACGCACCCCTCGTCGGAGACGACCGGCACCTCCTTGGCGACGAGGTTCATGCCGTCGCGGATGGGGTTGACGAGGGCGACGTCGGCGAGCCGGTAGGCGGCCAGGGAGCGGGCGAAGTCGTCCTTGACGTGGAGGACGACCGGGGTCCAACCCGGGGTCCCGTACTGGGAGTTGATCTGGGTCGCCACCCGCTGGACCTCGGCCGTGTAGTCGCGGTAGACGGCCAGGTCCTGACGGGAGGGGTAGGCGAAGGCCACATGGACGACGCGCTCGCGCCACTCCGGGTGGTCCTCCAGCAGTTGCCGGTACGCCAGCAGGCCCCGCACGATGTTCTTCGACAGCTCGGTCCGGTCGACCCGCACGATCGTCCTGCGGCCCTCGCCGATCTGCTCGCGCAGCGCGGCCATCCGGTCCGCGACGTCCGCCTCGTGCGAGCGCCTGCGCAGGAAGTCCGCGTCCGCGCCGAGCCCGTGCACGCCGATCCGGGTGTCGCCGAGCCCGCCGACGAGCGCGTCGCAGCAGGCGGTGAACGCGTCCGCCCAGCGCTGGGTGAGAAAGCCGAGCCGGTCCGCGCCGAGCATGCCGCGCAGCACCTGTTCGGCGATGTCGTCGGGCAGCATCCGGAAGTAGTCGACCGGCGCCCAGGGAGTGTGCGAGAAGTGGCCGATCCGCAGGTCGGGGCGGAGTTCGCGGAGCATCCCGGGGACGAGGGTCAGGTGGTAGTCCTGGACGATCACCACCGCGCCCCGCGCGGCCTCCGCGGCCAGTGCTTCGGCGAACGCGCGGTTGTACGCCTCGTACGACGCCCACTGGCGCCGGAACTCCGCGTCGAAGACCGGCTCCAGCGGGGTCTGGTACAGCATGTGGTGGACGAACCACAGCACGGAGTTGGCGATGCCGTTGTACGCGTCCGCGTGCACGTCGGCGTCGATGTCCAGCATCCGTACGCCGTCCTCGGCGACCCCGCGCCGGACCGCCTCGCGGTCGCCGTCGCCGAGCGCCGAGCACACCCACAGGGCCCCCGCGTCCGGCCCGATCGCGGAGAGGCCCGAGACCAGCCCGCCGCCACCGCGCCTGGCGCGCAGCGAGCCGTCCTCCTGGACCTCGTAGGTGACCGGGCCGCGGTTGGAGGCGACGAGGATGTTGTGGGCGCCTTGCGTTGAAGCCATGCCTCGAAACTTAGCCCCGGGTGGAAACGCTCAAACGTTCCCTTCAGCCGTATGCCGTCCGCGGGCCGGTGGGGGCTTGTCGCGCAGCCCCGCGCCCCTGACGGGGAGCTTCTACGCCGCCCTTCGTTTCTGGTATTCGGAGATTTCGACCATCGGCGGACGTTCCTCCGTGTCCACCGAGTACGTGTGCGGCTCGAAACCGTCCCCGCCCCGTTCGAACTGGGTGAGGGCCGGGCGGATCAGGTGGCCGCGGGCCAGCCGGAGCTGGGCCGTGCGGTAGATCGCGGCGGACATCCGGCCCAGCGCCTGCCCGTCCTGGTGGCGGTGCTTGCGCACGCCCACGTCGACCTGGGCGAGCGCGTCCAGGCCCACCAGGTGCAGGGCGTCGACCAGCATGCCCAGCTCGATCCCGTACCCGACGGGGAAGGGGAGCTGTTCGAGCAGCGAGCGGCGGGCCGCGTACTCCCCGCCGAGCGGCTGCACGAAGCCGGCCAGCTGCGGCCAGTGCATGTTGAGGAGGGGGCGGGCCATGAGTTCGGTGACCCGGCCGCCCTGCCCCGCCGCACCGCCGAGCGGACGGTCGTACATCGCCTTGACGAGGTCCACACCGGGCTCGGTGAGCAGCGGCCCCACGATTCCGGAGACGAAGTCCGAGGAGAACTCCTTCAGGTCCGCGTCGATGAAACAGATGATGTCCCCGCTCGTCACGAGGAGGGAACGCCACAGCACCTCGCCCTTGCCGGGCACGGCCGGGATGCGCGGCAGGATCTCGTCCCGGTGCACCACGCGCGCGCCCGCCGCGGCGGCCACCTGCGAGGTGCGGTCGGTCGAGCCCGAGTCGACGACGACGATCTCGTCGACGAGGGGCACCTGCTGCATCAGGTCGTGGCGGATGACGGCGACGATCTCGCCGACCGTCTCCTCCTCGTTCAGCGCGGGCAGGACGACGCTCACCGAGGAGCCCGTGGCCCGTTTGGCGGACATGAGTCCGTGGAGCGGGCGATCGGTCACGGACCAGGAGCGATTGCTCAGCCAGCGCTCAGTTTCCTTCAGCACGGTCTGCGGCTCCTCACTGTCTGATCACCCGGTGTCTCACGGTGTGATCCATCTCGCGGTTCGGACGACTATCTCAACTGTCCTGGCCTTCGGTTACAGTCTTGAACAACGCGGATGACCATCGCATGTCGTAGATCATCTGGGGACCATCGCTCCACACGCACCACCGCACGACACAACCGAATACCGCTCATCCAGAGGGGCAGAGGGATACGGCCCGATGAAGCCCCGGCAACCCTCCAGCTGGTCCTGTCACATTGATGTGGCGAGGCTCCCGGCTCGGGAAGGTGCCAAATCCGTCTCACGGCGAAGTGCGTCGTGAGGAAGATGAGGAGAAAGGGCCTCGCCTCCATGGCTGCGCAGACTGTTGCACATTCGACCGTTGCAAGCACCACGAACCCTGTCGCGGGCGACACCACCACCGTAGTCGGTGTGGATCTCGGACCCGCCGCCGCGCTTTCCTGCCGCGAGTGCGGGCACCGCGTGCCGCTCGGCCCCGTGTTCGCCTGCGAGGAGTGTTTCGGCCCGCTGGAGATCGCGTACGACTTCTCGGCCTACGAAACCGAAGAACTCCGGGCGCGCATCGAAGCGGGCCCCGCGAACATCTGGCGCTATGCGCCGCTGCTGCCCGTCCCGGCCGACGTCGCCGACAAGCCGAACATCAACCCCGGCTGGACCAAGCTCGTCAAGGCCGACAACCTCGCCCGCGAGCTGGGCGTCGAGGCCGGCAAGCTCTTCGTCAAGGACGACTCCGGCAACCCGACGCACTCCTTCAAGGACCGCGTCGTCGCCCAGGCCATCGAGGCCGCCCGCGCGTTCGGCTTCACCACTCTCTCCTGCTCCTCCACGGGCAACCTCGCCGGCGCCGTCGGTGCCGCCGCCGCCCGCGCCGGCTTCCGCTCCTGCGTGTTCATCCCGCACGACCTGGAGCAGGGCAAGGTCGTCATGGCCGCGATCTACGGCGGCGAGCTCGTCGGCATCGAGGGCAACTACGACGACGTGAACCGCTTCTGCTCCGAGCTGATCGGCGACCCGGCCGGCGAGGGCTGGGGCTTCGTCAACGTCAACCTGCGGCCGTACTACGCGGAGGGCTCCAAGACCCTGGCGTACGAGATCTGCGAGCAGCTGGGGTGGAAGCTCCCCGACCAGCTGGTGATCCCCATCGCCTCCGGCTCCCAGCTCACGAAGATCGACAAGGGTCTTCAGGAGCTGATCAAGCTCGGACTGGTCGAGGACAAGCCGTACAAGATCTTCGGTGCCCAGGCCGAGGGGTGCTCGCCGGTGTCCGTCGCCTACAAGGCGGGCCACGACGTCGTACGGCCCCAGAAGCCGAACACCATCGCCAAGTCGCTCGCCATCGGCAACCCGGCCGACGGGCCGTACGTGCTGGACATCGCGCGGCGCACGGGCGGGGCCGTGGAGGACGTGAACGACGAGCAGGTCGTCGATGCGATCAAGCTGCTCGCGCGTACGGAGGGGATCTTCGCGGAGACGGCGGGTGGGGTGACCGTGGGTGTCACGAAGAAGCTGATCGAGAACGGGCTCCTCGACCCGAGTCTGACCACCGTGGTCCTGAACACCGGTGATGGTCTGAAGACGCTGGACGCGGTGGCGGGTACGGGTCTGACGGCGACCATTCGTCCGAGCCTGGACTCCTTCCGGGAAGCCGGGCTCGCGTAAGCGTCGTTGTTCGTCTGCGGGCCGGTGGGGGCTGGTCGCGCCCACGCGGCGGAGCCGCATATTCAGTCACGCCCCGCGCCCCTAAAAGCCCTTACCTGACCGGAGGTCACAAGAATGAGCGTTTCCGTCCGCATCCCCACCATCCTGCGCACCTACACCGGTGGTCAGGCCGAGGTGACGGCCGAGGGTGGGACCCTCGGTGAGGTCATCGCGGATCTGGAGAAGAACCACACGGGTATCGCCGCGCGCGTCCTGGACGACCAGGGCAAGCTGCGCCGGTTCGTCAACGTCTATGTGAACGACGACGACGTCCGCTTCGAGCAGGGTCTGGAGACGGCGACACCGGACGGCGCGGGCGTCTCGATCATTCCCGCCGTCGCCGGCGGCTGACCGCCTCGCGAGTCGTTACCCAGGGTGAGATAGTTACCCTTGGTAATGCCAATTACCGAGAGTTCATCGAATTGCCCCCTCCGCGAGAGAAGCGGAGGGGGCAATTCTGCATGGTTGAGCGCGGTACAGTTGGGGAACGCGCTGCACTTTGCATGCCGGGCGCATATGAGTTCGCGCCCGAAGTCCGGCAAGAAATAGCCAAAGTGTCCCGCGCTTATGAGCCTTATACGGCTTTTATGGGGCCCGACTTGCCCTGAATCTTCGCATATTCTCCCCATATTCCCGATCGGTCGTGCCCGGAATTCTCGTCCGATTGACCTGTTGCAGACGGCAGTTGGACAGATACATTCAGCCGCGGTCGACGCGTTCCGGCGCACACCCCCAACCGTTGGGGGGTGAGGTCTGACCCGGGTCCGCGAAGTGCGGTCCTGTGCAAGGGCCAGTAATAGGGGAGTTAGGCATGGCTCAGGGCACCGTCAAGTGGTTCAACGCGGAGAAGGGGTACGGCTTCATCGCGGTCGACGGTGGTGCGGATGTATTCGTCCACTACAGCGCGATTCAGATGGACGGCTACCGCACCCTGGAAGAGGGTCAGCGGGTCGATTTCGAGATCTCGCAGGGCCAGAAAGGGCCGCAGGCGGACATGGTCCGACTCGCGACCAGCTGAAGCACGCGCCGACTGACTGTTCGACGTGACGAAGGGCTCGTATCCCCTGGGGTACGAGCCCTTCGGCCTGTCCGCACGCGGCCGTGGGCCCGCTCGACACGGCCGTGGGCCCGCTCGCGCACCGGCGCGACGCGCGGGTTGCGCGCCCCTTCTCACCTGCGGATCAAGGGAAGGCGCTTGCACTCGGCAGGGGCGAGTGCTAATCATTGGCGTTAGCACTCTGAAGGTGAGAGTGATAACGAAGGACCGGGTCGGTGAGGCCCGCAGGCCAGGTGGTGCAAGGAACCACGGGGCAGGCAGGCCGTCCGTCGCGGGCGCCAGCGCGGTCCGGAGCAATCCACCCCAGTCCGGGAGGACCACTTCACATGGCCAAGATCATCGCGTTCGACGAGGAGGCACGGCGCGGTCTCGAGCGCGGGATGAACCAGCTCGCCGACGCCGTCAAGGTCACCCTTGGCCCCAAGGGCCGCAACGTCGTCCTCGAGAAGAAGTGGGGCGCCCCCACGATCACCAACGATGGTGTTTCCATCGCCAAGGAGATCGAGCTCGAGGACCCGTACGAGAAGATCGGCGCCGAGCTGGTCAAGGAAGTCGCCAAGAAGACGGACGACGTCGCCGGTGACGGTACGACCACGGCGACCGTTCTCGCCCAGGCGCTCGTCCGCGAGGGCCTGCGCAACGTAGCCGCCGGCGCCAACCCGATGGCTCTCAAGCGCGGTATCGAGAAGGCCGTCGAGGCCGTCTCCGGTGCCCTCCTCGAGCAGGCCAAGGATGTCGAGACCAAGGAGCAGATCGCTTCCACGGCCTCCATCTCCGCCGCCGACACCCAGATCGGCGAGCTCATCGCCGAGGCGATGGACAAGGTCGGCAAGGAAGGCGTCATCACCGTCGAGGAGTCCCAGACCTTCGGTCTGGAGCTTGAGCTCACCGAGGGTATGCGCTTCGACAAGGGCTACATCTCGGCGTACTTCGCCACCGACATGGAGCGTATGGAGGCCGTCCTCGACGACCCGTACATCCTGATCGCCAACTCGAAGATCAGCAACGTCAAGGACCTGCTGCCGCTCCTCGAGAAGGTCATGCAGTCCGGCAAGCCGCTGCTGATCATCGCCGAGGACGTCGAGGGCGAGGCCCTGTCGACCCTGGTCGTCAACAAGATCCGTGGCACCTTCAAGTCCGTCGCCGTCAAGGCTCCGGGCTTCGGTGACCGCCGCAAGGCCATGCTCGGCGACATCGCCATCCTCACGGGCGGCGAGGTCATCTCCGAGGAGGTCGGCCTCAAGCTGGAGAACGCGGGTCTGGACCTGCTGGGCCGTGCCCGCAAGGTCGTCATCACCAAGGACGAGACCACGATCGTGGACGGCTCCGGCTCCGCCGACCAGGTCCAGGGCCGGGTCAACCAGATCCGTGCCGAGATCGAGAACTCCGACTCGGACTACGACCGCGAGAAGCTCCAGGAGCGTCTGGCGAAGCTGGCCGGCGGCGTGGCCGTCATCAAGGCCGGTGCCGCCACCGAGGTCGAGCTCAAGGAGCGCAAGCACCGCATCGAGGACGCCGTTCGCAACGCGAAGGCGGCCGTCGAGGAGGGCATCGTCGCCGGTGGTGGCGTGGCCCTCATCCAGGCTTCCTCGGTCTTCGAGAAGCTCGAGCTCTCGGGTGACGAGGCGACCGGCGCCAACGCCGTGCGGCTCGCCCTGGAGGCCCCGCTCAAGCAGATCGCCGTCAACGGTGGTCTCGAGGGTGGCGTCATCGTCGAGAAGGTGCGCAACCTGCCCGTCGGCCACGGCCTGAACGCCGCGACCGGTGAGTACGTCGACATGATCGCCGAAGGCATCATCGACCCGGCGAAGGTGACGCGCTCTGCCCTGCAGAACGCCGCCTCCATCGCCGCGCTGTTCCTGACCACCGAGGCCGTCATCGCCGACAAGCCGGAGAAGGCCGCCGCGGCCGCTCCGGGCGGCATGCCGGGCGGTGACATGGACTTCTGATCCTTCCGAGGATCGGTTTTCCTGCCGAGGGCGGTACTTCCTGGAAACAGGGGGTACCGCCCTCGGGCGTGTCCGGGGTCACAGGGCGAGGTGCCGGGCGGCCGGAATGACATGACCGGCCGGGGAGTTGTCGTTGACGCATGATCAATGCATACGCACATACCAACCGGTACCCGAGGAGCCCCCACACGTGTCTACGACTGCCCCCGCCTCCCGCGCGGCCGAGATCCTGTCCCGCCCTGTCTCGCTGAACGGCCTGACGGTCCCGAACCGGATCGCGATGGCACCGATGACCCGGCAGTTCTCCCCGGGCGGCGTCCCTGGTGAGGACGTGGCCGGGTACTACGCCCGCCGCGCCGCCGCGGGCGTGGGCCTCATCGTCACCGAGGGCACGTACGTGGGCCACGACTCGGCCGGGCAGAGCGACCGCGTGCCGCGCTTCCACGGCGAGGAGCAGCTCGCGGGCTGGGCGAAGGTCGCCGACGCCGTGCACGCGGCGGGCGGCACGATCGTCCCGCAGCTGTGGCACATCGGCATGGTGCGCGAGGCGGGACAGCCGCCGTTCGCGGACGCGCCGGCCGTCGGCCCGTCCGGCGTCGGCTCCGCGGACGCCGAGGTCACCGGCAAGGCCATGACCCAGCAGGACCTGGACGACGTCGTCGAGGCGTTCGCCAAGGCCGCGGCCGAGGCCGAGCGCATCGGCTTCGACGGCGTCGAGCTGCACGGCGCGCACGGCTACCTCATCGACCAGTTCCTGTGGTCGGGCACCAATCGCCGCACCGACACGTACGGCGGCGACCCCGTGGCCCGTACGAAGTTCGCGGCGGAGATCGCGGCCGCGGTCCGCGCCGCCGTGTCGCCCTCCTTCCCCGTCCTCTTCCGCTACTCCCAGTGGAAGCAGCAGGCGTACGACGCTCGGCTCGCCGAGACCCCGGAGGAGCTGGAGGCGATCCTGACCCCGCTGGCCGAGGCCGGTGTGGACGCCTTCCACGCCTCCACGCGCCGCTACTGGCTCTCCGAGTTCGACGGCTCCGACCTCAACCTCGCCGGCTGGACGAAGAAGCTGACGGGCAAGCCGGTCATCACCGTCGGCTCGGTCGGCCTCGACGGCGACTTCCTCAAGGGCTTCCAGGGCGAGGGTGCCCCGGTCAAGGGCATCGACGAACTCCTGGACCGTCTGGAGCGCGACGAGTTCGACATGGTCGCCATCGGCCGCGCGCTGCTCCAGGACCCGGAGTGGGCGGCGAAGGTGCTGGACGGGCGGTTCGACGAGCTGAAGGCGTACGACGCGGCGGCGCTGCGCACGCTCAGCTGACCCTCTGGGACTCCCCGGCCAGGGCGGTGCCCTGGCCGGGGAGTCCCACTCCCGCTAGCGTTCGGCGCATGCGGATTCTGCATCTGTCGGACACCCACATCGACCGCACCGACGCCCCGAACCGCCACGGCGTCAACGCCACCGAGTCCCTGCGTCTGATGCTCAGTGAACTCCGCCACCAGCGGGATGTGGACGCCGTCGTCGTCAGCGGCGACCTCGCCGACGACGGGTCGTCCGAGGCGTACGCCGGTGTGCGCGGCCTGCTGGACGGGTTCGCCGTGCGGATGGACGCGCCGGTCTTCTACAGCACCGGCAACCACGACGAGCGCCAGGCCTTCGCCAAGGTGCTGGGCAGCGGGCACGTGGCGCCGGACGGCACCGACCGGGCCGAGGCCGTCGTCCCGTCCGACGAGAGGGAGCGGGCGGCCGTGAGTCTGGTCGACGGCTACCGGTTCGTCACGCTCGACTCGCTGGTGCCGGGCAGGGTTCACGGACACCTCGGCGCGGGGCAGCTGGACTGGCTCCGTGAAGTCCTGCGGACGCCGGCGCCGCACGGCACGGTCCTTGTCTTCCACCACCCTCCGATCACCCTCGACGTCGAGGTCCAGCGGGTGCTCGGGCTGCGCAATCCGGCGGACCTGGCCGACGCGATCCGCGGGACCGACGTCCGGGTCATCCTCTGCGGCCACTTCCACCTCCAGATCCTCGGCTTCCTGGAGTCGACGCCGGTGTGGGTCACCCCGGGCGTCGTCAACCGCATCGACCTCACCACCGCCGCCGGCACCGAGCGTGCCGTACGCGGGGCGTCGGCGTCTCTCGTGGAACTGGACACCCCGGGCGGTCCGCTCTTCCACACCTTCCACGCACGCGATCCGCGGGCGCACGAGACCGTCTACGAACTGGACGGGGACCAGACGCGTTCCTTCCTCGAGAGATACGGCACCAGCTGACGACCGGTCTCCCGTACGCAGCCTTCAGCAAGGAGTCATCCATGACGACAGCCGCATCCCGACAGCCCGCCGCCGGGCCCGCCGAGCCCGTGGTGCGTACCGCCGCCGGTGCGGTGCGCGGGCGGCGGGAGGACGGCCTGGCGGTCTTCCGGGGTGTCCCGTTCGCCGAACCTCCGGTGGGGGAGGCGCGGTTCGCCGCGCCGCGCCCCGCGCGGGCCTGGGACGGGACACGGGAGGCGTACTCCTTCGGGCCGCCGCCCCCGCAGGAGGCGGGAATCCAGGGCCGCACCGGTGTGCTGAACGCTCCGACGGGCGACGACTGGCTGACGGTGAACGTCTGGACGCCGGACCCGGACCCGGCCGCCCGTCGTCCGGTGATGGTGTGGATCTACGGCGGTGCCTACAAACTCGGTCACTCCGGCAGCCCCGGCTACGACGCCCGGCTCATCGCCCGCGAGGGTGACCTCGTCGTCGTCACCTTCAACTACCGCGTCGGCATCGAGGGTTTCGCCCGGATCGAGGGGGCGCCCGCCAACCGGGGCCTGCTCGACCAGGTCGCCGCCCTGGAATGGGTGCGCGAGAACATCGCGGCCTTCGGCGGCGACCCCGACCAGGTCACCGTCTTCGGAGAGTCGGCCGGTGCCGGTTCGATCGCCTCACTGCTGGCCATGCCGCGCGCGGCCGGGCTGTTCCGGCGGGCGATCGCGCAGTCCGTGCCGGGCACGTTCTTCTCGGACGAGCTGGCCCGGGACATCGCGGCCGCCATCGCCGCCGAGGCGGGCCTGCGTCCGACGGTCGCCGACCTGACCACCGTCGACCCGCGTCAACTGACCGAGGCGGGGGCGGCGTTGGGCGCCAAAATGCGGACGTACGAGGAGAGGTGGGGGCCGGTGGTCCATACGCTGACGCCCTTCTCGCCGGTCGTCGACGGTGACGTACTGCCGACCACTCCCTGGCGGGCGCTGGCGTCCGGCACGGCCCGGGACGTGGAACTGATCGCCGGTCACAACCGGGAGGAGTACCGGCTGTTCGTCGGGCTCGGCGGCCAGCTCGGAAAGATCACGGAGGAGGCGGCGGCAGCCGCGCTGCGCAGGTTCGGGCCGGGCCCTGACGGCGAACGGGCTTACCGCGCCGCCTTCCCCGAGGCCTCGCCGGGAGAGTGGTACGAACGCGTCCAGACCGACTGGCTGTTCAGCATGCCCTCGCTCCACCTCGCCGAGGCGCAGGTCGCCGGGGGTGGACGTGCGCACGTCTACGAGCTGACCTGGCCGGCCCCGGGCAACGGCGGCGTCCTGGGCGCCTGCCACGGCCTGGACATCCCGCTGCTGTTCGGCACGTTCGGCGCGGACCTCGGCATGCTGCTGTTCGACGGCGCCGAGCCCTCGCCGGAGGCCGAGGCGCTGTCGTCCTGCTTCCGGACGTCCTGGACCGCGTTCGCGGCGACGGGCGATCCGGGCTGGCCGGCCTTCGACGGTGAACGTCGGCTGACGCAGGTGCTCGACACCGATCCCTTGGTCACCGGGTACCCCGAGGAGACGTCGAGGCGGCTGTGGGAGGGGCACGAGTTTCCGGCCCTCCCGTTGGTCCGGTGACAGAGCCGGGGGTTCTTCCGGGCGGCTCGGTCCGTGTGGTCCTCGAGCTTTTCGGTGACTCGGGGCTGGGGGCCTGAGCGTCGGAGTGCTGGTCGGGGTCGGGTGCGCAGGACCGTGGCCAGGCGGCGGAGTCCGTCCGGTCCGTGGCCGGCGACACCGTCGTCCTGGCGGGCAAGTGCCCGGAGCTCCTCGAAGGACTCGCGCAGGAGCGCGGGCGGATCACGGCGGCGATCGACGACCTGACCGCCGCGCGTGACATCCTCGACTCCCTCGTCGGCCGCCCCCTCCAGCCACCCCTCTTCGGGCGGATCGAAATCGCGCCAAAATTGCTGACAATTTTGTGGGCGATTGGTTCGGTTTGCTGGCCGGCGCGGCAGGACGCCCGTGGTTGCGGCTGGTCAGGGCGGTGGCCGGATCCCGGTGCCGTCACGGGAGACACAAAGGAACGCTTAAGGAACGGCTGTTGTCCTGGGGCTCGTTGTGCGAACGAGCCGCGAAGACAGGAGACGGCAGTGAAGCGTAGAACAGTGGTCATGGGGCTCACCGCGGGTGCCGTGGTGCCGGCGGTCGGGTTCGCTTCAAGCGCGCGGGCGGCGAGCCGAACGTCAGCGGCGTCGTCCGCGGCGTCCACGGACTCCTCCCTGGTCTTCGATCCGAGCAGCTACACGGAGTTGACCACCAGCATCACGGACACCACCGGCACCGCTCACGAGGTCGTCTACCACTTCTACAAAGTGGCCTCGTACGTGGCCAATCCGGTGGACGCCACCTATCAGTCCCTCAACGTCAGCGTTCCGGTGAAGATCGACGGGAGCGTCGTGGACGCGTCCGGCGCTCCTGTCCTCTTCGCCAACCAGGTCGGCGGTTACATGCCCTCGTCCGTCGCGAACGCCACGGGCGTCGGCGCGGGCGGTGGGATGGGCCCCGGCGGCCCGGGCGGCCCCGCTCCCGCCGCCGACTCCGCCGCGAGCCGCCAGCAACTGGCGCTCGCCGCCGGGTACGTCGTCGTGGAGCCGGGCGCGCGCGGGCGGTCGCTGGTCGACTCCAGCGGGACGTACTACGGCACCGCGCCCGCCGCCATCGTCGACCTCAAGGCCGCGGTGCGGTACGTGAAGTTCAACAAGGGGCGCATCCCGGGCAACGTGGACCGGATCGTCTCCGCGGGAGTCAGCGCGGGCGGCGCGCTGTCCTCGCTGCTCGGCGCGTCCGGCGACAGTCCGGTCTACCACTCCTACCTGGAGGAGCTGGGCGCGGCCGACGCGAGCGACGCCATCTTCGCCACCGGTGCCTGGTGCCCGATCACCGACCTCGAACACGCCGACATGGCCTACGAGTGGAACTGGGGAGCCAACGCGCTGAGCAGCGGCTCGACCGTCGACCAGACCGTTTCCAAGACGCTGGCCGGCGCGTACGGCGACTATCTCGCCTCCCTGCGGCTGACGGCGAAGGGCTTCGGCACCCTCACGGCGCGCAACCTCGACGAGTACCTGGTCAGGACCCACCTGGAGCCGTCGGCCACCACGTACCTCGCGGCGCTGTCGGACGCGGACCGCGCGACCTATCTGGCCGCGAACCCGTTCATCACGTGGTCCCGCGGCAGGGCGGCCTTCTCCTGGGCCGACTTCCTCACCCATGTGGGCGCCCGCAAGAAGGACACCCCGGCGTTCGACGCCTTCGACCTGTCCGCCGGGGAGAACAACGAGTTCGGTACGGGGACCACCGCCAACCGGCACTTCACCCTCTACAGCCTGCGCCACGAAGAGGGTGCCCGTGCGCGCCTCGACAGTGACATCCCCGCGAAGCTCCACCTGATGAACCCGATGTACCACCTCGTGGACAAGGCCAACGAGAACCGGTCGAAGCACTGGTGGATCCGCCTCGGCACCAAGGACAGCGACACCGCGCTCACCGTCGCGAGCAACCTCGCCGCCCGCCTGAAGAACCTCGGCGACGACGTCGACACCTCGTACTACTGGGACGCCGGTCACGGCGCGGACAACGACCCGGGCGACTTCATCAAGTGGATCGCGACGGTGTCGGGCCACAGGTCCTAGCCTGGAGGCATGGGCGGTGGCCTCGTCACGCTGTTCCTGGCCGGTGATGTGATGCTCGGCCGGGGAGTCGACCAGATCCTTCCGCACCCCGGCGATCCGAAGCTGCGGGAGTCGTACGTCAAGGATGCCCGCGCCTATGTGGAGCTGGCCGAGGCGGCGAACGGCGTGATTCCCCGCCCGGCCGGCTTCACCTGGCCCTGGGGCGACGCGCTGGACGTGCTCGCCGCGGTGGCCCCCGACGCCCGGATCCTCAACCTGGAGACCGCCGTCACGCGCAACGACGAGGCCGCGCCCGGCAAAGAGATCCACTACCGGATGCACCCGGCCAACCTGCCCGCCCTCGCCGCCGCCCGTCCGCACGCCTGTGCCCTGGCCAACAACCATGTGCTGGACTACGGCCGCCGCGGGCTGGAGGAGACCCTCGACGCCCTGGCGGACGCGGGTCTTCGCGCACCCGGAGCGGGGCGGGACGCCGACGAGGCCCGGCGTCCCGCGATCGTCCCCGTCACGGGCGGCGGGCGTGTCCTGGTCTTCTCCGTGGGGGTGGCCTCCAGCGGCATACCCCGCGGCTGGGCCGCCACGGCACAGCGCGGCGGGGTCGACTTCGTCGCCGAGCCGTCGGACGCCGCCGCGGCCGGGATCGCGACCCGGCTGCGTGCGGCCAAGCGGCCGGGCGACATCGTGGTCGTCTCGGTCCACTGGGGCTCCAACTGGGGCTACCTCGTCCCGCGTGACCAGGTCCGCTTTCGGCCATGCGCTCGTCGACGGCGGCGCGGACGTCGTGCACGGGCACTCCTCGCACCATCCGCGGCCGCTGGAGACGTACCGGGGAAAGCTCATCACCCACGGCTGCGGCGACCTGATCAACGACTATGAGGGCATCGGCGGCTACGAGGAGTACCGGGACGATCTCCGGTTGCTGTACTTCGTCACCGTGGATCCGGACGGCGGCCGGTACCACGACGTGCGCGTCGTCCCGATGCGGTCCCGGCGGATGCGGCTGGAGCGGGCGAAGGCCGAGGACTCGCGGTGGGTGCGGGACGTGCTGAGCCGGATCAGCCGGACCTACGGCTCACGGGTCGCACTCGACCCGGACGGCACCCTCACCGTCCGGCCCGCCCTGGGAGCGGCGAGTGGCAGCGCCCCATAATGGACTTGTCCGCAATGGACTTATCCGTCCGGAACAGGAAGATCTGCCCGGAACGGACAGGTCCGCCCGGCAGTGCGGACCGGACTTCACTCGGGACCCGAGGAGCTCACCTCACCCCGGGAGGCGACCATGTACTTCGCTGATCGAACCGACGCGGGCCGGCAGCTCGCCGCCCGGCTGCACCACCTCAAGGGCCAGGACCTCGTGGTCGTGGGACTTCCCCGCGGCGGTGTCCCGGTCGCCGCGCAGGTCGCCGAGGCCCTCGGCGCCCCGCTCGACGTCTGCCTCGTGCGCAAGCTGGGGGTGCCCTTCCAGCCGGAGCTGGCCATGGGAGCCATCGGCGAGGAAGGCGTCCGCGTCATCAACGAAGAGGTGCTGCGGGGGACGGGTGTGACGGACCGCGCCCTGGCGGCGGTGGAGGAACACGAGCGCGGCGTCCTTCAGCAGAGGGCCCGCCGCTACCGGGGCGAGCGGCAGCCGGCCCGGTACGAGGGACGGACGGTCCTGGTGGTGGACGACGGGCTGGCGACCGGCTCCACGGCACTCGCGGCCTGCCGGATCGCGCGCGCCCGCGGCGCGTCGCGGATCGTGCTGGCGGTTCCCGTGGCGCCGCACGACTGGTCGGCCCGCCTCGGAGGCGCGGCGGACGAAGGCGTCTGTCTGCACACCCCCCGGCTGTTCTACGCGATCGGCCAGTTCTACACGGACTTCGGGCAGACGAGCGACGAGGAGGTCATCGCCTGCCTGGAGCACAACCGCGCGGCGCACGCCACGTCCGACGCACCGCCGGCCGCGGGCAGCGCCTCCCCCGAGCACGCTCCCCCGCCCTCTGACGAGGAGGTCCGGATACCGGCCACGGGCGCCGCGCTCGACGGGCGGCTGACGGTACCCCGCGGCGCCCCCGGGATCGTCCTCTTCGCCCACGGCAGCGGCAGCAGCAGGAAGAGCCCGCGCAACCGCTTCGTCGCCACCGGGCTGAACCGCGCCGGTCTCGGCACCCTTCTGTTCGATCTGCTCACCGAGGCCGAGGCGGTGAACCGGGACAACGTGTTCGACACGGAGCTGCTCGCCCGCCGCCTGATCCAGGCGACCGCATGGCTGCGTGAGCAGCCCGGCGTCCAGGGCATGGAGTTCGGTTACTTCGGTGCCAGCACAGGCGCCGCCGCCGCGCTGTGGGCCGCGGCGGAGCCCGCGGCGGACGTCGCGGCAGTCGTCTCCCGCGGGGGCAGGCCGGATCTGGCCGGCGCCAGGCTGCCGGAGGTGAAGGCTCCGACGCTGCTCGTCGTCGGGGGCCGCGACCACGTCGTACTGGACCTCAACCGGCAGGCGGCGGCGCGCCTGAGCTGTGAGCATCAGCTGGCCGTCGTCCCCGGCGCCACCCATCTCTTCGAGGAACCCGGCACCCTGGAATCGGTCACCGAGCTGGCCACGGACTGGTTCAGCAGGCATCTCGCCTCCGCCGTCCCGAGCGCGGGAGCACACAGGTGACGCGGATCGACTACAGGTTGCCCATCGGCTCGATGTCCACCTTCACCGGTGTGCCCCAGATGCGCAGCACCTCGTAGTCCGTGAACTCGTGGACCAGGCGGTAGGCCATGCCGGGGCGCGGGGTGCGGCGCTCCGCGGCGAGATACCGCTCCGCCTCGACGCGGTCGCGGCGCGGGGTGCCGCACAGCTGCCACGCCTGCCCTGTCCACACCTCCGGCAGCCAGCGCTGCTGGGGCTGGGGACGGTCGGCCCGCACGCCGTACCGGGACATCGTGCGCTCGGGTGCGTCGTCGGCGCCGCCGGGGCGGCCCTGCGGGAAGGCGTCGTTGACCTCGGTGCGGCGGGCGGTGCGCCGCCGTGTCTCGCAGAGCAGACAGAGGTCGACGGCGCCCTCGTCCACCGGGCCACTGGGGTGCTCGGCGCAGCGCGTCGTGGGCACCGCCGTCGTCACCGTCTCCTCCAGCAGGTCCAGCGCCCGCTTCAGGTCGGCCTTCACCTCGTGCAGCTTCGCGTCGGGCGTGTCGGCGTTCAGCGCGTCGCCGTGCTCGCCGAGCACGCGCAGGGCGCGGCCGAGGGCGGTCAGCTGTGCGTGGTTCACGGTGGTGGATTCCCTCCCGGGTCGGTGTCCTGCCCCTCCTTCGAAGGGTCGCACACGCCACTGACAGTGCCCCCGAGTCCGAAGAAGTACGTCGCCGCGAACCCCACCACGTACCCGGTGAGCAGCCCGCCCGCGTAGATCGCCGCCGTCAGGGCCAGTCCGCCCGTGCCCTTGAGCAGGGGGAACAGCGCCCAGCCCGAGGGGCCGATCGCCGTGGAGCCGATCTTGTCGCCGAGCATCGAGAAGAAGCCGACGAACGCGCCGCCCGCCGCCCCGCCCGCGCAGGCGGTGACGAAGGGGCGGCCGAGGGGGAGCGAGACGCCGTAGATCAGGGGTTCGCCGACGCCCAGGAGGCCCGCGGGCAGCGCCGACCTGATCGTCGTACGGAGCGACTGGTCGTGGTGGAGGCGGACGTAGACCGCGAGTGCCGCGCCGACCTGCCCGGCGCCCGCCATCGCCAGGACGGGCAGCAGGACCGTGTAGCCCTGCTGCTGGATGAGGGTGGTGTGCAGCGGGATCAGGGCCTGGTGCAGGCCCAGCATCACCAGGGGGAGGAACAGGCCGCCCAGGACCAGGCCCGCGAAGGCGCCCGTGTGGTCGAGGAGCCAGTTCGCGCCCGTCCCGATGGCCGCCGACAGCTCGCCGGCCGTGTACATCAGGGCGTAGAGGGTCACCAGGCCGGTGAGCAGGACCGTGAGGGTGGGGGTGACGAGGACGTCGAGGGCTTCGGGGACCCAGCGGCGGCACCACTTCTCCACGTACGTTCCCAGGAGCGCGGCGGCCAGTGCGCCGAGTACCCCGCCCTGGCCCGGCGCCAGGGTCATGCCGAAGGCCGTCACCTTCGCGACCCCCGCGTACACGACGATCGCCGCCACCGCCCCGCCCAGGACCGGGGTGCCGCCGAACTCCTTCGCCGTGTTGTGGCCGACGAACACCGCGATCAGGGCCATGAAGCCGGAGGCGATCGCGGCGAGGGCGGGGGCGAGGGAGGGGAGCCACCCCAGATTGACCAGCAGGCCGCCCAGGCCCGCGATGACTCCGCAGCCGATCAGGGCGGGGATCAGGGGGACGAAGATGTTCGCGATCCGGCGGAGGAGCAGTTTGAGGGGGGTCGCGTTGCGCTGTTGCCGGGCCGCCTTCCACGCGGCGCCGCGTGCGGCCAGCGCCTCGGCCGTGCCGGTGACCGGCGCACCGGCCGTGCTGGTGGCGAGCGCCTCGAACTCGGGGGTCACCCGCGCGACCGTGCCCGGCCCCAGGACGATCTGGTAGCTGTCGTCGTCCGTGACCACGCCCAGCACGGCGGGCAGGGACCTGAGAGCGTCCTCGCGTACGAGCGTCCGGTCCCGCAGGCCCAGGCGCAGGCGGGTCATGCAGTGGGCGACGGAGGTGACGTTCGCGGCGCCGCCGACCAGGGGGAGGATCGCGGCGGCCGTGGCGGCATGGGGGGTGAGGTCGTTCGTTGTGCGCACTCCACGAGGGTGCTGGTCAGCCCGTCGATGCGGCGAGCGCCGCGCGCAGATGGCCGTCGCTCTCCTCCAGAAGGCGGGCCGCCGTGGACCCGTCCACGCCGCCGAGGATGGTGAGGATGGCGTTCTTCACCTCGCCGTCGGTGGCCGCGAGGGCCTGTTCGATCTCCTCGTCCGAGGCGCCGGTCGCGAGGGCGACGATACGGCGGGAGCGGGCCCGCAGCTTCTCGTTCGAGGCGCGGACGTCGACCATCAGGTTCCCGTACGTCTTGCCGAGACGGATCATCGTGATCGTCGAGAGCATGTTCAGGACGAGTTTCTGCGCCGTGCCCGCCTTGAGACGGGTCGAGCCGGTCAGCAGCTCGGGCCCGACGACGATCTCGATGCCGTGCTCGGCTGCGGCGGCCAGCGCGCTGTCTGCGTTGCAGGACAGGCCGATCGTCAACGCGCCGCGCGCGCGGGCGTGTTCGATCGCGCCGACGGCGTACGGGGTGCGGCCGGAGGCGGAGACGCCGACCACCGTGTCGTCGGGGGTCAGGGAGAGCTCCTTCAGGTCGGCCTCGGCCAGCTCCTTGGAGTCCTCGGCGCCCTCGACCGAGGTGACCATGGCGCTCGGGCCGCCCGCGATCAGGCCCACGACCTCGGACGGGTCGGTGTTGAAGGTGGGCGGACACTCGGAGGCGTCCAGCACACCGAGGCGGCCGGCGGTGCCCGCGCCCGCGTAGATCAGCCGGCCGCCGCGGGACATGCGCTCGGCCACGGCGTCGATCGCGGCGGCGATACGGGGCAGCTGGGTCGCGACGGCCGTCGGCACGGTCGCGTCCTCGGCGTTCATGATCTTCGCGATCTCCAGCGTCGGCAGCCGGTCGATCTGGGACAGCTCGGGGCGGAACGCCTCAGTGGTCAACGTCTCCAACTCGGCCCGCAGAGACCGGTGGTTGGAGGAGGCGTCGGCGGTGGAAAAGGTCATGACGAACGGCTCTTTCCAGTGCTGGGTGGTGAAGGCGCGCCCCTCAGGGGCGCGGGGAACTGCGCGACCAGCCACAACGGGCCCGCAGCGTTACGACTACATCCAGCCACGGCTTCCCGCGGAGCGCTAGCGCATACGGCCGCGCGGGCTATGTCGGTGCGCCAGCGCCTCGTACGACGCGGACAGCGCGGGCGCCGCCGTCTCGTACGTCCGCTGGGCGACCCCCACGAACAGGCAGTCCACCACCAGCAACTGACTGGTGCGCGACGACATCGCCGCGGGACGCAACTCGCTCTCGCGGGCCGTGGACGTGGTGAGTATGTGATCGGCGTACTGCGTGACGGGCCCGTCCGGGCGGCCGGTGATCGCGACCGTCGTCGCGCCGCGTTCGAAGGCGACCCGCAGCGGCTCGATGACGTCGCCCGTCGAGCCGGAGTGGGTGATCGCGATCGCCACGTCCTTGGCCCGCAGCTGGACCGCGTTGGTGACGGCGAGGTGCGGATCGCTGTGCGGGTGGGCTATGAGTCCGATGCGCAGCAGCTTCTGGGCCAGGTCCTGGGCGACGAGGCCGGACGCGCCGACGCCGTAGATGTCGATCCGGCGGGCGGCGGCGAGCGCCGTGACGGCCGCGCCCAGCTGGACCGTGTCGAGCCCCGCCGCGGTGTCGGCGAGGGTCTGCTGCTCGTCGTACGCGAGTTTCGCGACGACGTCCGCGATGGGGTCGTCGACCGCGATGTCCGCGGTGACGGCGGGCGCGCGGCCCGACTGCTGCTGGGCGGCGAGGCCGGCGAGCGCGAGGCGCAGGTCGCGATAGCCGGGGTAGCCCAGCAGGCGGGCGGTGCGCACGACCGTGGCCTCGCTGGTGCCGGTGAGCTCTGCGAGGCCGGTGACCGTGAGGGCCGCGCAGCCGGCCGGGTCACCGGCGACGGCCTCGGCGACCCGCTGCATGGAGCGGGTCATCGACGGGGCGAGCGTGCGCACCTTGGCCGCGAGGGCGGCGGGAGCGGGCGGAGCCTCACCGGCGAAAATTTCCTTCACGTCTGGGGTCACTTGTGAAAGATATTTTCTGCTGGGGTATGCGGTCAAGGGTGCGCACAATGGGTGCATGGACCCCACCAGCCACCCCGTCAGCCCCTTGGAGCAGGCGCTGCACGCGGCCCGCGCCCTCGTTCTCGCCGATCTCGTCGCGGGTGAGGTCGCCGAGGCGGATGTCGTCTCGCTCGTCGAGGACTCGGTGGTGCAGCGCCGATGGTGGGTCGAACAATGGCCGGAGGGCGTCGGTTACGTGGCCGGGCTCGTCGCCCAGGACGTACAGGACGCGTTGCTGGAGCGGTACGGGCGATGGCCGCTGTGTCCGGTCTGCGGCTCGGGCGACCCGCACGCCCTCGACGTCGAGCCGGAGCTCGGGCCCGATCCGCACTGGGTCTGCCACAAGGCGGGCGTGAAGGTCGCGTCCGTGGGATGCCTGGGGTCGGCGACCGGCGGGACGCCGTCCTCGTGACCCTCTACATCGACCCACCCGTCTGGCCCGGCCACGGACGTCTCTGGTCCCACCTGGTCAGCGACGTCTCGTACGAGGAACTGCACCTGTTCGCCGCGGACTTGGGCGTACCTCCGCGCGCCTTCGAGCGCGACCACTACGACCTCCCCTCCCACCGCTACGCGGACGCCGTGCGCGCCGGGGCGGTGGAGGTCAGCAGCCGCGAGGTGGTGCGGCTGCTGTACGGGGCGGGGCTGCGCCGGCGCAAGTACGTCGGCCGGTAGGCGGACCGGTCGGCCTGTCTTGGTGGGCGGAGGTCAGTCCGTACGGGTGTACACCCGCAGCGACGGATCCAGCGCGCGCAGCTCGTACGCGTACTCCTGCTCGTCCTCGCTCACCCGGGTGAAGCCGGCGCGCGCGATGACCCGCTGGGAGGGCGCGTTGGTCCGCTCTATGGCCGCGAAGAGGATGTCGAGCTCGTCGTGGGCGAGGGCCCAGGCGGCCAGGGCGCGCAGGGCCTCGGTCGCGTAGCCGTGGCCGCGGGCGTTCTCGGCGAGGTCGTAGCCGACTTCCGCGCGGCCGTCCTCGTCGGGGGCGCCGTGGAAACCCATCGCGCCGACCGCCCGGCCGTCCTCGCTCCGTACGAGCACGAACATGCCCCACTCCGGGCGGTGCACCCCGCTCTCGTACGCCTTCAGGACCATTCCGGCGGCGTCCCGCGTGCCGTCGAAGGGGCCGCCCTCGATCCACTCGAAGCCGCCGGTGCCACCCGCGCGCAGATCGGCGGCGGCCGCCGGGGTGACTCCTTGGAGCGTGAGCCGTCCGGCCTCGATCACCAGGTTGTTGCTCCAGCGCCACTCGGTGAGCGGGGCGCGGCCGGGCAGCTCGCCGCGGCCGGTCGCCCACAGGAGCGTGGGCCACGGCTCGGACCCCGGCCTGACGTGCGGAAAGATCCGGGAGAGTACGTCCGTGCAGAGCTCGGCCGGCGGCTCGTAGGCGACCCCGAGACCCTGCGCGATGTCATGCGTGTGCAGCAGCACCTCCGTGACACCCATCGCGGCGAAGCCCTCGCGGTTCGCGCTGCGGAACGGATACGGGTGGAAGGCACGCACCTCGCGCGGCGTGGTGCGCACGGCGGCGGCGAGCAGGGCGCCGGTCGTCTCGATCACGTCGACGACGCCCGCGTTGTCGGTGCCGTCGTCCAGGGTGATCTCGAAGGGCACGTACGCCGTGGTGGCCCGCCCGGCCAACTGGCCCGCGTACGCGAGGAGATCGTCCGCGATGTGCTCGGCGGTCCTGCGGCAGCTCCACTCGAGACGCCCCGCCCCGACGCCGTCCCAGTCCCGCCCGGCCACCGCCCGCAACAGCGCGACGGCGCCCGCGACGGCTTCCTCCACCTGGTCCCCACCCATGGATCGCATGCGGCTGAGGATAGGCGCGGTCAGACATCGTTACGTACTGGATTGTTGGACCTGTCGGCCTTTTCGGCCTTCTTGTTCATGGACACCACGCGGGAGGCCCGGGTACGGCGCTGGAGGCGCAGCGAGACCGCGGCCACCCCCAGGCCCGTCACCGTCATGGCCGCGCCCGCCCAGGCCGTCGCCGCGTAGCCGAGCCCCGCGTCGATGACCGTGCCGCCGACCCAGGGGCCGCCGGTGTTGCCGAGGTTGAAGGCGGCCGTGGTGGTGGCACCGGCCAGGGTGGGGGCGGCCCCGGCGAGGTTGAAGAGCCGGGCGTTGAGCGCCGGGGCGGTGAAGAAGCAGGTGACGCCGAGGAGGAAGGAAAGAGCCACGGCCGCGATCGCGTACTGCCCCAGGAGCGCGAGCGCCACGAGGACGGTGGTCGAGGCCGCGGTGCCGGAGAGGAGCACCCCGAAGAGGTGCGCGTCGGCGACCCGCCCGCCGATCGTCGTACCGATCAGCGCCCCGACCCCGAAGAGGGCGAGCACGCTCGGCACCCAGCCGTCGTCGAGCCCGGCGACATCCGTGAGCAGCGGCGAGAGATAGCTGAACGTGCAGAAGACCCCGCCCGCGGCGAGCATCACGAGAGCGACGGTGAGCCAGACCTGCGCGTCACCGTAGATGGAAAGTTCCCGCCTGAGCTGCGGCTTCTTGTCGGGGAGCGGAATGCGGGGGATGAGGGTGACGACCCCGACCAGGGCGATCGCGGAGGCCGCGCCGACGGCCCAGAACGCGGACCGCCAGCCGAGATGCTCGCCGAGGAAGGCACCGGCCGGGACTCCGAGCACGTTCGCGATCGACAGACCGCCGATCATCACCGCGAGCGCGCGGGCCCGGGAGGTCACCGGGACCATCGCGATCGCCACCGCCGCGCCCACCGCCCAGAAGCCGGCACAGGCAAGGGCGCTGACGACCCTGGAGGCGAAGAGCACGGTGTACGTCGGCGCCAGCGCGCCGGCGATCTGGCCGAGCCCGAAGACGGCGATGAGCGAGACGAGGGTGGTGCGGCGGGGGAGGCGGAGGGTGGCCACGGCGAGCAGCGGCGCGCCGACGACCATGCCTATGGCGAACGCCGATATGAGCAGACCCGCCTGGGGAATCGTGACACCCATGTCGTCGGCGATGGGCGGCAGGAGCCCCGAGAGCATGAACTCGCTGGTCCCGAGGGCGAAGACGGAGAGGGCGAGGATGTAGACGGCGAGGGGCATACGGGGGCCGGGCGGCGGACCGGGGCGGCTCACTTGGCGGCCTTCCGGGGCGGGTTCGGTGAGTCCGGGGCGGTTTCGGTGAGGTGGGCGAGCTCGCGCCGGATGTTCTCCCGGGCCCGCTCCTCCCACTCCCGTGTTCCGTACGGCGTCCTGAACAGCCTTGGCAGGTCGAGGAGTTGGCGCAGCACGGCTGCCCGGCCCGCCCGGAACGCCTCGTCCGGGACGAAGGCGTACTCCTCGCGGACGGCGGCGGTGTAGGCGGCGTAGGTGTCCGGGGCCGCGGCGAGGATCGCGAGGTCGGCGTCGCAGAGGACCTGGCCGTTGCGGTCGTCGTCGGCCGGGGCGTGGGTGACGGTGAGCCGGACCAGACGCCCGACCTCGACCGACTTCTCCTCTCCCGCCCCGGCCTCGGCGAGGGCGCGTTCGGCGAGGCGGGCGGAGCGTTCCTCGTTCTCGGAGCGGTCGGGGAGGTAGACGGCGTCGTGGAACCAGGCGGCGAGGCGGACGAGCGCGGGGTCGTCCGCGTACTCTTCCAGTACGTCGATGTGGTCGAGGACCGCGGTGAGGTGCGCGACGGTGTGATAGCGGCGCTGTGGCTCCTGCCAGCGGGCGAGGAGGTTGTCCGCGTACGGGGCGGGGTCGGGGCCGCCGGGGGAACGGGCGCCGTCGAGGGCATGGGACCAGCGGGTGCGCAGCGCGTCGAGGTCGGGCATACGCCGATTCTCCCGCTTGGGCGGCTTGGCCCCTAGCGTGGAGCGCATGACGACTCCTGCTGACGTGTACGAGGCGAGGGATCCCGGGCTGCCGGGGCGGCTGTTGACCGTTGAGCGCGACGCGCTGATACCGCTGCTGCGGGCCCGGCCGGGGGAGGACTTCGGGCTGCCGACCGCGTGTCCTGGGTGGACCGTGCGGGATGTGCTCGCGCACTGCGGGGCCGCGCTGACCCGGGTGGTGGAGAGTCGGTTCGAGGAGGGGGTGTTCTCGCCCGAGGCGAACGACCGTGACATCGCCGAGCGGGCCGGCTGGTCCGTGGGGGAGATCGTGGACGAGCTGGAGCGGGGGATGAGTGAGGCGGGGAGGGTGATCGCCGGCGCGGGCGGGGTGCTGGATGGGGTCGCGCTCGGGGAGTGGGTGCATGCGGGGGATGTGCGTGAGGCGTTCGGGGAGCCGGGGGCGTATGCGGGGGCGGGACTTCCGTATGCGTTGACCTTGCTCGCGCGCGTCAGCCGCGAGAGGGGGCATGTCCCTGTGCACGCCGACCTCGACGATCTGGACGAGCCGTTGCGGTTGGGCGGCGTGGCGGGGGATCGGCCGCCGGCGCGCTACATCGGTGACGCCCCGACACTGATCCGGCTGTACGCCGGCCGTCCTGTTTCCGGCACGGGGTACGAGTTGGCCGGGGCGGCCGAGCGGGACCTGAACATCTTCGGCTGACGCGTCACCATGACAGCGCCCCCTCCCCGGAGCTCCGCCCCCGGGGACAGGGGGTTCCTCGAACGCCGGACGGGCTGAGGCTTTCAGGGGCGCGGGGAACTGCGCGATCAGCCCCCGCCGCTGGTGTGCCCCGGTGAACGGCGAGGCCTTCTCGCGGTGGTCGCCGGGCGCGGCGTACCCTGAGATTGGACTAGACCTGTAGCCGCCCCAGAGGAAGAGGTCCCATGAGCGAGCGCAAGCGTGCAGTTCTGGAGGTGATCGCCCTCGGCGTGGAGGACGCGGTCGCCGCCCGGGCCGGAGGCGCCGACCGGCTGGAGCTGGTCACTGACATGGCCGCCGACGGGCTCACCCCGGCGGTGGAGACCTTCGCCGGGATCCGCGCCGCCGTCGACATCTCGCTGCGCGTGATGCTGAGGCGTGCGGACGGCTTCGCGGCGGGCGGCGCCAAGGGCATCGACGCGCTCGTACGGGTCGCGGGGGAGATGCGGGCCGCCGGAGCGGACGAGTTCGTGCTCGGCTTCCTCGACGAGCACGGCGGTCCCGACCTGTCCGCCGTGGAGCGGATCGTCGCCGAACTGGACGGCTGCCCCTGGACGTTCCACCGCGCGATCGACCGCGCCGCCGACCGGGACTCCCTGCGCAAGCAGCTCGCGGACCTGCCGGGCCTGGACGCGTACCTCACGGCGGGTTCCCCGGACGGCGTGGACGACGGTTTCCCGACCCTCCTCGCCGAGGCCGCCCGCCGCACCGAACCCGGTTACGAGCCGCGGATCATGGTGGGCGGCGGGCTGCGTCTCGATCATGTTCCTCGGCTGAGGGCCGCGGGGATCGACGCCTTCCACATCGGTGGGGCGGCCCGGCCCGGCGGATGGAACGAGCCGGTGACGGTGGCGGCCGTACGGGAGTGGCGGCAGGCCCTGGACGCGTAGCGGCCGGCATCGGCATGAAGAGCCGTGCGGAGTCGTTGAAGCGTCGTGAAGAGCACGGCCGTACGCGTGCCGCGCCGTTGTCGAAGGGCCCGCCAGGCCCGGACGGGCGCTAGCCCAGTTGCTGCGGCAGCGGGGCCGCGTGGGTGACGGTCAGGCCCGAGACCGCTCGGGTCAGGGCCACGTACAGGCGGCGCAGTCCGGTGCGCTCGTCCGGCTCGCCGTCGACCACGGCCCGCGGCTCGTCCAGGACCACATAGTCGTACTCCAGGCCCTTGGCGAGGGAGGCGGGGACGAGGGTGAGGCGGGTCTGAGCCGTCGTCTCCTCGCCGGGGCCCAGGTACGTCAGGCCCGCCGCCGTCAGCGCCTCGGTGAGCGCCGGGATCCGGGCGTCGGCGGCGATGAGACCGACCGAACCCTCGTTGCGCAGCAACTCCTCGCACGCGTCCACGACCTGCTCGTCGGCGGTCGTCGGCCGCACCTCGAAGAAGCCCGGGTTCTCACGGACCGACGCCACCGGGGTCAGGCCCGGCGCGATGTGCGGCAGCAGTCGGGAGGCGTAGGTGATGACGTCGGTGGGGACGCGGAAACCGGCGGTCAGCTCCTCGATCACCGCTTCCCCCTTGCCGAGGTGCGCGAGCGCCTCGTCCCAACTCCGTGTCGCCCAGGGGGTCGTGCCCTGTGCGAGGTCGCCGAGCACAGTCGCCGAACCCGTCGTGCAGCGCCGCCCCACCGCCCGGTACTGCATCGGCGACAGATCCTGCGCCTCGTCGAGCACGACATGGCCGAGGGAGTGGGTGCGCTGGACGAGATCGGTGGCCTCGTCGATCAGTACGGCGTCGGCGGGCGACCACCTGGCCGACTTCACCGACCGCACCGGCTTCGACCAGAGGATCTCCTTCTGTTCGTCCTCGTCGAGGATTCCGTCCGCGTGGACGGCCAGGAAGTCGGCGTCGGTGAGCAGGCGAAGGACCAGCTTGGCGGGGTCGACCGGCGGCCAGATCGCCTTGACGGCCACCTTCACCGCGGTGTTGCGGGCCACGGCGTCCTGCACCCGGTCGTCCGGTGCCTCGCCCGAGCGCTCCATCTGGACCAGCACGGCGTGCGCGATCCGCTGCGGAAGGGCCTCGCGGGCGGCGCCGTACCGGATGTCGCGGTCCAGCAACTCCCCGACGATCGTCTCGAGTTCGTACGCCGGGACACGCCAGCGCCGCGACCCGCGCACGACCACGACGCCCTCGGTCGGGAGCGTCACGTGCGAGCGGACGGCCCGGCGCAGCACCTCGGCCATCCGGGCGTCGCCCTTGACGACGGCGGCGGTCGCGTCGTCCGTCCCGCGTACCTCCACATGCGCGACGAGGTCGTCGACCGTCGCCTGCTTGACCTCGAGCTCGCCCAGCGCGGGCAACACCTGCTCGATGTAGTGCAGGAAGGACTTGTTCGGCCCGATGACCAGGGTGCCGGTGCGGGCCAGCCGCTCCCGGTGGGCGTAGAGGAGGTAGGCGACGCGGTGCAGGCCGACGGCCGTCTTCCCGGTGCCGGGGCCGCCCTGCACGCAGACGGAGCCCGCGAGACCCGACCGTACGATCTCGTCCTGTTCCGGCTGGATGGTCGCCACGATGTCCCGCATCGGGCCGACGCGCGGGCGCTCGATCTCCTGCTGGAGCAGCTTGCTGGTCGCCGCGGCCTCGGAGGGGTCGGACAGGTGCTCGTCCTCGTACGCCGTGAGGTCGCCGCCGGTGTACCCGAAGCGGCGGCGCAGTCCGACGTCCATCGGGTCCTTCTTCGAGGCCCGGTAGAACGGCTGCGACACCGGCGCGCGCCAGTCGATGACCATCGGGTCGCCCTCGGCGTCGTGCACATGCCGGCGCCCGATGTAGAAACGCTCACCCTCCGCGCCCTCGGCCTTGTCGGCGCCGGGTGCGTGCAGATAGTCGAGCCGGCCGAAGAACAGCGGGGTGTGGCTGAGGTCGGCGAGGGCCTTGATCCGCTCGTCGATCTGGTGCTGGAGGACCGCGGCGTTCACCCAGTTCGCGGTGACGTCCGCGATGTCGAGGTTCTCCACGTCCTCGCGCATCGCGCGCAGTGCCGCGCGGGACGAGCCGAGGTGGGCGCGCTCGCGGGAGAGGGGGTCCTGGGCGGGTGGGGTGGACAACGTGGTGCCTCCGGAAGACCTGCTGCGTGTGAGTGGGTACGGCGGTCGAGCCGTTGGATGCTGTCCGGTTTCCGGCCGGGCGGCGGCACTCCGTCGAGGGAGGCGGGCAAGAGCGGAGATTCTAGGTCAGGGGAGGAGGTCCGGGCCAACTCTTTTTCGCGGATCGCTCGCGGCATCGTTCGTGGAAGCGTTCGCGGCGTCCTGCGCGGCATCAGGGATGCGACCCCCATATCCCTAGGGGTCGCCGTCCGTCGTGAGGCGTACACGCAGAGGCCTGGAGGCGTACGAGGGGCCGGCGAGGTTCGGTCCATAGGCCGACGCCATAGGGGGTCGCGCATTCCATCATGGATACATGAGCGCAGCAACCTTCACCCCAGGCCCTTCCCAGCGCGGTCCCGCCGCTCATGGCGCGACCGCCTTCTCCGCCGTCCACCACCGCCACCGTGTCGGCGACGCCCTGCACGCCGTCAAGGTCTTCGTGGGCGCGGCGTTCGGCGTGGTGCTCCTCGGTGAGTACGAGGAGGAGGCGGGCGTACGACGCCGGTGAGCCGTCCGCCGGGGTGAACCGTCGCGGCACTAGGGTCGCTCCGTGCTTCAGCGGAACGTGACCGATCGCTCACTCGACGAAGTTCTCCCGTTCTCCGACCCTCGTCTCTCCGTCCCTCGTCTCTCCGTCCCCCGTTTCTCCGTCTCCCGCTTCCCCGCGTCTCTTCTTCCCTTCCTCCTGCTTGCCACTTCCCTCGCCGCGTTCGCCGCGCTGTGTCTTCTCCGGCGCACCCCGATGGCCGACGCGCTCGTCTACCGGGCCGAGGGTGCGGCCGTCGTCCACGGCACGGATCTCTACGGGTTCACCGTCACCGAGTGGCAGCTGCCCGCCACGTACCCGCCCTTCGCGGCGGTCCTCTTCGTCCCGCTGACCTGGCTCCCGCTGCCCGTCCTCAAGGCCGCCTTCGTCGCCGGGAACGTGGCCCTGCTGGCCGTGCTGGTCCGGCTCTCCTGCCGTCTCGCGGGCCTGCCGACGCGGCTGCCCGCGCTCTGCGCCGCCACCGCGCTCGCCCTGTGGCTCGAACCCGTCTTCCAGAGCGTGCTCTTCGGCCAGATCAACCTCGCCGTCGCCTGTCTGATCCTCTGGGACCTGACACGGCCGCCCGGCGCCCCCGGCAAGGGCATCGCACTCGGCATCGCGGCCGGGGTGAAACTGACCCCCGCCGTCTTCGTGGCGTATCTGCTGCTCAGGGGCCGGCGACGGGAAGCGGCCACCGCTGTGGCGGCCTTCGCCGGGACCGTACTCCTGGGAGCGCTCGCCCTTCCCGGCGCGAGCGTCGACTTCTGGACCCGGCGGCTCTACGAGACCGGCCGCGTCGGCAAGGTGTGGATCGTCGACAACCAGTCGCTCCAGGGGCTGATCGCGCGGGCGCTGGGGGACCCGGCACCAGGTCCGCTGTGGGCCGTACCCGCGCTGGCCGTCGCGTCGGCGGGACTGTGGCTGGCCCGCCGCGCGCGCACCGACCGCGAGGGCGTCCTCGTCACCGCCCTCACGGCCCTGCTGATCTCACCCATCAGCTGGTCGCACCACTGGGTGTGGTGCGTCCCGCTGATCGCCGTGCTGTACGCCGAACACGGCCCGCGCCCGGCCACCGCCACCGCCGCGGTCTTCGCGGCCCGCACCCTCTGGCTGGTCCCCCACCAGGGCGATCTGGACCTTCGTCTGCCCTGGTGGCAGCAGCCGTTCGCCTCGCCGTACCCCCTGCTGGGGCTGGTACTGCTGGTTCAGTTGTCGGCCAGGAGCTCGTCGGCGTCGACGATCCGGTAGGCGTACCCCTGCTCCGCCAGGAACCGCTGCCGATGGGCGGCGAAGTCCTGGTCGATGGTGTCGCGGGCGACGACGGAGTAGAAGTGCGCCTGGTGGCCGTCGGCCTTCGGGCGCAGCACGCGGCCCAGGCGCTGGGCCTCCTCCTGGCGCGAGCCGAAGGTGCCCGACACCTGGATGGCGACGGTCGCCTCCGGCAGGTCGATGGAGAAGTTGGCGACCTTCGACACGACGAGCACGCTGATCTCGCCCTCCCGGAAGGCGTCGAACAGCTTCTCCCGCTGCGCGTTGCTGGTCTCACCCTTGATGACGGGCGCGTTCAAGTGCTCGCCCAGCTCGTCGAGTTGGTCGATGTACTGGCCGATCACGAGGATCTGCTGCCCCGCGAACTTCCGTACCAGCGCCTCGGTCACCTTTCGCTTGGTCGCGGTCGTCGCGCAGAAGCGGTACTTCTCCTCGGTCTCGGCGGTGGCGTACGCGAGCCGCTCGGAGTCGGTGAGATTGACGCGGACCTCGACACAGTCGGCGGGCGCGATGTACCCCTGCGCCTCGATCTCCTTCCAGGGCGCGTCGAACCGCTTGGGCCCGATGAGCGAGAAGACGTCCGACTCGCGCCCGTCCTCGCGGACCAGGGTCGCGGTCAGGCCCAGCCGCCGTCGCGCCTGGAGATCGGCCGTGAACTTGAAGACGGGCGCGGGCAGCAGGTGCACCTCGTCGTAGACGATGAGTCCCCAGTCCCGGGAGTCGAACAGCTCCAGGTGGGGATAGACGCCCTTCCGCTTGGTCGTCAGCACCTGGTAGGTGGCGATGGTGACCGGGCGGATCTCCTTCCTCGTCCCGCTGTACTCGCCGATCTCGTCCTCGGTCAGCGAGGTCCGCTTCACCAGCTCGTGCTTCCACTGCCGGGCGGAGACGGTGTTGGTGACGAGGATGAGCGTGGTGGCCTTGGCCTGCGCCATGGACCCGGCGCCGACGAGCGTCTTCCCGGCTCCGCAGGGCAGGACGACAACGCCCGACCCGCCGTGCCAGAAGTTCTCCACGGCCTGCTTCTGGTACGGCCGCAGCGCCCAGCCGTCCTCCGCCAGCTCGATCGGGTGCGCCTCCCCGTCGACGTAACCGGCGAGGTCCTCGGCCGGCCAGCCCAGCTTCAGCAGCGTCTGCTTGATCTGCCCGCGCTCGGAGGGGTGCACGGCCACGGTGTCCGGGTCGATCCGGTTGCCGACGAGCGGGATGATCCGCTTCGACCGCAGGATCTCCTCCAGGACGGGCCGGTCGGTGGTGGTCAGCACCAGCCCGTGGGCCGGGTGCTTGCTGAGGGTGAGACGGCCGTAGCGGTCCATCGTCTCGGCGATGTCGACGAGCAGCGCGTGCGGCACGGGGTAGCGGCTGAACTCGACGAGCGCGTCGACGACCTGCTCGGCGTCGTGGCCCGCGGCACGCGCGTTCCACAGGCCGAGCGGCGTCACCCGGTAGGTGTGGATGTGCTCGGGCGCGCGCTCCAGCTCGGCGAACGGCGCGATGGCCCGACGGCAGGCGTCGGCCTGCTCGTGGTCGACTTCCAGGAGCAGGGTCTTGTCACTCTGGACGATGAGGGGTCCGTTCACACCCGTCCCTTTCTGCGTGCCGTCACCCCGCGCGGATGACCGGCCAAACGTCCAGTGTGCCTCAAGGGGCGGTGATCACGGCTGGTCGTCGGCGAGCTCGGCGACCCCCGTCACGCGGTGCAACGGATAGGTGCGGACCTCGTCCGCGGTGTGGTCGTACGCCGTCACGAAGCCGCCCTCCACCCGGATCGGGGCGATCACGCGCTGGCTGGCGGCGCCCTCGGCGTTCACGTACCCGATCCACACCGCCTCACCGGTCATGACGGCTGCCTGCATGGTGGCGAGGGTCTCGGCGGAGCTGGTGCGCGGCAGCTCGCCGGTTCCCGGCGCCGGTGCCTGCGTGTCCTTGCGCGGGGCCGTGGAGGCCAGGTCACCGGCGCGGATGGCGCGGATCGCGGCACCGAGGAGGGTGGCGTCGGGCACCGGCGGACCGTCCGGGACCGGCACGGGGGCGGAGCGCGGCGGGGTGCGGTGGGCGTGCGCGCGGGTGATCAGCACATCGCCCTCGGCGGACTCCGCGGCGGGCGCGAAGCCCATCGAGCGCAGACCCTCCAGCAGGGCCGCCGGGTCGGCCTGGGCGGCGAGCACGGTGGGTGCGAGGCGGCGCAGCCGCAGTCCCTGCGAGCGCTTGTCGGCGAGGATCTCGCTCAGCAGCGCGTCGTCGTCGCAGCGGACGTACGCCGAGGCCGCCCCGATCCGCAGATGGCCGTGCCGGCGCGCCACGTCGTCGATCAGATAGGCGAGCGGCTGCGGGACGGGCGTGCGGGAGTGGGCCGCGAGGAACGCGTGCAGGTCCGAGGCCGACCGGCCCGCGTCCAGAGCCCGCCGTACCGAACCCGGGGTGAAGCGGTAGACCGTCGCCCCGCCCTTCGACTCGACGTCCGCGAGCACGCCGAGCGTGTCGGCGAGGGGCCGCTCCAGCGGGCCGGGGGCGACGGCGGTCAGGTCCGCCTGGAGGAGGACGTGGTCCAGGGGCTCGGGCAGCAGCGGGGCGAGGAGCCGGGCGGCGTGGGCGACGGCGGCGGCCTGCTCGGCGGGGGAGCGCGGGGTTTCGGAGAGGGGGGCCTCGACGGCGGGGCGGTGGTGCTTGTGGGCGGGGAGCTTGTCGCCGGGACCGGACGGGGCGCGCGTCCCGGTCTCCCGCACGCTCGCCGACGGCAGCCCCAGCAGCGCCCGCCCCTGCGCCGAGAGGGCGCCCCGGCCGGTGACTCCCAGCAGCTCCGACTCGGACAGCGTCCACCGGGCGAGCCGGGCCCGCAGATCCTCGGCCGTGCTCCGGTCCCCGCGCAGCGGCCGCTCCCACTGGAGGTGGGCGAGGACCGAGTCCGGGGTGGCGGCGGCGCCCTCGGGCAGGGTGGCGAGGAGGGTAAGGACGCGGTGGCGGACCTCGGGGGCCGCCGAGCGGTCGAGGCCGGGCCCCAGCGCCGACAACGTACGGTCCTTCGTGTCCCGCCCGCCGATCAGGCCCGCCGTACGGGTCGCGGCCAGCCACGTCGAGGCGAGCGTCGCCCACCGTTCGGCGGCGGGCCTCTCCAGCCACTCGTCATAGGCGGGGGTGGCCGCGTACCGCTCGTCGGCCTCCCCGTCCGAGGCCAGCAGTCCCGCCGCGTAGGCGAGCTCGACCCAGAACGCGGCCACCGGCTCCGCGACGTCCAGCGCCACCGCCGTCCGCTTCAGGTCCCGCACGCTGAGCCCACCGGCGCGCAGTACGGCGGGCCCGCCCTCGTGCCAGTCCTTCAGCAGCTCCTCGACGGTGGCGAGCGCCGTGTACGCCTGGCCCGCCGCCGCACTGTCCACAACCTGTGGACGGTGCGTCCGCACTGCCTCGACCGCCGGGGCCACCGGTTCCGTCGCCCGGTGCGCGCGGCCCGCCCGCAGATGCAGGGCGACCTCCCGGGGCAGTACGACCGTGCCGGGCGCCGTCGGCAGCAGCAGCCCGCGGTCGATCAGCCAGCGCAGATGGCGTGCCGGGTCGGCGGTCACCTGGCCGTACGGCGGGCCCCACACCAGCCGGGACAGCACGTCCACCGCCTCGGCGGGGGCGGTGTCGAGGAGCGCCGACATCCGGGCCCGGTCGGTGAACAGCGCGGTGAGCGAGGCGACGGCGGAGACGGAGTCGTGGGTGGTCGGCAGTCCGGCCTCGGCCACGATCTCCTGGATGCGCCCCGGGGACATCCCGGCCGTGGCTTCGGCGACGGCCGGGCCCAGGCCGGTGGGGGACGGGTGCTGAGGAGACGGCGCGAGCAGCTCGCGCGCCGTCCGTACGAGGCGCAGGCGCTCGTCGGGGCCCCACACCAGGGCCTGCTCGCGCAGCGTCCCCAGAGCGCGCGGGAACGCCGCCGTGACCGCCGGGTCCTTGTCGTCGCCCGCCAGCAGTGCGAGCAGTTCGTCGTGCGTCGCCGGGTCCGACGCGACGGCGAGGGCCTCCGCGGTCTGGAGCGCGAACCGGTCCAGGCGCTCCAGGGCGCGGACCACCGAGGCGCGGGTGCCGGCGCGGGTGGCGAGCTGGGTGAGGTCCGAGGGGACGGGGGTGATGAGGTCGGGGCGGGTGCGGAGGAGGGCCGACAGGGAGGCGTCGTCCCGGGCGCGGAGGGCTTCCGCGAGGGAGCGCGGAGCGGTGCCCTGCGGGGCGCGGTCCGGCGTGGGGTGCTCCTCTGTGCTCATCCGCTCAACGGTAGTGGTTTCTCGCCCCCGCCGCCCCTACCCACCCCATCCCCGGGGCTAGGCCCCGGACCCCGGGTGTGTTGCCCGGCCGCGGGTGAGTGGGGGCTTGGCGCGCGGTTCCCCGCGCCCCCACCCGGGGGTGTGGGGGCGAGGAACTCGGGGTCTACGCGGTACCGTCGTGGCCACGGGGTCTACAACGTGCGCGCCCCGGAGGGGACTTCGTGGGGATTGAGAGCGACCAGCTCGTATTCGACTATCTGAGCCGCGTCGGAGACCTGGCCCAGCAGCGCCAGCTGCCCTCGGCCACCCGCATGCGACTCGTGTCGGAGCTGCGCAACGAGATCGACCGACGCCGGGCGAAGGCCCCCGTCGACAGCCCGGCCGCCGTCCGCCGCATCCTCTCCCGCCTCGGCACCCCGGACGACATCGTCACCGCCGCCCGCGAGGGCGCCCCCGGGGCCGGTACGGACACCTGGGCCGCCGTCCCCACCCAGCGTGCCGGCGAGGACGCCGACCGCCCCAAGGGCCTGCGCCGAGTCGTCCCGAGGCCGCGCCCGGCGGAACCGAAACCCACGCCCCGCCCCACCGAGGCCGACGACGCCCCCTCCCCGCCCCACCTCGCGAGCACGCACGAACTGGGCGACAGCTCCGCGGATCCGGACTGGTGGCGCAAGGACACCAGCCCGTTCGGGCTGGGGGACAGCGTGCCGGGATTCGTCGGCGGCGTGGAGATCCCCGAGCTGCTCAAACCGCCACCGAGGCACGAGGACGACGACGAGGACGCGACCGGGGACGAGGGCGAGGACGATCAGGCCAAGTCCGCCAAGTCCGCCAAGTCCTCCGGGTCTTCCAAGCCCTCCAAGCCGGTCAAGCCGCCCAAGGCCGAGAAGTCCGCCCCCGTCGAAGACCCCGACGTCGCCGCCGCGCCCCGTCGCCGGCTCCCCCGCCCCGGCAACTGGAGCAACCCCCTCCTTCTGCTGGCCGCCGTCCTCCTCGTCGTCGGCGCCGCCCTCGGCAACTGGTTCGCCCTCGGCCTCGGCTGGCTCATCGCCTGGGCCTCCCGCCGGCTGAGCCCCGTCGAGTCGAAGTGGGCCGTGCTCGGCATGCCGGGGCTGGCCGTGACGGCGGGCGTCGTCTGGCTGTGGGGCCGTACGGACGGCCGCTGGGGCGATCCGATCGTCAAGGGGCACATGAACGAGGCGGTCGCGCAGACCTGGCCGTGGGTGGTCAGGGGCGCGGCCGTGGCCTCGGCGCTGTACCTGGTGTGGCGCTCCCAGCGACGCCGCTGACCCGCACGGCCGACCGCCACCGGCCCTCACATGGGCACAGGGACGCGTGGGCACAATGGTCCATATGCCTATCGCATCGACGACCCCCCGGACCCCCCACCTGCTGACCGTCGGCTTCGACCTCGACATGACCCTGATCGACTCCCGCCCCGGCATCCACTCCTGCTATCAGGCACTTTCCAAGCGCACGGGGACGTACATCGACTGCGACCTGGCCGTCACGCGGCTCGGACCGCCGCTGGCGGAGGAGTTGGCCAACTGGTTCCCGGCGGACCAGGTGCCCGCGATCGCCGACCTCTACCGCGAGATGTACCCCGTGCACGCTATCGCGGGCACACTCGCGATGCCCGGCGCCCGCGAGGCCGTCGCGGCGGTCCGCGCGGCGGGCGGGCGCGCGGTCGTCGTCACCGCGAAATGGGAGCCCAACGCGAAGCTGCATCTGGACCACCTGGGCATCGACGCCGACGCGGTCGTCGGCAACCTGTGGGCCGAGCAGAAGGCGCAGGCGCTGCGGGAGCACGGCGCGAGCGTGTACGTCGGCGACCACACCGGCGACGTCCGCGGCGCGCGCACCGCGGACGCGTACTCCGTCGCGGTCGCCACCGGCCCGTGCGACGCGGCGGAGTTGCGCGAGGCGGGCGCGGATGTCGTGCTGGCCGACCTGACGGAGTTCCCGGCGTGGCTGAGCGACTACCGGGGGGATTACCGGGAGGCCGTACGGGCCTGATTCGCGCGGGCCTGACGGCGTCCCGCGGCGATGGACCGGAACACCCCCGCCGCGGCGATCAGAAAGCCGACGCCCATGAGCATGCTCAAGCCGAACATGTACGTCGGAAAAGGCGTCGTATGGAGGAGTAGCGGGGCCACGGTGACGAGTGTGGCCACGGCTCCGACGAAGAACACGATGGCACCGGCACGGATCAGCCGGTCACCGGGCTCTGCGGAATTCGCTTGGGTTTTGTCACGCACCGGACCAGGGTAGTTCCCAGCGCGAAGGAACAATCCGGCGACGTCTTGTCACCGGCCCCGGGACCATTAGCCTTGGTACCGGCGGGTCCGACGACCCGCTGTAGTGCTATCCGGGGCAGTTTCCGACCGTTGCCCGTGCAACGGCCCGAGTGTGCGCCCGTGCAGTTTCAGAGCAGTTCCCGACGAGTACGAGGACGAGGACAGACGTGCCTACCGGCAAGGTCAAGTGGTTCAACAGCGAGAAGGGCTTCGGCTTTCTCTCCCGCGACGACGGCGGCGACGTCTTCGTTCATTCCTCGGTCCTGCCCGCCGGAGTAGATGTGCTCAAGCCCGGCCAGCGCGTGGAGTTCGGCGTCGTCGCCGGACAGCGCGGTGACCAGGCGCTTTCGGTGACCATCCTGGACCCGACCCCCTCCGTCGCGGCTGCCCAGCGCCGCAAGCCGGACGAACTGGCCTCCATCGTGCAGGATCTGACGACCCTTCTCGAGAACATCACGCCGATGCTGGAGAAGGGCCGCTACCCCGAGAAGGCCTCCGGCAAGAAGATCGCGGGCCTTCTGCGAGCGGTCGCCGACCAACTCGACGTATAGCCCGCGGGCGGGCGGACGGAAGCGTCGGAAGCGTATGCGGGCCGAGGGGCGTGGTCAGCCCCTCGGCCCCGTCCATGCCGTCGGCCGGGGATCAGGGGAACGACAGGGTGTGGGGTCCGAGTGCCGGGACCAGTCCTTCGGCGGCGGCACGGGTGAGCAGGCCCCGGATCGCGGCGTAGCCGTCCTCCCCGAGGTCGGCGGTGAACTCGTTGACGTACAGGCCGATGTGCTGGTCGGCGACGGCCGGGTCCATCTCCTGGGCGTGTTCGAGGACGTAGGGGCGGGAGATCTCCGGGTCGTCCCAGGCGGCGCGGACCGAGGCACGGACGGCGTCGGCGAGGCCCTTCAGACGCTCCTCGCCCAGCGCGCGCTTGGCGATGATCGCGCCGAGGGGGATGGGCAGTCCGGTCGTGCGCTCCCAGTGCTCGCCCATGTCGGCGAGCTTGTGCAGCCCGTAGTTCTGATACGTGAAACGGGCCTCGTGGATGACGAGTCCGGCGTCGACCTTTCCGTCCCGTACCGCCGGCATGATCTCGTGGAAGGGCATGACGACGATCTCGCCGACCCCGCCGGGAACGGTGTCCGCGGCCCAGAGACGGAAGAGCAGGTAGGCGGTCGACCGCTCGCTCGGCACGGCGACCGTGCGCCCGGTCAGGTCCGCGTCCGGCTCACGGGTGAGGACCAGGGGCCCGCAGCCCCGGCCCAGCGCGCCCCCGCACGGCAGCAGCGCGTACTCGTCGAGGACGTACGGCAGGACGGCGTACGACACCTTCAGCACGTCGAACTCGCCGCGCTCGGCCATGCCGTTGGTGATGTCGATGTCCGCGAAGGTCACGTCGAGCGCGGGCGCGCCCGGGACGCGGCCGTGGGCCCAGGCGTCGAAGACGAAGGTGTCGTTCGGGCAGGGCGAGTACGCGATCTGCAGCGTCTTCTCAGGGCTGGTGGTCTGGGTCATGTGGGTTCCAACTCTCCAGGACGGGCGCGAGCTTCCCGAACGCCTCGGTGAGGGCCGCGAGAGCCTCCCCGATGCGCCAGGCGGCGCGGTCGCGCGGGCCGACGGGGTTGGAGACCGCGCGCATCTCCAGTACGGGCACACCGTGCGCGGCGGCCGCCTCGGCGACGCCGAAGCCCTCCATGGCCTCGGCGAGGGCGCGCGGGTGGCGGGCCCGCAGCTCGGCGGCGCGCTCGGCGCTGCCCGTCACGGTGGACACGGTCAGTACGGTTCCGGCGCGTCCACCCGTGGCCGACACGACTTCTCGTACGAGTGATGGTGGCGGACGGTGGCTGACGGTCCCGAACCCGAGCTCGGTGACCGGCAGGAACCCGTCCGCGGTCTCGGCGCCCAGGTCCGCCACGGTGATCTCGTCGGCGACGACGAGGGATCCCACCGGGGCCTGAGGCTGAAAACCGCCCCCGATCCCGGTGGAGACGACGAGGTCGTAGGGGGCGCCGTCCAGGGCGGCCGCGGTGAGCGCGCCCGCGGTGGACGCGGCGGCCGGCGCGGGCCCCACCCCGGCGGCCAGCAGATCGAGGGTCACGCGGGCGGACGTGCTGTCGCGGGCGGCCGGGGACAGCCGCTCCAGGGTCGTCCCGGGCAGCCGCAGCGAACGGCCGGTGGCAGTGAACGCCCCGGCCACCGCGTCCCTCTCCACGGGAACGGCGGTGGCCACCAGCACCTTCAGCCCAGCGGCAGCGATCAGGCGTCCTTCTTGAACTTGAAGGTCCACAGCCCGGTCACCGTCTTGTCGCCCTCCTTGATGGAGACCAGCGTGGAGTTGCCGCTCGCGCCGTACTGCGCATTGAAGAACACGCTGCCCGGGATCGTGCGGTACGTCTTCTTGCTGGCGTCGGTCAGCGGCTGACCGTTCATCAGGATCGTCCAGCCGTTGTCGGCGATCTTCGGGTCCACACCGAACCGGACGGTCTCGTCGGGGTCGACCTTGATGGACTTGATGTCCGTGGCCTTGAGGCACTTGGCCAGGTCCGCGGCCTTCACCTCCTTGCCGTCGTTGTAGCAGTCGGTCTCGGAGCTGACGGAGTTCTTGCCGACCGTGATGGTGGCCAGCGGCGTCGGCTTGTCACAGGCGGACAGGACGAGAAGTCCGGCGGAAACGGCGCCGAGAGCGGCAACGGCGCGACGGCGATGTCCATTGGCGGCTCTGCCGCGGGGCAGGGAGGTCATGGCCGAAGGCTATCGGGCACGTCCACCGCTCTCCCCACGTGGGGTACGGCGTGCCGCCGTCAGGCCACGCGTGAGCGCGCCGGGCCCCCGCGCCGCGCCGCGCCGAGCAGCCCCCGCGTGGTGGTCAGCCATCCGACGGCGACGATCGCGGCGGCCACCGACAGGCCGAGCGTGCCGTTGAGGGGCAGCACGATGCCGATCGCGCCGCCGAACACCCAGGCCACCTGCAACAGCGTCTCCGAGCGCGCGAACGCCGACGTACGGACGAGTTCCGGCACGTCCCGCTGGATCAGCGCGTCCAGGGAGAGCTTGGCGAGCGCCTGCGAGAACCCCGCGACCGCCGTCAGACAGGCCACCAGGAAGGCCCCGAAGAAGAGGGCGGCGGTGATCGCGGCGCCCAGCACACACGCGACGACCGTCACGATGATGATCTCCGGGGCGCGCGATTTCAGCCAGGCCCCGACCGCCGTGCCGAGCGCGTTGCCCGCGCCCGCCGAGACGCCCACTATCCCGAGCGAGACGGCCGCGCTCTCGCCGGTGAGCGGGTGCTCGCGGAGCAGGAAGGCGAGGAAGAAGATCAGGAAGCCGGAGAGACAGCGCAGGGCCGCGTTGGCGCCGAGGGCGTGGGTGACGGCCGTACCGACGGTGCGCAGTCCCGGCCGCCGCAGCTTGTCCTTGATGAGCTGCGGTCCGTGCAGATGCTCCTCGTCCGCGACCAGCAGCGCCCGGTCCTCGCCCTTGGCCGAGTCGACCTTGGGCGGCAGCGTGAACGACAGGAACGTGCCCGCGATGAAGATGACGAAGGCGCCGTAGAGCGGATAGCGCGGGCCGAGGGCCTGCAGCCCCGCCCCGATCGGCGCGGCGATGCCGGTGGCCAGGAGTCCGCCCAGGGTGACCCGGGAATTCGCCTTCACCAGGGAGAACCGGGGTGGCAGCAGCCGCGGCACCACGGCGCTTCGTACGACCCCGTACGACCTGGACGCGACCAGCACGCCCAGCGCGGCGGGATACAGCTCCAGGCTGCCGGTCACGACCGCGCCCGACAGCAGCAGCGCGAGCAGGGCCCGGGCGAACATCGCGCCCGCCATCGCGGCCCGGCGGCCGTGCGGCAGACGGTCCAGAAGCGGGCCGATCACCGGGGCGAGGACGGTGAAGGGCGCCATGGTGATGGCGAGGTAGAGAGCGACGCGCCCGCGTGCCTCGTCGGTGGGCACCGAGAAGAAGACGGTGGAGGCGAGCGCGACGGTGATCATGACATCGCCGGCGCCGTTCACCGCGTGCAGCTCGATCAGTTTCCCGAGGCCGGATTCGCCCGCCCCGTGCGCGTGGGTCGCCTTGCGGATCCCGCGCGCCGTTCCGGTCACCGGGAAATGCAGGGCACGGCCCACCGCGCGGACGGAACCGGTCATCCGGCCCGATCCGCCACTTCTGGTGCCCCCCTTGGCAGCGCCGACACCGGCGGCTCCTTGGGGCGACCTTGCGGCTGCCACTCCGCAATAGTGCCCCGAGAAGTGCGTACGTAGTGGGGTTACCGCGCGTATGGCGGCCGAGTGGGCTGGTGAGGGGCCGCATGCGGGGCGCGTGTCGGGGTGCCGAACCGGACCGGGGCGGGGGCGAGGAGCGTTTTCCGGCCGACCGCGACGGTTGTGCGAGGTTCTTTTCGATCCGTACGAGAGGGCGTGTGGGGTGGGAAAACACGGCCTCGGAGGGGTCCGGAAACCTGGCGCGGAGTGCGGAAGCGCCCCGCCGGTGTGGGCCCAGGGCTCAGGAGAAGGTAGCGTGCGTAGCGCGCCTGCGGCGGTTGTTCTCGGCCGCGCGCCTCTCGGTCATCCCGCAGAATGGATGACGTAGGTGCGCCCGAGTGCGATCGGGCGTGGACGTCGACGCGGCCCACCGGTCCGCTCCGTCCGCACTCCCGCCGAGGAATGGCGCACCCGTGAGACGGCGTAGGAGAGAAGCGATACCTGTGAGCGCAGCGACAACGCGAAGCCGCACCCCCGACCGCCTGTGCGCCGAGGCCGTCGACCTCGCGCGCACCGCCGCCGAGGAGGCCGCCGCCCCCGGCGTCGTCGGCGAGCACGTGGGACTGGTCTCCGAGGGGGACCGCGTTGTCACGCACTACTTCGAGTGCAAGGAGTTCGGGTACCGCGGCTGGCGCTGGGCCGTCACCGTCGCCCGTGCCTCCCGCGCGAAGGTCGTCACGCTCGACGAGACGGTGCTGCTGCCCGGCCCCGACTCCCTGCTCGCCCCCGAGTGGGTGCCGTGGAGCGAGCGGCTGCGCCCCGGGGACATGGGCCCGGGCGACCTGCTGCCCACGGACGCCGAGGATCTGCGTCTGGAGCCCGGTTTCTCCGGGGAGGACGAGCCCGCGCCGAACTCCGCGGTCTCCCAGGACATGGCGGAACTGGTCGAGGCGGAGGACGCCGAGGTCACCGCCGGCACCCCCGCGCACCTGCCGTTCGCCCCGCGCCGCGGCTCGATCGCGGCCGTCGCGGAGGAACTCGGCCTGCGCCGGGCGCGTGTCCTCTCCCGCTACGGCCTGCATGTCGCGGCCGACCGCTGGGAGGAGTCGTACGGCCCCAAGACGGCGATGGCCCAGGCCGCCCCCGCGTCCTGCGTCAGTTGTGGCTTCCTGAACCCCATCGGGGGCTCGCTCGGGCAGGCGTTCGGTGTCTGCGCGAACGAGTTCTCTCCGGCGGACGGGCGTGTCGTCTCGCTCTCCTACGGCTGCGGCGGCCACTCCGAGGCCGCGGTCATGCCCAAAACTCCCCGCCCGGCCCCTCCGGTCATCGACGAGACCCAGGTGGACCCCTTCCCCCTGCGCCCGTCCCCGGACTCCGGTTCGGTCTCCCTCACCCCCGACGAATCCGCAGCCGAACTGGGCCACTCGTAAGATCCCTCGCCCCGCGCCCGCAGCGGCGCGGGGATCTGCGCGACCAGCCCCCAGTCGGCCGTAGCCGGGCGATTCGGGCGGGCGGAGGCGCGGGTCCTGGAACGGCGGGTGCCCTGCGGGTTTTCAGGGGCGCGGGGATCTGCGCGATCAGCCCTCACCGGCCCGCGGACAGGGGATCTGTGGGCGGGGATTCCGGGGCGTAGCCCCGGTTCAGGCACCCCGGCGGCTCGCACGCACCGTGGGCCGGGCCGGAACCCCTTCCGCCGCGCGGTACCTTCGTGCCGCGGCCGAGCCCAGCGCTCGCGACCGCGCGAAGCGAGAGGGAGAGTGAACCGTGAGCAAGTTCGTGCGGCCGGCAGCCGAGGGCGCGGACCCGTTCGGCACGGCCCGCCTGCGCCGCGGCGTGCAGGACGCCTGGGCCACCAGCCCGGCCCGGTTCCGCGAGGACGCCAACGCCGAGGAGGACCTCGTCCTCGGCGGCTACCGGGACCGGCTCGTCGTCGAGCTCGCCCAGAACGCCGCCGACGCGGCAGCCCGCGCCGGCGTCCCCGGCCGTCTCCGCCTCACCCTCCGCGACGGAGTGCTCCTCGCGGCCAACACCGGCGCCCCCCTCGACGCGGCCGGCGTCGAATCGCTCGCCACCCTCCGCGCCTCCGCGAAGCGGGACGCGCACGACACCGCCGTCGGCCGCTTCGGCGTCGGCTTCGCGGCCGTCCTCGCGGTGACCGACGAGCCCGCCGTGGTCGGCCGGCACGGCGGCGTGCGCTGGTCCCTCGCCGAGGCCCGCGAACTGGCGGCGGACACCGCCCGCCACAGCCCGGGCCTCGGGGACGAGATCCGTCGGCGCGACGGTCATGTGCCGCTGCTGCGGCTGCCGTTCGCGGCCGAGGGCACCGCCCCGGACCCGTACGACACCGTCGTGATCCTCCCGCTGCGCGACCCCGCCGCCGAGGGCCTCGCCGAGCGCCTCCTGCAGAACATCGACGACGCCCTCCTGCTCGCCCTCCCGGGCCTGGACGAAGTGATCGTCGAGGTCGGGGAGGGCGACGAGGACGTACGCACGCTGCGACGCCGCGACGACGAGCACGGCGTCACCATCGAGGACTCCCGCCACGGCACCACGCCCTACCGCACCGTCTCCCACCACGGCCCCCTCGACCCCGCCCTGCTCGCCGACCGCCCGGTCGAGGAGCGACTGCGCCCGCACTGGTCGGTGACCTGGGCCGTCCCGGTGGACGAGGACGGCACGCCCGCCCGGCCCCGTACCAGCCCCGTCGTGCACGCGCCCACCCCCAGCGACGAACCCCTCGGCGTGCCGGCCCTCCTCATCGCCTCCCTCCCGCTCGACACCACCCGGCGCCATGCCGCGCCCGGCCCGCTCACCGAGTTCCTGGTGGAGCGCGCCGCGGACGCCTACGCCGAACTCCTCGCCGCCTGGCGCCCCGTGGACACCGGGATCATCGACCTCGTGCCCGGCCCCCTCGGCAAGGGCGAGCTGGACGGCACCCTGCGCCAGGCGATCCTGGACCGGCTGCCGCGTACCGCCTTCCTGCCACCCGCCGTCCCGCAGGCCAAGGACCAGGACACTCCGGTGGACTGGCCCGAGGGCGAGAGCGACGCGACCGGAGCCGGGATCGGTCTCGCGGAGATCGCGGAGAACCCGGACGCCCTCCGGCCGCGCGACGCCGAGGTCGTCGAGGGCGCCGGTGCCGACACCGTCCGCGTCCTCGCCGAGGTGATCCCCAGCCTGCTGCCCGCCGGGCTGGAACGCCGGGTGGAGCTGCGGACGCTGGGTGTCGCCCGCGTCCCGCTCACCGAGGCGGTGGACCGGCTGGCCGGCCTGGAGAAGGACCCGGGCTGGTGGCGGCGGCTGTACGACAGCCTCGCCGGCGTCGACCCGGACCGGCTCTCCGGCCTGCCCGTACCGCTCGCCGACGGCCGTACGACCATCGGCCCCCGCCAGATCCTGCTGCCGCTCCCCGAAGGGCCCACTCCCGACGACACCTGGGCCGCCACCTCCGACGCCCTCGCCCGCCTCGGCCTCAAGGTCGCCCACCCGGACGCCGCCCACCCCCTCCTGGAGAAGCTGGGCGCCCTCCCGGCCACCCCCCGCGCCGTCCTCACCACCCCGCAGGTGCGTGCCGCCGTCGCCGCCTCCCTCGACGACGAGGGCGCGGCCTGGGACCAGGAGACCCCGGACACCGAGGAGCTGGCGGACCTCGTCCTCGCCCTCGTCCGTGACGCCGGCCTCGAACCCGGCGACGAACCCTGGCTCGGCGCCCTCGCCCTGCCCGACGAGGAGGGCGAACTCCTCCCCGCGGGCGAACTCGTGCTGCCCGGCAGCCCCTTCGCGCAGGTCATGCGCGAGGACGAACTCGCCTTCGTCGACGGCGAGCTGGCCGACCGCTGGGGCGAACAGCCGCTCGCGGCCTGTGGTGTGCTCGCCAACTTCACCCTCGTCCGCGCCACCGACGTCGTCCTCGACCCGGACGAACTGGAGCCCCGCGACTCGGACTTCGCCGAACCCGACGACGCGGGTCTGCTGGACGCCGTCGACGTGTGGTGCGAGGACGTCCTCGACCGGCTGCCCGACACGCCGGTGCCGCCGGTCGCGACGGAGATCGTCGCCGTACGGGACCTGGACCTGGTCGACGACGACCGCTGGCCGCAGGCACTTGCCCTGCTCTCCCGGCCGCCCCTGCGGGACGCGCTCACCCAGCCGGTGCGGATCCTCCTCCCGGACGGCACGCACGAGATCGTCCGGCCGTACACGGCCTGGTGGCTGCGCGACCACCCCGTCCTCGACGGCCGCCGCCCGGCCGGTCTGCGGGCCGAGGGCGGCGACCCCCTCCTGCACGGCCTGTACGACGCCGTCGACGCCACCGGTTTCGACGACGAGCAGGTCCTGCGGGCGCTGGGCGTACGCACGTCCGTGGCCGCCCTCCTGGGTGAGCCCGGCGGCGCCGCCGAACTCCTCGACCGGCTCGCCGATCTCGACCGCGAGGTCTCCGGAGCGCAACTCCACGCTCTCTACGGGGCCTTGGCCGACCTCGATCCCGAACAGGTGACCCTGCCGGACGAGTTGCGGGCCGTGGTGGACGGCGAGGTGGCCGTGGTGGACGCCGCCGACGCCGTGGTCGTCGACTCGCCCGACCTGCTGCCCTTCACCGGTGGCATGCCGCTGCTCCCCGTACGGCCCGCGCGCGCCGCCGATCTCGCCGAGCTGTTCCAGGTGCGGCGGCTCAGCGAGTCGGTGACCGGCGAGGTGACCTCGGAGGGCACCGAGCACGACGTACCGGAGTCCGTGCGGGTCCTGCTGGGCCCCTCGACCCCCACCTCGTACGTCGAACACGAGGAACTCGTCGTCGACGGCACCGAATTGGACTGGCGCCGCACGCGGGACGGGGTGCTGCACGCCGCCACCCTGGAGGGCGTGGCGGCCGGCCTCGCCTGGGCGGCCGGACAGTGGCCGCGCCGCTTCGAGGTCGCGGCCCTGCTGGAGGACCCGTCCCGCACGGAGGAACTGGCCCGGGACCGCTGGTTCGACTGAGCTCGGACAGGGGCCCGTCGGAGGGCGTACGCGGTCGTCCGCGTCCCCTCCGGCGGGCTCGCACTGTGACCTTCGTCATACCCGCACAAAGGTTCCACGGGCCGTACAACCATTCGCTCGCCTCGCGAATCTGATCACCCGAGTCAACAGACTCCATGATCACTTGGGCCCCAAGGGAAGACGAGCCGTGAGGAACGACCACTCACCACCGGGGCCCCTTTCTCCACTTGGGGATCGCATGCGCATTCGCGCCACTGTGGCCGCCGTCTCCGGCGCCCTGGCCCTCTCTGCCTTCGTCGTGCCGGCCGCTCACGCCGACGAGGCCCATGGAGACACCAAGATCTCCAACGTCGTCGTCAACGGCGGCAAGGGGGTCGTCTTCGGCACGACCACGAAGAAGACCTTCACGGTCACCTTCACGGCCACCGACAACTCCGGCATCAAAATGGCGCTCGCGGTCCTGTACCACGGCGCGAACATCGACGACTCCGACAACGGCGCCGTGCCGAACGAGAACGGCGGCGCGAAGGCCACCTGCACCGCGGTCAGCAGCACGACCTCGAACTGCAAGGAGACCTTCACGATCCAGGCCAACGAGCAGCTGCTCAACGCGCACGCGGGCACCTGGAAGGTCTGGGCGATCGCGCAGGCCAAGGACAACAACTACGTCCAGAAGGACAACGCCAAGAGCTTCTACGTCCAGCGCGCCTCCAAGCTGACGGTCAACGCGGCCCCGGAGCCGGTCAAGAAGGGCAAGACCATCACGGTCACCGGTGCCCTGACCCGCGCCGACTGGCAGACCGGCAAGTACACGGGTTACACCGGCCAGCCGGTGAAGCTGCAGTTCAAGAAGAAGGGCGCCAGCGCCTACACCACGGTCAAGACGATCAAGACGACCTCGGGTGGCGCGCTGAAGACGACGGTCACGGCGTCCGTCGACGGCACCTTCCGCTACTCCTTCGCGGGCACCACGACGACCCCGGCCGTCAGCGCCACGGGCGACTACGTCGACGTGCAGTAGTCACCACCAGCTGTTCCGTGCTTCTCCCCGCGTCCCCTCCAGGGGCGCGGGTTCGTCGTTTCGCACCTCGCTCGGTTCGTCAGCCGGCACATCAACCCATGGGGGGAATCCATGCGCAAGCGCACCACCACCGTCGCCCTGCTCGCGTCCTTCGCCGCAGCCGGAGCCGCTCTGGCGCCCGCGGCCTTCGCGGACGGCAGCCAGGGGGACACGAGGATCACCAAGGTCGTCGTGAACGGCGGCAAGGACGTCGTCATCGGCGCGGCGACCGTCAAGAAGTTCACGGTCTCGGTCACCGCCACCGACGACAAGGGCATCAAGAGCGCCGACATCACCCTCAACGGCCCCGGCTACGGCATGCTCACCACGTCCTCGGTGAAGTGCGTCGCCGCGAGCGCCACGACGTCGACCTGCTCCACCAGCTTCACCGTCGACCCGCGGGTGTACGACGTCACGAGCGACCAGGCGGGCACCTGGTACGTGGACGCCTGGGTCGACGCCAACGGCGACGACTCCAACTTCATCTGGAAGGAGAAGGCGGGCAGCTTCAAGCTCCAGCGCCTCTCCAAGCTGACGGTCAACGCGGCCCCGGAGCCGGTGAAGAAGGGCAGGACCATCACGGTCACCGGTGCCCTGACGCGCGCGAGCTGGGAGTACGGGAAGTACGTGGGCTACACGGGTCAGCCGGTGAAGCTGCAGTTCAAGAAGAAGGGCGCCAGCGCCTACACCACGGTCAAGACGGTCAAGACGACCAGCGGCGGCGCCCTGAAGACGACGGTCAAGGCGTCCGTCGACGGCACCTACCGCTACGCCTTCGCCGGCACCACGACCACCCCGGCGGTCAACGCCACCGGTGACTACATCGACGTGAAGTAGTACCCGCCGTACCCGCCGTACCTGTCGGCACGGCTCACGCCGGGAAGCGGCGGTCCACCCATTTCCACAGGAACTCCAGGGTGGCCGCCGCCACCACCGAGATGCCCACCGCGATCCACGGCATCTGCACGCCCACCAGCTTCAGGGCGAAGAAGTGCTGGAGCCAGGGCACGATCAGTACGACGAGGAACGCCAGGCCCATCGAGGCCACCAGGGCGACGCGCCACCAGGTGTACGGGCGGGCGATGATCGCCAGCACCCACATCGAGATCAGGAACAGCGTCAGCGTGGCGGCGCTGGTCTCCGCGTCCAGCTCGCCCGGTCCGGTGTAGTGGTGACGGGCCACCAGATACGTGATGAAGGTGGCGACGGCCGCGACGACGCCGCCGGGGATCGAGTACCGCATGACCCGCCGGACGAAGTGCGGTCTCGCCCGCTCCGTGTTGGGCGCGAGCGCGAGGAAGAACGCCGGGATGCCGATGGTCAGCGTGGACAGCAGGGTCAGGTGCCGGGGCAGGAAGGGGTATTCGACCCGCCAGCACACCACCAGGATGGCCAGCAGCACCGAGTAGACCGTCTTCACCAGGAAGAGGGTCGCGACGCGGGTGATGTTGCCGATGACCCGGCGGCCCTCCGCGACCACCGAGGGCAGCGTCGAGAAGCTGTTGTTGAGCAGCACGATCTGGGCCACCGCCCGGGTCGCCTCCGAGCCCGAGCCCATGGACACGCCGATGTCGGCGTCCTTCAGGGCGAGCACGTCGTTCACGCCGTCGCCCGTCATCGCCACCGTGTGGCCGCGTGACTGGAGCGCGCCCACCATGTCCCGCTTCTGCTGCGGGGTGACCCGTCCGAACACCGTGCCCTTGTCCAGCGACTTCGCCATCTCCTCCTTCTCGTCGGGAAGGTGGCGCGCGTCCACGACAGTGCCGCTCAGGCCGAGCTTCCCGGCCACCGCGCCCACCGAGACCGCGTTGTCGCCGGAGATGACCTTCGCCTTGACGTCCTGCTCGGCGAAGTAGCGCAGGGTGTCCGCCGCGTCCGGGCGCAGACGCTGCTCCAGGACCACCAGGGCGGTGGGGCGGGCGCCCTCCGTCACCTTGGGGTCGTCGAGGTCCTTCGAGGCCTTGGCGAGCAGCAGCACACGCAGCCCGTCCTCGTTCAGCCGCGCGGTCTCGGCGAGCGCCGGATCCCCGTCGGGCAGCAGGACGTCGGGGGCGCCGAGCAGCCACGTACTCGACTCGCCGTTGCCCTCGCTGAAGGACGCCCCGCTGTACTTGCGGGCCGAGGAGAACGGCAGCGACTCGGTGCAGCGCCAGTCCTCGCTGTCCGGGTAGGAGTTGATGATCGCCTTGAGGGAGGCGTTCGGGCGCGGGTCGGACTCGCCGAGCGCCCCGAGGGCCTTGCGTATGTACGTCTCGTCGGCGCCCTGGACGGGCCGCAGCTCGGTGACGTCCATGCCGCCCTCGGTGAGGGTGCCGGTCTTGTCGAGGCAGACGGTGTCGATGCGGGCGAGGCCCTCGATGGCGGGAAGTTCCTGCACGAGGCACTGTTTCCGGCCAAGCCGGATGACGCCTATCGCGAAGGCCACGGAGGTGAGCAGGACTAGCCCCTCGGGGACCATCGGGACGATCCCGCCGACCGTGCGGGCGATGGAGTCCTTGAAGCCGTGCTGCTTGACCACGAGCTGGCTGATGACCAGACCGATCGCGGTCGGGATCATCATCCACGTCACGTACTTGAGGATCGTGGAGATACCGCTGCGCAGCTCGGAGTGGACCAGTGTGAACCGGGACGCCTCCTCGGCGAGCTGCGCCGCGTACGCCTCCCGTCCCACCTTCGTCGCGGTGAACGCGCCGCCGCCCGCGACCACGAAGCTGCCCGACATCACCGCGTCGCCGGCGCGCTTGACCACCGGGTCCGCCTCACCGGTGAGCAGTGACTCGTCGATCTCCAGACCGTCCGCCTCGACGCACGAGCCGTCCACGACGATCTTGTCCCCCGGCCCGATCTCGATCACGTCGTCCAGCACGATCTCCGACGTACTGACCTCGCCCGCGACCCCGTCCCTGCGGACCGTCGGCTTCGCCTCGCCGATCACCGCGAGCGAGTCCAGGGTCTTCTTGGCCCGCCACTCCTGGATGATGCCGATCCCGGTGTTGGCGATGATCACGTACCCGAACAGGCTGTCCTGGAACGGCGCCACGAACAGCATGATCAGCCAGAGCACACCGATGATCGCGTTGAACCGGGTGAAGACGTTGGCGCGGACGATCTCGCCCATGGAGCGGCTGCTGCGCACGGGGACGTCGTTCACCTCGCCGCGGGCGACCCGTTCGGCCACTCCGGCGGCGGACAGCCCCGGGGCCCGCTTGGGGGCGGGCAGGGGCACGGGGTGAACAGGGTCGAGTTCGGCGCCCGCGTCGATGTGCGTCATGCATTCGACGGTACGTGTGGAAATACGGCTTCACCCGCCGAGTGCCCCAAAGATCCGACCAGGGGAGGACCGGGTCGGCGGCGCGTGATGCCGTGGTTGTAGGGGGAGCTGGTTACTCCGCAGCAGCGGCCGATTACTCGGTAGTGGCGGAGGGCTGTTGCTCCGCTTCAGTGGCGGCCCTCTTGAGGGCGGCGTCGCGCCCCCGCACGTACCAGATGCCGATCAGGCCGAGGCCCGCGCCGGCCAGGCAGGTCCACAGCCACCACAGGTGCCCGTGGTCGTCGAACCAGCCGTAGAACGGCAGCTGCACCACGAAGAGGACGAACCAGAGGATCGTGCCGCCCGTGATGGTGGCGACGACGGGGCCCTCCAGGGGCTCCGGCGCCTCGTGCTTGGGGGTCCACTTCGCCATGGACACAGCTTACGAGGCCGTCCGCCCCGGCTCCGCCGGACCCGTGCGGGCCCTTGTATACCAACGGTCTACGCGCGGAGATAGCGATTTCGGACTCATATGTTCATACTGAAACGGTCCGAGTCTGGCTCTTTCTGTTCGTACGAAACTCCAACAGAAACTTCCGAGAAACCTGTTGGTGATCGCGCAGCGGCCAGACTCGATCATGTTTCCCCCAGCCCGGCGCTGTCGCCGCCCGGCGCCAGTCCTGGCCCGCAAGGCCCCGCACGTATGAGGTCACCCATGTCCACCTCGGCCACCACCAAGGCCCCCGCCCCGGACCAGCCGGGGTCCGGCCCCGCGCAGGGTGCGCTGGACCGCTACTTCAAGATCTCCGAGCGCGGCAGCTCCCTGCCCCGCGAGATCCGCGGCGGTTTCGCCACCTTCTTCGCGATGGCCTACATCATCGTGCTGAACCCGATCATCCTGGGCAGCGCGAAGGACATGTACGGGCACCACCTGGACAACGGCCAGCTGGTCACCGCGACCGCCCTGACCGCGGCCTTCACCACGCTGCTCATGGGCGTCATCGGCAACGTGCCGATCGCGCTGGCGGCGGGCCTCGGCGTGAACACGGTCGTCGCCCTCCAGCTCGCCCCACGGATGTCCTGGCCGGACGCCATGGGCATGGTCGTCCTCGCGGGCTTCATCGTGATGCTCCTTGTCGCCACCGGTCTGCGCGAGCGCGTCATGAACGCGGTGCCGCTGGGCCTGCGCAAGGGCATCTCGATCGGTATCGGCCTGTTCATCATGCTGATCGGTCTGGTCGACTCGGGCTTCGTCTCGCGCATCCCGGACATCGCCCAGACCACCGTTCCGCTCCAGCTCGGCGCCGACGGTCACCTCAACGGCTGGCCCGTCCTGATCTTCATCCTCGGCACGCTGCTCACGCTCGCGCTGATCGTGCGCAAGGTGCCCGGCGCCATCCTCATCTCGATCGTGAGCATGACGGTCCTCGCGTTGGTCATCAACGCCGTCGCGAAGGTCCCGTCCTGGGGCCTGACCACCCCGAAGTGGCCCGGCAACCCGGTCGCCACCCCGGACTTCGGTCTCGTCGGCAAGGTCAGCCTCTTCGGCGGCTTCGGCAAGGTCGGCGTGCTGACCGGCATTCTCTTCGTCTTCACCGTGCTGCTGTCGTGCTTCTTCGACGCGATGGGCACGATCATGGGCATCGGCGACGAGGCCAAGCTGACGGACGCGCGGGGCAACATGCCCGGCATCAACAAGGTCCTCTTCGTCGACGGCATCGCGGTCGCCGCGGGCGGCGCCACCTCCTCCTCGGCCACCACCTGCTTCGTGGAGTCCACGGCGGGCGTCGGCGAGGGCGCGCGCACCGGATTCGCGAACGTCGTCACCGGCGCGCTCTTCGCCGTGGCCCTCTTCCTGACCCCCATCGCCACGATGGTCCCGTCCCAGGCCGCGACCCCCGCCCTGCTCGCGGTCGGCTTCCTGATCCTCTCCGGCTCGGTCAAGGAGATCGACTGGGCGGACTACACGATCGCCATGCCCGCCTTCGTGACCATGGTGATGATGCCGTTCACCTACTCGATCACGAACGGCATCGGCATGGGCTTCATCACCTTCGTGGTGCTGCGCCTGGCCGCCGGCCGCGCCCGGGAGATCCCGGTCGCGATGTACGTCGTCTCGGCGGTGTTCGCCTTCTACTACCTGATGCCGGCCCTTGGCCTGACGTGAGCGGCCCCAGGGGGGTCACGCGAGCGGCCCCGCGGGGTCTCACGTGACCCCGCCGTAGAACTTCTCCGTCTCCTCGACCGCGGTCTGGAACCGCTCGTCGAAGTCATCGCGAATGAGCGTCCGGACGACATAGTCCTGGACGCTCATTCCGCGTTTGGCGGCATGGTGTCGGAGCCGGTCGAGCAGCTCCCCGTCTATCCGCAGGCTGAGCACGCTGGTCCCCATGCAGTCGAGGGTCGCGGGACCAGGAGGGACGAGGGGTCACTTTCTGGAGGCGACTCACTCATATGGGTGACGTAAAGGTTCAGTGGCCCGTGTCACGGGCATCCTGTGGCTCTTTAGAGAGGGTAATGAGTTACCCTAAAGACATGGCTGACCTCACCCATGGCGACGACGCTGCCGCCGTGAACGCCCTGCGCTCCGCAGTAATGCGGCTGTCGCGTCGACTCAAGCACCAGCGGGTCGACGAGTCGCTGAGCCCGACCGAGATGTCGGTGCTCGGCACCCTCGCCCGCTGTGGCACCGCCACACCCGGCGAACTCGCCCGTAAGGAGCATGTGCAGCCACCGTCGATGACCCGCATCGTCGCGTTGCTGGAAGCCAAGGGCCTGGTCAGACTGGAGCCGCACCCCGAGGACCGGCGCCAGAAGGTCGTCACCCAGACCGACAAGGCCGAGACGATGCTCGAGGAGAGCCGCCGCAAGCGCAACGCGTTCCTTGCCGGACTGGTCGAGGCCCTCGACGAGGACGAGTGGGCGAAGGTCCGCGAGGCCGCGCCCGTCCTCGAAAAGCTCGCGCAACTGTGACAGGGGCGCACACCCGCCCCGGGCCCGCACGCGAGCGGCGCGGCTTCGGCGCGGGCGCCGCGCGGCGGTCGCAGCCGCGCACGGCGGACCGCCGGATGTGCGCCGGCCACGGTGTCCCGTGCACCGCCAGGGGCACGCCATGACGGCCGTGCGCACTGCCCCGCACGCTCCGCCGTGCCCGAACCTCACCGTGACAGACGCGGCCGCGCCCGCGTGCAATGACGTCCCACGCTAGGAGGCGAATCCCTTTGAGTACGGGATCCGGAATACCTTCCGCCCCCGGACCAGCCACCCCCGACTCCCCGCCCGCCCCCGAGAGTTCCCCCCGTTCCCCCCGCTCCTCGATGTTCAGCTCGCTGAGGATCAGGAACTACCGGCTGTTCTTCCTCGGCCAGGTCGTCTCCAACACCGGCACCTGGATGCAGCGCATCGCACAGGACTGGCTGGTCCTGAGCCTCACCGGCTCCTCCGCCGCGGTCGGCATCACCACCGCGCTGCAGTTCCTGCCGATGCTGCTCTTCGGGCTGTACGGCGGCGTCCTCGTCGACCGCCTCCCCAAGCGCCCCACCCTGCTGGCCACCCAGACCGCCATGGGCGTCACCGGCCTCGCGCTCGCCTTCCTGACCCTCTCCGGCCACGTCCAGGTCTGGCACGTCTACCTGGCGGCCTTTGCCGTCGGCCTCGCCACGGTCGTCGACAACCCCGCCCGCCAGTCCTTCGTCTCCGAGATGGTCGGCCCGGGTCAGCTGCAGAACGCGGTCAGCCTCAACTCCGCCAACTTCCAGTCCGCCCGCCTGGTCGGTCCCGCCGTCGCGGGCGTCCTGATCACCGGCGTGGGCACGGGCTGGGCGTTCCTCTTCAACGGCCTGTCCTTCGTGGCCCCCATCGTCGGCCTGCTCCTGATGCGCGCCCGCGACCTGCACCCGGTCGAGCGGGCGCCGCGCGGCAAGGGCCAGCTCCGCGAGGGCCTGCGCTATGTCGCCGGCCGCCCCGAGCTGATCTGGCCGATCGTCCTCGTCGGCTTCATCGGCACGTTCGGCTTCAACTTCCCGGTCTGGCTCTCGGCGTACGCGGACGACATCTTCCACGCGGGCGCCGGCGGGTACAGCCTCTTCAACACGCTGATGGCGGTCGGCTCGGTGGCCGGCGCGCTGCTCGCCGCCCGCCGCGGCACGGCGAGACTGCGCATCCTGATCGCGGCGGCCATGGCCTTCGGCATCCTGGAAGTGGTGGCGGCCCTGGCCCCGTCCTTCTGGCTCTTCGCCCTCCTCATGGTCCCCATCGGGATCTTCGGTCTCACCGTCAACGTCACGGCGAACACCGCGGTCCAGATGGGCACCGACCCGGCCATGCGCGGCCGGGTGATGGCGCTGTTCATGATGGTCTTCATGGGCGGTACGCCCCTGGGGGCGCCCCTGGTCGGCTGGGTCACCGACGCCTACGGCGCCCGGGTCGGCTTTGCCCTCGGCGGCCTGGTCTCGGCCGTCGCCGCGACCACCGTCGGCCTGGTCCTGGCCCGTGTCGGCGGCCTGCGCCTGTCGGTGGGCTGGCACCACGGCCACCCGCAGGTCGGCTTCGTACCCAGGGAACCGGCGGAGCAGAAGGAGCGGCTGGCCACGGCGGTGTGAAGACGGCCGCCGTACGGTTGCCCGGCCGACCGCCGTACGGCGGTCGGCCGTCGGCACGGCGCGAGGGTGGCCCGCTGATCCATTCCCTGGAAGGGTGCTGTGCATGAGACTCTTTGCGGCCGTGCTGCCACCTCAGGCCGCGGTGCGTGAACTCGGCACGCTGGTGGACCAGTTGCACCGTCTGCCGGGCGCGGACGGACTGCGCTGGACGGGCCGCCCCGGCTGGCACTTCACCCTCGCCTTCTACGGCGAGGTGGCGGAAGAGCTCGTCCAGCCCCTGTCGGACCGCCTGGCCCGTGCGGCCCACCGCACCCCCTCCTTCCCCCTCGCCCTCCACGGCGGTGGCCACTTCGGGGGCCGGGCGCTGTGGACCGGGGTGTCGGGAGACGTCCCCACGATGCGGCTGCTGGCCGACCGGGCGGAGGCGGCGGCGCGGAAGGCGGGCGTCGGGACCGGCGAGCACCGTCGCTACCGCCCGCACCTGACGCTGGCCCGCAGCCGCGACACCGCGGACTTCGCCCCGTACGCCGCCGTCCTGGACGCCTTCGCCGGGCGGGACTGGACGGTCCGGGAGCTGTGTCTCGTACGCAGCAATCTGCCGACGTCAGGAGTGTCGGGGGAGCAGCCGCGCTACGAGACGGTGGCGTGCTGGCCGCTGGACGGGGCAGGCGGCTGAAGGTCGTCGGGGGCGGCCGGTTAACCTCGATGGCGTGAACCCGAAGACCCGAAACCAAATCATGGCCGGTGTGCTCGTGCTGATGTTCGTCGTGGTGGCGCTGGCGGCGGCGGTCAAGTAGGGCCGTCCGGGCCACTGTGCCTGGTCGGCCGGAACACCGCGCCGCTTGTCCGCCCGCTCGCGGGCAGGCCGAGGCCGGTCGCGCGGTTCCTCACGCTCCTTGAGGGGCGCCCGGGCGGGCGCCCCCTGGGGAGCGTTACCAGGCGAAGGCCTCCGGGGACGGGCCCGGACCCGGGAAGATCTCGTCCAGGCCGGTCAGCAGCTCGTCCGACAGCTCCAGCTCGACCGCGCGCAGGGCCGAGTCGAGCTGTGCGGCGGTACGGGGGCCGACGATGGGGCCGGTGACGCCAGGACGGGTCAGCAGCCAGGCCAGGGCGGCCTCGCCGGGCTCGATCCCGTGCTTGTCGAGCAGATCCTCGTACGACTGGACCTGCGCGCGGATGGCGGTGTTCGCGAGGGAGTCGGCGGCCCGCCCGCCTGCCCTGCGCCCGCCCTCGACCTCCTTCTTGATGACGCCGCCGAGCAGTCCGCCCTGCAACGGCGACCAGGGGATGACCCCGAGGCCGTACTCCTGCGCGGCCGGGATGACCTCCATCTCGGCGCGCCGCTCGGCGAGGTTGTAGAGGCACTGCTCGCTGACGAGACCGATGGTGCCGTGGCGCCGGGCGGCGATCTCGTTGCCCTGGGCGATCTTGTACCCGGGGAAGTTGCTGGACCCGACGTAGAGGATCTTGCCCTGCTGCACCAGTACGTCGACGGCCTGCCAGATCTCCTCGAAGGGAGTGCGGCGGTCGATGTGGTGGAACTGGTAGACGTCGATGTAGTCGGTCTGCAGCCGCTTGAGGGAGGCGTCCACGGCCCGTCGGATGTTGAGGGCCGACAGCTTGTCGTGGTTGGGCCAGGCGTCGCCGTCGGCGGCCATGTTCCCGTACACCTTGGTGGCGAGCACGACCTTGTCGCGCCGCTCACCGCCCTTCGCGAACCAGTTCCCGATGATCTCTTCCGTACGGCCCTTGTTCTCGCCCCAGCCGTACACGTTCGCGGTGTCGAAGTAGTTGATTCCTGCGTCCAGCGCCGCGTCCATGATGGCGTGGCTGTCGGCTTCGTCGGTCTGCGGACCGAAGTTCATGGTGCCGAGGACGAGTCGGCTGACCTTGAGTCCCGTGCGTCCGAGCTGCGTGTACTTCATGACTCCCCAGCCAACGGGGTGGAGTGCGCTCTAGGCAAGTGGGATCCCCGCATTGCGGGTCAGTCGCGAGGGAAGTCCTCGGTCCTGAGAGTGAGGCCGACGGGAGTGGTGGTGAGGTCGATGTCCGCTCCGAAGGCGACGGACAGCTCACTGACGTACTCGCCGTCCTTGGGCTGGGTGAAGAGATGGCACCTGCCCTGGTAGGGGTCGGCGATGAGGTAGACGGGGACCTCGGCGGTGGCGTACGCGGTCTTCTTGGGGCCGTAGTCGTTGGCGGCGGTGCCCTTGGAGATCACCTCGGCGACGAACTCGACGTCCTCGTAGCGCCAGCGGCGGTCCTCCGTCTTGGCGGCGTCTTCGGCCATCGCCGTCACGTCGGTCGCGAATCCGTTGAGGTTCCCCGGGTAGTCGATGCGCACGTCGGACTTCACGCGCTTGCGGGGGTACTTGGTCCGCAGCTGCTCGTAGATGTCCGCGATGATCTCCCAGTGGGTGTCCCGCTGCGGCGACATGTAGATGGTCCCCTCGACGATCTCGACCTTGTATCCCTCGGGGACGTGCATCGTCTCGAGTCGCTCGAACATCTCGTCGAGTGTGCTCGTGTTGTCGCTCTCGGCCATCGCGATCCTGTCTTCAAGGACGGTCATCGTGGCGCTCCTCCCCGGCTGCCACTCGGTCGAGTGCAGCCGCGCGGTACAACGATACGCACGGTGACCTGGTTACGTGGGGATCAGTTCCCGGCGGTCGCTTGAGTCTCCCGTAGGGGGAGGCGGCAGGGTGGGGGCATGGACGGCGGCATGAACGACCCCCTTGGTCCGCTCTGCTCGATCGGTGAGCTGGCGCGGCGGACCGGGCTGACGGTCAAGGCGATTCGGTTCTACTCCGATCGGGGCATTGTGCCGCCGACCGGTCGCAGCCCGGCCGGCTACCGCCTCTACGGCGCCGACGCCCTCGCGCGTCTGGATCTCGTGCGGACCCTGCGTGAGCTGGGAGTGGGACTTCCGGACATCCGGAAGGTCGTGGCACGCGAGCTCTCGCTCTCCGAGGTCGCGGCGGCGCACGCGGACGCGCTCGCCGTGCAGATCCGCACCCTGCGGCTGCGGCACGCGGTGCTGACGGCGGTGGCCCGGCACGACTCCAGCCCCGAGGAGATGGATCTCATGCACCGGTTGGCAGGGCTCTCAGAGGACGAACGCCGACGTCTGATCGACGACTTCCTCGACTCCGTATTCGCCGGGTCGGCCCGTTCAGGCGCGTTCGTCGGGATACGGCGCTCGTTCACCCCCGAACTGCCCGACAACCCCGAGCCCGAACAGATCACGGCCTGGGTGGAGTTGGCCGAGCTGTCCCAGGACGGGGAGTTCCGGGCCGTCGTGAGGCGGTTGGTCGCACATCTGGAGGCGGAGCAGGAGGGTGCCCGGGGCGGCGCGCCCCGCCCCGGACTGGTCCCGGCCGTGCGTGAGCTGGTCGGCCCGGTCCTCGCGGCGGGGATCGAGCCGGGAGACGGTGCCGCCGCGCCGGTCGTCGAGGCGCTCCTCGCTCACGACGTACACGTCCTGACCCGGCTCGAAGCCGTCAACGACCCGCGCAGGGAGCGGTACACCGAGCTGCTCGCCGTCATCAACGGCTGGCCGGCCCCGGAGAGTCAGGCGCCCGTGCTGGACTGGGCCATCGAGGCGATCCGGACGCAGGGAAAGCCACCGGCCGGCGTCGGCGGTCAGGCCGAGTAGGGCTCGCCCAGGTCCCAGGCCTGGTACATCGCCTCCGCGAAGGCCTCCGCGATCTTGTGCTCGCCGGCCGCGTTGGGATGCGTGCCGTCGTACGTGTCGTGGTGGATGTCGTAGCCGGGGGGCGGGGAGGCGAGGAGGACGGGGGAGCGGGGTTCGTCCAGGTCGGCCACCGCCTTCGCCAGGAGTTCGTTGAAGGCGGCGACCTCGGCGGCGAAGGGCGCGTCGGACTCCGCGCGGACGTTCGGTATCACCGGGAGGAGGACCAGGTGGATGCGCGGGTTCGCCGCACGGGCCTCGGCGACGAAGGCGCGGACGTTCGCGGCCGTCTGTACGGCGTTCGTGTAGAAGCCCAGGTCGATCAGACCGAGGGAGACCAGGAGCACGTCCGCGCGCTGGGTGCGGACCGCCTCACCGATCAGGGGCACCATGTGCTGCCAGCCCTCGCCCCAGCCCGCGAGGTGGGCGCGCGGGAAGTCCGGGTCCGCGTACTCGTGCGAGTCGGGGGACTCCGTCGCCTTGTCGTACAGCGTCTCGCGCGGGCCGACGATACGGAACGGGCCCCCGTACGTCGCGCGCAGGTGCTGCCACATCCGGTAACGCCATGTGTGTTCGCCCGCGCTTCCGATCGTCATGGAGTCGCCGACGGGCATGAACCTGAGCATCCGCTCATCATGGATGATCGGGCGGGCGATCAGTAAGGGCCGTGTGGGGTGCGAGGTGTGAGGATGGACACGCCGGGGGCGGCGGCTCCCCGCGGGCTCACCGGGTCCCGGCGGCTCCGGGATGGCAGGCTTGGGCCATGCGCCGATCGCCCTCGTTCCTCGCCGGAGCCGCCTCCGCGGCAGCCATTCTCGCCCTCGCGCTGCCGGCACCGGCCCTCGCCGCCGACGGGGACGGGGGGTTCACGATCAAGGATCCCCGGATCACCGAGTCGAGCGGGCTCGCCGCCTCGCATCTCCACCCCGGCATCTACTGGACCCACAACGACAGCGACGACGGTCCCTACCTCTACGCCGTCGACAGCAGGACCGGCAAGACCGTCGCCACCATCACCATGAAGGGAGTGGGCGCGCCGCGTGACGTCGAGGCCATCTCCCTCGGGCCCGACGGCGACCTCTACGTCGGCGACATCGGCGACAACCTCGGCGGCAAGTGGTCCTACGTGTGGATCTACAAGCTGCCCGAGCCGAAGGTGCTCAAGGACCAGACGATCCGGGCCACGCAGTACGTCGTGAAGTACGCGGACGGGCCCCGCAACGCCGAGGCGCTGATGGTCCATCCGAAGACCGGACGGGTCTACATCGCCGACAAGAACGAGGACGGCGGCCACCTGTACGAGGGTCCGGCCCGGCTTTCCACATCGGGCACCAACATCTTCCGGCCCGTCGCCACCATCGACCTCTGGGTCACCGACGGCGCCTTCTCGCCCGACGGCGAACAGCTCGTCGTGCGCGGGTACTTCGGCGGGATCGCGTACGCCTGGAACGACGGGAAGCTCAAGCGCCAGGGACGGTTGAACGTGCCGCTCCAGCGGCAGGGGGAGTCGGTCACGTACACCCCCGACGGGTCCGCGCTCATGTACGGCAGCGAGGGCAAGGACAGTCCGGTCCAGCCCGGCTCGGTTCCCGGGGGCGGGTCCGGTTCCAAGTCGCCTTCGGGGGACGGAGGATCGGCGTCGGCCGGTGGGGGCGGCGGCCTGAGCTCCGGTGCCAAGGGGGCGCTCGCCCTCGCCGCGGTTGTGGCGGCGGGGTTCGGGCTGAAGAGGTTGCTGCGCAAGTCGTAGTCGCCCCATGGATACCGCTGGATTCGGCTCGATGCCACTGGATTCGGCTCAGATCCTTGACGTGCTCATGAACCATCCGTTCCATGGGGAGTACGCGGCGTATGGGAGCGCTCCCATCCGTTCCGGGGCCGCGCCTCCCCGAGAGGAACCCGCACATGTTCCGCAGTTTGCGAAGAGCGCTGTGTGCCGTGGCCGCCGGGCTTCTGCTGCCGCTCGCGGCCGTACAGGGGGCGCACGCCGCCACCGCGGCGGCGCCGGGCGCCGGGTACTGGCACACCAGCGGCCGTCAGATCCTTGACGCGGCAGGCCAGCCCGTACGGATCGCCGGAGTCAACTGGTTCGGCTTCGAGACCGGGAACCACGTCGTGCACGGCCTCTGGTCGCGCGACTACAAGAGCATGATCGACCAGATGAAGTCGCTGGGGTACAACACCGTCCGGCTCCCGTACAGCGACGACCTGTTCAAGGGTGGCGGCGCCGTCCCCAACAGCATCGACTTCTCCAGCGGCAAGAACGCCGACCTGCAAGGGCTGAACTCGCTCCAGGTCATGGACAAGATCGTGGCCTACGCCGGCCAGGACGGCCTGAAGGTCATCCTCGACCGGCACCGGCCGGACGCGGGCGGGCAGTCGGCGCTCTGGTACACCTCGGCGGTTCCCGAGTCGACGTGGATCGCCGATCTGAAGGCCCTGGCGGCGCGGTACGCGGGCCAGGACACCGTCATCGGCATCGACCTGCACAACGAGCCCCACGATCCTGCCTGTTGGGGCTGCGGGGACACGGCGACGGACTGGCGGCTGGCGGCGCAGCGGGCCGGGAACGCCGTGCTGTCCGTCAACCCGGACCTGCTGATCTTCGTGGAGGGCGTGCAGACGTACGCGGGTGTCTCCGGGTGGTGGGGCGGCAATCTGATGGGCGCCGGCCAGTATCCGGTGCAGCTGAGCGTCGCCGGCCGGGTCGTGTACTCCGCGCACGACTACGCGACGAGCGTCGCCCAGCAGAGCTGGTTCAGTGACCCGTCCTTCCCCGACAACATGCCGGGCGTGTGGGACAAGTACTGGGGTTATCTGTTCAAGCAGAACATCGCCCCCGTGTGGGTGGGCGAGTTCGGGACCACCCTCCAGTCGACCGTGGACCAGAAGTGGCTGGCCGCGCTCGTCTCCTACCTGCGGCCGACGGCCGCCTACGGCGCCGACAGCATCTCCTGGACCTTCTGGGCGTGGAACCCCAACTCCGGTGACACGGGCGGGATCCTGAAGGACGACTGGGTGACCGTGGACACGGTGAAGGACGGGTATCTGGCGAGCGTGAAGGCGCCCGGGTTTCCGGGCAGTGGCGGGGGCGGCGGGAGTGGCGGCGGCAGTACGGCTGCCTGTGCCGCCGTCTACACCGTCAGCAGTGACTGGGGAAGTGGCTTCAACGCCGACGTGAAGGTGACCAACACGGGGACGGTCGCTCTCAAGTCCTGGAAGGTGAGCTGGACCTGGGGCGGGGCGCAGCAGGTCACCACCATGTGGAACGCGAGCTACACGCAGAGCGGGACGAGCGTCACCGCGTCGAACGCCGATCACAACGGGGCCGTCGCGGTGGGCGGTTCGGTGAGCTTCGGGTTCGGGGGAGCGCCGGGGGGTGGGGCCGTGCCGACGGTGACGTGCACCGCGACGTGAGGATGCGTACGGCATGAGAAAGGGGCGCCCGGCGCGATTGCCCGCGCCGGGCGCCCCTGTCCGCGTACGAAAAGACCGTACGAGAAGGTGCGTACGGGTGAGGACTACAGCTTTTCGATCACGTAGTCGACGCACTTCGTCAGCGCCTCGACGTCCGCCGGGGCGATCGCCGGGAACATCGCGACACGGAGCTGGTTGCGGCCGAGCTTGCGGTAGGGCTCGGTGTCGACGATGCCGTTGGCACGCAGGACCTTGGCGACGGCGGCGGCGTCGATCTCGTCGGCGAAGTCGATCGTGCCGATGACCTGCGAGCGCTTGGCGGGGTCGGCGACGAACGGGGTCGCGTACTTGCTCTCCTCGGCCCAGGTGTAGAGACGGGTCGAGGAGTCCTTCGTACGGCCCGTGGACCACTCCAGACCGCCCTGGCCGTTGATCCACTCCAGCTGCTCGTTGAGCAGGAACAGGGTGGCGAGGGCCGGGGTGTTGTACGTCTGGTTCTTGCGGGAGTTGTCGATCGCGGTGGGGAGCGAGAAGAACTCCGGCACGTGACGCCCGCTCGCGTGGATGCGTTCGGCGCGCTCGATGGCGGCGGGGGAGAAGACGCCGATCCACAGGCCGCCGTCGGAGGCGAAGGACTTCTGCGGGGCGAAGTAGTAGACGTCCGTCTCGGTGATGTCGACCGGGAGGCCGCCGGCGCCGGAGGTGGCGTCCACCAGAACGAGTGAACCCTCGTCGGCGCCATTGACGCGCTTGAGGGGGGCGGCGACGCCGGTGGAGGTCTCGTTGTGGGTGTAGGCGTAGACGTCCACGCCCGCCTCGGCCGCCGGCTCGGGGTGCGTGCCCGGGTCGGAGGAGATGACGGTGGGCTCGGCGAGCCACGGGGCGAGCTTGGCGGCCTTCGCGAACTTGGAGCTGAACTCGCCGAAGGTGAGGTGCTGGGACTTGTTGTCGATCAGGCCGTGGGTCGCGACGTCCCAGAAGGCGGTGGAGCCGCCGTTGCCGAGGACGACCTCGTAGCCGTCGGGGAGCGAGAACAGGTCGCGCACACCCTCGCGGACCTTGCCGACCAGGTTCTTCACCGGGGCCTGGCGGTGGGAGGTGCCGAGCAGGGAGGTACCGGTCGCGGCCAGCGCGTCCAGCGCCTCCGTCCGCACCTTGGAGGGGCCCGCGCCGAAACGTCCGTCGGCGGGCTTGATGTCAGCGGGGATCTGGATATCAGCCACGGTGGGAGCGTATCCGTTATGCGAAACGTGGTGGAAACGTCGTCCGGCCGGTGAGACGGGGCGCGGACCACTTTTCCTCGCCCCCGCCACCCCTTCAGGGACGGCGGGAGCGAGGGAGCGGGTCAGGGGGTCGGGGCCAGGCGCACGGGGAGTTCGTGGAGGTCGTTCTGGGTCACTACCGGCTTGTTGCGGAGTTCTGAGGAGGGGATCGCCAGGTCCAGGGACGGGAAACGGGCGTACAGGGCCGGGAGGGCGACGCCCGCCTCCAGGCGGGAGAGAGCGGCGCCGGGGCAGACGTGGGGGCCGTGGCCGAAGGAGATGTGACGGTTCTGGGTGGTGCGGGTGATGTCGAAGTCGCCCGCGCTCGGACCGTGGGCGTTCTCGTCGCGGCCGATCGCACCGTACGAGACGATCAGGGCGTCGCCCGCGGGGATCACCTTGTCCCCGACGGGTACGTCCTCCGTCGCGAAGCGGATCAGGACGTGCGAGGTCGGGGTCGAGTAGCGGAGGGTCTCCTCGACGACCGCCGACCAGTCCGCCTCGCCGGAGAGGACGAGGGCGCGCTGCTCGGGGTGGGCGGAGAGGTTGACCACCGCGTTGACGATCAGGGAGATCGTCGTCTCGTGGCCCGCCGCGACCATCAGTTGGAGGGTGGAGACGATCTCCTCGTCGGTGAGGTGGTCGCCGTCCTCGGAGGCCAGGATCAGGGCGGAGGTCAGGTCGTCGCCGGGCTCGGCGCGTTTCGCGGCGACCGTCGCCGCCATGATCCCGGCCAGCTCCGTCAGCGTGGCGATGACCTCCGCGGGCGGGGTCTGCGTCGAGAAGAACTTCTCGAAGAGTTCCTTGAGGCGGGGGAGCCGGGACTCCTCGATGCCCATGAGGTCGGCGACGACGTACATGGGGAGGGGGTAGGCGAAGTCGGCCTTCAGGTCGACGATCCCGCCCGGGCCCGGCACGAGGGCGTCCAGCAGACCCTCCGTCATTTTGGTGATGCGCTCCCGCATCTGCTCCACCCGGCGCGGGGTGAGCGCCTGCGCGACCAGCGTGCGCATCCGGCGGTGGTCCGCGCCGTCCACCGTGAGCATGGAGCGGCCGGGGTTGGCGAGCCCGATCAGCGGCCAGTCGGGGGCTATCTCGCCGCGCTGCCAGGCACCCCAGACGTTGATGTCCTTGACCAGCCGGGGGTCGGTGAGCAGGGCGCGTGCTTCGGCGTGGTGGGTGACGGCCCAGACCGGGACGCCGCCGGGCAGTTCGACGGCGGCGAGCGGGCCCGCCTCCCTGAGCCGGGCGCTCTCGCCGTCCAGGTCGGACACGAACGGGTCCAGGGCGATACGACTGGTCATGCGGGGGTGCCTCCCAGGGCCGGGGTCGGGGTGAAGCGCACAGGCAGTTCGGTCAGGCCCCGCAGCCACGGTGAGGGGCGCCGGGTCAGGGAGTCGGCCGGGACCGCCAGGTCGATGTCCGGCAGGCGGTCCAGTACGACCTCGATCCCCGTCCGCGCGATGACCTCCGCGACCTCCTGCGCCGGGAACGGGCAGCGGTGCTCCCCGTGGCCGAAGGAGAAGTGCGCGTTGTTGCCGCCGGTGAGGGCGGAGCCGTCGGTGCGGACCTGGGGGTCGGAGTTGGCGCCCTGGAGGCCGAGGAGGAGGAGATCGCCCGCGCGGACGCGGTGACCGCCGAGCTGGGCGTCGCGGGAGGCCCAGCGGCCGGCCACGTTCTGGGTGGGGGTGTCCTCCCAGAGGACCTCGTTCATGGCCTCGGCGACGCTGTTGCGGCCGCCGAAGAGCGAGGCGGCGAAGCGTTCGTCGGTCAGCATCAGGCGCAGCGAGTTGCCGATCCAGTCCGCGGTCGGCTGGTGGCCTGCGGCCATCATGACCATCAGGTCCTGGATGATCTCCTCGTCCGTGAAGCCGGCCGTGTTCGCGAGCATGCGGGACACGACGTCGTTCGCGGGCGCGGCCTTCCGGTCGGCGATCAACCGGGCCATGGAGCCGGCCAGGTGCTGCTGCCCGGCCAGCGCGTCCTCACGGCCGTTGACCATGTCGTTGAGGGCGGTGACGAGGCCGGGGCCCTGTTCCTCGGCGAAGCCGTAGAGCATGGCGAGGACACGGACGGGCAGCAGGGCGGCGTAGTCCCCGATGAGGTCCGTCTCGCCCTTGGCGCACGCCGCGTCGATGAGTTCGTCGGCGAACCTCTCGGCCTGGGCGCGCAGTTCGAAGGGGTCGACGGCTTCGAGGGCGTCGCTGATCATCGCGGCGCGCTCGCGGTGGCGTTCGCCGACGGTGTAGAGGATCGAGGGCTGTCTGCGGCCGATCATCGGCAGCAGCGGCCAGTCGTCGGGGATGCGGTCCCACTGGTTCCACAGCTCGGAGTCGCGGCTGAACAGCACGGGGTCGCCGGTGACCTGGTGCAGTTCGCGGTAGCCGAGCACCAGCCACGCCGGGATGTCGCCGTCCAGGACGACGGGCGTCACGGCACCGTGGTCGCGCCGCATCTCCCGGTACAGCTCGGCGGGTTCGGTCTGGAACCGGGGCCCGCTGAGGGGCACGGGGGCGGGGGTCACAGGGCCAACTCCGGTGATGTGAGGGCGCTTTCGGCGGCGTACAAGGTCTTGAGGTGCTCCACCAGCGTGATCAGCACCCGTTTGCTGGACTCCCGCGAACGCGCGTCGCAGTCGAGCAGCGGGACCTGCGGATCGAGGTCGAGCGCCTCGCGGATCTGGGCGGGGGTGTGCGCGGAGCCGCCGAAGTCGTTGCAGGCCACGATGAACGGCGTCCCGTGGTGCTCCAGCCGGTCGATCGCGTACCAGGAGTCGTCGATACGGCGGGTGTCGACGAGGACGACGGCCCCGAGCGTGCCGGAGAACAGCCGGTCCCACAGGAACCAGAAACGCTCCTGGCCCGGCGCGCCGAACAGGTACAGCACATTGCGGGCGTCCAGCGTGATGCGCCCGAAGTCGAAGGCGACCGTGGTCGCGGACTTGCCGCGCACCTCGCTGATGTCGTCGACCGCCGCGCCGGCCTGCGTCATCGTCTCCTCGGTGTTGAGGGGACGTATCTCGCTCACGGAGCGGACCAGGGTGGTCTTGCCGACGCCGAAGCCGCCCACGATGACGATCTTCAGACCGTTGTCGGCCTGTGCCCCCAGGGGCGTACGGGTGTCGGCCCCCTGGGACGTTCGGGCGTCAGAGGTTACGGAGTCCAACGAGCACCTGCTCCAGGATGTCGGGATCGGGAAGAGCGGCCTTCTGGGGGTGGCGGGCGCTGACGCGGCCCGCGGCGAGCAGGTCGGAGAGCAGGATGCGGGTGATGGACACCGGCAGCTTCAGCACGGCGGCGATCTCCACGACCGCCGTCGGCCGCTCGCACAACCGCAGGATCGCCGCGTGCTCCGACTGCATGCCCACCGCCGGATCGCACTCGGCGACCACGAGTGTCACCAGGTCGAACGGGGTGTCGGGCGCGGACCGGCTGCGCCCTCCGGTGAGGGTGTAGAGCCGGTCGGGCGCGTCGTCCCTGCCCGGACGGCTCATGACGTCCGGGGCTGCGCGCTCAGGTGTTCGCCGAGTTGTTCCACGAGCTCGCTCATGTTGTGCCCGACCAGACCGGCGTCCGCGTCCTCGGCGGTGACCACGGCGAGATGGGCGCCGTCGCCCGCCTCCACGATGAACAGGACCCCGCCGTAGAACTCGGTCATCGCCGAGCGCACGCCCCCGGTACCGTCGCCGAACTCCACGGACGCCCCGTGGGACAGCGACTGGATGCCGGCGGCGATCGCGGCGAGCTGGTCGGCGCGGTCGACGGTGAGCTCCGGCGTGCGGCACAGCTTCAGGCCGTCCCGGGAGAGCACGAGCGCGTGCCGGGCGCCCGGGGTGCGCTCGAGGAGGCCCTCGATGAGCCAGGAGAGCTTCTCGTCGGCGGTGGTGGTGCCGGTCATGAAGTGGTGTCGCCTTCCGGATGCGAGGAGGTGTGCGAGGGGGCGTGCGAGGGATGCGCGGGGGCGGGCTCCCGTACGGCTTCTTCGCCGCGTACGGCGTTCCCGGATTCGTCCTGCGCGGATTCGACCCGTACGGGTTCGTCCTGCGTGAACGCGTCCCGTACGGCGTCTTCGGCGGTGTACGCGGTGGCGCGTACGGCGTCGTCCTCGGGCACCGTTCCCTGGACCGCCGCCTGGTCCGGCGCGGTGCCCCGGACGGCCTGGCGGAAGCTGCTGAAGCGGGCGGCGGTGGCCTTGGAGTCGGTCGTACGGGGCTCGGGGCCGGCCTGGTTCGCGAGGTGGGCGCGGCTGCGCTCGGCGTGCGCGAGGGTCCGGCCGCGGCGGCGCTTGGGGAGGCCGCCGGTCGCGGGAGTGCCGGTCGTGGGGGTGCCGTTCGGCGGGGTGTCGGTGGCGTGCCGGGGCGACTCGTGGGTGGGGACCGGGTCCGGGTCGAGGTCCTCGGGGGCGCGGGCGGCGGCGTACGACGCCTGGGGACGCGGCTCGGCGAGCGGGCGGTCCTCGGCGGGCGGGGTCGCGGCGGCGGGCTTGACCTGGGGTTGCGTCGACGCAGGGGCGGCCGGGGCCGCTGCGGAGGGCAGGCTCAGGATGTCCTGGGGGATGAGCACCAGGACGCCCGTGCCGCCGCGTGCGGAGGGCCGGAAGGACACCTTCAGGCCGTGCTTGCGCGCGAGCCGGCCGACCACCGCGAGGCCGAGCCGGGTGCCGGTGAGGCCGCCGAGGTCGGCGGCGTTCTCGGCGTCCGCGGAGACGGCGCGTTCGGCGCGGCGCAGCTGGACGTCGCCCATGACGAGGCCGCTGTCCTCGACGGAGACGATGACACCGGCCGGGACCTCCTCGACGTAGACGTGGACCTCGGCGGTCGGCGGGGAGAAGTTCGCGGCGTTGTCGAGGAGTTCGGCGAGCGCGTGCATCACGCCCTCGGCGGCGTGCCCGGCGACGGCGGCGTCGCTCGCGGAGTGGACACGCACCCGCTGGTAGCCGCCGATGCGGCCCATGGCGCCGCGCAGGATCGACTCCATGACGATGGGGCGCGCCCAGCGGCGGCCGGAGCGGGCGCCCGCGAGGACAGCGACGGAGTCGGCGAGGCGGCCCGCCTGCGCGGTGCGGTGGTCGAGGTGGAGGAGGTCGGCGAGGACCTCCTCGTCGGAGTGCTTCTCCTCCATGGCGCGCAGGTCGGCGAGCATGCCGGTGGACAGTGCCTGCATCCGCCCGGCCGCGTTGGCGGTGGCCGAGATCGCGGCGGCCCGGTCGCTGTTGGCCCGCCGCGTGCGCTCGGTCAGCCGGGTGTTCTCCTCGGCGAGTTCGGCGAACCGCCGCCGCTCCTCGGCGATCTCGGTGGTGAGGCGCTGCCGTTCCTCCTCGAACCCCTGCGTGAGCAGGGCGCGTTCGCGGGCGTCGGCGTCGGCCAGGCGCGCGCGGTCGCGGGCGGACTCCTCCGCGAGCCGGGACCGTTCCTGGTTGAACTCCTCCGCCATGCGGGCCCGTTCCTGCAGGAGCCGTCCGGCGTCCTGGGCCACGGCGTCGAGGCGGCGGCGCGCGAGCTTCGCGGTCTGCAGGGCGCGCGCGGCCACCGCGACGGCGACGCACAGCAGCACGGCGGCGGCGCCCGTGCCCCAGGCGAGCGGGACGCGTGCCGAGTCGGGTGCCAGGGAGACGGCGACGACGATCGCGACTGCCGCCGCGACGGCGGTGAGCAGGGGCGCGGGGGCGCTCGCGCGGAGGGTGGGTCGTTCGCCGGAGGGGATGGGCGCGGTCATGAATCGTGTCCTCGGTCGTGTCCTGGGGGCGAGGTTCCTGGGGGGAGGTTCCTGGGCGAGAGCCGACACCGATTGCTCAATTTGCCGTCACTATATGAGAGTTCGTGATCGTATTGGGAAGGTTCCGGATCCGAGCTCGTAATCCGCAGGTGATCGGTCTGGGATCGGTCGGTGATCGGTCTGTGATCGCGCTGGCGATCGGTCCGTGATCGGCCGGAGGCCGGCCGGTGATCGATGCGTCACGGTTACGGACCGTTGTCGGTGCGCGGGGTCATCCTGGAGACATGACGGATCTTGGCGCGAAGGACGGCACGAGCGGCGCGGCGGACCCGCCCGACGTGGACGGGCTGCGGGCCGCCCTCGCGGCGGAGATGCGCGGCGACGTCGCCTTCGACGTGACCGCGCGGGCGCTGACCACCATGGACGCGTCCAACTACCGCCGGGTCCCGCTCGGCGTGGTCCGCCCGCGCGACGCGGACGACGTGGCGGCCGCCCTGTCCGTGTGCCGGGCCCACGGGGTGCCCGTCGTGCCACGCGGCGGTGGCACGTCGATCGCGGGACAGGCGACCGGCACCGGGGTCGTCCTCGACCTCACCCGCCACATGAATCGGATCATCGCGCTCGACCCCGAGGCGCGCACGGCCGTCGTGCAGCCCGGTGTCGTCCTCGACCGCCTCCAGGAGGCCGCGGCCCCGCACGGCCTGCGCCTGGGACCCGACCCCTCCACGCACAGCCGCTGCACCCTCGGCGGCATGATCGGGAACAACTCGTGCGGCTCGCACTCGGTGGCCTGGGGCACGACGGCGGACAGCGTGCGCGAACTGTCGGTGGTCAAGGGGAACGGCTCCGTCGTCCGGCTGGGACAGAGCTGGCAGGGCGCCCCGGACGGCCTCCGGACCTTGGTCGAGGGCGAGCTGGCCCGCCTGCGCACGGGCTTCCCGGAGCTGCCCCGCCGCATCTCCGGCTACGCGCTCGACGCGCTGCTCCCCGAGAGGGGTGCCGACGTCGCCCGCTCCTTCTGCGGCTCCGAGGGCACGCTCGGGGTGCTCACGGAGGCGGTCGTACGCCTGGTCGAGGCACCGCGCGCGCGGGCGCTGGCCGTGCTGGCGTACGCGGACGAGAGCGCGGCGGCCGAGGCGGCGGCCGGGCTGCTGTCGCTCGCGCCGCTCACCGTGGAGGGGATGGCCGCGGACCTCGTACCGCCGGACGCGGGGCTGCCGCGCGGCGGCGCCTGGCTGTTCGTGGAGACGGGGGGCGCGGACCCGGCGGAGGCACGCGCGCGTGCGGACGCGATCGTCCGGGCCGCCGACGTCCTCGACGCCCTCGTGGTCACCGACCCGGCCGGACAGCGCGCCCTGTGGCGGCTGCGCGAGGACGCGAGCGGCACGGCGACCCGGATGCCGGACGGGAGCGAGGCATGGCCGGGCTGGGAGGACTGCGCGGTGCCGCCGGCCCGGCTCGGCGCGTACCTGCGCGACTTCCGGCACCTGCTGAGCGCCCACGGCCTGCGCGGCACCCCGTACGGGCACTTCGGCGACGGCTGCATCCACGTCCGCATCGACTTCGACCTGCTGACCGGTGCGGGCATCGGCCGCTTCCGCCGCTTCTCCGAGGAACTGGCCGAACTGGTGGTCTCCCACGGAGGCTCCCTCTCGGGCGAGCACGGGGACGGGCAGGCACGGGCCGAACTGCTGCCCAGGATGTACGGCACGGAGCTGGTCGGCCTCTTCGAGCGTGCCAAGGACCTCTGGGACCCGGACGACCTGCTCAACCCCGGGATGCTGGTGCGCCCGCACCGGCTGGACGAGAACCTGCGGTTCGCGGTGCTGCCGCGCGAGCCGGTGGACGTGGCGTTCGGATATCCGGCGGACGGCGGGGATTTCTCGGCGGCCGTGCGCAGATGCGTGGGGGTCGCCAAGTGCCGTACGACGGCCGCCGACGCGGGCGTCATGTGCCCGTCGTTCCGGGCGACGGGCGAGGAGGAGCACTCCACGCGGGGGCGGGCCCGGCTGCTGCACGAGATGCTCGCGGGCGAGGTGGTCACCGACGGCTGGCGCTCGACCGAGGTCCGGGACGCGCTCGACCTGTGCCTGTCCTGCAAGGGCTGCCGGTCCGACTGTCCGGTGGGCGTCGACATGGCCACGTACAAAGCGGAGTTCCTGCACCACCACTACGAAGGCAGGAGGCGCCCCGCCGCGCACTACACGATGGGCCGGCTGCCGGTATGGCTGCGCATGGTCGACCGCACGGGAACGGCGCCGCTGCTCAACTCCCTCGCCTCCGTAGGCCCCTTCGCGGCGCTCGCCAAACGGCTCGGCGGGATCGCACCCGAGCGGGAGATCCCGCGCCTGGCACCGGAGACGTTCAGCCGGTGGTGGGCGCGGCGGTTCAAGGAGCGGGTGCGGCGGATGATGCGAGAGGGGGCGTACGGCCCCGAGGTGAAGCTCGACGGGCCCCCGAGAGAGGTGGCGATCCTCTGGCCGGACACCTTCACCGAGTACCTGTCGCCCTCCGTGGGGCAGGCGGCCGTACGGGTGTTGGAGGCGGCCGGGGTGGACGTGATGCTCCCGCCGACGGTGGTGATGCGCAAGCGGACGCCGCGGGCCGGGGAGGGCGTGGCCCTCTCGCACCACCCCTGGTCGGTGGGCGCGCGGGGCCATGTCTGCTGCGGGCTGACCTACGTCTCCACGGGCCAACTCGACCGCGCCCGCGCGGTGATGCGCCGCACGCTCGACCTGATGGGCGTGTTCCTGGACCCGGACGTCCACCCGCGGCCACCCGCCGTCGTCGTCCTCGAACCGAGCTGCGCCGCCGCTCTGCGCACGGACCTCCCTGAGCTCCTGCACGACGACCCGCGCGCGGCGCGCCTCGCCTCGGCGGTGCTGACGTTCGCCGAGGCCCTGGAGCGTCTCGCCCCGGACTGGGCACCCCCGTCCCTCGACCGTCCGGTGACCGGCCAGACCCACTGCCACCAGCACGCCGTCCTCGGCGACGGCGCCGACCGCCGGCTGCGCGAGGCGGCAGGCCTCACCGGCTCCCTCGCGGGCGGCTGCTGCGGACTCGCGGGCAACTTCGGCTTCGAGAAGGGCCATGACGAGGTGTCGAAGAGCTGCGCGGAGGAACAGCTGCTCCCGGCCGTGCGGGCCGCATCGCCCGACACCCTGCTTCTCGCGGACGGTTTCTCCTGCCGCACACAGCTGGAACAGCTCGCGGGGCGCAAGGGGCGGCATCTGGCGGAGGCGCTGGCCGAGGCGCTGGACCACGGGCTGGATCAAGGGGTGGATCAAGGGGTGGACCCGGAGGTCGACCGAGGGTCGGACTGACGGCGTGGATATCCAATACCCAGGGTTTTTAGGGAACTCTCAGGTTTCATAAGGGGATTCACAGTCGTCATGTGCTGCATTTTGCTGTGCCTTGGGACGCGGGGCGTGTAGGTTCCTTCATGTCGGGCGGCAGGGAATACCGAGGTGACGACCAGGAATTCCCGCCCGTATCCACAGAGAATTCTCGCACCATCGCACTATTGCGCTCGCTATTGCGTAGCCAGAAACCTCAAGGAGTTGGCATGAGCTTCAAGAAGCTTGCCCCCCTGCCCCCCAAGCCCAAGTCGAAGCAGCTCCCGCCCCCGCCGGCGCCGAAGCCGCGCAAGAAGGCGCACAAGCCGCTCCCCAAGCCGTTCCCCAACGACGAACGCTGATCGAGCGGTAGCGGAGAGGCCGACGGTGCGCCGTCGGCCTCTCTCTTTTGAATTCCACGGCGCGGCCTGCAATTCACATGAGGAGGGCCATGACCCGGCAAAGGCAGAATCAGGGGTACGAGAAACAGAAGGAATACGCGGAAACCGGCGTCGGCGCGGTCGCGGACGATCGGTACGAGGATCACGAGTACGAGGACGATGCGTACGAGGACGACGATGAACTCGACCACGACACGCCGACCATCCCCGCCCGTACCGCCTTCCGGCGCTTCTGGCCGCTGACCAAGGGGCTGCGGAGCTGGCTGCTGGCCATCTGGCTGTGCACGGTTCTGGCCGCCCTCGCCGAGACCGCCGCCATCCTCCTCTTCAGCGATCTGACCGACCACGCCCTGCAACAGGGCTCCCTGGCCGCGTTCTGGGCCCCGGCCGCCGAATGGCTGGCCGTCGCCGTGCTCGGCGCCGCCGTCGCCTACGCGGGCAACTCCCTCGCCACCTGGGTCACCGAGCGCTTCGTGATGCGGCTGCGCGAGCATGTCTTCGACCACGTCCAACAGTTGCCGCCACACTTCTTCCAACGCCACCGCCAGGGCGACCTGTTGTCCCGGCTGACCAGCGACGTCGAATCGATCGAGACGATGGTCGTGTCCGGGCTCGTGGGCGCGGCGTCGGCGGCGTTCAGCGCGCTGTTCTACGCGGCCGCCGCCTTCTGGCTGCGCTGGGACCTGGCCGCGGCGACCTTCGTGCTCGCACCCCTGTTCTGGCTGGCCGCCCGCCGCTTCTCCGGCTCCATCAAGTCCGTCTCGCGCGACGGCCGGGTCGCCGACGGCGCGATCACCTCCGTCGTGGAGGAGTCCCTCGGCAACATCGTCCTCACCCAGGCGTACGACCGCCGTGACGCCGAGCGGCGGCGGCTGAACCAGGAGGCGAACGCCTGGTTCAGGGCCTCCGTGCGCTCCGGGCGCCTCAACGAGCTGTACGAGCAGCTCGTCCAGGTCATCGAGACGATCTGCGTGCTCGCGGTCATCGGCCTCGGCGTGTGGGAGATCTCCGGCGGCCGGATGACCCTCGGCCAGCTGCTCGCCTTCGCCGCGTTCCTCGGCTACCTCTACCCGCCCGTGCGCGGCCTGGCCCAGCTCGGTCTGACCATCGCCGCCGCCACCGCCGGCGCCGAACGGCTGATCGAGATTCTCGATGTGCGGCCAGCGGTCGCCGATCCGAAGCGCTCGGCGGAGAGCCGGCTCGGCCGCCCCGACGGCGCCGTGGAGGTCCGCGACGCCACCTTCCGCTACCCCGGTGCGGAGACCGACGCCCTGCGCGGCCTGTCCTTTACGGTCAACCCCGGCGAACTCGTGATCGTCACCGGCCCGAGCGGCGCGGGCAAGTCCACCGTGTCCAAGCTCCTCCTGCGCTTCTACGACCCGGACGCCGGCTCCGTGCTCCTCGACGGCGTCCCGGTGGGCGACTTCCCACTGGCCCGGCTGCGCGAGTACGTCACGCTGCTGCCGCAGGAGACCCTCGTCCTGCACGACACCGTCCGCGCCAACATCGGCTGCGGGCGCCCCGGCGCGAGCGACGAGGCGCTGGTGGAGGCCGCGCGCGCCGCCGACGCGCACGACTTCATCGTGAAGCTGCCGGACGGCTACGACACCAAGACCGACCCCAACTCGGCCCGCCTCTCCGGCGGCCAGCTCCAGCGGCTCGCCATCGCCCGCGCCATCCTGCGCGACGCCCCCGTCCTCGTCCTCGACGAGCCGACCACCGGCCTGGACGCGATGGCCGCGCGCCGCGTGATCAAGCCGCTGCGGCGCCTGATGCAGGGCCGTACGACGATCATGATCACCCACGACCTCAACCTCGCGCCCGACGCCGACCGCATCCTCGTCGTCGACCGCGGCCGTGTGGTCGAAACCGGCCGCCACGACGAACTCCTGGCCCGCGGCGGCGCGTACGCCCGTCTGCACGGATCGCAGAACAACGCGCTGATGGACACCGGAGAGCTGCGGCTGCCGCTGTTCACGGAGGCGGAGGTTCCGGTGGGCGGCGCGGTGCCTGTAGGGGTGCCGACGGGGATGCCGGCGGGCGTGCCTGTGGGGGTGCCCGCCGGGGTGCCGACGGATTACGCGGGGGGCTTCGTCGCGGAAGCGGCTCCGCAGTACGCGTACTACGGGGCCGCCGGGCAGTCCGGGGCCGAGGGAGCCTGGTACCCCGGTGCGTTTCCCGACCCCTCCCCCCTCCCTGGCCCCTACCCCCTCCCCGATCCCGGCTCCCTCCCCGATCCCGATCCTCTGCGAGACCCCCTTGACGGCTATCTGCCCGACGGCCGCCCCCTCTTCCGCGACGAGACACCCTGGACAGGCGCATAAGGGGTTCACGTGCCTGACTTAGTCCATTACTGTGGACTGAGAAGTGCACCTTGATGCACGACTCCTGAGTCGAGCCCCTGGAAGGCCCCGTGAACAGCCCCAGCGCCGCCCCGTCCTCCCCGGCGTCTCCGTCCTCGGCCGCCCCGGCGATGGCGCCCGCGCCCACCCCGGGTGAGGGCGCCCCGAGCCGGAGGGGTGCCCTCGGCCCCGTGGGACTGGTCCTGGCCGGAGGCATCTCGGTGCAGTTCGGCGGCGCGCTGGCGGTCACCCTCATGCCGCGCACGGGCGCGCTCGGGGTCGTCACCCTGCGCCTGCTGGTCGCCGCGATCGTGCTGATGGCCGTCTGCCGGCCCAAGGTGCGCGGGCACTCGCGGGCCGACTGGGGCACGGTCGTGATCTTCGGTCTCACCATGGCCGCGATGAACGGCCTCTTCTACCAGTCGGTCGCCCGTATCCCGCTGGGCCCCGCCGTCACCCTCGAGGTCCTCGGCCCCCTCGTCCTCTCGGTCCTCACCTCCCGCCGCGCCCTGAACCTCCTCTGGGCGGGCCTCGCCCTCGGCGGCGTGTTCCTGCTCGGCGGCGGGGGCTTCAGCTCCCTCGACCCGGTCGGCGTCGCCTTCGCCCTGTCCGCGGGCGCGATGTGGGCGGCGTACATCGTCTTCAGCGCACGTACGGGCCGACGCTTCCCCCAGGCGGACGGGCTCGCGCTCGCCATGGTGGTCGCGGCGGTGGCGTTCCTGCCGCTGGGGATCGCCGAGGCCGGGACCCGGCTGATCGACCCGACGACCGTGGCCCTGGGCGGCGCGGTCGCCATCATGTCCTCCGTGCTGCCGTACACCCTCGAACTGCTCGCGCTGCGCCGCCTTCCCGCCGCCACCTTCGCCATCCTGATGAGCCTGGAGCCCGCCGTCGCCGCGACCGCCGGCTTCCTCGTCCTGGACCAGGCCCTCTCCGCCACCGAGGCCCTCGCGATCGCCCTGGTCATCGCCGCGAGCATGGGGGCGGTACGGACACAGGTGGGACGGGGCAGGGCGAAGAACGTCGGTGAGTCGCGATGAGCCGGGGCACGGCCACGCACTGAGGCGAGGCCTGCCCCACTCCGCCGACTCGTACGCGCGGGGCTTGTCAGCGCCCTCGTCTACTGTGCGTGCCGCGTGTGCAGGTGGTGATCCGAGCGGGGGAGTAGGGCTGCGTCATGAGTGATCGCACCGGGCGATGGGCGGCAGGCCGCGACGAGTTCGCGGCGCTGGTCATCAGGACGGATTTCAGCGACGACGGGGCGTGGGCGGCGCTGAAACTCGCGCTGTCCCTGCCCTGGGGGCCCGGGGACTTCGAGCCGTACATCCATGTCGTGGACGACCCCTCCTGGGCGGGACTCACGACGGCCGGCGTACTCGCCGCGGTCTCCGTCGACGAAGAACTGGCCGTCGTCTTCCTCGCCGACGGCGCCGCCCTGCGCGCCGGTCATGGAGCTCTGCTGGCGGTGTCCACCCTGACCAGGGAAGAGTGCGAGAGCGACGAGGAGTTCGAGGCCGAAGGCGGCGAGTTCCGCACCGCCCCGGCCGGGATCCACGAGATTCACGCCAACCTGATGATCGCCAATCTCGACTTCTCCGATTTCGCCGAGGCGGCCGAGGCGGCACCGGACGGCGTCTTCCGCTCCCTGTAGTCCGCGCGGAACATCTCCCCGTAGCCCGCGAGGCACATCAATTAATGCAAGCATGCTTGCTTGTTTCTGTGCCCGCTGCCATGCTCCAGAACGCACCGCGAAAGACTCCGCACGCCCGCCGCGCATCGCCGCACATCGCGGCGCGGCGCCGCGCGCCGCCGCACACCGTCGTGCCCCGAGGGGAGCTCCATCGTGTCCGACCCGTCGTCAGTGATCGACGATCTGCATCGGGAGAGCGAAGAACTCGACCTGCTGGTAAGGGATGTGACGGAGAGCCGCTGGGCACTCGCCACCCCCGCCGCCGGCTGGACCGTCGCTCACCAGATCGCCCACCTGGCCTGGACGGACCGCTCCGCCCTGCTCGCCGTGACGGACGCCGAGGCCTTCGCCAAGGAGGTCGAGAAGGCGATGGCCTCGCCCGGTGGATTCGTGGACGAAGGCGCGGAGGAGGGGGCCCGGCTGCCGCCCGCCACGCTGCTCGGCGACTGGCGGGCGGGGCGAACGGCGCTGGAAGAGGCCCTCCGCGCGACTCCCGCAGGCACCCGCTTCCCCTGGTACGGCCCGCCCATGTCGGTCGCCTCCATGGCCACCGGCCGCCTGATGGAGACCTGGGCCCACGGCCAGGACGTGGCGGACGCGCTGGGCGTGGCGCGCACTCCCACCGACCGCCTCCGCCACGTCGCCCGCATCGGCGTACGGGCCCGGGACTTCGCCTTCCACGTACGGGGGCTCACTCCGCCCGCCACCGAATTCCGCGTCGAACTGGTCGGACCCAAGGGCGAGTTGTGGACGTACGGGCCCGAAGAAGCACCCCAGCGCGTCACCGGCCCCGCCCTCGACTTCTGTCTCCTGGTCACCCAACGGGCCCACCGCGGCGACCTCGCCGTACGGGCGGACGGCCCCGACGCCGACCGCTGGCTGGACATCGCACAGGCCTTCGCGGGCCCACCCGGACAGGGCCGCGCGTCCAAGGGAGACGCCAGGTGACCGTCACGCCCCTGCGGATAGGCAACGCCTCCGGTTTCTACGGCGACCGCTTCGACGCGATGCGCGAGATGCTCACCGGCGGCCCCCTGGACGTCCTCACCGGCGACTACCTCGCCGAACTCACCATGCTCATCCTCGGCCGCGACCGCCTCAAGAACCCCTCCGGCGGCTACGCCCGCACCTTCCTCGGCCAGTTGGAGGAGTGCCTCGGCCTCGCGCACGGGCGGGGCGTGCGGATCGTGGCGAACGCGGGCGGCCTCAACCCCGCCGGACTCGCCGACGCCGTACGGCAGTTGGCCGACCGTCTCGGCATACCGGTGCGCGTCGCCCACGTCGAGGGCGACGACCTGACCGCCGGCCACCCCAGGAGCCTCGCCGCGCACGCCTACCTCGGGGGTGCCGGGATCGCCGCCTGTCTGCGCGAGGGCGCGGACATCGTGGTGACCGGGCGGGTCACGGACGCGGCGCTGGTCACCGGGCCCGCCGTCGCCCACTTCGGCTGGGCGCCGGACGCGTACGACCGTCTCGCCGGCGCCGTCGTCGCCGGTCACGTCCTGGAATGCGGCACCCAGGCCACCGGCGGCAACTACGCCTTCTTCACCGACCACGACCCGGCGCGCCTTCGCCACCCGGGATTCCCGTTCGCCGAACTCCATGAGGACGGCACCAGCGTCATCACCAAGCACGACGGCACCGGCGGCCTTGTGGACATCGGCACCGTCACCGCGCAACTCCTCTACGAGACCTCCGGCGCCCGGTACGCGGGCCCCGACGTCACCGCCCGCCTCGACTCGGTCCGCCTCACCCAGGAGGCCCCCGACCGCGTCCGCATCTCCGGTGTACGCGGCGAGGCCCCGCCCCCCACCCTCAAGGTCGGCCTCAACCGCCTCGGCGGCTACCGCAACGAAGTCGTCTTCGTCCTCACCGGCCTCGACATCGAGGCGAAGGCCGCCCTCGTCCGGGACCAGATGGAGACGGCCCTCGACGCGGCCAAGTCGCGCCCCACGGAGGTCCGCTGGGACCTCGCCCGCACCGACCACCCCGACGCGCCCACCCAGGAGACCGCGAGCGCCCTTCTGCGCCTCGTCGTACGCGACCCGGACCAGGACGCGGTCGGCCGCACCCTCAGCGGCGCCGCCATCGAACTGGCCCTGGCCAGCTATCCCGGCTTCCACGTGATCACGCCCCCGGGAAAGGGCTCCCCGTACGGGGTCTTCGAGGACGTGTATGTCCCCCAGGGCGCCGTGGAGCACGTGGCGGTCCTCCATGACGGGCGACGGGTGCCGGTTGCCCCGGCCACCGACACCCTCGTACTCGAACCGGCGCTCGAGCCCGCTCTGCCCGAACCGCTCCCTCCGGGGCCGACGCGACGCGCTCCTCTGGGCGTGGTCGCGGGTGCACGCAGTGGGGACAAGGGGGGGAACGCGAATGTCGGGGTGTGGGTGCGATCGGATGACGCGTGGCGCTGGTTGGTTCATCAGCTGACAGCTGACAGATTTCAGAATCTGATAACTGAAAGCTGTCATCTGAAAGTTGTCCGTCACACTCTGCCGAACCTCCGCGCCCTCAACTTCGTCGTCGAAGGAATCCTCGGCAAAGGCGTCGCCTCCCAGCACCGCTTCGACCCCCAGGCCAAGGCCCTGGGCGAATGGCTCCGCTCCCGCCACCTCGACATCCCGGAGGCTTTGCTGTGACGGTCCTGGCGTCCGCCCTGGACACCGCCGCCCCCGACTACACCGCCCACCGCGAGACCATGCTCGCCAAGCTCGCCGAGCTGGACGCCGAGCACGCCAAGGCGCTCGCGGGCGGCGGCGAGAAGTACGTGGCCCGGCACCGGAAGCGCGGCAAGCTGCTCGCCCGTGAACGCATCGAGCTGCTGCTCGACCCGGACACACCGTTCCTGGAGCTGTCGCCGCTCGCGGCCTGGGGGAGCGAGTACGCGGTCGGCGCGTCGCTGGTGACCGGGATCGGGGTCGTCGAGGGCGTGGAGTGCCTGATCACCGCGAACGACCCGACCGTGCGGGGCGGCGCCAGTAATCCCTGGAGCCTGAAGAAGGCCCTGCGGGCCAACGACATCGCCCTCGCCAACCGGCTGCCCTGCATCAGCCTGGTGGAGTCGGGCGGCGCCGATCTGCCGTCGCAGAAGGAGATCTTCATCCCCGGGGGAGCGATTTTCCGCGACCTCACCAGGTTGTCGGCGGCGGGGATCCCGACCGTCGCCGTCGTCTTCGGGAACTCCACCGCCGGGGGCGCCTACATCCCCGGCATGTCCGACCACGTGATCATGGTCAAGGAACGGGCGAAGGTCTTCCTGGGCGGGCCGCCGCTGGTGAAGATGGCGACCGGCGAGGAGAGCGACGACGAGTCCCTGGGCGGCGCCGAGATGCACGCGCGCGTGTCGGGTCTCGCGGACTACTTCGCCGTCGACGAACGGGACGCCCTCCGCCAGGCCAGGCGCGTCGTCGCCCGGCTCAACCACCGCAAGGCGTTCGGTGATCCCGGTCCGGCCGAGCCCCCGAAGTACGACGAGGACGAGCTCCTGGGGATCGTCCCCGGCGACCTGCGACACCCCTTCGACCCGCGCGAGGTCATCGCCCGTGTGGTCGACGGCTCCGACTTCGATGAGTTCAAGCCCCTCTACGGGACGAGCCTCACGACCGGCTGGGCAACCCTCCACGGCTATCCCGTCGGCATCCTGGCCAACGCCCAGGGAGTGCTGTTCAGCGCCGAGTCCCAGAAGGCCGCCCAGTTCATCCAGCTCGCCAACCAGCGCGACATCCCCCTCCTCTTCCTGCACAACACCACCGGCTACATGGTCGGCAAGGAGTACGAGCAGGGCGGGATCATCAAGCACGGCGCGATGATGATCAACGCCGTCTCCAATTCGAAGGTCCCCCACCTGTCCGTCCTCATGGGGGCCTCCTACGGAGCCGGTCACTACGGCATGTGCGGGCGCGCCTACGACCCGCGCTTCCTCTTCGCCTGGCCCAGCGCCAAGTCCGCCGTCATGGGCCCCCAGCAGCTCGCGGGCGTCCTCTCGATCGTCGCCCGGCAGTCGGCCGCGGCCAAGGGGCAGCCCTACGACGAGGACGCCGACGCGGCCCTGCGCGCCATGGTGGAGCAGCAGATCGAGTCGGAGTCCCTGCCGATGTTCCTGTCCGGGCGGCTGTACGACGACGGGGTCATCGACCCCCGCGACACCCGCACCGTCCTCGGCCTGTGCCTGTCCGCGATCCACACGGCCCCCTACGAGGGTGCGCGCGGTGGCTTCGGCGTCTTCCGGATGTGAGGTCCCAGTGATTACTTCTGTCCTCGTGGCCAATCGGGGCGAGATCGCCTGCCGGGTCTTCCGCACCTGCGGTGAGTTGGGGATCCGGACCGTCGCCGTGTACTCGGACGCCGACGAGAACGCCCTCCACACGCGTGTGGCCGACGAGGCGGTACGGCTGCCGGGGGCGGCGCCCTCGGACACGTATCTGCGCGGCGACCTGATCGTGAAGGCCGCCCTGAGCGCCGGTGCGGACGCCGTGCACCCCGGGTACGGCTTCCTCTCCGAGAACGCCGGTTTCGCGCGGGCCGTCCTCGACGCGGGCCTCGTCTGGATCGGGCCGCCGCCCGAGGCCATCGAGGCGATGGCCTCCAAGACGCGCGCCAAGAAACTGATGGGGCTCGAACCGCTGGAGACGGTCACCGCCGCCGATCTCCCGGTGCTCGTCAAGGCGGCCGCGGGCGGCGGCGGACGCGGCATGCGCGTCGTACGCGAGCTCGGCGCCCTCGACGCCGAGCTGACCGCCGCCCGCGCCGAGGCCCTCAGTGCCTTCGGCGACGGCGAGGTCTTCGTCGAGCCCTACGTAGAGGGCGGTCGGCATGTGGAGGTGCAGATCCTCGCCGACGCGCACGGCACGGTCTGGGCGCTCGGCACCCGCGACTGCTCCCTCCAGCGCCGCCATCAGAAGGTCGTCGAGGAGGCCCCGGCCCCCAGTCTCGGAGACCTGACGGAAACCCTCTACGACCTGTCCGTGCGGGCGGCCCGTGCCGTCGACTACGTGGGCGCGGGAACGGTCGAGTTCCTGGTCGCCGACGGCAAGGCCCACTTCCTGGAGATGAACACCCGCCTCCAGGTCGAACACCCGGTGACGGAGGCGGTCTTCGGCGTCGATCTCGTCGCGCTCCAGATCCAGGTGGCGGAGGGCGGGGCGCTCGCGAACGACCCGCCACGCGCGCGGGGGCACGCGATCGAGGCCCGCCTGTACGCCGAGGACCCGGCGCGGTCCTGGGCCCCGCAGACCGGCACCCTGCACCGCCTCGCCGTCCCGGAGGGCGTCCGCCTGGACACCGGTTACACCGACGGCGACCCGATCGGCGTCCACTACGACCCGATGCTGGCGAAGGCGATCGCCTACGCGCCCACACGCGCGGAGGCCCTGCGCAAGCTGTCGGGGGCCCTGGAACGTGCCGACATCCACGGCCCGGCGACCAACAGGGATCTGCTCGTGCGCTCCTTGCGGCACCCGGAGTTCGCCGAGGCCCGCATGGACACCGGGTTCTACGAGCGCCACCTCGCCGCCCTCACGACGCCGTCCCCGGACCCGTACGCGCCCCTGGCGGCGGCCCTGGCGGACGCGCGGGGCCACTCCCGCTCCCGGTTCGGCGGCTGGCGCAACCTCCCCTCGCAGCCCCAGACCAAGCGTTACGACCTGGCCGGCACCGAGCACGAGGTGCGCTACCAGCACACCCGTGCGGGCCTCACGGCCGACGGGGTGCGCGTGGTGCACGCCGACGCCCGTCTCGTCGTACTCGAAGTGGACGGCGTACGCAGGAAGTTCGAGGTGACGCGGTACGGCGACCAGGTGTTCGTGAACGCCACCGCTCTCACCGCCCTGCCCCGCTTCCCCGACCCCACCGCCCAGCAGGCCCCCGGCTCCCTCCTGGCCCCCATGCCCGGAACCGTCGTCCGCGTCGCCGAGGGACTGGCCACGGGAGCCGCCGTACGGGCCGGAGAGCCGCTCCTGTGGCTGGAGGCGATGAAGATGGAACACAAGATCTCCGCGCCGACGGCAGGCACCCTCACGGCCCTGCACGCCACCCCCGGCCAACAGGTGGAGGTCGGGACCCTGCTGGCAGTGGTGGAGACAACACCGGTGAGCACAGCGCCCCGTTAGCGGCGCGGGGCTGTCCCCTCATGCGGCTCCGCCGCGTGGGCGCGACCAGCCACAAACAACCCGCAGCGTACACACGGCCCCAGGAGCCCCCATGAGCCCCGCAACAGAAACCGAAGAACACAAGGCCCTCCGATCCGCCGTGGCCGCCCTCGGCAAACGCCACGGCCGCGACTACGACATCAACACCCTCTGGTCCGAGGCCGCCAAGCTCGGCTACCTCGGCGTCAACCTGCCGGAGACCTACGGTGGCGGGGGCGGCGGCATAGCCGAACTCTCCATCGTCCTGGAGGAACTCGGTGCCGCGGGCTGCCCCCTCCTGATGATGGTCGTGTCGCCGGCGATCTGCGGCACGGTGATCGCCCGCTTCGGCACCGAGGCCCAGAAACAGGAGTGGCTCCCGGGCCTGGCCGACGGCACCCGCACCATGGCCTTCGGTATCACCGAACCCGACGCGGGTTCCAACTCGCACCGCATCACCACCACCGCGCGCCGGGACGGTGCCGACTGGCTCCTGAGCGGCCGCAAGGTGTTCATCTCCGGCGTCGACATCGCGGACGCCACCCTCATCGTGGGGCGCACGGAGGACGCGCGGACGGGGCGCCTCAAGCCCTGCCTGTTCATCGTCCCGCGCGACGCCGACGGCTTCGGGCGGCGGCGGATCGACATGGAACTCCACAGCGTGGAGAAGCAGTTCGAGCTGACCCTCGACGACGTGCGGCTGCCCGCCGACGCGCTCGTCGGCGACGAGGACGCGGGCCTGCTCCAGCTCTTCGCCGGGCTCAACCCCGAGCGGGTGATGACGGCCGCGTTCGCGATCGGCATGGGCCGTTACGCGCTCTCCAGGGCCGTCGAGTACGCCCGCGAGCGCACCGTCTGGAAGCAGCCCATCGGCGCCCACCAAGCCGTCGCCCACCCCCTCGCGCAGGCCCACATCGACCTCGAACTCGCCCGTCTGATGATGCAGAAGGCGGCATACCTGTACGACTCCGGGGACGACGTCGCCGCGGGTGAGGCCGCCAACATGGCCAAGTACGCGGCGGGCGAGGCCTGTGTGAGGGCCGTTGACCAGTCCGTGCACACCCTCGGGGGCAACGGGCTCACCCGCGAATTCGGCCTCGCCTCGTTGATAACGGCCTCGCGTGTGGCTCGTATTGCTCCGGTGAGCCGGGAGATGATTCTCAACTACGTCTCCCACCAGACCCTGGGCCTGCCCAAGTCGTACTAGCCCGCCGCTCCACGAGCCGCTCCAGGAGGAACCGTGTTCCGCAGCGAGTACGCCGAAGTCCCGGCCGTAGAGGAACCCATTCACGAGGCGGTCCTCGGCCGCGCCGCCGAGCGCGGCGACACGCCCGCGCTGATCGACGGAGTCGACGGCACCACGCTCACCTACGGGCAACTGGACCGGTTCCACCGGCGGCTGGCCGCCGCGTTCGCCGACGCGGGCGTCCGCAAGGGCGACGTCCTCGCCCTGCACAGCCCGAACACCATCGCCTTCCCGACGGCGTTCTACGCCGCCACGCGCGCGGGGGCGTCGGTCACGACCGTGCACCCGCTCGCCAGGCCCGAGGAGTTCGCCAAGCAACTGCGGGACAGCGCCGCGAACTGGATCGTGACCGTGTCCCCCCTCCTGGAGGCGGCGCGGCAGGCCGCCGAGCTCGCCGGCGGGGTGCGGGAGATCTTCGTCTGCGACAGCGCGCCGGGGCATCGCTCGCTGATCGACCTGCTCGGTTCGACCGCGCCCGAACCGGAGATCGGCATCGACCCGGTGACGGACGTCGCGGCTCTGCCGTACTCCTCCGGGACGACCGGTATCCCCAAGGGGGTGATGCTCACCCACCGGTCCATCGCCACCAACCTGGCGCAGCTGGTGCCCTTCTTGCCGATGAGCGAGGGCGAACGCATCCTCGCGGTGCTGCCCTTCTTCCACATCTACGGGCTGACGGCCCTCATGAACGCGCCCCTGAGACAGGGCGCCACCGTCGTCGTACTGCCTCGCTTCGACCTCGACACCTTCCTCGCGGCCATCGAGAAACACCGCATCAGCGGCCTCTTCGTGGCGCCGCCGATCGTGCTGGCCCTGGCCAAGCACCCGGCCGTCGCGCGGTACGACCTGTCGTCCCTGAAGTACATCGTCTCCTCCGCCGCGCCCCTGGACGCCAAGCTCGCGCTGGCCTGCGCCGAGCGGCTGGGGCTGCCGCCCATCGGCCAGGGCTACGGGATGACGGAACTGTCGCCCTGCACGCACCTGGTCCCCGTGGACGCCGCCCAGGAGGCGCCCCCGGGAACGGTCGGCAGGCTCGTCCCGGGCACCGAGATGCGCATCGTCTCCCTCGACGACCCCGGCAAGGACCTCGGCGTCGGAGAGGCGGGCGAGATCGTCATCCGCGGTCCCCAGGTCATGAAGGGCTATCTGGGCCAGCCCGACGCCACCGCCGCGATGATCGACCCGGACGGCTGGCTGCACACCGGAGACGTCGGCCACGTGGACACCGAGGGCTGGCTGTTCGTCGTCGACCGCGTCAAGGAGCTCATCAAGTACAAGGGCTTCCAGGTCGCGCCCGCCGAACTGGAGGCACTGCTCCTCACCCACCCCGGTATCGCGGACGCCGCGGTCGTCGGGGTCTACAACGAGGACAACAACGAAGTCCCGCACGCCTTCGTGGTGCGCCAGCCCTCCGCGGCCGGACCGGCCGGTCCGGCGGCGGACGACCTCTCCGACGTCCCCGGCCTCTCCGAAGGAGAGGTGATGATGTACGTCGCCGAGCGCGTCGCCCCGTACAAGAGGGTCCGCGGCGTCACCTTCATCGACGCCGTCCCACGGGCGGCCTCCGGAAAGATCCTGCGCCGGGAACTGCGGGGCCTGTCATGACCGTTGAACCGGTTGAATCGCTTGTCCGAGTGACGCACGACCGCGCCGTCACCACCCTCACCCTCGACTCGCCCGCCAACCGCAACGCCCTCTCCGCCGCCCTCGTGGGCGAGCTCGCGGACGGGCTCACCCGGTGCGGCAAGGACCGAGACGTCCGCGCGGTCGTCCTCGCCCACACGGGGAACACGTTCTGCGCGGGCGCCGACCTGCGCGACCCCCCGCACCCGGAGGCGCTCGTCGCCCTGCTGCGGCGGATCGTCGAACTGCACAAGCCCGTGGTGGCCCGGGTGACGGGCCATGTACGGGCGGGCGGACTGGGGCTCCTCGGAGCCTGCGATCTGGCGATCGCCTCCAAGGAGGCCACGTTCGCCTTCACGGAGGTACGCATCGGCGTCGCGCCCGCCGTGATCTCCCTCCCCCTGCTGCCCCGTACGGACCCCCGCGCCCTCGCCCGCTACTACCTCACGGGCGAACGTTTCGACGCGTCGGAGGCGGTACGGACGGGACTCCTGACGGCGACCGGCGACGACGTCGACGTCACCCTGGAACCCGTCCTGGACGGCCTGCGCCGCGCCTCCCCCCAAGGCCTGGCCGAGACGAAACGGCTGCTCACGGCTAGGGTGCTGGAGGCCTTCGACCGGGACGCGGACACCCTGACCGCGCTCTCGGCCGAACTGTTCTCCTCCGCGCAGGCCCGCGAGGGGATGACGGCCTTCCTCGAACGACGGGATCCCGCATGGGTGGTGTGAGCACGACGGAAGCCGCGGAGCGCGCGGAGCCCACGGACGCCACGGACGCGGCCACGAATGCCACGGACGCGGCCACGGACGCGACTACGAATGCCACGGACACGACCACGGACGCGACACAGTCGGCCGAAATCGCCCCCCGCGGTCCCCGGCTTCCGCACGTTCCCAAGCAGGACCGCAGCCGCGCCACCCGGCAGCGGCTGCTCGCGGCCGCCGTGGCCTGTCTCGCCGAGCACGGCTGGGCGGGCTCCACGGTCTCCGTCGTCGCCGAGCGCGCGGGAGTGTCCCGGGGGGCCGCCCAGCACCACTTCCGCACCCGCGAGGACCTGTTCACCGCCGCGGTGGAGTACGTCGCCGAGGAGCGCTCCACCGCACTGCGCGCCCTGTTCCCGGAGGGCGCCGCCGAACGCCGCGAGGTGGTCGTGGCTCTGGTCGACCTCTACACAGGCCCCCTCTTCCGCGCCGCCCTCCACCTCTGGGTCGCCGCCTCCAACGAGGAGCAGCTGCGCCCCAGGGTCACCGAGCTGGAGGCCCGCGTGGGCCGCGAGACCCACCGGATCGCCGTGGAACTCCTCGCCGCCGACGAATCCCGCCCGGGCGTTCGCGAAACGGTCCAGGGCCTGCTGGACATGTCCCGCGGCCTCGGCCTCGCCAACCTCCTCACGAACGACGGGGGGCGACGGGAACGGGTGGTGGCGCAGTGGGGCGTACTCCTGGACGAGGCGCTGGGCTGAGCCCCGCCGCCGTCACGGGCTGAGCCCCGCGGCATCACGGACTGAGGCGCTCCGCCCGCCAGCTGCCGTCCGGCTCCACCACGTACCGCAGCCGGTCGTGGAGGCGGTTCTCGCGGCCCTGCCAGAACTCGACCGTCCGGGGGGCGACGCGGAAGCCGCCCCAGTGCGGGGGCACGGGGACCTGTTCACCCTCCGGGTAGCGGGCGCTCAACTCCTCGTAGGCGGCGTCGAGCTCGTCCCGGGAGGAGATGACCGAGGACTGGGCGCTGGCCCAGGCGCCGAGCTGGGAGCCGTGCGGGCGGGTGCGGAAGTACGCGGCGGTCTCGTCGCGTCCGGTGCGCCGCGCCGTTCCGGTGACGATGACCTGGCGGGCCATCGGGTGCCAGGGGAAGAGCAGCGAGACGTACGGGTTCTCGGACAGCTCGCGGGCCTTGCGGGAGTCGTAGTTGGTGTAGAAGACGAAGCCCTGCTCGTCGTACTGCTTGAGCAGCACCGTGCGTGAGCTGGGCCGGCCCTCCGCGTCCGCCGTGGAGACGACCATCGCGTTCGGTTCGTACACCATGCCCTGCACCGAGGCCTGCGCGGCCTGCTTGAACCAGCGGGCGAACTGGTCCATGGGATGCGCGGCGAGATCGGCCTCGACGAGCCCCTCGGCGCGGTAGTGGGCGCGCATCGCGGCGGGGTCGGCGGCGAGTTCTTCGGCGTCGCCCGCGGCTTCCGCGGCGGCGGCTTCCGCAGCGCGCAGGACGAGGGGCTCGGCGGCGGATTCATCCGGGAAGCGGTCGCGGTCGGTCACGCGGTCATCTTGCCGTATCCCGGTACGGCATCGAGAGTCAGTGGGTGGCACTGAGTGCCGCAGGGCCTCCCCAAAGGTGGCACTCGGAGATATGGTGCTGGCACCGTTTCCGGTGGGATGACCGCCGGTCGCACGGGGCATCACCGGGAAGACGTACCGGACCGCGAGTCCACGAGCCGACCGTGGAGCCGGACGTCGACCACTCATCACCGACGCACGGTTTTCCCCTTCCAACCGCAAGACGCGCCCCCACCATCACGCCCCACCGTCACCCCCCATGAACCCCCCGTCGTACACATCACGAGGAGCCGCCTGATGTCCGACTTCGTACCCGGACTCGAAGGAGTCGTCGCGTTCGAGACGGAGATCGCCGAACCGGACAAGGAGGGCGGCGCACTCCGGTACCGGGGCGTCGACATCGAGGATCTGGTCGGCCACGTCTCCTTCGGGAACGTGTGGGGCCTCCTCGTGGACGGCGCCTTCAACCCCGGTCTGCCGCCCGCCGAGCCGTTCCCGATCCCCGTCCACTCCGGCGACATCCGCGTCGACGTCCAGTCCGCGCTCGCCATGCTCGCCCCCGTCTGGGGCCTCAAACCACTCCTCGACATCGACGAGGCCCAGGCTCGCGAGGACCTCGCCCGCGCCGCCGTCATGGCCCTGTCGTACGTCGCCCAGTCCGCCCGCGGCCAGGGCCGGCCCATGGTTCCGCAGAGCGAGATCGACAAGGCGCACTCCGTCGTCGAGCGCTTCATGATCCGCTGGCGCGGCGAGCCCGACCCCAAGCACGTCGCGGCCGTGGACGCCTACTGGACGTCCGCCGCCGAGCACGGCATGAACGCCTCCACCTTCACCGCCCGCGTCATCGCGTCGACGGGCGCGGATGTCGCCGCCGCTCTCTCCGGCGCCGTCGGGGCCATGTCCGGGCCGCTGCACGGCGGCGCGCCCTCCCGCGTCCTCGGCATGATCGAGGAGATCGAGCGCACGGGCGACGCGGAGGCCTACGTCAAGAAGGCCCTCGACAAGGGCGAGCGCCTGATGGGCTTCGGCCACCGGGTCTACCGCGCCGAGGACCCGCGCGCCCGTGTCCTGCGCCGCACCGCCCGCGAGCTCGGCGCCCCCCGCTTCGAGATCGCCGAGGCGCTGGAGAAGGCGGCCCTCGATGAGCTCCACGCGCGCCGTCCGGACCGCGTCCTGGCGACGAACGTCGAGTTCTGGGCCGCGATCATGCTCGACTTCGCCGAGGTCCCGGCGCACATGTTCACCTCGATGTTCACCTGCGCCCGTACGGCGGGCTGGTCGGCGCACATCCTGGAGCAGAAGCGCACGGGACGGCTCGTACGGCCGTCCGCGCACTACGTGGGCCCCGGTCCGCGCGGCCCCCAGGAGATCAAGGGCTACGAGGACATCGCGCACTGAGTGCGCCGAGCCCTCTGACCCCGCTCGCCGGGTCCGCCGGTCATCACGCGGGGGTGAGCAGCTCCGCGTGATGACGGGTGGCGACCAGCGGGTGGGCCCGCAGCTTGCCCTTCAGCTCGTTGAAGCCGTACTCCGCGAACAGCGGGTTCGCCGGGTCGTCGGTGACGCCGGGCGCGGCGGAGGCGTGCGGGAAGGGCAGCGGCTCCACGCGGGCGTCCAGGCGCGGGTTGTAGAAGAAGGGCACGGAGAACCGCTCGGTGGCCCCGGGCGGACTGACGACCCGATGGTTGGTGGCGACGAGGTACCCGTTGGTGGCCACTTCCAGCAGCTCGCCCAGGTTGACCACGAACGCTCCCGGCAGCGGCGGCACCTCGTGGAACTGACCGTCCTCGCGCTGCACCTGAAGGCCGCCGACCTGGTCCTGGAGCAGCAGCGTCAGGAATCCGTAGTCCTTGTGCGCGCCCACGCCCTGGTCGGCGCCGTCGCCCGCGCTGCCCGGGTAGCGCACGAGCTTCAGATGCGGATGGGCCCGCTCGCCGAAGATCGGCTCGTAGAAGTCGGCGGGCGCCCCGATCGCGGTGAGCAGCTCGCGCAGCAGGCGGGCCGCGACCGAGCTGAGCCGGTCGATCCACGCCAGCGCGGCGGTCCGCAGCTCCGGCAGCGTGGCCGGCCACTGGTTGGGCCCTTCCAGCCACCAGTAGGCGGGCTCGCCGGGACCGGGCCTGCGCGCGGGGCGCTCGGCCCCTATGTCGAGCTGGTCCCGCCAGTCCCGGCTGCCGCCCGTGCGCTCGTCGCCGGTGCGCGTGTACCCGCGGAAGTGCGGCGAGTTGACGTTGTCGAGGGCGAGCCGCTCGGCCGCGGGCAGCGCGAAGAACCGGTGCATGGCGTCGAGCAGGGCGGCGGTCTCTCCCTCGGTCACCCCGTGCCCGACGAGCTGGAAGAAGCCCACGTCGTGGGCGGCGCTGTGCAACTGCGCGTGCAGCAGGGCGCGGGCCTGGGGGCCGCGGTCGGCCGCGGAGAGATCGATGATCGGAAGCTGCTGGGAGGGCCGGTGCTGTCGGTTCTGCAAGCCTTGGAGGCTCTGCAGGTACTGATCAGAAGACGTGTTCGTCGTCATGAGGTGCGTCCGCAGGGTGTACGGGTGCCCGGGCGGCCGCCGGGGGTGGGGCGGGGGCCACGGGTGCCAAGGGGGAAGAGGGGGGCCGAGGTCAGGAAGAAGCCCGACAGCCCATGCTCGTGACGCGCACGAAGTCCACGTGTCGGCGTCGAACGAGCATCGGAAGCATGGCCCAAGAGTACTGCGGACCCCGCGAAACGCATGTGCCCCACCTCACATGCCCTGCGAAACGCAGACGACCCGCGAGCTCGGGTCCCCCCGCCTCACGGCGGAGGAGCCGGCCGGACGTACCGGCGAGCTCGCGGGTCGGGTGACTGCTTGGGATTGGGGCCGGCTACGCGCGCACTTCACGCGCTGGTCCGGCACCGCACTGGATGTGGTGACGGGCCGCTAGCCCGCAGCCACCTCGCTAGTCCGGGTTTCATACATGTACCCGATCACCTCCCTTCGGCGTACGGCCCACCTTAGGAACCGATCGAACGCGGCTCAACAGGTTTTTCGAACCTGGTGCCGTACGCATATCCGTCAGCCCGCTGGAGCAGGCGCAGGTTCGGTACCCCGCGCAGGTCATGGCCGCCGCGTCTCGCAGCGGAAGTTTGGCCTCCGCCTTGATGCGCGCGAGTCTTTCCGGCTGCTCTGCGAGGAAATCTTCCACCGGTCGCGCCGATTTGGCCTGGTTGCAGGGGCCGCAGGCCAGTGTGAGGTTCGAGATCCGGCCGGATCCGCCATGGGCCCTGGGCTGGATGTGGTCGATCTGCAGGGGTGTGCTGGTGGCTCCGCAGTAGGAGCAGGTACGGTGCCATTTCTCCAGCAGGTATTCGCGCACCTCGTACCCGGTGAGGGTGCCCTCACGGTATTCGAGCGCACTCATTGCCTCGCGGCCGAGACTGAGGGCATGGGTGTCGAATGAGTTCCGCTCGATGTGGATCTCGACGACAGGAAAGAACTTCATCAGGCGGCTGACCTGGCCGATCGTGCCCTCGACTCGGTGCCGCAGGGACGGCGCGAGCCAGCCCGCCGGTCGCCTTCTGTTGTCGAATCCGGGCGCGCGGTAACGGAGATTCCCGCTGCGCCGCCGACGCCGGTAGCCCGCCCGACGCTTCATGCCGTCGCGGATCTGAGCGCCGCGGTGGTTCAGCTCGACCGCGAACAGGCCTCGGCGCGCTGAGTGCCCGTGTCCCGTGGCGTGGTCCGGCTGCTCCGTGTCCGTAGTCACGACGATTCCCGGCCCACAGCTTCCCGGGTCGACGCGCACCGCCACTCCGGCGATGGTGGAGTCCTCGAGCAGACGATCTTTCAAGCGGATCGCGAACGGCACGTACCGCACCACCACTGCTCTTCCCTTCGCGAGCAGTTTGCGTGCGCGGGCGGGGTGGCACGGCATCAAGGGGTGCCCCCGTTTGTCGAGCACCGGGACCATCTGCGCGCCAGCCCCCGCCTTGTTTTCTCCCTTACGGGAGAGGCGTACTCCCTCCGCGGCTACTGAAGCAGCCGCGTCGGGGTGTCGCCGTACGCCTGTTGGTGACATGCGTACGGTCTCCCCTCGCCCGTGTCCCATACCGGCTGCGCCGTCCAGAGAAGTGGCGCCCCTGCGGCCCGTTTCGTCCCTGCTTCCGGGGGTGTCTGCTGCCGCTGGTTCCAGAGCCTGCCGCTGAGGAAGCACGGCAGGGTGGGTCTCCTCACCTGTATGGAACGTAGTCGTCGAACTCACCTCGATTCACAGTGACGACTGGGGCTGGTCAACCATGGGTGGGAGCGGTTGACCTGCCGAACCACCTGGAACGAGACGCTAGTGATCGTGGATCTGTCTGTGGCGCAGACCGCCTAAAGGCATCCGTTTGTGCGAATCCAGGTGAATCATCGAACGGATGGCCGGAGCGGCTGTTAGGCAGAAGCCTGGGACGGCCACTTCGATGGGTGGGTGGGGCGCGATTCATGGGGCTGACGGGGCGGAATCCCTGCGTACAACGATTTCGTCCAATCTTTGGGGAACACGATGTGGGCTGGGTCACGTTCGAGTTGAATGAAGGCGAGTGAGCGAACTGTCTCGCCGTACGTGCGGACGCAGCCTGCAGGGGGTCCAGGTGAGTGCTTCCCGGCGTAGTGGGACCACCGACGAGCTGGGGCCGGACGAGCCCGAGCCGGCTGGTTCCGATCTGCTTGCCGCGCTGCTGGACGGGATGGACGCGGCGCTGTGCGCGTTCGACGCCGATGGGGTCGTCACCCATTGGAACCGTGAGGCCGAGCGGATTCTCGGCTGGACCGCGGCCGAGGCCGTGGGGCGGCGCGGGTTCGCCGGATGGGCCGTGCGGACCGCGGACGCCGAGGAGGTCGAGGCGCGGCTGCTGTCCGCCATGGAGGCCCCCGGGCGTCAGGTGCACGAGTTCGCGCTGCTGACCAAGGACGGCGGGCGCGTGCTGGTGCGGACCCAGTCCGCCGCCGTGCGCGGAGCCGACGGGAAGCCGGCCGGGGTGTACTGCGCCTTCAGCGAGGTGCACGCGCAGATCGATCTCGAGCGGTCCATCGCTCTGAGCGAGGCGTTGTTCGAGGACGCCAGCTGGGGTGTGGTCCTGGTCGACGCGGACCTGCGGCCCGCCGTCGTCAACGCGCATGCGGCCCGGGCCCTGGGGACCGGGCGTACGGCGGTGCTCGGACGGCCGCTGGGGGAGCTGCTCTCCCAAGGGGTCGAGGAGCTGGAGGGCGCGCTCACGCACGTGCTCGCCGAGGGCGCGCCGCCCGCGCCCGCCGAGATGTGGGTGAGCGTGCGGTCGGCCGAGGGCGAGAAGCGGCGGTGCTGGCGCAGCGGGTTCCTGCGGCTTGCCTCGCCGCTCGCGGAAGAACCGGTTCCGCTCGGGGTCGGGTGGCTCTTCCAGGACGTGACCGAGTCCAAGCACACCGAGCAGGAGGCGGCCCTGCTGCGGTTCCGGGCCAACCAGCTGCACCGGGCGGCACGGGCGGCGGCCGAGTGCGAGGACCCCGGGGAGGCCGCCACCGTCCACCTCGACTTCGCGCTCGCCGGGTTCGCCGACCACGCCCTGATCGACCGGGTCGCGACCGGGTGGGCGGCGGGGGACGACGACGGGCCCGTACGGCTGGTACGCGCCGTCACCACGCCCGCCGGGGCGCCCGGGCCGAGCCTGCTCACCGGGAAGGCCGGGCTGCCCGTGCGGTACGCCGAGGGGCATCCCGCGCTCCAGTGCGTGGATCGGGCCGGGTCCGTGCGGGCCAGCTCCGGTGAGACCACCGCCGAGCGGAAGCGGGAGTGGGCCACGGCCCGCCAGTGGCCGCCGGACGCGGTGCATGCCCTGTGCGCGGTCCTGCGCAGCCGGGGGCGCACGCTGGGCGTCGTGACGTTTCTACGGGGGGCGGAGCGCAGCCAGTTCGACCGCACGGACGCGACATACGCCGAGGACGTGGCGGTACGGATCGCCGCGGCGCTGGACCTGGACGGGCTGACGGCCCGCACGTAGGCGCTGCCGCGCACCCCACCCAATCGGCTCAACGCGGGTGAAGGATTCCGGGTCGGCCCAACGCGGACGGAGGACTCCCGGTCGGCTCAGCGGGGTGGAGGATCCTGGTCGGCTCGGCGGGGTTGGAGGGTCCGGGTGGGGCCAGCGACCGTGGAGAGGCTCGTTCGGCTCAGCGTCGGTCGAGGATCCGGGTCGGCTCAGCGGCGCGGGGGATCCCGGTGGGCCAAGCCGTGGTGAGAGATCCTGGTCGGCCCAGTCACGTGAATGGCCCCGGTCGATTCAGCCGGGCTGAGTGATCCCGTCGGCCCAGCCGGGCTGAAGGACCCGGTCGGCCCCTCCGCGGTGAAAGATTCCGTCGGCCCAGCCGGGCTGAAAGACCCGGTCGGCCCAGTCACGTGAAAGGCCCCGGTCGACTCAGCCGGGCTGAATGATCCCGGCGGCGCAGCCGGGCTGAAAGACCGCGTCGGCCCAGCCACGGTGGAAGATTCCGTTGGCCCAGCCGGACTGAGAGACCCGGTCGGCCCAGCCGCGGTGAAAGATTCCGTCGGCCCAGTCGCGGTGAAAGATTCCGGTCGGCTCAGCGGCGGTAGAAGATTCGGTCGCCGTACTCCGTCATCACTCGGTCGTTCCATTCGTGGCCGCCGTCGACGTTGCCCGAGCGGAGCAGGGGCGGCTCGATGCCCCGGTCGGCCAGCGCGCCCGCGGCCGTGGCCATGACGGCCTGGAGGAGGGCCGTCGTGACCACCGTGGAGGCGGGAGCGAAGGGTGCCTCGATCGTCTCCAGGGTCAGTTCCGCGTCGCCGACCGCGATCTTGGAGTCGAGGACGATGTCGCAGTGGTCCTTCAGATAGGTCCCCGAGACGTGCCGGGACGTCGTCTCCGAGGTGTAGGCGACCGAGGTGACGCCGATGACCTTCACGCCCAGGGCCCGCGCGCTCATGGCCATCTCGACCGGGAGCGCGTTGCGGCCGGACAGGGAGATGATCACGAGTACGTCGCCGGCGCGCAGCGGACTGGAGTCCAGGACCGCGCTCGCGAGGCCGTCGACCCGCTCCAGAGCCGAGCCCAGCGTCGCCGGCATGACGTCGACGCCGACCACACCCGGGACCGGGAGCAGGTTCATCAGGGCGAGGCCGCCCGCGCGGTAGACGACGTCCTGCGCGGCGAGCGAGGAGTGCCCGGCGCCGAAGGCGAAGAGCCGGCCGCCGTCGACGACGGTGTCGGCGATCAGGGTGCCGGCCGCCTCGATGGCGCCCTCGTCCTCGTCGCGCACCCGCTGGAGCAGGCCGATCGCCGCGTCGAAGAACTGCCCGGCCAGCTTGCGGTCGCTCATCGGCGAAGCCCCTTAGAAGTCTCGTCGGCGTCGGGTGGGCGCTGGGTCACGCTTTGTGCCGCGGATCACGTTGCGGTCTGGACCAGTGCGCTGTCAATACGGCCTGCGGAGGTGGCCGCGGAGGCACCCGGTGGGGCGTCCGCGGGGGCACTCGTAACCCTGCGGTTTCAACGGCGAGGCACGCTTGTCAGTGGTATGCGTCAGAATTGGGTTCAGGGCCAGCGCACACGCCGGTGAGCCACCGAGCCTTCGGCAGAGCTAATCAAGGGGCACGTATGTCCGGACTGATCGACACCACGGAGATGTATCTCCGCACCATCCTCGAGCTGGAGGAGGAAGGCGTGGTCCCCATGCGCGCCCGGATCGCGGAGCGGCTCGACCAGAGCGGGCCGACGGTCAGCCAGACGGTGGCGCGCATGGAGCGCGACGGCCTGGTGGCGGTCGCCACCGACCGGCACCTGGAGCTGACCGAGGAGGGCCGTCGTCTCGCCACCCGAGTGATGCGCAAGCACCGCCTCGCGGAGTGCCTGCTCGTCGACGTGATCGGTCTGGAGTGGGAGCAGGTGCACGCCGAGGCGTGTCGCTGGGAGCACGTGATGAGCGAGGCGGTGGAGCGGCGCGTGCTGGAGCTGCTGCGCCACCCGACCGAGTCGCCGTACGGCAACCCGATCCCCGGCCTGGAGGAGCTCGGCGAGAAGGACGGCGCCGACCCGTTCCTGGACGAGAGCATGGTGTCGCTGGCCGAGCTCGACCCCGGCCTGGACGGCAAGACCGTCGTCGTACGCCGGATCGGCGAGCCCATCCAGACGGACGCGCAGCTGATGTACACGCTGCGGCGCGCGGGTGTGCAGCCCGGCTCCGTGGTGAGCGTGACGGAGTCGGCGGGCGGCGTGCTCGTCGGCAGCGGTGGTGAGGCGGCGGAGCTCGAGTCGGACGTCGCGTCCCACGTGTTCGTCGCCAAGCGCTGACATCCGGTGATCGTGGGAGGCCTCGCACCCCGGTGCGGGCTTCCCGGCCCTGAGCCCGCGAGGGGCAGCTCCCGGGGGTGGGCCACGGGGTCCGGCAGCCGCCGAACCCCGGGTCGGCCTCCGGGCGCCCGCCGGCCGTCGTGGGCAGGCGTCGACCCGGCCTGCCCCCGTGCGCGTCGGTGGCGATCGAGCCCGCGTACAGCGACACCGCTCGTCGGGGACGACCCGGCGCTCCGTTCAACGCGCCGGGCGCGGGCATGGGCGCCATGGCGCAGGTCGCTCGCCGTGGAGCGTGTCGTCCGCCCGCGGTGACCCAACACTCCACCTCCTTCCCGCACCTCCGCTGACTCACCTCGGTCATGTCAACTCCCGCGACCACAGGGGCAGTTGTGATGTTTTCGCTACATGGCCGAAACCAAGATTCAGTGTGCGGAATCGCAGCGCCGCGACCATTTGCGTGCGAGGCTGGCCCGTGAGGCATATGACCTGAGGGCTCTTGACCGTGTCCAAGAGGGATGTCGCACGGTTGGGGAGGGGGCGGGGAGGATGTGCCGTAGATGTGGAGAGGGCCCCGGCGCTTTACGGCGCCGGGGCCTGTCCTCCCCTGTGCTGACCCGGAGCCCCGAGCTCCCAGGGTCATCCCCTTCGGACCAATTTCCCCGAGCGGTCCGCCTCCCGCTGAAGATCTCCCCTCGGCGGCGGCGGTCAATCCCCGAGTGTGGTCACTCGAACGAGGGGTGTTGCCACCGAGAGGAGTATTTTCGAATGTTCATTCGATAGCCTGGCGGCGTATCACAGGCAAATCGGGTACACGTAGAGCAGTACATCAGCAGACTCAACGGCACGAAAGCGGCACGACAGCAGCAGGAAGCGCGGCAGTAAGCGCGGTAGGAAGCGGTACGAGTGGACCGGCCGACTCGAGCGGGAGCGAGCGGTCCGAGCGAGCTAGGGGGGTGCCAGACCTATGGTGCGGCGCATCGACGTGACGGGCGCGGGCGGCCTACGCCTCGCTGCCTGGGAGTTCGCCGATCCTCCCAAGAGCGACCCGCCCAGGACCCCGCCCGCGCCCGGCGTGCTGCTTCTGCACGGCCTCATGGGCCGCGCCTCCCACTGGGCGTCCACCGCCCGCTGGCTCTCCGAGCGGCACCGCGCGGTCGCCCTCGACCAGCGCGGCCACGGCCAGAGCGACAAGGCGCCCGAGGGGCAGTACACGCGGGAGGCGTACGTCGAGGACGTCGAGGCCGCTCTCGAGCAGCTGGGTCTCGCCCCGACCGTCCTCATCGGCCACGCGATGGGCGCGCTGACCGGCTGGCAGCTCGCCGCCAAGCGCCCCGACCTCGTCCGCGGGCTGATCATCTGCGACATGCGGGCCTCGGCGTTAGGGGCCGCGTCGCAGCGTGAGTGGGAGGACTGGTTCAGGGCCTGGCCCGTGCCCTTCGCCACGCTCGCCGACGTACGGAAGTGGTTCGGCGAGGACGACCCCTGGGTGGAGCGCCCGAACCCGTCCCGCGGCGAGTTCTACGCCGAGGTGATGCACGAGTCCGCCGACGGCTGGCGCCCGGTCTTCGAACCCGAGCAGATGCTCAAGTCCCGCCAGACCTGGGTGTACGACGCCCACTGGGAGGAGCTCGCCCAGGTCCAGTGCCCCGCACTGGTCGTACGGGGTCTGGACGGCGAGCTCGGCCGGGCCGAGGCCCAGGAGATGGTCCGCGTCCTGCCGCACGGCCAGTACGCGGAGGTGGCCGACGCCGGTCACCTCGTGCACTACGACCAGCCGGAGGCGTGGCGCGCCGCGATCGAGCCCTTCCTCGACGGCGTACTCACCGGCCAGGACCGCTAGGACCTGTCGTTTGGATCAGGCCTGGGCCGCGGGACCCGGCACGCACATCTGCGGCGTTGTCGTCGGTCGCCATGGCTCCGCCATCACTCCCTCCTCCGCCTTGCAGCTGCACGCACCGGACCCCGCTCACCGGCACTGATCAAGTCCCGTCGCCTGAAACGACCTGATCCAAACGACAGGCCCCAGGCCCTGTCGTTTGGATCAGGTCCAGGCCCGCGGGGCTCAGCCCTTGCTGACCGCCGCCAGGATCTCCGGCAGCCGCCGGGCCGTCCGTGGCGCCGCCATCCGCAGCCCGAACGCCGTGATCAGCGCCCCGTATCCGGCCCCCAGCGGCAGCAGCAGCCAGCTCCACCGGTCCCCGTCCGCCGTCACGTTCAGCCAGATCGTGAGGGCGATGACGGGAGCGGTCAGCAGCGCCGCCGAGACCATTCCGCCGAAGATGGCGATCCAGGCGAGGCCCGCCTGCCCGGGAGCCACGTTCTTGTAGCCCTCCTGTGGGATCGAGTACGGGAAGCGGGCCGAGGACCAGGCGCCGGTCGCCAGCATCGCGCCGAGCAGCGCGAAGGACAGGCCGAGCACCTCGGGCAGCTTGGACCAGTCGTCGAGCATCGCCGTCGTCAGCACGGTCACGAGGGTCGCGTACGGCAAGGTGATCACCAGCAGCGCCAGCGCACGCCCGCGCAGTTCGACGTACGCGTCGTGCGGGGAGGCGATGGTCATCGCGACCATCCAGAACGCGGAGGTGTCCTGGCCGAACTGGTTGTACATCTGGATGCCGAGCATCCCGGCCGCGAAGCACGCGAAGTAGATCGAGCCGGTGCCCTGCAGGGCGTTGAACACGGGCACGATCAGCCCGATCGCCAACGAGGTCACCCACGCGGCCTTCGTCTTCGGGTCGCGCCACACGTACCGCAGGCTGCGCTCCATCACGGTCCCGGTGCGCCCCGAGGGCAGCAGCCGGCGCAGCCCGCCCGTCGGAACCCGCTCCCGCGCGGCACTTTCGCCCGCCTGCAACGTCGACCCGTCCGGGGAGGTCATCAGCCGGGTCAGGTGCCTCGACCAGAGCGCCAGCAGCCCCGCCAGCGCCGCCACGCTCAGGACGAGTTGGGCGACCCCCACCCCGTACGAGCCCTTGCTCATCGAGTCCACCGCGCCGATCGCCGACCCGGGCGGCACCCAGCGCAGCACGTCCGCCGCCGGGTCGAGCCGGGACAGTCCGCCCGCCGAACCGAGCCGCTGCGCGCCGAAGTTGACGAGCTGCGCGCCGATCGCGATGACGAGGCCGCTCAGTACGGCCAGGTCGCGGCCCTTGCGGCTGGACAGCAGCCGGATGTTGGCGGCGGCGACGGCCCGCGCGAGGGCCACACAGACGAGCAGCGCCAACGGCACGGCCACGACACCGGTGACGTACGCCGCCGTGCCGTGCGCCACGGAGATCACGGAACCGACCAGCAGGCACAGGGTGAACAGCGGTCCGATACCGACCAGTGAGGCCATGAGCAGCGCCCGGACCAGCGGGTCCGGTCGCAACGGCAGCATGACGAGCCGCGTCGGGTCGAGGGTCTCGTCGCCGCTGGGGAAGAACAGCGGCATCACGGCCCAGCCGAGCGCCATGACCGCGATCAGCAGGACGGTGACGGACGCGGCGTGCGCGTTGCCGCGCAGGGCGATGAGGCCGAGCAGTTGGAGGGCGGCGAAGAGGAGGACGACGACGACCGAGGTGATGTACGCGGCCCGCCGCCCGGCCGACTGCCGCAGCCCGTTGCGCAGCAGCGACAGCTTCAGCCGTACGACGACGGGGGTGATCGAGGCCTCGGAGGAGACTCCGGAGGTGCTCGTGCTCATCGCGTCGCCCCGCCGCCCAGCCAGTCCAGGTCGGCCCCGTGGTCGCGGCCCTGTGCGCCGACCAGTTCCAGGAACGCCTGCTGGAGGGAGGGCGCGTCGCCGCGGACCTCCGCGAGCGGGCCGTGCGCGCGGATGCGCCCCGCGACCATGACGGCCACCCAGTCGCACAGCGATTCGACGAGTTCCATGACGTGGGAGGAGAAGACGACCGTGGCGCCCGAAGCGGTGTAGCGCTCCAGGACGCCGCGGATGGTCTGCGCGGAGACGGGGTCGACGCCCTCGAACGGCTCGTCGAGGAAGAGGACCTCGGGGTTGTGGAGGAGAGCGGCGGCGAGACCGATCTTCTTGCGCATGCCCGTCGAGTAGTCGACGACGAGTTTGTGCTGGGCGCCCGCGAGGTCGAGGACGTCGAGGAGCTGGGTGGTGCGCTTGTCGACCTCGGCGCCGGGCAGGCCGCGCAGCCGGCCGGTGTAGGCGAGGAGCTCACGCCCGGAGAGCCGTTCGAAGAGCCGCAGGCCCTCGGGGAGTATGCCGATCCGGGCCTTCACCGCCGCCGGGTCGCGCCAGACGTCGTGGCCGACGACCTCGACGCCGCCCTGGTCGGGCCTGAGCAGCCCGGTCACCATCGAGAGGGTGGTCGTCTTGCCCGCGCCGTTGGGCCCTACGAGCCCGATGAACCGCCCCGCGGGCAACTCCAGATCGATCCCGGCGACGGCGACCTGCTCCCCGAACCGCTTCCAGAGCCCGCGTACACGGACGGCGGGAACGTCTGCCCCTGTTTGCTCGGCCATGTGAGCACCCTAAGGGGCAAGGTTTCAGGGGCGCGAGGAACTGCGCGACCAGCCACGACGAACCCGCGGCTCAGGAACGGCGCCGAACCACGGTCATCGGTCCCTGCCGCACGCATAGGCAAGCGGCGAGATCAGTTCCTCCGCGTCCGGCAGCCACCGATTCGCCGGCGTCGGCCGGCAGGCCCACTGCACCGCACCCCGCGAACCGAGCCGGGTGGGCGGAGCCGCCACGTAGGAGCCTTCGCCCAGGGTGATCAGGTCGAGGGAGGCGGGCGGCCAGCCCAGTCGGCGTACCAGGTCGGGGACCTTCACCGCGGCGCCGGGAAGGACGAAGAAGTGCATGCGCCGGTCCGGCGTGCACGTCACCGGTCCCAGCGTCAGCTCCATCCGCTCCATGCGGGCGAGCGCGAGGAACCCGGCCGTCTCCGGCACATCGATCGCGTCGAACGTACGCCCGGTGGGCAGCAGGATCGACGCGTTCGGCTGCTTCGACCACATCCGGCGTGCGACGGTCGCACTGCCCGTCGCCTGTGTCGCCCAGTCCTCGCGCGCCGCGTGTGCGCCCGGCGTGGGACAGGTGGCCTCGCCACAGGAGCAGCGTTGCATCCCGTCGACGACCTCCAGCCACGTGCCCGGGAACACGTCCCAATGGCGTTCTTCGGCATATCGCACGGCGGTGTCAAGTAGTGATTCGCCACGCTGCTTCGGGATTTGGACGGCCTCGGGCCCCGCGATGGTCTCTTCCACGATGAACACAACTCTAGCTGCCACAGGGGGTTACGGGGGTCCCGTGCGCGGGGGAGGGGCATCGTTCCCGCGTGCGGGGCGCATGGATGCACAGGTGGGGGCGCGCAGGGGGAACGGCAGCGGGTCGTGGGTAACCAGGGGTGGGGTCGGGCAACCGCCTGTACCCCGGCAATCCTCACATGTCTCGCATCTTCGGTATGTCGGCGGGGCATTGATCTTCATGGCCGACTTCCTTCGCTGTGGTTGGCCGATGAGGACACGTCAACTCGGTGCGTGGGCAGGCACCGCAGCCACAGGGGGTACGCCATGGCCGCAAGGCCTCTCGTCGCCAGGCAGCCGAACGAACGGCTGCAGGCGCTCATCCAGGAAGCGGGCTGTTCCAACGCCGGCCTGGCCCGCCGGGTCAACATGTGCGGCGCCGAGCACGGCCTCGATCTGCGCTACGACAAGACCTCGGTGGCGCGCTGGCTGCGCGGTCAGCAGCCGAGGGGGCGCGCTCCCGCGATCATCGCCGAGGCGCTCGGCCGCAAGCTGGGCCGTACGGTCACGATCGACGAGATCGGCATGGCCAACGGCAAGAACCTCGCGTCGGGCGTGGGGTTGCAGTTCTCGCCGACCGTCCTCGGCGCCATCGAGCAGGTGTGTGAGCTGTGGCGCAGTGACGTCGGGCGCAGGGACTTCCTGTCCGGCTCGTCCGTCGCCGCCTCCGCGCTCGTCGAGCCGAGCCGCGACTGGCTGATCTCCGCGCCGGACTCGCAGGTGGCGCGTGCGGCGGGTCCACGGGTCGGGCTCTCGGACGTGGCGGCGGTCCGCGCGATGACCCAGGCGCTCACCGATCTGGACCACCAGTACGGCAGCGGGCATGTGCGCCCGGTCGTCGTGCACTACCTCAACAGCGTGGTCTCCGGGCTGCTCGCGGGTTCGTACCGGGAGGGCGTCGGACGTGAACTCTTCTCGGCCGTCTCGCGGTTGACGGAACTCGCGGGCTACATGGCCATCGACACCGGCCAACCGGGCCTCGCCCAGCGCTACTACATCCAGGCGCTGCGGCTCGCCCAGGCGGCCGGGGACCGGGGATACGGCGGGTACGTGCTGGCCGCGTCCATGAGCCACCTCGCGGCGCAGCTCGGCAACCCGCGTGAGATCGCGCAGTTGGCACGCGCGGCGCAGGAGGGGGCGCGGGGGCGGGTGACACCGCGCGCGGAGTCGATGTTCCACGCCGCAGAGGCGCGCGGGCACGCCCTGATGGGCGACGCGCGCGCCGCGCAGGTGGCGTCCGGGCGTGCGATCACCGCGCTCGAGGGCGCCGACGCGGCCTCGGGGGACGACCCGACGTGGATCGCGCACTTCGACGAGGCCTATCTCGCCGACGAGTTGGCGCACTGCCACCGTGACCTTGGTCAGGCGGAGGCCGCCGCGCGCTGCGCCGAGGAGTCCCTCGCCGGGCATCCGGAGTCGCGGGCCCGCCGCCGGGCCATCGGTTACGTCCTGCTGGCCACCGCGCAGGTCCAGCAGCGCGAGGTGGAACAGGCGTGCCACACGGGTCTGCGCGCGGTCGAACTCCTCGGCACGCTCCGCTCCAACCGTGGCGCCGAGTACCTGGACGACTTCCAGCAGCGCCTCGAGCCGTACCGGGACGAGGCGGTGGTGCGGGAGTTCGGGGCGCGGATGGAGTTGCAGGCGGCGGCGTGAGTGGATCATGTGTGCGCCGGTGAACACGCGGTGTGCACAGGCGTGAACGCCGGGCTAACGAAGGCGCTTGGAGTGGGAGGAGTCAGATACAGCGCACGGTGGGGCGTATTCGTTACCCCGGTCACAGGGGACGGGGGTAACGACCTGTGCTGCGTGGCACGGGCGCGGGGGGACCCGGTAGCGTGAGCCGACGATTCCGAAGGTCCCCCATTAGTAGGAGTCCCGGTGACGCAGAGTGGACAGGGCGAGCAGCCCTCGGCGCGCGCGGCGCGCGAAGGCATCGTGCTGCCCTCCGACGGCGGCGAACCGCTGTTGCCGGGTATGACGGGCGACCGGGCCGTTCCGGCGGCCCCGGCGATCCCGGCGAGCGGTCAGACCTGGGACCAGCCGTGGGGACCGGACCAGTCGGCGGCACCGGCCCCGCAGCCGGCCGAGGGCTGGGGAGCGCCCGTGAACGGCACCCAGACGTGGGGTGGCTCCGAGCCGTCCCCGTCCAGCGCCCCCACCAACGCCCCCACCCCGGACTGGGGCGGTCACGACCCGTCCACCCAGACCTGGGCCGCGCCCGAGCAGCCGGCGCAGGGCTGGGGCGCCGCCCCGGCCCAGCAGCAGGGCTTCCCGGCCCAGCAGGCCCCCGGCGGCCCGCTGCCGGCCGAGGGCACCCAGCCGCCGTCGTACGGGGAGCAGCAGCCGTACGGGGAGCAGCCGCCGTCGTACGGCGGTCAGGAGACTTCCTCCTACGGCGGCCGACAGGATCCGATGTACGGCGGCCACCAGGGCGGTGTCGTACCCCAGCAGCAGGGCGGGCATGCGCACGCCGCCGCGCTGCCGCCCGCCGTTCCCGGGGCGCTGCCGCCCGCCGTCGACGAGGGCGCCACGCAGTACATCCCGCCGGTTCCGGCCGCGGCCGAGGGCGCGACCCAGTTCCTGCCGCCCGTCCCCGCCACGCCCGCCGAAGGGGCCACGCAGTACATCCCGCCGGTGGGCCCGGGTGCGTTGCCGCCCGAGGTGTCTTCGGGGCCGCTGCCCCCGACCGCGCACCCCGACGCCGAGGCCACGCAGTACATCGCCCCCGTGCCCGCCGAGCCTGGCGCGGCGCCGTACGGCATACGTCCGGGCGGACCGGAGGACCGGCAGCCGCCCGCGGAGTTCGACAACCTGTTCCGCAGTGCGCCCGGCGCGCCGGGCGCGTCGGAGGGGCCCGCGTCCACGCAGCAGCTGCCGCGGTTCGAGGCCCCTGCCCCGCACGCCCCCCACACTCCGCACGCCCCGTATGCCGCGCAGGCCCCGGGGATGCCCGGAGCGCCGGGCGGGCGGGCCGCCACCCGGCGCGGCGCGGCCGACGACGGCAGCGGCGGTGGCCGTGGTGGACGGAGCCGCTCGCGCGTCCCGCTGATCGCCGGTGTCGGGATCGGCATCGTCGTGCTCGGTATCGGGGCCGGCGCCATGCTCAGCGGCGGCGGAGGCAGCGACAGCGGCAAGAACGACAGCAGCAAGAACGTGTCGGCGACGGCCGCGCCCACGGACGGCTCGTCGTCGGGGGCCGACCCGGCCAAGGCGCAGGCCGTCGCGCTGGACAAGCTCCTCGCGGACAGCAACAACAGCCGCGACTCGGTGATCAACGCCGTGGAGAACGTGAAGGCGTGCAACAACCTGGACCAGGCGGCCAGTGACCTGCGCGACGCGGCCAAGCAGCGGTCCGGACTGGTGACCAGGCTCGGCGCTCTCTCGGTCGACAAGCTTGCGAACAACGCCCAGCTGACCGCCGCGCTGAACAGTGCGTGGCAGGCCTCCGCGTCGGCCGACAACCACTACGCGGCGTGGGCCGACCAGGTCAAGGGCAGGAAGGGCTGCAAGAAGGGCCACGCCCGCACCACCGGTCAGACCTCGGCGGCCAACCAGGCCAGCGGCACCGCGAGCGCGCAGAAGGCGAAGGCCGCCAGGCTGTGGAACTCGATCGCTTCGACCTACGGGCTGACGCGGCGCACGACGACCCAGCTGTGACCGCCCGGTCCGAGCCCGGGTGTCAGCCCGGTCCGAGCCCGGGTGTCAGTTCGAGTCCGCGTTCTCCAGCGTCTTCGACACGTCGATGAACCCGTTGCGCTCCGAGGCCAGCTGACCCTTGCGTACGACCTGGAAGGTGACGTGGGCGTTGACCAGGCGCGGGAAGTCGACGGCCGCGATCAGGTCCTCGTAGCGCCAGCTGAGGGTCGGGGTGAGCCGGCCGGTGGTGACCTTGAGGCCGTTGTCGAGGGCGTGCCGGATCGCGAGCGAGGTCACCTGGTTGTCGCCCAGTGACTCGATGACCGACTTGAGCACGTTGTATGCGATCCAGGTGGTCTGCACGCCGGCGTCCGCGGGGTCGATCCGGTTGTCGCCGAAGGCCTGCTCCTTGATCACCTTGCGCATCGGGTCCCAGCGCTTGTCGCTCGCCACCGGGTACCAGCCGGTGACGTGCGCGCCCTCGTACGGGCTCGACTGGCCTCCGGTGGAATCGATCAGGGACTGGTTGAGGCTGCCCAGCACCGTGCCCGTGCCGACCTTCGGATAGTCCTGGCGGTCGCGCCGGAACGAGTCCATGAAGGTCTCCGTACGGTCCCCGAGCGCGGACACCACACAGCCCCGCTTGAGCGGGTCCGCGCTCGCGCGGCTGAGTGCGAGCTGGGTCTGCTGCGAGTACTCGGTCGCGTCTTCGGCGGCCCGCTGGTCGGTGCCGGGCGCGTGGCCCTCCGCCTTCAGGCCGGCGTTCAGCAGCACCGGGAGCTGGTCGCCCGCGACGGTGTCGGGGCGGACGAGCGACACCGGGCCGCACGTCTTGCCGAGCTGCTCCCCGAGACCGGCCAGCAGGGCCGGCTCGCCGCCGTTGATCGGGTAGGAGAGCGGGCTCGAGAACTCGTCGTCGGTGACGCCGTAGCCGCCGATGTACGGGATGCCGGCGGCCTCCAGCGGGGCCAGGAAGGAACGGCCGTGCTGGCTGTAGGAGCCGACGACCGCGACCACGTTCTCGTCGGCCGCGCGCCGGGCGCACTTCGCCGCGTACACGGTGTCGTTGTGGTCGTTGCAGGTCAGGACCTTGAGCTTGTGGCCGTTGATGCCACCGTTCGCGTTGACCCAGCGCGCGTAGGCCTCGGCCATGGCGGGCATGCCGGGCTTGTTGGTCGCGGGGGTGTCCTGCGGCGCCCAGGTCATGACGGTGATGGGGTCGTCCCCGGAGCCCCCCGTGATACCGGGGACGACGCCGCACCCGACAGCGATCGACGCGCACGCCACCACCGCGCCCGCGAAAAGGGCTCTGGCCTTGACCTTCGTCGAGACTCTGGACCCGGTTCGCTGGAGGTGGTCGGGTGGGGTGGTGCTGGTGCGTCGCCTACCGGTCATGGACACGCACGATTCCGTCACATCACTAACCTGCGTGTGACCCGTGGTCAACGTGAGGTGACGTAGAGGTGAATTACGGGGGGCGATGATCGCATTTTCGCGGAGAACGTACGATCGTCGACTGTGCAAGGTTCGGAGAACTCTTCCCGTCGCGGCCGTCGCTCCTCCACCATGGGCGGCATGCCACTGAACGACATGCCCTGGTGGCGCTGGCGCAGCAATGTGCGTTCCGCGCTGCACATGCTCTCCGACCCCACCTTCCAACGTGACGTCTGGCTCGCCGGGATCGACGGGTACGGGGACGTCACCGACGCCGTGTACCGCCTGGTCGAGGACACCTGGCTGGACAACTGGTCCGCCGAGAAGTACGTCGGCACGATCTTCCGGGACTCCCAGGAGGCGGCCCTCGTCGACACCGCCGTGCTCCGCGTCCTGCGGATCATGCACCAGGTCGGGCCCGACGCCCCCGTCTCCGCCTACCTCGACCACCAGGCGTGGCCGGAGGCACTGCGGGCGGCGCGCGACGCGCACGTACGTCTCGCGGTGAGCGACGGTGAGGATCCGGACATCGCGCCGCGGACGCTGGAGGTCCTGCGGATCCTGACGCGCTCGGCGTAGCGTCCGCACGGCGGGACGCTCCGCGTGGCGTCCGCGTGGCGGGACGGTCCGTCCGGCGCGGTGCCTCGTATGGGACCCTGTCCTGCATGAACGATCAGTCCACCGGCGCCGCCGCGCTCGCCGAACAGTACGTCCTGACCCTCTCCTGCCCGGACAAGCAGGGAATCGTGCACGCCGTGTCGAGCTACCTCTTCATGACCGGCTGCAACATCGAGGACAGCCAGCAGTTCGGCGACCACGACACGGGACTGTTCTTCATGCGCGTCCACTTCTCGGCGGAGGCGCCGGTGACCGTGGACAAGCTGCGCGCGAGCTTCGCGGCGATCGGTGACTCCTTCCACATGGACTGGCAGCTCAACCGGGCCGAGGACAAGATGCGGGTCGTGCTGATGGTCAGCAAGTTCGGCCACTGTCTGAACGACCTGCTCTTCCGCGCGCGGACCGGCGCGCTGCGCGTCGACATCGCGGCCGTGGTCTCCAACCACACGGACTTCGCCGAGCTCGTGGCCTCGTACGACGTCCCCTTCCACCACATTCCGGTGACGAAGGACACGAAGGCGCAGGCCGAGGCGCAGCTGCTCGAACTGGTCCGCTCCGAAGGGGTCGAGCTGGTCGTGCTGGCCCGCTACATGCAGGTGCTCTCGGACGACCTGTGCAAGCAGCTCAGCGGCCGGATCATCAACATCCACCACTCCTTCCTGCCGAGCTTCAAGGGCGCGAAGCCGTACCACCAGGCGCATGCGCGCGGTGTGAAGCTGATCGGCGCGACGGCGCACTACGTCACCGCCGACCTCGACGAGGGGCCGATCATCGAGCAGGAGGTCGAGCGCGTCGGCCACGACGTGACGCCCGACGGGCTGGTCGCCATCGGGCGGGACGTGGAGTGCCAGGCGCTGGCGCGCGCGGTGAAGTGGCACGCCGAGCGCCGGATCCTCCTGAACGGCCGCCGCACGGTGGTGTTCGCGTAGGACACGCGGACGCTTCGCCTCCGGCCCCGGGGATCGTTTCGGCCGCGGGTGGACGGGGCGGCCTACATCCGGCTCAGGGACGCGGCGGCGAAGAGTACGTCTCTGATGGCCTCGCGGTCGCCCACCTGACCCGCCGCCGCTTCCTCCGGCGACACATGCCCCGCCGCCAGCCGGCAGAACTCCACCCCGTCCAGCGCGACATGTGCGACCTCGTGCTCGGCGGAGGCGACGCTCGCCGGGGAGTCGAGCGGGATCAGCCACTCGCCCCCGCCGGAGCCCTCGATCTCCAGACGCAGACTGCGCCCGGGTGCCCCGGCGGCGACGAGCCGACGGGGCGCCGGAGCCGACAGCCCCGCCCGCCGCCGCTCGGCGAGCGACACGGGCAGCATCCGCGCCGCCAGGTCGATCATCCGGTGCAGATGACGTGGCGCGGGCGGCTCGTACGGATAGTCCACGGCGTCCGCGATGTCCCCCGCGTGCACCCAGCACTCGAAGGCGCGGTCCAGCAGCGAGTCGCTGAGCGGCAGTGCGAATCCGCCGTACGACACGGCGAGCCGCCCGGAGCCTCCGCCCGCGAACGACACCGTGCGCACGATGTGGTGGCTCTGCTCCCGCCAGGGCGCGCGCACGGCCCGGGTGGGCGGGAAGTGCGAGGCACGCCAGTACGCCTCGGTGCGCTGCGAAGGGGTCGGGGCGCCCGCGGCCGCCCCCTCCGCCTCGGTCTTCTCGGCCGTCGTGCCGCCGAGCGGGTCCTCCAGGCCCAGCGCGATCCCCACCAGCCCGTCCACGGAGAGCAGATGCGCGATGACCCCGGCCACCGTCGTACGCCGGCTCACGGGCCCGTCACCCTCGAACCAGCGCAACCGCACCGGCGCGTGCCACTCCGCGTCTCCTATGTCCTGCAACAGCGCGTCGAGCCGCGCGGCCTCCGCGTCGTAGGGCGTCGCCCACTCGGGTACCGGGATACGCGCCGGACGCCGGTCCAGGCAGCCCTCCAGGACCCGGGTGCGCAGCGTCGGGTCGAGATCGAGGCTCTCCGGCGGGTGCAGCAGCCCGACCGCCCCGCGCAGCCGCAGCGCCTCGTCCGCGCACGAACCGCACTCCCCGAGGTGCTCCTCGACCGCCGCCGTCTCCTGCGCCGAGCAGGCGGCCAGCGCCCACGCGCCGAGCAGCGACTTCAGCACCCGGTGTTCCAGGAAGAGGGGCGCGGGTTCCGGCAGCGGCAGTCCGGTGTCCTCGACGGAGGAACGCGGCATGGGGATGCGCGGCGGCTGCCCCGGCCCTGCGGGCCCGGTGAACCCGCCGCCGTCACCCCCGCCGCCGTCATCGCCTCCTCCGACAGGGCCGTCACCATGACCGCCGTCGTCGTCGCGGGGCCCGCCGGAACTCTGGCCGGCCTCCTCCTGTGCGCGCCCGCCTGAGTCCTCGCCGTCCCCCTCACCGCCCTGCTCGTGCGCCTCGTGCTCCTCGTGTTCGTCGAAAGGCTCGTCGAAGGGCCCGAACCGGTCCGCTCCTCCGCTCACCGCGCACCTCCGTATTCGGGCGGCGTGCCGGAGAGCCCGGCGTCGTGGGCGGTGGACAGCAGTTGCAGGCCGAGGCGGAGCCGGCGACGGGCCTCGTCCTCGGTGACGCCGAGGTCGGCGGCGGCCTGGCGGTAGTCGCGACGCTGGAAGTACGCCAGCTCCAGGGCGGCCCGCAGTGGGGTCGGCATGGACGTGACGATGTAGTCCGCGCGGGCTGCGACGGAGGCGCTGCGCACCTTGCGTTCCAACTCCTCGGTGGTGCCGCCGCCGTCCAGGGCGAGCGCGGCGGTCTCGGTGGCGCGCAGCCGCTGCACGGCGAGCCGGTGGGTCAGCGTGGCGATCCAGGAACGCAGGGGCCCCTGCTTGGGGTCGTACGACTCGGGACTCTGCCAGACGTGGGCGAACACCTCGCGGGTGATGTTGTCGGCGGCCCGTTCGTCGCCGAGCACGCGGTGCGCGAGGCCGTGCACCAGCGAGGCGAACCGGTCGTAGAGCTCACCGAGCGCGGCCGCCTCCCCGCGTGCGAGCCGCTGCTGCATCTTGCGGTCCCAGCGGGGCGGTGCGTCCTTCGTCGCCATGCGGCCCCCTCACTCTGCTCCTGCCCGGCGCCTGTCCCTGCCGTCCCTGTCCCTACCTGTCGGCGGCCGGCGTCCCCGTCCAGCCTGTGTGCATCGCTGTCTCGAATGTAGTCGGCACGTCCGACAGCGCACGCCCCTTTACGTCAATGTGCGCCCCTGGACGGGGTCCGGATGGTAGAAGCCCATCGCTTCCCCCCTTGGATCCGATCGAATTAGACCGTACGTGACCACTGAACGACCGAAACAGCTCGGTCGTCCAGCGTTTTCGACCGTAGACCGACGTTTCATCGAACGCCTACCGGTGTTTCATGGAACGACGGTGGGGCAGCCGCGCTGACAGGAAGCGTAAGTAGTGCTTCCGTTTCCGGCGGGCGAGGCGAGCGGGAGGCGTTGTGGTGACGCTCAAGGTGACCGACGACGAGTGGGGCGAGTGGGGTGAGTGGGCCGTGCTCCGGGTGTCGGGCGAGATGGATCTCGTCACGTCTCCGGTGCTGCGCCGACGGGTGCACGAGGCGGTCGCGGAGGGTCGCCACAGTCTGGTCCTCGACCTCTCCGAGGTCCTCTTCTGCGACTCCAGCGGCGTCGGCGTCCTCATCGCGACCCGCCGCCTGGTCCGCTCCTGCCAGGGGCGCCTGCGGCTGATCCTGCCGGCCCAGGGCGCGTCCGACGTCTCCCACGTCAACCGCGTTCTCGGGGCCCTCGGCGTGCGCCGCCTCTTCGACGTCTATCCGGACGTCGTCTCGGCCGTCGACGAGGAGTCGAGCCCGCTGTCGGCGTGAGCCCGCGCCACACAGTTGTCCGGGAATTCCCTCGGTCTTGGCACAACCGTCGTTTTCCCGCACCCCCGGTTGCCCGGGCGTCGTACGCTCCGTGCCAGATGAAACCGCAGTCCGGCTGAGAGTCCGGCTGAGTTGTAAGGCGGTCCGAGAAGACCATGGTCAGTACCGAGTACGAGCGCAGGATTGCCGCCCGCTTCGCCGGCTTCGACCAGGACGGCAACGGCTACATCGACCGGGAGGACTTCAACGCCGCGACGAAGGCGGTTCTCACCGAGTTCGACACGGCGGCACGGTCGGACAAGGGTCAGGCCCTGTACGTCGGCGCGGAGGCGTTCTGGCAGGGCATGGCGGGGATAGCGGATCGCGACGGCGATCAGCGCATCACCCGGGAAGAGTTCGTGAACGGCGCCGTGAAGCGGCTGCGCGACAATCCCGACCGCTTCGGGGAGATCGCCCGTCCCTTCCTGCACGCGGCCCTCGCCGTCGCGGACACGGACGGGGACGGCGCGGCCACGGTCGAGGAGGCCGTCCGCGTGCTCAGGGCCCTGGGCGTGCCCGACGGCGTCGCGGCCGTGGCGGCCGCCGCGCTCGACACGGACGCCGACGGCCGGATCGGCGAAACGGAGGTCGTCACCTCGTTCGCCCGCTACTTCACCGTGCCGGAGTAGCCCCCTACGGGACCCGCAACTCCCCGAACCGCCCGGGCTCCCGGGGCCCGGGCGGCTCCTGAAGTCCGTGCACCCCCTCACCCCACCCCCGAAAACCGCTCCCGGAGCTTGTACTTGAGTACCTTCCGGAGCGTTTCGTTGCGGGGGAGGGCGTCCACCACCTCCAACTGCTCGGGGAGTTTGTGGACGGAGAGTCCTTCCTCGCGCAGGTAGGAGACCACGACGGCGAGCGTCAGTTCGTCGGCGCCCGGGGGCTGTTCGACCACGGCGCAGACCCGCTCGCCGCGGTCGGCGTCCGGGAGGCCGATCACCGCGACGTCGCCGACGGCCGGGTGCCGGTGCAGCAGGTCCTCGATCTCCTTCGCCGAGATGTTCTCGCCCTTGCGGATGATGACGTCCTTCAGGCGCCCGGTGAGGACGAGGTGCCCGCTCTCCGTCAGATGACCGACGTCGCCGGTGATCAGGAACCCGTCCTCGTCGAAGGCCTCGGCGGTCTGCGCCGGGTCCAGATACCCCTGGCAGACGGCCTCCCCACGCAGCCGTACCTCGCCGTCCACGATCCGTACCTCCATGCCCGCCGGCGGCCTGCCCTCCGTCGTCGCGAGGTTCTCGGCCGTGTCGTCCGGCGCCCCCATCGTGATCATCGGGACCTCGGTCATCCCGTAGCCGTGGGTGAGCTGCACGCCCATCTCCCGGACGACGGAGTGGTACACCTCGGGCGGCTTCGGCGCGCCCCCGCCCGCCAGCAGCCGCAGCGTGGGGACGACCGGCTCGGACGGCCGCTTGCGCTGCTCGGCGAGGAACATCGAGTAGAACGCCGTCGAACCGCCCGCCACCGTCACCCCGTGCCGCCGGTACTCCGCCAGCGCCTCCGGCAGCCCGAAGTGCTCGAACATCACCGCGGGGAAGCCGTACAGCAGCAGCATCACCGTGTAGTCGGGCCCGGCGATGTGCGCGTAAGGGAAGGCCATCGAGCCCACGTCGGCGGCCGACAGGTGCAGCGCATGGGCGAGACACGACCCGCCCGCGATCAGCGAACGGTCCGTGTGGAGGACGCCCTTGGGGTCGGACGTCGTCCCCGACGTCCAGTAGATCCAGCGGACCGAGGTGCCCTCGGCGGGCGGAGCGGGCAGTACGGCGGGATCGCCGTCCGGCAGCGTGTCGTACGCCTCGAAGACACCCTTCGCACCGAGCCGCCGCGCCATCGCCGTGTGGTCGAACCCGCGCCACTCGCCCGGTACGGCGAAGTACTCGGCCTTGGACTCCCGGAGCGCGAAGCCGACCTCGCGGTCGCGGTAGAAGGGGATCACCGGGGACTGCACGGCGCCGAGGCGGGCCAGGGCGAAGGACAGCAGGGCGGTCTCGATACGGGTGGGCAGCTGCCAGGCGACCACCGTGCCGGGGCGTACGCCCATGTCGTACAGGCCCGCCGCCACCCGCTCGGCGCCCTCGCGCAACGCGCCGAAGCTCAGGGTGCGGTCGCCCTGGAGGAGGACCGGGCGGTCGGGGGTGAGGTCGGCCCGGCGGGCGACCATTTCCCAGAGGGTGCGGGATGCGCTCAGTGCGTGGGCGGTGTCGTTCACGGCGGCGGCCCCCTGTGACCGTGATGGAGCTGACGGGCAGTCAGATCGTGCGCAGAGCGTAGGGCTCGGCGCCTTGTCGGTCCAGGGGTGCGGGACTAGCCTGCTGAGGAAGCGAGAATCTGACGACCCATCAGATACGTACGCCAGGCGGAGGGGACCCATGACCGAACTGCCCCGCATCATCAGCGTCGACGACCATGTGATCGAGCCCGCGCACCTCTTCGAGACCTGGCTGCCGAAGAAGTACCAGGACCGGGGACCCAAGCCCCTCACGGCCGGCATCGGTGAACTCGCCTACGTCGGCGGCAAGTACCAGATCACCATGGACCCGGACGGCCCGCCCACCGACTGGTGGATCTACGAGGACCTCAAGTTCCCGTACAAGCGCAACATCGCCGCCGTCGGCTTCGACCGTGACGAGATGACCCTGGAGGGCATCACGCGCGCGGAGATGCGGCGCGGCTGCTGGGACCCCGTCGAGCGGCTCAAGGACATGGACCTCAACCACGTCGAGGGAAGCCTCTGCTTCCCGACCTTCCCCCGCTTCTGCGGGCAGACGTTCGCCGAGGCGCACGACAAGGAAGTGGCCCTGGCCTGCGTGCGCGCGTACAACGACTGGATGGTCGAGGAGTGGTGCGGCGACAGCGGCGGCCGGCTGATCCCGCTGTGCCTCATCCCGCTGTGGGACATCGAACTGGCGGTCGCGGAGATCCGGCGCAACGCCGCGCGCGGAGTGAAGGCGGTGACCTTCTCCGAGATCCCCACCCACCTCGGCCTGCCCTCCATCCACTCCGGCTACTGGGACCCGTTCTTCGCGGTCTGCCAGGAGACGGGGACGGTCGTGAACATGCACATCGGTTCCTCGTCGCAGATGCCCGCCGCGTCCCCGGACGCGCCGCCCGCCGTACAGGCCTCGCTGTCCTTCAACAACGCGATGGCCTCGATGATGGACTTCCTCTTCAGCGGGGTGCTGGTGAAGTTCCCACGCCTCAAACTCGCCTACTCCGAGGGGCAGATGGGCTGGATCCCGTACGCCCTGGAGCGCGCCGACGACGTCTGGCAGGAGCACCGCGCCTGGGGCGGCGTCCGGGACCTCATCCCGGAGCCGCCCTCGACGTACTACTACCGGCAGATCTTCTGCTGCTTCTTCCGCGACAAGCACGGCGTCGCCTCGCTGGACGTCGTGGGACGGGACAACGCGACCTTCGAGACCGACTACCCGCACGTCGACTCGACCTTCCCGCACACCAAGGAGGTCGCCCTGGACCATGTGAAGGGCCTCGACGACGAGACCGTCCACAAGCTGATGCGCGGGAACGCCATCCGCATGCTCGACCTGGACCTCGACAAGTAGCGGCCCCATGGACCTCACGTACACCCCTGAGGAGGAGGAGTTCCGAGCCCGGCTGCGGGAGTGGCTCGCCGAGGTGCTCCCGGCGCTGCCCCCGAAACCGTCCCCGGACGACTGGCCCGGCCGGCGGGCGTACGACCTCGGGTGGCAGCGGATGCTGTACGACGCCGGGTACGCGGGGCTGCACTGGCCCGTCGACGCCGGGGGCCGGGGCGCCACGCCGACCCAGCACCTCATCTACCTGGAGGAGACGGAAAAGGCGGGCGCCCCCTACGTAGGGGCCAATTTCGTCGGACTGCTGCACGCCGGGCCGACCATCGCCTCCGAAGGGACCCCCGCACAGCGGGCGCGCTGGCTGCCGCCGGTGCTGCGCGGCGAGGAGGTCTGGTGCCAGGGGTTCAGCGAACCGGACGCCGGCTCGGACCTCGCGGCGCTGCGCACCCGCGCGTGGCGGGACGGCGACGACTACGTAGTGAGCGGGTCCAAGATCTGGACCTCCCACGCCGAGGTCGCCGACTGGTGCGAGCTGCTGGTCAGGACCGACCCGGCGGCCCCGAAGCACCGCGGGATCTCGTGGCTCGCGATGCCGATGGACGCGCCCGGGATCACCGTCCGGCCGCTGCGCACCCTTGCCGGCTCGACCGAGTTCGCGGAGGTCTTCCTCGACGAGGTGCGGGTGCCCGTGACGCACCGGGTCGGCGCCGAGAACGACGGCTGGCGCGTGACCATGGTGACCCTGTCGTACGAGCGCGGCACCGCCTTCGTGGGTGAGGTCGTGGCCTGCCGACGGGTGCTCGAGGAGGTCGCGCGCGAGGCCCGGAAGAACGGCCGCTGGGACGATCCGGCACTCCGGCGGCGGCTGGGCGGGCTCAACGCCGAGTTCCGTGCGCTGTGGCGGCTCACCCAGTGGAACGTGAGCGAGGCGCAGAGCAACGGGGGAGTGCCGGGGGTCGGCGGTTCGGTTTTCAAACTGAGGTACTCACACGCGCGGCAGGAGCTGTACGACGCCGCCGCCGAGGTCCTCGGGCCCGAGGCGCTGGACCTGGACAGGGAGTGGACCCTCGACCGGCTCAGCTCCCTGTCGTACACCATCGCGGCCGGCACCTCGCAGATCCAGCACAACATCGTGGCCGAGCGGATCCTGGGCCTGCCGAAGGGACGGTGAGCACTTCCCCGTGGACTTCCAACTCACGGACGACCAGCGAGCCTTGAAGGCGGGCGTGCGCGAGCTGCTCGCGGCGCGGTTCGGCCGGGAACGGCTGCGCGCCGCCGTGGACGAGGGGCCGAGGCTCGACCGGGCCCTGTGGCGCGAGCTCGGCGAGGCCGGGTTCTTCGCACTGCGCCTGCCCGAGGCGGACGGCGGCGTCGGACTCGGCCTCCCGGAGACGGTGCTCGCCTTCGAGGAGGCCGGGCGGGTCCTGCTGCCCGGCCCGCTGATCGCCACGCACCTCGCGGCGGGCGTGGTGGACGGGGCCGCCACCGGAGAGACCGTGGTGACGGCCGTCGACGGCGGCGGCCTGGTGGAGTGGCTGGCCGAGGCGGACGTCGTACGCGGGGACGCGACCGGCGCCGAGCCGCTGCGGCCGGTGGACCCGCTGACGCCGCTGCACCGGGTACCCGTATCCGGTGGGGCCGGTCCCATCGGCGTGCGCCCCGTGGGTTCCACCGGCGCACTCCCCACGGCTTCCCTCACTTCGCTCTTCACGGCGGCCGAACAGCTCGGCACCGCCGCCCGCGCCTGCGAGACGGCCGTGCAACACGCCCGGACCCGCGAGCAGTTCGGGCAGCTGATCGGGGCCTTCCAGGCGGTCAAGCACCTGTGCGCGCAGATGCTGGTGCGGGTGGAACTGGCGCGCGCCGCGGTCTACGCCGCCGCCGTCACGGCCGACCCCGTGGACATCGCGGCGGCCCGGCTGCTCGCCGACGAGGCCGCCGTGCGCGGCGCCCGCGACTGCCTCCAGGTGCACGGCGGCATGGGCTTCACCTGGGAGTCCGACGTCCACCTGTATCTGAAGCGGGCTTGGACGCGGACTCAACGTACGGGAATGGCTACGGAGGGTGAGGAATTGTTGGCGGCCGATCTGGTGTCCGGAGTGGGCCGATAGGGCTCTGTGCAGGCACGGTCCGGAAAGGGGCGCAATGGATGTCGCGGATCGTGGCATACCGGAATTACAGAGCGTTGATATCGGGTTGTGTCCTATGCGTGACTTGTCACGGCCTGGAGTCGGCGGCGGGCTCGGGTACCTTGTGTGGGATGCGAGTGGTTCCGAGATCGAGCGATCCCGGTGTTGCCTCTGAGGCCGCGCCGGATGCGGCGATGCTCGCCGCTCGCAAGGCAGTGCGGACCCCCGCGACTGCCTGTTCGACTCCCCGTGGCGAGCGTCGCACAGTATGCCGCACGCGTACTCCTTCGCGCTGGAATATGCCCGAAGCGCTTGTTGGGGTGACTGTACGTCAACCATGCTGTCTCTCAAGGGAATCACGTTCCGTGATCCTGGTTCTGGTCATGCAGGTCATGGCCACGATCGTGGCCCTCGTGAGGCGCGAGGCGATGTGTCCGCCGGTTCGGATGGTGTGAGCGGTGCAGGTGCTTCAAGTGCAGCTGGAGATCCGGCCCGACCCCGCGGAGGTGGGGCGAGCTCGGAGGTGGGCCCGTTCGCGGCTCGCCGGGTCCGGGATAGGGGTCGATGAACCGCTCGCCGAGACGCTGATCCTGCTCGTCTCCGAACTCGTCACCAACGCCGTGGTGCACACCGGCTGTCCGGCCGTGCTGCGGCTGTCCCTGCCGGGCGTCCTCGGTGAGTCCATCGGCACCGTCCGCCTGGAGGTGGCCGACTCCAGCGCCCGCCCCCCGGTACCCCGGCACGCCGAGGGCGACGAGACCAACGGTCGCGGCCTGGAGTTGGTCGACGGCCTGGCGGACCGCTGGGGCTGGAACCCCGAGGGTGCGGGCAAGAGCATCTGGTGCGAGGTCGACCGCTGTACGCAGGGCGCCCGGGCGGGGGTCGCGTACGCGACCTCCGCCTATGAGGACTTCGCGTACGAGGCGTACGAGGCGGTCTAGTCCGCGGTCGCACCCACACCCGCACCCCGCGCCCCGCACCCGCTCCCGTACCTCTGGGAGCTCTGGTGCGGGAGCACGGTTCGTGCGTCTGTGCACGCGTTCCGTTTCCGCGGCCCGGGTCGGGGCCGAGTGCGCCGGGATGTGCTTCCGTGCGCGCCTTCGTAAAAGGTGCGTAAGTGATAATTCCCCGAACGGGTGTTGACGTGGCGTGTCCGTTTGATCACGCTTGTGTTCAGCGATTCGCCGCGAGGGGACGACGAGGGCTTCGGTGACGGGAGCCCTCGGCGAGTGCGGGTCGTGATTCGGCGTCGGCTCCTACAGGGCCACAGGGAGCAGGGCGGGTACGCCGGAACCGGATGGCGGCGCGCGATGCCGTGCTCGGGGCGCGCAGTGGCGCGCCGCCAGCCGACCCTTTTCCCCGGGAGCCCAAGGGGATCCAGGCGCTCACTTCAGAGGATGGCGACCGGTGCCACCGGAGTCCCTGTGCCGCCCACGAAGGGTTCCGGCATCGCGGACAGCAGGAAGGTGTAGCGATTCTCTTGTCCACAGGCTGTGGACAACTCTTCGAGATTCCAGTTCTGGCCCTGCAGCATCCCCATCTCGACCAGGTCGAGCGCGTGCACGGGCAGCCACAGGTCCTCGATTTCGGGAGGGAAGATCTCAAAAGTGAGAGTGTCGTTCGCGACGGCCGCGACATCGCGCGCGTGGAACCACTCGGGCGTACGGATCGACAGCCCGGGCGACGGATACCCGTACGCGTGCTTGTCGCCGGCCAGGTAGACCTGGATCTGCCCGGTCCGTACGAGCACGATGTCCCCGGACCGCACCCGTGTGCCCGCCAACTCCTCCGCCGCGTCGAGGTCTTCGGGGGTCACGGGGTGCCCTCCGTCGAGGCGGTCGACGCCCCGCGCGCGCGGGATGTCGAGCAGGACGCCCCGCGAGACGAGGTGCCGGGGCTTGTCGATGCCGCTGAACTCGGCGCCGCCGTGCGGGGTGATCGTGCCGGCCGGGCGGCCGTTGTAGAGCTTCCCGGAGTGCGAGACGTGGGTGAGCGCGTCCCAGTGGGTCGCCGCCTGGAGCCCCAGGGTCACGGCGTCGTCGCTGCACGCGACCGTGCCCGGGCCGAAGATCTCCTGGTTGATCTGCACCATGACGTGCAGCGGATTGATCCGCCCGGGGATCATCCCGGTCTGCACCCCGTCCTGCTGGAGCGGGAGCGCGAGCGGAACGCGCCGCCCCGTGCGGACGCAGGCGACGGCCTCCCGCACCACCTCGTCAGTGATCAGGTTCAGGGTCCCGATCTCGTCGTCGGCGCCCCAACGCCCCCAGTTGTTCACGCGCTTGGCGATGTCGTGGAACTCGACCGGAAGTGACATGAGTCCTCCGCGGGGCTTGTCTCCGGGTATCTGACGGGTCGTAGAATCCGAGGAGACCGAATCTAACGGACCGTCAGAAACTGCGGGAGGGGCCGGACGTGGGGAACTTCTTGGCAGGAAAGGTCGTCGCCGTGACGGGAGCGGGCCGCGGGATCGGCCGCGCCGTCGCGCTCGCCGCGGCGGCCGAGGGCGCGCGGGTCGTCGTCAACGACTACGGGGTGTCCATCGAGGGCGCCGAGCCGACGAGTTCGATCGCCGACGCCGTGGTCAAGGAGATCGAGGCGGCGGGCGGGGAAGCGGTCGCGGTGGCCGACGACATCTCCACGATGGCCGGCGGCCAACGGGTCGTCGACGTGGCGCTGACCTCGTACGGACGTATCGACGGAGTGGTGTGCGTGGCCGGCATCCTGCGTGAACGGATGCTCTTCAACATGTCCGAGGAGGAGTGGGACCCCGTCGTCGCCACCCATCTGAAGGGCACGTTCACGGTCTTCCGGGCGGCTTCGGCGGTCATGCGCAAACAGGGCGCGGGCACGCTGGTCGGCTTCACCAGCGGCAACCACCAGGGTTCGGTCGCGCAGGCCAACTACAGCGCGGCGAAGGGCGGGATCATCTCGCTGGTCCGCAGCGCGGCACTGGGCCTGCACAAGTACGGGGTGACGGCGAACGCGGTGGCACCGGTCGCCCGTACCCGCATGTCGGCCAATGTCCCCATGGAGCTGAAGGAGATCGGCGAACCGGAGGACGTGGCCGCGCTGGTGGTCTACCTCCTCTCCGACCGTGCCCGCGAGGAACGCATCACCGGGCAGGTCTACACGATCGCCGGCCCGAAGATCGCGGTGTGGGCACAGCCGCGGGAGCTGCGCGCCGGGTACGCGGAGGGCGGCCCCTGGACTCCCGAGCGGATCGCGGACTTCCTGCCGGGGACCGTGGGCGTGGACCCCATGCCCCTGCTGGAACAGGTGGAGGCCATGGCGCGGGCGGCGGCGCGCAAGGCGCGGCCGAACACGTGAAGTGCCGTTGTTCTGTTGGGCCCGTGGGTGAGGGGGACACATGGAGTTCGGATTCGACGCCGAGGACGAGGCCTTCCGGCGCACGGCACGGGACTGGCTGAGCGCCCACCCGGTCGGTGAGCCGGTCGTCCGCCAGGACTGGGAACGGGAACTGGGCCGGGGCGGCTGGATCGGCCTCGGCTGGGCGGAGGAGGGCTACGGCAACCGGCGGGCGAGCCTGACCCAACAGGTCGTCTGGGCCGAGGAGTACGCCCGTTCCAAGGCCCCGGCCCGCTCGGGCCACATCGGCGAGAAGCTCCTCGCCCCCACCCTCATCGCCCACGGGACCCCGCAGCAGAAGGCCCGCTTCCTGCCCCCGGTCGCCCGCGGCGAGGAACTCTGGTGTCAGGGATACAGCGAGCCCGGCGCGGGCTCGGACCTGGCGGGGATCCGTACGGCCGCGGTACGGGACGGCGACACGTACCGCGTCGACGGCCAGAAGATCTGGACCTCGCTCGCCCACGAGGCGCACTGGTGCTTCGTCCTCGCCCGTACGGAACCGGGGTCGGCCCGCCACCACGGCCTGTCCTTCCTTCTCGTCCCGATGGACCAGCCCGGCCGCGTCGAGGTCCGCCCGATCCGCCAGCTCACCGGCACGAGCGAGTTCAACGAGGTCTTCTTCGACGGGGCGGTGGCGCGTGCCGAGCACGTGGTCGGCGGCGCGGGCAACGGCTGGCAGGTCGCCATGAGCCTCCTCGGTTTCGAACGAGGAGTCTCGACCCTGGCCCAGCAGATCGGTTTCGCGGAGGAGCTGGGCCGGGTGATCGAGACGGCTGTCGCCACGGGCGCCGCGGCCGACCCGGTCGTCCGCGACCACCTCGTACGCCAGTGGGCGGAGCTGCGCACGATGCGCTGGAACGCCCTGCGGACGCTGGGCGGTTCGGGCGACGCGGGCGCGCCCAGCGTCGCCAAGCTGCTGTGGGGCCGCTGGCACCAGCGGCTCGGTGAACTGGCGGTACGGGTGCGGGGCGCGGAGGCCGCGACCGGCCCCTGGGACTGGTCGGCCGCGGCACCCTACGAACTCGACTCCTCCCAGCACCTGTTCCTGTTCAGCCGGGCCGACACCATCTACGGCGGCTCGGACGAGATCCAGCGCACGATCATCGCCGAGCGCGTGCTCGGCCTGCCGAGGGAACCCAAGGGCTGAGGGAGTCGCGATGCGAGGCGTGATCTTCGACGGCAAGCGGACCCAGGTCGTGGACGACCTGGAGATACGGGATCCGGGGCCCGGCGAGGTGCAGGTCGCGATCTCCGCGGCCGGGCTCTGCCACAGCGACCTGTCGGTCGTGGACGGGACGATCCCCTTTCCTGTCCCCGTGGTCCTGGGGCACGAGGGCGCGGGGGTCGTCGAGGCGGTGGGCGCGGGCGTCGGCCATGTCCGTCCCGGCGACCATGTCGCGCTCTCCACGCTCGCCAACTGCGGGGCGTGCGCGGAGTGCGACCGGGGGCGGCCGACGATGTGCCGCAAGGCCATCGGGATGCCGCGGCAGCCGTTCGCGCGGGGCGGGCGGCCGCTGTACCAGTTCGCGTCCAACTCCGCGTTCGCGGAACGGACGGTGGTGAAGGCCGTCCAGGTCGTCCGTATCCCCAAGGACATCCCCCTCCCGTCCGCCGCGCTGATCGGATGCGGCGTCCTGACGGGGGTGGGTGCGGTCCTGAACCGTGCGAGGGTGGACCGGGGGGACTCCGTCCTCGTCATCGGCACGGGCGGAATCGGGCTCAACGTTCTCCAGGGCGCGCGGATCGCGGGCGCCCTGAAGATCGTCGCGGTCGACGCCAACCCGGCGAAGGAGGCCGTGGCCCGGCGCTTCGGCGCGACGCACTTCCTGACGTCGACGGAGGCCGTGAAGGACATCCTTCCCACGGGGGCGGACCACGCCTTCGAGTGCGTCGGGCGCGTCGAACTCATCCGCCAGGCCATCGACCTGCTGGACCGCCACGGCCAGGCGGTCCTCCTGGGCGTACCCCCGGCCACGGCCGAGGCGTCCTTCCTCGTCTCCTCCATGTACCTCGACAAGTCCATCCTGGGCTGCCGCTACGGCTCCTCCCGCCCCCAGCGCGACATCGCCCTGTACGCCGACCTCTACCGAGAAGGCCGCCTCCTCCTGGACGAACTGGTCACCCAGACCTACCCGGTGGAGGACTTCGACAAGGCGGCGCAGGATGCGGAGGGGGGGAAGGTGGCGCGGGCGGTGCTGACGTTCTAGGGGGCGGTGCCCGGCCCCCGCCACCGGACCGCGCTCAACGCGCGGCCCCGAGACGGGCGACGCCACCCTCACCCGATCTCCCGTCCAGTCCCTCACCCAGCCCCTCACCCAGGCCCCCGCCGAGGCCCTCGACCGTGGAGGCCCCGGAGCTCCGGAAGGTGCGTCGATACGCGGTGGGGGTGACCCCGAGCACCGCCTGCAGGTGCTGCCGCATCGACTGGGCCGTGCCGAAGCCGGCGTCCCGCGCGACCTGGTCGATGGACAGGTCGCTGGTCTCCAGCAGGTGCCGGGCCCGTTCGATGCGCTGCTGGGTCAGCCAATGCCCGGGGCTGACCCCGACCTCCTCGCGGAAGCGGCGCGTGAAGGTGCGTACGGACATGGCTTCCTGTTCGGCCATGTCACGCAGCTGGATCGGCTCGTGGAGGCGGGCCAGCGCCCAGGCGCGGGCGGCGGTCGTGGTGGCCGCCTGCGGCTCCGGCACCGGCCGTTGGATGTACTGCGCCTGCCCGCCGTCGCGGTGCGGGGGTACGACGGTGCGGCGGGCCACGTCGTTGGCGACGGCGGTGCCGTGGTCGCGGCGTACGAGATGGAGGCACAGGTCGATTCCCGCGGCGACGCCGGCGGAGGTGAGGACGTCGCCGTCGTCGACGAAGAGCACTTCGGCGTCGACCTTGATCTTCGGGAAGAGCAGCTGGAAGTGCTCGGCGTGCATCCAGTGGGTGGTGGCCGGGCGGTCGTCGAGGTAGCCCGCGGCGGCGAGGACGTAGCTGCCGGTGCAGATGGAGACGAGGCGGGTGCCGGGGCGGATGTGGGCGAGGGCGGCGGCCAGTTCGGGGGTGAGGACGCCTTCCTCGTGGACGGGGCCGAGTTCGTAGGAGGCGGGGATGACGACGGTGTCGGCGGTGGCGAGGGCCTCGGGGCCGTTCGCGACGAGGACGGCGAAGTCGGCGTCCGTCTCGACGGGGCCGGGCGGCCGGACCGAGCAGGTGACGATCTCGTACAGCGGCCGCCCGTCGGCGTCGCGTGCCTTGCCGAAGATGCGCTGCGGGATACCGAGCTCGAAAGGCAGCAGCCCGTCGAGGGCGAGGACGACGACGCGGTGGCGAGGATGCGTACCGTGAGAGTCCATGGCCCGATCCTAGCGAATGCTGTCCTTCGGGCCACTCGTTCGCGGGAACGGCAGGCCCGAAGCTCTATGTCGTGACCCAGACAACCGATGCCGCCTCCCCGGGGGGCGCCGCAGCCGCGGAGGACCCCCGCCCCACCGAGCCGACCGACTCCACCGACGCGATCGAGCCGGCCGACTCCATCGAGCCGACCCGCGCCTCCACTCCCCGCGCCCGCATCCACCGTGCCTGGTTCGTCGCCGCCGTCACCTTCGTGACGATCATCGGTGCGGCGGCCTTCCGTTCGCTGCCGGGTCTGCTGATCGACCCGCTGCACCAGGAGTTCCACTGGTCGCGCGGCACGATCGGCGCGGCGGTGTCCATCAACCTCGCGCTGTACGGGCTGACGGCGCCGTTCGCGGCGGCACTGATGGACCGCTTCGGCATCCGGCGGGTGGTGGCGATCGCCCTGATGGTGATCGCGCTCGGTTCCGGTCTGACCGTGTGGATGACGGCGGCCTGGCAACTGCTGCTCTGCTGGGGCCTGTTGGTCGGCCTGGGGTCCGGCTCCATGGCGCTGGCCTTCGCGGCGACGGTCACCAACCGCTGGTTCACGGCGCGCAAGGGCCTGGTCACGGGCATTCTGACGGCTGCCTCGGCGTCCGGCCAGCTGATCTTCCTGCCGCTCCTCTCCTGGATCGTCACCCAGCACGACTGGCGCCCGGCCGCAGTGACGGTGGCCCTCGCGGCGCTCGCGGTCGTCCCCTTCGTATGGCTGCTGCTGCGGGACCACCCCGCGGACGTGGGCGTGAAGCCGTACGGGTCGACGGAGTTCGTACCGAAGCCCGCGCCCGTGCAGGGCGCCGCCCGGCGCGCGGTGACGGTCCTGCTCTCCGCCGTCCGCACCGGCCCGTTCTGGCTGCTGGCCGGCACCTTCGCGATCTGCGGCGCCTCGACGAACGGCCTGGTCCAGACGCACTTCGTGCCCGCGGCCCACGACCACGGGATGCCCATCACGGCGGCGGCCTCGCTGCTCGCGGTCATCGGGGTCTTCGACGTGGTCGGAACGGTCGCCTCCGGCTGGTTCACCGACCGCTTCGAACCGCGCCGGCTGCTCGCCGTCTACTACGCGCTGCGCGGCCTCTCGCTCCTCTTCCTCCCCATGCTCCTCGCCCCCACCGTTCATCCCCCGATGATCTTCTTCATCGTCTTCTACGGCCTCGACTGGGTCGCCACCGTCCCGCCCACCCTGGCCCTGTGCCGCGAGCAGTACGGCGAGGACAGCGCCATCGTCTTCGGCTGGGTCCTCGCCTCCCACCAGGTCGGCGCCGCCCTCGTCGCCTTCCTCGGCGGTGTGGCGCGGGACGCGTTCGGCTCGTACGACGTGGTCTGGTACGCCTCGGGCGCGCTGTGCGCGGCGGCGGCCCTGATGGCACTGGTGATCCGACGACGCTCCGCGACGGGCGCACCCGCGGTACCGGCGGTCGCCTGACGATTCCGGCCCCCGACCGGGCGGCCTGCCACCGAGCTAGAGGAACCGCCCCTTGTGGAACAGCAGCGGCGCGACGTCGTCACCGTCGCTCGCGCCGAGCGCGTCCACCCGTCCCACCACGATCAGATGGTCCCCACCGGTGTGCACCGCGTGGATCGTGCAGTCGACCCAGGCCGCGGCGCCCGCGAGACGCGGCGAACCGGAAACGGGCGCCGCGTCGTACACGACCCCGGCGAACTTGTCCGCCCCGCTCACCGCGAACCCGCGGCACAACTCGCCCTGGTGCGCTCCCAGCACGTTCACACAGAACACGCCCGCGCGGGCGATCCGCGGCCAGGTCGCCGACGTACGCCCCACCATGAAGCAGACCAGGGGCGGATCGAGCGAGAGCGACGCGAACGACTGACAGGCGAATCCGGCCGGCCCCCCGCCACCGGCCTCGCCCTCGACGCCCGGCGCGGTGATGACGGTGACACCCGTCGCGAAGTTCCCCAGCACGCGCCGAAACGCCGCCTGATCGACCGGCGCCCGCTCATCGTCCCCCACCGCGCGCAACTCCGGCCGCGGCAGCGCCTCCACGCGCCCCGCGACGGTGGAAGCCCCGGCCGACCTGAGATAACGGACGGCGGCGGCCGCCATCCCTGCGTGTCCCATCACACCACCCATTGAAGCTGACGGAGTGTCAGATAGGAAGGGGTGGGAAGGGGCGGGACTGACTCAGCGGCCCTGGTAGCGGGGGGTCCGGCGTTCCACGAAGGCGGCCACGCCCTCGGTCGCGTCCGTCGTGGTCATGTTGATCTCCTGGGCGGCGGCTTCGGCGGCGAAGGCGGTGGTGCGGTCGGTGTCGAGGGAGGCGTTGACCAGCTGTTTGGTGAGGGCGAGGGCACGGGTCGGGCCGGTGGCCAGGCGCTCGGCCCAGTCGCGGGCGGTCTTCTCCAGATCGTCCGGTGGTACGACCCTGTTGACGAGCCCGAGCCGCGCCGCGTCCGCCGCCGTCAGCGCGTCGCCGAAGAACATCAGTTCCTTGGCGCGCTGGGGGCCGATGAGCCGGGGCAGCAGATACGCGCCGCCGCCGTCGGGGACCAGGCCGCGGCGTACGAACACCTCGATGAACTTGGCGGAATCGGCGGCGAGTACGAGGTCGCAGGCGAGGGCGAGGTGGGCGCCGAGGCCGGCCGCGGTGCCGTTGACCGCCGCGATCACGGGCTTCTCGCAGTCGAGAACCGCGCCGATCAGGCGCTGGGCGCCGAGCCGGATCATGCGCGCCACGTCCCCGGCCACCCGCTCCCCGGGCGCCTGCTCCCCGGGCGCCTGTTCCCGGGCCCCCGACCCCCCGGCCGACGGTCCTGCGCGCAGGTCCGCGCCCGTGCAGAAACCACGTCCGGTCGCCGTGATCACGACGGCCCGTACGCCCGGGTCGCAGGAGGCGTGCGAGAGGTGCTGGATGAGGCGTTCGCGCTGGTCAGGCGTGATGGCGTTGAGGGCTTCGGGGCGGTTGAGGGTGATCCACGAGACGTGATTGTCAGTGGCGTGCAGTACCAATGAGTCGACGGGATCGGCGGATTTCTCGGCAGAATTCTCGGGGGAGGACGTCATGGGGATGCTCCGGTTTTTACGGGGGGCGGTGCGGCGGGGGCTGCCGCCGGGGCTGGGACGTGGGGGCTCAGCGGCAGACGACCAGCGCGTCCAGCGCCACCGCTCCCTGGCCCCTGGGCAGCACCATCAGCGGGTTGATGTCGAGCTCGGCGATGTCGTCCCCGAGTTCCAGCGCCATCCGCTGTACGCGCATGACGACCTCGATCAGCGCGTCCACATCCACCGGCGGCCCCCCGCGCACGCCCTCCAGAAGGGCCCGCCCGCGCAGCTCGCCGAGCATGCCCCGAGCCTGGTCCTCGCCGAACGGCGGCACGCGGACGGCCGCGTCCCGCAGCACCTCGACGAGCACGCCGCCCAGCCCGACGGTCACGGTCGGCCCGAAGAGCTGGTCGTGCGTGACGCCCACGACCATTTCCACCCCCCGCTCGACCATCTGGCACACCAGCACCCCGTCGAGCGAGATCCCCTCGTAGCGCGCGATGTCGGCGAGCTCGCGATAGGCGTCCCTGACCTGGCTGGCGGAGGTCAGTCCGATCTTCACCAGACCCAGTTCGGTCTTGTGGGCGATCTGGGCGCCGGACGCCTTCATGACCACGGGGTAGCCGACGAGACTCGCCGCGCGCACGGCCGCCGCCGCGCTGGTCACCAACTGCTCGCGCGGCACCCGGATCCCATAGGCGCGCAACAGCTGCTTCGCCGCGTGCTCGCTCAGCTGCTGCCCCGGCCGCATCAGCGCCTGCGTCTTGCGGAAGGACGGCGAGGGAGTGCGGGGAGCCTCGTCGAAGGGGGAGCGGTAGGCGGCGACGAACCGGTGGTGGTCCAGGTAGGCGCGCACGGCCGTGATGCAGTTGGCGAAGGTCCGGAAGGTGGCGACCTTCGACGAGCCGAGCAGCGTCTCGCGGTAGGCGGCCTCGGTGCCGACCGGCGAGCCCCACACCACGCACACCAGCTTGTCCGTCTGTTCCGCCGCGTCCACCAGGTCCTGCGCGAGCTTGTCGCTCATGGGAGGAAAGGGCCCGGTGATGGGACAGATCAGTACGCCGACCTCCGGGTCGGCGAGGATCGCGTCGATGATCTTCCGTCCGCGCCAGTCGCCGACCGGGTGCCCGCCGTTGTCGACGGGATTGGTCACGCTCAGGTACTCGGGTATCCACTGGTGCAGCTCTGCCTGCTTGGGGGCGGAGAGACTCGGCAGAGGAAGCCCCGCCGCCGTCGCCAGGTCGGCGAAGTGCGCCCCCGTGCCGCCCGAGATCGAATAGACGACGACACCCTCGGCCCGCGGGGCGCGGGCACGGGCCAACAGGGCGGCGGTGTCCTGGAGTTCGTCGAGCCCGTCGACACGGATCACGCCGTACTGCCGCATCGCCGCGTCCACCACCGTGTCGGCCCCGGTCAGCTTGCCGGTGTGTGAGGCGGCGGTGCGGGCGCCGGTCTCGGTGCGGCCGACCTTGACGGCGACGACGGGCACTCCGCGGCGGGCGGCGCGGTCGGCGGCGAGCAGAAAGGAGCGGCCGTCCTTCAGCCCCTCGACGTAGCAGGCGATCGCGCCGATCTCCGGCTGCTCGGAGAAGTAGGAGATGAAGTCGGCGGTCTCGAGGTCGGCCTCGTTGCCGGTGGGCGCCCAGTGGGAGAGCCGTACGCCCAGCTCCTGCATCGCGAACACCGGCCGGCCCTGGTGTCCGGACTGGGTGATGAGGGCGATCGCGGGACCGTCGAGATCGTCGCGGAACTTCTCGAAGGCGTTGAGGTTGGTGTTGGGCCCGAGGAGCCTGAGGCCGGCGTGGCGGACGGCGGCGGCGAGGTGGGTCTGTGCGGCGGCGCCCTCGGCCCCGGTCTCGGCGAACCCGGAGGCGAAGGCGACGGCGAACTTCACCTTGGCCTCGGCCAGTTCCCCGATCACGGGGAGCGGGTCGCCGACGAGGAGCACGGCCAGATCGATCTGCTCGGGCAGGTCGGCGAGGGAGGGGGAGCAGGGGATGCCGAAGACGGACTGACGGGTGGGGTGCACCGGGTGCAGCCGGGCGCCGACCCGCTCGGCCCAGGCGATCAGCTGCCGGGTGATGCCGGTGTTGGGCCGGCCCTCGGCGTCCGAGGCGCCGACGACGGCCACGGACTCGGGACGGAAGAAGCGGTCCAGATCGGGTACCTCGGCGTACAGCGGACGGCCGCTGACGTCCAGGTCGTCGACGTCGGCCGGGCGGCCGTGCACGACGGGTGAGGGCTGCTCGCCGCAGGCGATGACGCGGGCCCGGCGGGAGTCGGTGGTGAGGGTGCCGTGGGTTGATCCAAGCATCGGTCCGCCCGCTCCTGTGTGACAGCCAATTAACTGACGCTCTGTCAGATTACTTAACTGACGCCGCGTCAGGAACCGTCGTGCAAGCAAAAGGCTGGGCGGCGGGGATCTGGTTCGTACCCGTCGTGCGGGGAGCCGGAACCCGTGGGGGTGCCGCACAACCATCAACTCCCGCTGATCGTCTATGACATGGCCCTGTCGGCTCACGCCGGTCGAGCCACCACTTTCTGTCCTTGTCTTCGCCTTTCCTCACTTTTCTTCGCACTCTTGGGGATGTCATGAGACCTGTCTCCCTCGGCCGCGCGCTGCGGCTCGGAGCCTGTACGACGCTCACGGCCGGACTTGTCACCGTGGGGCTCACCGCCGCCCCCGCGCTGGCCGAGACCGAGTCCGACCAGCTGTGGATCGACGCACCCTCCGCGCAGGCCCTGCCGCTCGGCACGGACGGCGGCGCGCCGCAGAGCCGGACGATCGACGTGGGGATCTACCACGACAACGGCCACTTCACGGTGACCGACGGCAAGGTGACCGTCGACGCCTCCGGGCTGGCCGGGGTCGGCGAGGTGACCTGGCCGGACAACTGCGCGCCGAACGGCACGACCGCGGTGTGCAGCGTGCCGGACGTGCCCGTGATCGGGTCCGACTACGTCCGGCAGATCCACCTCGGGATCCGCGCGGCCGACGGTGCGCAGGCCGGGGCGCAGGGCGTGATCACCTACGGGGCGACGGCCACCGGCGGCCCCGACGGCACGCTCACGGCGCCGGAGGACAGTTTCGAGACCGACTTCACGGTCGCCTCGGGCCCCGACCTCTCCCTCGCCTCCGTGGCCGACGTCGAGCACGCGCAGCCGGGTGGCACCGAGACGATCCCCTTCGCGCTGACCAACAAGGGCAACGAGAGCGCGCACGGCGTCACGGTGAAGATGACGGCGTCGTACGGGCTGGACTTCCTGAACAAGTACGACGCCTGCACCTACACGCGGACGGGCGGTGACGAGTACGCGCCGATGACGGACGCGACCTGCACGTTCGACCAGGTGCTGGCCCCCGGTGACTCCTTCGAGCTGCCCGCGCCGCTGCAGTTGGCGATCGCGCGGCACGCGCTGAACGACCGGCTGGACATCAGTGTCGACCCGGCCGACGGCGCGACCGACCTCGCGAGCCGTGACAACTACGCGGCCCTGCAGATCGGCACGGACAGCACCGCCGACTTCTCGGTGGCCGGCGCCGCGGTCACCGGTACGGCGGGCCAGACGGTGACCGCCCCGCTCACCTTCAAGAACAACGGCCCGGCCTGGTTCGCGAACCTCGGCTCCGGTGACCCGGCCGCCAAGGTCAGGCTGATCGTCCCGACGGGTACGACGGTCACCGGCGTCCCCGCGGACTGCGTCCCGCACACCCTCACGGGCGGGTACTACGAGAAGCGCACGGGCGCCCCGCGCTACGACTGTGCGCTGCCGTACTGGGTGTCCGAGAGCGCCGAGCGCACGTACGCCTTCCAGCTGCGGATCGACGCGGCGGTGCCCGGCACGAGCGGTGAGGTCAGCATTCATCCCGAGTTCGGAGACTTCACCTTCGACCCGGACACCACGAACAACACGGCGGTGCTCGCAGTCAATTGACGGTCACTCAGCGCGCGGCGCGGGTGTCCCCCGTGTCGCGCGCCTCCGTCTTCGCCCCTGTCTTCGCACGCGTCCTCGTCGCCGCTTTCGACGCTGCCTTCTCCGCCGCTCTCTCCGTCTTGGCCGCGGTCCTCGCGACCGCCTTCGCGATCTTCTCCGCGTCGAGGGCGAGTTCGCGGAACATGCCGCTGATGGGGTTGGTGAAGCCGGTGAAGTAGAGGCCGGGTGCCTTCTTCGGGGTGCGGGCGCCGTGCACGACCGGGTGGCCACGCCCGTCGAGGACGTCGAGGTGGCCGACGATGCCTTCCAGGGCGCGTACGTAGCCCGTCGCGGCGATCACGGCGTCCGGGCCGATCCGCTTCCCGTCGGCGAGGACGACCTTGTCCTCCTCGAAGCCCTCCACCGCGGCCACGACCTCGACCCGTCCCTTGCGGACGGCGTTGATGAGGCCGACGTCCTGGACGGGGATGGAGCCTTCGTTGACGCGGGAGTAGAGGCCGGTGTCGGGGCGGGGCAGCCCCTGTGCCGACAGGTCCGGCACGCTGACCTTGGCCATCGGCCCGGCGAGTGCGTCGACGAGGCGCACCGGCAGCCGTCGTACGAGGATCCCGGTGAACTGGGCGGCCCAGCCGGCCGTGGAGCGGCGCACGATGTGCGGCGCGGTGCGCACGGCGAGCCGTACCCGGGAGGCGCCGCCCTCGACCAGGTCCACGGCGATCTCGGCGCCCGTGTTGCCGACGCCGACGACGAGGACGTCACGGCCGGCGTAGGGGGCGGGGTTGCGGTAGTCGCCGGCGTGCAGGAGTTCGCCGGTGTACGTGTCGCGGCCGGGCCAGTCGGGCAGGCGCGGGGTGTGGTTGTGGCCGGTGGCGACGACCACGGCGCTGCCGGTCAGCTCGCGGCCGCCGGTGGCGTGCAGCAGCCAGCCGTCGCCACCCGGGGCGGGCTCGACGCGCGAGACCTCGACGCCCGTGACGATTTCCAGCTGGTGGTGCTCGACGTACTTCTCCAGGTAGCGCACCACGTTGTCGCGCGAGACCCACCGCCCGAAGGAGCGCGGCATCGCGAGGCCGGGCAGGCCGGACAGGCGCCGGGTCGTGTGCAGGTGCAGCCGGTCGTAGTGGCGCCGCCAGGACGCTCCGACCTGGTCGGACTTCTCCAGTACGACGGCCCGTACGCCCTGTGCGCGCAGCGCGTACGCCGTCGCGAGCCCCCCGGGACCGCCGCCGATGACGTACACGGGGCGGTCTTCGTGGGACGGCACCGGGCGGGGTGTCGAGGAAGCAGTCGAGTCGGCCATGTGCGCGAGCGTAATCACGTCGTCACTTGATAGGTCTCGGTCAAGCCCGGAATCGGTTGCGAACTGATCACGGCTGTAGGAGGAGTGGGTGGGGCCGGTGGCGTAGGTCACTCGGTTGTGTTCGAAGCGGGGGGATGAGTGAAGGGGAGGGTGGCGTACGCCTCTTGCGCGGGCGTCCTCCGTGCGCTGAACTGACGTACCGTCAGAATCTGAAGGGGGCGTGGACTGCCATGGACACGATCTGGCTCGGCGGAGCGGAGTGGCTGGCCGTGCTGCGGATCGGGCTCGGGCTGTGGTGGCTGGAGAGTTGGCGGCACAAGGACAAGAAGGGCTGGTTCGAGCGGGGGACCGGGATCGCGTGGGCGGCGGACGTCGCGGGCAAGCACCGGTGGAACGCGGTGCGCTCCGGCTTCGACGTCGTGGTCGCGCCCCGGCCGCGGACGATGGCGTACGTCGTCGTGTACGCGGAGTTGGCCCTCGGGCTGGGACTGGTGGCCGGGTTCCTGACGCCGATCGCGCTCGTCGGCGGACTGCTCCTCAACGTCCTGTACTTCACCCTCATGATCCACGACTGGGCCGAGCAGGGGCAGAACGCGATGATGGCGCTGATCTCGGTCGTCGCCTTCTTCGGGATGGGATGGCAGACGTGGTCGCTGGACAGTGCGATCGGCCTGTTCTCGTGAGGCGCGGGTCGATCGGGGTCGGGGTGTGCTCGTGAGCGGGGAGCGCGCCTCGGGCGGGGCGCGATTCGATCTGCCCGAAGTCGATGCCTTCACCCGGCCGTACTGGGACGCGGCGGCGGAGGGCCGGCTGCTGATCCGCCACTGCGCGGGCTGCGACCGGGCCCACCACTACCCCCGGGAGTTCTGCCCGCACTGCTGGAGCGAGGACGTGCGCTGGCGGCCCGCGAGCGGGCACGCCACGCTCTACACCTGGTCCGTCGTGCATCGCAACGACCTCCCGCCGTTCGGCGAGCGGGTGCCGTACGTCGCCGCGGTCGTCGACCTGGTGGAGGGGCCGCGCATGATGACCGAGGTGGTGGAGTGCGAGAGTGAGGCGCTGCGGATCGGGATGGGGCTGGAGGTCGCGTTCAGGGCGGGGGTGCCGGTGTTCCGGCCACGGTCCGGCGCTGTAGCGCCTCCTTCTTCCGCCGCCCCCTCTCCTTGAGCCGTGTCGAAAACCACTTCTTGAACCCCTCTGGGCCCCGTGAATAATGGCCGGATGTCCGACGTTCACGAGAAGCCCCTCGCCCAGCCCTTCCCCGTGCTCGACGGCCATGGTCTGCGGCTGCGTCCCTGGGACCCGGAATCCGAGGCTGATGTGGCGACCTGGCTGCGCGGGCTGTCCGACCCGGAGTTCCAGCGCTGGAACACCCCGGTCAAGATCGTCCGGGACCTGGGCAGCGCCCGTGACTCGCTCCGCTCGCGCGCCGAGAGCGTCGCCGAGGGCACCGCCGTCTCCTTCTGCATCACCGACGCGGCCACCGGTACGATCCTGGGTCACATAGGCGTCAACGACATCAACCACGTCATACGCGTCGGCATCGTCGGCTACTGGGTCCTTCCGGAGGCCCGCGGTCACCAGGTCGCCACCCGTGCCCTCGCCCTGGCCGCCCGCTACGTCTTCGGCGCCGTCCGTCTGCACCGCATCGAACTGGGTCACGCCCTCGGCCACGACGCGTCCTGCCGGATCGCCGAGCGGTGCGGGTTCCCGTACGAGGGGACCCTGCGGGAGGCGATGTTCGAGTCGGGGCGGCACGACGCGTTCCGGGACGTCCACCTGCACGCACGGATCGCGACGGACCCGGAGCCGACGCTGCCGTCGACGGGCTCCGGGCCCCGGTGGGACCCGGTCCCGACTCCTTGACCTGTCGGTTCTACCTGTCGGTCTGCCTAATGGCAGGCGAACGACTTGTTGGTCTTGCTCGTGCTCAGCGCACAGGTCTTGCCCCGTACGGCACCGGACGGGTCATGGAAGGTGAGGTTCCAGGTCCCGCCGTTGTCGTTGAGGACCGCGTATCCGAAGACCCCCACGCCTCCCGGAGGGTTCTGTTCCTGGGTGATCGACTGTGTGACGGCCTGCGGGGGCGTGCCGATCCGCTGTCCGACGACCTTGGCGTCGTCCGGGCCGTTGTCCAGTGGTCCGCCCGAGGAGCCCACGGTCAGCTGGGGCGGGCGGGAGGTGTTGAAATCGACCATCTGGTAGAGGTGGACGTGCCCCGACAGCACCAGTCGCACGTTGTCCGCCAGCCGGTGCAGTGAGGTGTCGGAGACGGCCGCGTCGAGGACGTGGGTCAGCCATTCCGCCGAGTTGGGCGGGGTGCCGGCCGCCTTCACCATCCACAGCGGCTTGTGCGTGACCACGAAGTAGTCGTTGTTGGGGTTTTGGACCGCGGCCTGGTTCACGGCTTGGAACTGCCTGGCGTAGATGCCCCGCTGGGTCGGCGTGGTTGTGATGTCGTTGGCGAACGAGGAGTCCACGGATGCGAGGGTCAGGGTGCCGGCCTTGATCAGCGAGGGCGGCGGGTAGACGCTGCACGATGCGTTGTTGCGGAGATCGTCGGCGAGGTAGCGGAACCACGCGCCGCCCGCGCCGCCCTGCTGCATCATGTTGCAGTCTTCGTGGTTACCCCGGGTCAGCGCGATCGGTGCCACGGCCAGCAGCTTTTCGGCGGGCCTGAAGAAGTCGGCGATGACGCAGGCCCAGCTGGCTCGGTCGGTGAGCGTCGTACAGCCCGGATTCGCCGCTTTGTCGTTCGCCCGGGCGGGGTCATCCCGATAGAGGTAGTCACCGGTGTGGATCACGAGATCCGGCTTCGTCACGGTCGCCGCGCTGTCCGCGACCCGCTGGAAGGGCCAGCCGGTTTGATGGTTCGCGCAGTTCTGCACGGGACCGGCCGTCGGGACCTCGCAGCCCGCGTCGCCGATGACGGCGATGTTGCTGGGGCGTGTGTTCGAGGTCCACTTCGGCAAGGGGAGCTGACGGTTCGCGGGATGCACCGTGGCCGCCTGGATCGACGTCTGCTCTAGCACCGCGTTGGAGGCTGTGAGGGGCACTCTCAGCTCACAGACGGTGGTCGGGAACTGTGAGGTCGGCCCGGGAAGGCTCACACGGTGCAGCGCGAATGGATTCCGGCTGCCTCCCAGGGTGTAGCGCACGACGGGACACGTCAGGCTGGTGTCCGTGGACACGTACCGGATCTGGGTGCCGTTGCTGGTCAGTTGGGTCCATGCCCAGGCCTCGCCGTTCGGCGCCCCGGGCGGAGGTGTCGTTCCGGGGGGAGGCGTCGGCCCGGGGGGTTTCGGTCCCGCGCTGTCGGGCGCGATCCGTGGGGGAGTCGCGCCTGCCGGGACCGCCATGGCCAGCACGCTCACCACGGCGAGAGCGACGATTCGATACCGCATGTCCAGTTCCTTCGTTTGGGTACCCCGGACATACCGATGTATTTCATTGCCGAGGGGTACACCTGGATGATCATCGACGGCGTCGACCCGTGCACCACCACGGAGGCGAACGGCCTACACGGCCACGCGGGAGGGGCCGGGCCGCCGGGCCAGGACGAGCACGGTGCGCGGGGCCGGGAAATCCGGAGGCGCCGGGCATGCGGTGAGCGGGATCATGCCGGGTATGACTCGTGACGCGCGTGGCTGGGTGTTCACCCACGATCTGGACGAATTCCTCACGAGCGCGGGGGACTTCCTGCGCTCGCGGCCCGCGGCGCACACCGTGGCGCTGTCCGTGACCGATGCGCTGCGCAGACGAGGGCCGGACGTGTACGGGGAGGAGGCACCGTTCTTCGGCCGGTTCGCCGACGCCGACGCCGACGCCGACGCCGACGGGGAGGCTGAAGGGACGGGCGACGGGGTCGGTGGGGTGTCGGCGGTGCTGTTCCACACCCCGCCGTACCAGCTCAATCTCACCGACCTCCCGGCGGAAGGCGTCGACGCGCTGGCCGCGCGGCTCGCGGACGAGGGGTACTCGTTCCCGGGCGTCGGCGGTCCGGTGGACACGGCCGCCGAGTTCGCCGCCGCCTGGGAGCGCCACGCGGGTGTGCGGGCCCGGCTCAGAAGAAGCGAACGGCTGTACCGGCTCGGTGCGCTCACGCCGCCGACGCCCGTTCCGCCGGGCCGCGCCCGGGTGGCCGGCGAGAGCGACCACGCGCTCGTCGCGCGCTGGTACGCCGAGTTCGCCGGGATCTTCGAGCGCAACGAGAGGCAGGACCCGGACCGCTGGGCCGAGAGCCGACTCGCCTACGGCGGTGTCACGCTCTGGGAGACGCCGGACGGTACGCCGGTGGCCATGGCCGGAGCGACCCCCCTGATCGCCGGGCAGATCCGGGTCGCCCCCGTCTACACCCCGGCATCCCTGCGCGGACGCGGCTACGCGGGGGCCGCCACCGCCGAGGTCAGCAGGGCCGCGCTGGCCGCCGGAGCGGACGAGGTGCTCCTCTTCACCGACCTCGCCAATCCGACCAGCAACGGCCTCTACCAGCGCATCGGTTACCGCCCCGTCGCCGACTTCGCCGTCCACGACTTCTTGAAGCAGCCGTCTACGAGTTCGTGAAGTAGTGCCCAGCTTCGAGGTCCTCGACGAGGCCGGGCCGCTCGGGGTGCCATCCCAGCCGCTTCTGTGTCCGGGCGCTCGACGCCGGGACGTCCCTCGCGAAGAAGCGTCCGAACCAGCCGAAGTGGTCGGCCGCCTCCTCCAGGGCCAGCCGGTACAGGTGCGCGGCGTCGAGCCGGTGCCCGGCGGCCCAGCGGTTGGAGCCGTCGCCGGGGTAGGCGCAGACGCCCTTCGCGCGGGCGACGGCGATGATCTGCGGTACGAAACCGTGGTCACCCTCGCCGCGCACCGACGGCGGCAGCCGCACCACCGAGGCCCGCACCCCGCGCTCGGCGAACGACAGCGCCGCCGCCTCCCCCGGGATCCGGGCCGCCGCGGATCTCCGTCCGGGCGGCGGCAGCGAAGTCGGCGGAGCCGTGCTGGAACGCGGTGTGGATCACGCCGTCCGCCGCGTCCGCGCCCGCCCGCAGGCTGTCGAGGTCGTCGAGGGCACCGCGGTGCGCTTCCGCCCCCGCGGTCGTCAGTGACGCGGCGGCCCGGTCCGAGCGGGCGAGGCCGAGAACCCGGTGTTCCGCGTCCAGCAGTTCGCGTACGACGGCGCTGCCGACGAATCCGGTGGCTCCGGTGACGCCAGGCCGTGGGCATCGTCCCGGCCGACCCGCGCGCCGACAGCATCCGCCCCGACCTCACCACGGTCCCCCTGCACGGCGTCGAACCGAGTCACGTCGTGCTCGCGACCCGCGCCGACGACCGAAGCCGCCTCGTGACGGCCTTCCGCAAGTGCGCCCAGGCCCACCTGACCAGTCCCTCGTCTCAGGGCCAGAGCAGCTCCTTGCGCCAGCCACCGCCCTCCGGAGAAGGTTTTGTACGGCGGTAAACGAGCCGTACGTGCCGACGCCTCGCGTCACCCTGGAAGAACTCCACCTCTTCCGGCCGGAGGCGGTAGAGGGTCCACGTCGGGGCCGGGGCGTCGGGCTCGCGCTGAGCGCGGTCCCAGGCGTCGTCCGAGGCCCGCCCCAACTCCGCCACCGAACCGAGCACTTCGCTCTGCCCGCCCACGAGCGCGGCGGCCAGCGCCCCCGTCGAACGGGCGTGCAGATCCGCCTGCCCCTCCTCGGCCGGGGCGACCTCGACCGGCCCCCGCAGCCGGATCTGACGGCCCTGAGCGGGCCAGTAGAACCCCAGAGCCGCGTACGGGCGCGCGGCCAGCTGACGGCCCTTGCGGCTGGTGGCATGGCTCGCGAAGGCCCAGCCGTCCGCGTCCGCGCCGTGCAGCATCACGATCCGGACGTCGGGCAGCCCGTCCTCGTCCGCCGTCGCCAGCGACATCGTGTGCGGTTCGCTCTGCCCCGCCGCGACCGCCTCCGCGAACCACTCCGTGAACAGGGGGAGTGGTTCGGCGGGTGCGGATGCCGGTTCGAAGGAGGGCAGCTCTACGTCCCACACCCGCAGTGACCTGAGCAGCTCATGAAGATCCGTTCCCATCCTCCGAGTATCACTCGGGGGACCGGCAGAGCTGCGCCATGAGCACCCCGTGCAGCAGCTCCGCGTCCACGAACTCACCCACCTCCGGTGCGCCGTGCCCCCAGCTCAGGGGGTACGTGTTCCCCTCCGGCGCGGGTACGCCCACGTACTCGTCGTGCGCCGAGCGCGTGAACCGGCGGGCGCCGGGCGGCCAGTCGCGCTCCGCGCCCTCGCCGGGTGCCAGCAGGAAGTACGTCCAGCGGCAGCCGTTGGACTCCCTGACGACCGGTCCGGGGTGACCGTCGGTGAGCGCGACGAGGTGGTGCAGCACGGCTTCCCCGCGTACGCCGCACACGCGGACGGCGTCGAAGTGGACCCCGGCGAGGCGTAGTTGAAGACCGGACCTTGGGACCCAATTCGGGGTGAGTTTGTTCGTCATGACTATGAGGGTGGCGATGGTTGCGTAGCGTGACCAGACGAACACGGTCCACATTGCCGGTTGTGGGGAGGATGGTGGTTGTTGTGGGGACGAACGGTGGGGTGTCCATGGGGCGGCGGTTGGTGGGGGAGTTGCTGCGGATTCATCGGGGGCGGCTGGAACTGACGCAGAAGGAGGCGGGTGAGTTGGTGCATGTCTCCGAGTCGATCTTCGGGGCGTATGAGAGGGGGGAGCGGATCCCGCCGATCGAGTTCCTCAGGGGCGCGGATGAGAGGCTCGATGCAAGGGGTGCGCTCGCCGCTTGCGTCGAGATGATTGAGGAGGAGAAGTATCCGCCCGCCTTCGTGAATTGGGTGCGGCTGGAACGGAATGCGCGGGTGATCAGCGCGTACGAAACGATGCTGATTCCGGGGCTCCTTCAGACGGAGGCATACGCGCGGGCGCTGTACGAAGTGCGGCGACCGGCGTACACCGAGGAGGAGATCGAGAAGCACGTCGAGGCTCGCTTGGAACGGCAGGCGGTGCTGATGCGCAATCCTCCGCCGTACGTGAGTTACGTGGTCGAAGAGGCCGTACTGGAGCGGCCGCTCGGTGACGAGCAGGTATTGAAGGAGCAGTTGGTGCACATCCTGGATTGCAACCAGACGATGAAGCAGCTGACGATCCAGGTGATGCCGACCGCGAGGCGCGTCCATGCGGGGCTGGTGGGACCGATGCAGCTGATGATCTCGGAGGAGGGGCGCAATCTGGTGTACGCGGACGCGCAGGGCGGCGGTAGGTTGATCCACAAGCCGGAGCAGGCGAGCGATCTGGTTGACCTCTTCGGGATGCTGCGCGCCCAAGCGCTCAACCCAGAGGAGTCCGTGGAGCGCATCGAAAGGAAGGCGGGACAACGGTGAATATGAACGAACTGGCCTGGTTCAAGTCCAGCTATAGCAACAACGAGGGCGAGGCCTGCCTCGAAATAGCAACCCGCCCCGAAACGGTCCACATCCGCGACTCAAAGAACCTCACCGGCCCCACCCTCACCATCACCCCCACTACCTGGACCGCCTTCCTCCGTACCGTCCGTTGAGGCGCTCAGCGGGCGTCGCGCTCAGCGGCGCCCTCCTGCTCCCCCTCGCCGCCTGCGGCCCCCTCGCGGCCCCCAAGTCCTGGATCTCCGCCCCCGAGGTCTTCTACCTGCGCCCCGTCGGTGACACATCCGGGCCCAAGGCCAAGATGCCGTTCCATCTGCAGGCCGAGGACGTCAAGGCGACCAGCCGCTACGGCACGCGGGACCACCGGCTGACCGTCGACGTGCGCGGGTCCGAGGGCGTCGTACGGCTGAAGGCGGTCGGCCTGCGCAAGAGCGGGACCCGGTGCATCAACGACACCGTGCGTGCCATCTGCGACGTCAGCGGTGCCTACGACAACTGGTCGGACCTGGACCGTGTCCACCCGGTCGCCGCCGAGGGCAGCAAACCCGGCGACACCGGCATCGTGCGCTTCACGTTCACCACGAAGGACGGGAAGACGCTCACCACCCGCACCCGGGTCGTGGTCGGCGAGCCCGTGGTGAAGGTGCGCACGCTCAAGGTCGTCAAGGACGTGCGCCCGGGCGCCGACGTGACCGTACCGGTCGTCGTCCGCAATGACGGCGAGGTGCCGGTGAAGGGGCTCGCCCTCGAACTCGGGTCCGGGGAGCTGGACTTCCGGCAGCGGTACGCCAACTGCCTTTACCCGCCTCAGCATCACGGCCATACGGCCGTCTGCCGTTTTCCCGACCTGCGCATCCCGCCGGGCGGGACCGTCGTCCTGCACCCCGCCCTGCGGCTGCGCGCGTCGAAGACGCGGATGTACGGCTCCTTCAGCCAGGAGGCCTGGCCGCTGGACTCGGGGCCCGGACAGTACACCGTGGTGCCGCCGGGCGGCGACCACGGTGACGGCCCACCCCTGACCGCCGAGGCCGTGCGCGGCGCCGACGGCACCGGCGGCGCGTTCGCCGAGGGAGGCGTCTTCACCGACGTGCGTCTGGACACCCACGCCGACTACGAGGTCTTCGGCGTCGAACTGCGGGGCAGCCCCGGCACGAAGCGCTCGCTGCGGCTCAAGGTCCGCAACAACGGGCCCGGCATCCCCGGAACCGGTACGAAGCTGCTGTTCACGCCGCCGCCCGGCACCGTGCTGGAAGAACCCATGGAGGCCATCGACGAGGACGCGTACGAGCCGTACTGCGACTCCGACGGCCTCGCGTACAGCTGTCTCGTGGGCCGACTCGACCCCGGCAGGACCCGTGACTTCGCGTTCACTCTGAGCCTCGACGGGCCGGGGCAGGGCAGCGTGGCCCTCCAGGACACCAAGCCGTCCACCGGCCGCCGCGACCCGAACCCGGTCAACGACACGGCCCCCGTCACCGTTCTGCCCTGACCCCCGGAGTCGTGCTGTCCGGCCCTTGCCGCCCCGGCGCCACCGTCCCCTACCTTCCGAGTACCACCGTCCCCGACGAGCAGAACCACCCGCCCGTCCCGGAGGCCACCGCCAGCTCGGGAAGGCGTCCGCCCGTCTTCCTGACCTGGCGTTCCCCGGCCTCCCCGCGCAGTTGCCGTACGGCCTCCACCAGGAGGAACAGGCCCCGCATCCCCGGATGCTGGGCCGAGAGTCCGCCGCCGTCCGTGTTCACCGGCAGCTCCCCGCCCACCGTCAGGCGCCCCTTCTCCACGAACTCCCCGCCCTCGCCCTTCGCGCAGAAGCCCAGGTCCTCCAGGGTCACGAGGGTCATGTACGTGAAGGCGTCGTAGAGCTCGGCCACGTCGATCTCGTCGGGCCGCACCCCCGCCCGCTCGAAGGCGAGGCGTCCGCTCACCGCGGCGGGGGAGACGGTGAAGTCCGGCCACTCGGACATCGTCGTGTGCGAGACGTGCTCGCCGGTGCCGAGGATCCACACCGGGGCCCTGCGGCAGTCCCGTACGTACTCCTCGGCCGCCAGCAGCACCGCCGCGCCGCCGTCGGAGCGCAGACAGCAGTGCAGCTTGGTGAAGGGGTCGGCGATCATCGGGCCGGACAGGACGTCGTCGGTGGTGATCGGGGTGCGGAACATCGCCTCTGGGTTCAGCGCCGCGTTCGCCCGCGCCTGGACGGCCACCGAGGCGAGCTGTTCGAGTGTCGTGCCGTACGCGTGCATGTGGCGGCGCGCGGCCATCGCGTACTTGGCGATGAGTGTGTGGCCGTAGGGGACCTCGAACTGGAGCGGGCCCCGGGCGCCGAAGGAGAGGTTGCCGGTGCGGCGGCCCGCCTTGATGTCGGCGCGGGCGGTCGAGCCGTAGACGAGGAGGACGGCCTCGGCGTGCCCCGCCGCGATCGCGTCCGCCGCGTGCGCCGCCATGACCTCCCAGGTGGAGCCGCCGACGGCGGTGGAGTCGACCCAGGTGGGGCGCAGGCCCAGGTACTCGGCCACCTCGACCGGCGGCAGGGTGCCGAGGCCGGCCGACGCGAAGCCGTCGACCAGCGAGCGGTCCATCCCCGCGTCCGCCAGCGCGCGCCTGGCGGCCTGGGCGTGCAGGGCGTACGGCGTCGCGTCGTCCACGCGACCGCAGTCCGAGAGGGAGACACCCACCACGGCGACCTTGCGCTTCCCCGGAGTCATGAATCTGACGGTACATCAGATGTGACGGTGTGCGGGAGGTCGTCGTGGCTCTGGGCATCCGTACCGCACGGCGCTAATGTGACGGGCCGTCAGATCGGGAGAAAGGGCCTGGCCATGGACGCCCGTTTCACCGCCGAACAGGACGAGATCCGCCGCACCCTGCGGGAACTCCTGCTCAAGCGCTGCGGTCCGGAGGAGGTGCGGTCGGCCGTGCGCACCGGGGCCGGATACGACGCCGGGCTCTGGGAGACCCTCGCGCAGCAGCTCGGGCTGCCGGGGCTCGCCCTGCCCACGGCGTACGGCGGGGTCGGCTGCTCGTTCGCCGATCTCGCCCTCGCCTGCGAGGAGTCGGGGCGGGTCCTCGCGCCCTCGCCGCTGCTCGCCACGGCCGCCCTCGCGGCCCCGTTGATCCTCGCCCTCGGCACCGACGCCCAGCGCGCCGGGCTGCTGCCCAGGATCGCGGCCGGCGAGCTGACCGCCGCCCTCGCGGTACCGGGCGCCGGGCTCCCCACCGCGCTCGGCCTGGTCGGCGACAACGGCGGGGACTGGGCGGGCGGCGGCCGGGCCGGGGGCGTACAGGCCCGGCCGGGCGAGGAGGGCGGCTGGCATCTCTACGGGGAGGTGGAACGCGTCCTCGACGGGCACAGCGCCGGGCTCCTGCTGGTCGCCGCGCACACCGGGGGGTTCGCCCGGGCCCGGACGCGGATCTTCCTGGTGACGGAGGACGCCCCGGGGCTCGTACGGATGCGGCAGACGTCGTTGGACGAGACACGGGCGCAGGGGCGGGTGCAACTGCGCCAGGTGCGGGCCGAGTTGCTCGGTGAGGAGGACGCCGACGTGCTCGGCGCGCTCGCCTCCGTCGGGGACGGCGCCGCCGCCGTGCTCGCCGTCGAAGCCGTCGGCGGCGCCGACCGGGCGCTGGAGCGGACCGTCGCCCATGTGCGGCAGCGGGAGCAGTTCGGGCGGGCGATCGGGTCCTTCCAGGCGGTCAAGCACCGGCTCGCGGACGTGTACGTGCGGGTGCAGGCGGCGAGGTCCGCCGCGTACTACGCCGCCTGGGCGGCGGGGGCCGGGGGCGAGCGGGTCGGCGGCCTCGCGCTCGCCCAGGGCCTGGAGGCGCTGCGCACGGCCGCCGCCGAGGCGATCCAGCTGCACGGCGGCATCGGCTTCACCTGGGAGCACGAGGCCCAGCTGTACTTCAAGCGCGCGGCCGGCGACGAACTGCTCTTCGGGCCCGTGCACCGACTGCGGGCGTACGCCGCCGACGCGGCGCGGCTCTTCGACGGGGCGGAGGTGGCGGTCTGATGGCGCCGGGAATCCGGTCGCGGGCCGTCGTGCGGAGTGTGCAGAAGGTGTCCTCGACGCGGGCCTTCGCCCGGATCGCCCCGCACCTCGTCCCTGCCATGGACCGCGTGGTGCACCGGCTGACGCGCGGCAAGGTGCTGCTCAGCGCGCAGCTGCTGCCGGGGATCGTGCTGACCGTGCGGGGCGCCCGCAGCGGGCTGGAGCGGCGTACGCCGCTGGCCTGTATGCCGGAGGGGGAGGGCAGCTGGATTCTCGTCGGGTCCAACTTCGGGCGCACCGATCATCCGGCCTGGACCGCCAACCTCCTGGCCCATCCGGACGCCGTCATCAGCCGACAGGGCGAGGACATCCCCGTGAGGGCCCGTCTGCTGGCGGGGGAGGAGCGGGACGCGGCCTGGAAGGCGGTGCTGGCGTTCTGGCCGCCGTACGCCACGTACCAGGCGCGGATCGACCGGGAGATCAGGCTGTTTCGCATCGTGCGCCGCCGCGCATAGCGCAGCAGGCGGCAGTCCACGAAGTGAACTGCCGCCCGCATGACAGGATGTGGGCCGAACAGGGGCCCCAGAAGGTACGGTCGCGCTACTTGGTCGGCTTCTTCCCGGTCACCCCGAGGTGCACCAACAGCGCCAGGTTCGGCTTGAGTTCGGCCTGCTTGACGCCCCAGGTCTGGAAGCCCTTCTGGTGCGAGGCCACCGCGGCGAGCATCGCGACGAGGGAACCGGCGATCGCCGCGGGGTTCACGTCCTTGTCGACCTTGCCCTTGGACTGGAGCTCGGAGACGGAGTCCGCGAGGGAGTTGTTCACCGAGTTCAGGATCTTCATGCGGATCTTGTAGAAGCGTTTGTCGCCCTCGGCGGCGCCCAGGTCGACCACGCGCAGGATCGCCTCGTTCTTCCGCCAGAACTCCAGGAAACCGTCGACGAGTTCCTGTGCGGTCGCCCAGCCGGCCTTGCCGACCCAGGAGCGCCCTTCGAGGAGCTGGGTCAACCCGGCGCCCTCCGTGGCCATTTGCTCGGCGATCTCCAGGACGGCGCCTTCGACGTCCGGAAAGTACTGGTAGAAAGTCGCCGGCGACGTGCCCGCCTTCCGGGCGACATCGATGACTTTGACGTCCCGGTACGGCGACGAGCTGAGCATTTCACTGAGGCAGTCGAGCAGTTTCTGCCTGGTCGCCTGCCCTCGCCGTCCGGCCACGCGGCCGTCGACGGTACGCACTTGTCCTGTCATGCCGTCAGCTTACCGAGGGGTGATCGGAGCGCGATTCGGCCGACTGCAAATGGGGTGCGTGGGGGAGTGCGGGCGGCGAGTGGGGGCCCTGGGAGATGTCCGAGGGTGTCCGGGCCGTCGCGCGGAGTGGATGAAAGGCCGTTAACTTGACCGCATGGCCGTATCCCGGGCGTCCGACGCTACGCACGCCTACCCGGAGGGCGTCCCCTGTTGGGTCGACGCGCAGCTTCCCGATGTGGAGGCGGGCAGGCGTTTCTATGGTGAACTGTTCGGCTGGACCTTCGGAGAGGGGTTCGACCCGCACACGGAGGGGGTGTGGGCGCGCCATCACGGGGAGCCCGTCGCCGCCCTCACACCCAAGCGGGACGGCCGGATGCCCACGGTGTGGACGGTGTCCTTCGCGACCCCGGACGCCGCCGCGCTCGCGGCCCGGATCCAGGCGGCGGGCGGGCAGGTGATCATCGCGCCCACCCCACTGGGCCGCTACGGTACGACCGCCCTCGCGACCGACCCCGAGGGCGGGGTCTTCGGCCTGTGGCAGGCGGGAACCCACTCCGGTTTCGGCAAGCGGCACGAGCCGGGCTCCTTCTGCTGGGCCGAGCTGTACGCGCGGGACCCGGAAACCGTCGACCGTTTCTACGGCACCCTGTTCCACGACGCCCTGTTCGGCCCCGACGCCTCGCCCGACTTCGGCCGCGCCCCGGTCTCCGGTGTCTTCTCGGCCGAGATGCCGCCGCACTTCCTCGTCCACTTCGGAGTGGAGGACGTCGACGCGGTTCTCGGTACGGTGAACCGGCTCGGCGGACGTGTCCAGGCGCCCCCTTTCGACACCTCGTACGGAAGGGCGGCCGTCGTCACGGACAATCAAGGGGCGTCGTTCGCCGTACTCCAGGTACGGGGCCGGTGATTTTGTCCCGAGACACCCCGTTTCGCCATCGGGTTCGCAACCTGTGGCGCGGACAGGAAGAATCGGGGTGCGTGCCGCCATGGCGGTGCGGTGGTGAGACGCTGCACGGGGCCGCGTTCATACGTGGATGACGTGGCTCGTACGGGGAGGTGGCAGGCAAGTGGTGGATCAGCTGACACAGCACGATCCGCGGCGGATCGGGCCGTTCGAGGTGCTGGGACGGCTGGGTGCCGGCGGCATGGGGCTGGTCTATCTCGCGCGCTCGGCTTCGGGCCGGCGCGTGGCGATCAAGACGGTCAGGACCGAGCTCGCCGAGGACCAGCTGTTCCGGGTCCGCTTCACTCGTGAGGTGGAGGCCGCGCGAGCGGTCTCCGGCTTCTACACGGCGGCCGTGGTCGACGCCGACCCGCGCGCGGCCGTGCCGTGGCTGGCCACCGCGTACGTTCCTGCGCCCTCCCTCGAGGAAATAGTGAACGAGTGCGGGCCGATGCCGGCCCAGGCGGTGCGCTGGCTGGCGGCGGGCGTCGCGGAGGCGCTCCAGTCGATCCACGGCGCCGGGCTCGTCCACCGTGACCTGAAGCCCTCGAACGTGCTGGTGGTGGAGGACGGGCCGCGGGTCATCGACTTCGGTATCGCCTCCGGTGTCTCGAACACCCGTTTGACGATGACGAACGTCGCCGTCGGCACTCCGGCCTACATGTCCCCCGAACAGGCGAAGGACTCGCGCAGCGTGACGGGCGCGAGCGATGTCTTCTCGCTCGGCTCGATGCTGGTGTTCGCCGCCACCGGGCACGCGCCCTTCCACGGCGCCAACCCCGTCGAGACGGTCTTCATGCTGCTGCGGGAGGGCCCCGACCTGGAGGGTCTCCCGGACGAGCTGCGCCCCCTCATCGAGTCCTGCATGCAGATGGAGGCGACCGGCCGCCCCAACCCCGCCGACCTCCAGGCCCAGTTGGCACCCCACCTCTTCGGCTCCGGCTCCGACGACAGCGGTACGGCGTCGGCGTGGCTGCCCGAGCGGGCGGTGGGCCTGATCGAGGCGCGCCGCGGGGGCCGTCCGGCGCTGAAGCCCCCGTCCTCCGGCGGGCGCAGCGGGGGCGGACGCCCCGCCCTTCCTCCGCCCCCCTCGCACGCTCCCGTGCCCGTCGGTGCGCCCGACACCGGTCCCGTGCGGCTCGCGGGCGGTCAGGTGCCCATCGGCCCCGGGCCGCGTGTCGCCGACGCCCGCGCCGCCGCCGTGAAGGCACCTCCTCCGGAGGCGGGACTCGCCGCCTCCTGGTCCCGCCCGCGCGTCGGCGTCAACGGCGCCGACCCCGTGCCGACGGCCGCTCCGCCGGCCGCCCCGGACTCCCCGTCCGGCTGGCGGCCCTGGCGCTTCCGTATGTCGAACGACGTATGGGGTACGCCCTCCGTCGCGGGCGACCTCGTCTACGTCACCTCCTTCGAAGTCCACGCCCTGGACGTCGCGACCGGCCGCCGCCGGTTCAAGACGCGGGACGTGGCCTGGTCCATGGCGGTCGCGGACGGCCGCATCCACGCCTCCGACGGCCCCACCCTCTTCGCCCTGAACGCGCGGGAGGGCGCGGACCTGTGGCGTCTGTCCACGGACGCCTGGGTGTACTCCCTGAAGGCCGACCGCGGGACCGTCATCACCGGTACGCGCGGGGGCGGCGTCCAGGCCTGGGAGGCCTCCAACGGCCAGAAACTCTGGGAGATCACCGGCGCCCAGACCGACTTCGAGTCCCCGGAGGCCGGGCCCGCCGTCCACGACGGCACGGTGTACGTCTGGAAGGACGCCCGGCTGCGTGCCCTGGAGGCCCGTACGGGTGAGGAGCGGTGGTCGTACCCGATCGGCGACGCGGCGTCGTGCGGGGGCGTACCCGTACGGATCACCTCCGCGCCCGACGGCTACGTCTACATCTCCGCGGGCACCCGCGTCCTCGCCGTCGACGTCGCCGGCGGGCACGTGCGCTGGCACTTCGAGGCCCCCGCGGTCTTCCTCTCCGCGCCGACCTTCGTGCCGGGCCCCGCGGTCACGGGAGGCGGCGTGTACCTCGCCGACTACCTCGGCACGGTGTACGCCCTCGACGCGACGGACGGACGCGACCGCTGGCGCATCGCGACCGAGGCCCGCTCCTCGATCGATCCCGTCCTGGTCGCGGCCGGCCACGTCCACGTCGGCAGCGGCAAGGGGTTGTACACCCTCGACGCGGTCACCGGCACCCCGAAGTGGCGCTTCCAGGCCGGGGGCGACCTCGTGGGCGCGCCCGCGGTCGCCGAGGGCCGCATCCACTTCGGCTCCACGGACCATCTCCTCTACACCCTGAAGGCGGACGACGGACGGCTTCGGTGGAAGCTGGCGACGGGCGGGGAGATCACCGGTGCGCCGGTGGTCAAGGACGGGGTGGTGTACGCGTGCAGCAAGGACCGGTGCGTGTACGCGCTGGACGCGGAAAAGGGCACGGGCACGGCCCGCACGGCGTAGGGGGACCGGGCCCCCGGGGCTGCGCCCCGGTGCCCCATCGGCCTGACGGCCTCGCTCTCGAACGCCGGTCGGGCGGAGGCTTTTAGGGGCGCGGGGAACTGCGCGACCAGCCCCCACTCGGCCGCAGGCGCATCACCGCACCCGGAATCCGCCCGGCCGCCGCTCGGAGAACAACTCCTCCTGCCGGGCCGGGGGCAGGTTGCCCAGGGAGATGAGGTGGGGCGCCTGGGCGAAGGCGTGGGCGCGGGCGGCCTCGTGGGCCGTCCACAGGGCGCGGACGGTGCCCTGGACTCCTTCGGAGGGGTAGGAGGCGATCACCGTGGCGCAGCGGACGGCGGCCTCCAACGCGCCTCCGGGCGGGGTGAGTTCGGACACCCATCCGATGTCGTACGCCCGCCGCGCGGACATCCGTTCGGCGTTCCCCATGAGTGCCATCCGCGCCGCCTCCCCGTACGGCATCCGGTGCGCCGCGTACACGGACTCGTACGCGCTGACCATGCCGTACGTCGTGTGCGGGTCGAAGAAGGTGGCGGTCTCGTCGGCGACGACGAACTCCGCCTCCCCGAGGAGGTAGAAGGCCCCTCCGCACGCCATCCCCCGCACGGCCGCGACGACCGGTTTCCACAGGTCGTTGGCCTTCGGGCCGATACGCAGGAGCGGGTCGTCGACCATGAAGGGCGAGGTGGGCTGGGGGGTCCGGGCCGCGCGGTCGAGGCCGGTGGAGAAGGCCCGTTCGCCCGCGCCCGTGAGGACGACGGCCCGTACCGAGTCGTCGAAGCGGAACGCCCGCCAGGCGGCGGAGAGTTCGGACGCCAGGGCCTCGTCGATGGCGTTCATTTTCTCCGGGCGGTCCAGGGTCAGCACCGCGACGCCCGTGTCCTTGTCGGTCGCGATCCGCAGCGCGCCCCCGTTCACGACCGGCCGTCCAGAACCCACTGCGGCAGCCCCTCCCCGCCGAACACCACCCGTACCCGCGCTCCGATCCGGATCCGGTCCGGGGGGAAGGAGCCGAGCGGGGCGCCCGGCGCCGTGACCAGGTTGCCGACCAGGCGGATGTGCGGGGCCTCGGCGAGTTCGACGACGATCGCGTTGTACGGGACCAGGGCCGCGTACGCCGGGAGCAGCGGCGGGTGCGGGACGACGTACGACCAGACGCGGCCCAGTCCGCTCATCCGCCGCCACTCGCTGCCGAAGGACTGGCAGTGGGGACAGCAGGGGCGGGGCGGGAAGCGCAGCTCGCCGCAGTCGGCGCACGCCTGGATCCGTAGCTCGCCCTGGGCGGCGTACCCCCAGAAGGGCGCGCCGTCGTCGTCGGGGACGGGCGTGAGAAGGGGCTCGGTCATCTCGGCTCCTCAGTTCCTCAGCAGGATCGCGGAGGTGGGGACGCCCTCCCCCGCCGTGACCAGGCAGGTGGCGGCGCCGGGGACCTGGGCGGTGCTCGTGCCCCGCAATTGCTTCACGCCCTCGTTGATGAGGTTGAAGCCGTGGACGTACGCCTCGCTGAGTCCGCCCCCGCCGGTGTTGAGGGGCAGCCGGCCCCCGATCTCCAGGGCGCCGCCCTCCGTGTAGGCCGCGCCCTCGCCGCGTCCGCAGAAGCCGTAGCCCTCCAGGGAGAGCGGGATCAGGGGGGTGAAGGCGTCGTAGATCTGGGCCACGTCGACGTCGTCCGGAGTGAAGTCGGCGTGTTTCCACAGGTGCCGGGCGGCGGTCCAGGCGGGGCCTGTGAGCGGGTCGTCGTTCCAGTAGTTGACCATGCCGTGGTGCTGGGCGGGCAGGCCCTGGGCTGCGGAGTGGACGTACACGGGGCGCTGCCGGCAGTCCCGGGCGCGCTCCGCGGACACGATCACGCAGGCCAACGCGCCGTCCGTCTCCAGGCAGTTGTCGAAGAGGCAGAGGGGTTCGCTGATCCAGCGGGAGGTCATGTACATCTCGCGGGTCAGCGGGCGCTCGTACATCATCGCGGCGGGGTTCTGGTTGGCGCGGTTGCGGCAGGCGAGGGCGACGTTGAAGAGGTGGTCGCGGGTGGCGCCGTACTCGTGCATGTAGCGACGGGCCAGCATGCCTATCTCGTCGGCCGGTCTGAGCAGCCCGAAGGGGCGGGTCCACTGGGCGGGGGTGGGGAGTTGGACGGCGGTGTTCTTCCACGGCCTGGGCCCGCTGCCCCGCTTGCGCGACCGCCAGGCCACGCCCACCGTCGCCTGGCCGGTGGCGACGGCGGCGGCGAGGTGCGCGACGGTGGCGCAGGAGCCGCCGCCGCCATAGCCCACCTTGCTGAAGAAGGTGAGATCGCCGAGGCCGACCGCCTTCGCGACCTCCACCTCGTCGGTCTCCTCCATGGTGTAGGAGGCCAGCCCGTCGACTTCGGAGGGCGCGATTCCGGCGTCGTCGAGGGCGGCGAGGATCGCGCGGCACGCCAAGGTCCTCTCGGACTCGGGGAGTTGCTTGGCGAAGGGGGTCTGTCCGATGCCGACGACGGCGGTGGCGTCCTTGATCCCCGGCATGGGTGCACCTCCACGGAAGGGCCCGACTGCTGACAGGCCGTCAGGCTACAGCTAATCTGACGGGTAGTCAGCTAGTGGGTTCGCGGCTACGGGAGGCGTGAGATGCGCGGAGACCTGGAATGGGGCAGCGTCCCGGGGCTGATGCGGTCGGCGGCGACGCGCTTCGCGGACCGCGAGGCCGTCGTCGAGGGCCGTACGCGGATCTCCTACGCCGAGCTGGGCGCCCGCGTCGAACGTGCGGCGGCCGCCTGCCTCGCGAACGGCGTACGGATCGGCGACCGGGTCGCCATCTGGGCGCCGAACACCCTGGACTGGATCGTCTCCGCCCTCGGCGCGGTGTCGGCGGGCGCGGTGCTCGTCCCGCTCAACACCCGCTTCAAGGGCACCGAGGCGGCGTACGTGCTGTCCCGGAGCCGCGCCCGGCTGCTGTTCGTGACGGGGACGTTCCTGGGGACGTCGTACGTGGCGTCGCTGCGGCGGGCGGCGGGGGAGAGAGCGGAGGCGGGGGAGGGCGCCGCAGACGGCCCCCTCCCCGGACTCCCGCACCTGGAGCAGGTCGTGGTGCTCGCCGACGACGCCCCCGCCGACTTCCGCACCTGGAAGGACTTCCTCGCGGACGGGGAGGGCGTCGGAGCGGCGGAGGTGCGGGAACGGGCGGCGGCCGTGCCGGGATCGGCGCCGTCGGACATCGTCTTCACCTCGGGCACGACGGGCCGGCCCAAGGGCGCCGTGATCACGCACGAGCAGAGCCTGCGGGCGTACGAGGTGTGGTGCGAGCTGGCCGGTCTGCGCCGGGAGGACCGCTATCTGATCGTGAACCCCTTCTTCCACACCTTCGGCTACAAGGCCGGGGTGCTCGCCTGTCTGATGCGGGGCGCGACGATGATCCCGCAGCCGGTGTTCGACGTGGACACGGTGCTGGCGAACATCGCGTCCGAGCGGGTCACGGTCCTGCCGGGCCCGCCGACCCTCCACCAGTCCCTCCTGGACCACCCGGCGCGGGCGTCGTACGACCTGTCGACGCTGCGGCTGGTGGTGACCGGAGCCGCCGTGGTACCGCTGTGCCTGGTGGAACGCCTGCGCACCGAGCTGGGCGTGGAGACGGTCCTGACCGCGTACGGCCTCTCGGAGGCCAGCGGATTCGTGACGATGTGCCGCCGAGGCGACCCGTCGTCCGTGATCGCGTCGACCTCGGGACGCGCCATCCCGGGCGTGGAGGTACGAGTGGAAGCACCCACGGGTACCCCGGGTGAGGTGCTGGTCCGCGGCTTCAACGTGATGCGGGGCTACTTCGAGGACGCCGAGGAAACCGCCCGCGTCCTGACCCCGGACGGCTGGCTGCGCACCGGCGACGTGGGCGTCCTGGACCCCTCCGGCAACCTCCGCATCACCGACCGCATCAAGGACATGTTCATCGTCGGCGGCTTCAACGCCTACCCCGCCGAGATAGAACAACTCCTCGGCCTCCACCCGGAGGTGGCGGACGTCGCGGTGATCGGCATCCCGGACGGCCGCCTGGGCGAGGTCGGCAAGGCGTACGTCGTCCGACGCCCGGACTCCGTCCTCACCTCCGACGACCTGATCGCCTGGTCCCGCCGCGAGATGGCGAACTACAAGGTCCCGAGGGCGGTGGAATTCGTACGGGAACTCCCGCGGAACGCGAGCGGGAAGGTGGTGAAGGGAGAGCTACGGGGACGGATCGAGCAGGGGTTCAGGCGGGCCAGGGGGTGACCTGGAGTACGTAGACGCACTCGTGCCGAGCGACGGTCAGGTAGAGGAACATTCCGCCAGGCACGAAGGCACTGTGCGTCCCTTCGCCCGCGCCCTCGTACCTCGTTCCGTCGAGGTGCAGTGCCGCGGCGGCTCGTACGATCTCGTCGGCCCGGCTCTCCACCTCGGCGACGAAGGCGGGCGGGGCCGGTGTCGCGCCGCCGATGACGTGGGCTTCGTCGGGGTCCTTCTCCCAGCGCCGGTTACTCACGAGTGAGCGACTCGTGGGCCCAGGCGTGGACGGCGTGCAGCTCGTCCATGGCGTCGCGCCATGCGGCATCGCTCCGGTCGACGCTTTGCGCGGTGTACTCGGCGGCGCGCAGCCGTGCCGCCGACGCCGGGGTCCTGGCGATCTCGATCGCCACGGCCCACGTCTCCAGGAACTGTGTGAGGGGACCGAGGCTCCCCGTCTGCGCGGCCAGCGCGATGGCCTCGTCCTTCTGCCGCTCCATGTCGGCGAGCCGGTGGGGGGCCACCTGTGCCAGAGCGACGCGAAGGGCCGCGGGTGTCCGCTCGGGCCGGGGAACGAGGGGCCCGCCGGGGTCGATGTGCTGTGCGGCCATCCTGATCCTTCCGTGGACCGTGCCACGCCTACGGTACGACAGTGGCCGTCGGTTACGCAGGGTGTTCGGATGAACGCGGACACACATCGGCCGCGACGGCTCCCCCTCCGCGCCGCCGCGGCCGATCCCCGTTCCCCGTGTGGTGTAAGTCCGTCCCCCCGGTAGGACTTAGACCGGCTCGTCCGTGGCGTGGACGTTGTCCGTGGTGGCGTCGCCGGTCTCCGTCGGGGCGATCGGGTTCTTGCCGGAGAGGGGCTCGGTGGTCGCGTGGACGTTGTCCGTGGTGGCCGTGGGCTCGTCGGTGGCGTGGACGTTGTCGGTGCTGTTGGTGTCGCTCATGTCTTTGCTCCCCTGTTTTTGATGCGATAGGGCGAAAGCACCCGCCCGGCAACTCCCCCGAGGACCGCCGGACGGGCACTTCTGGGCCGGTTCACCTTAGAGGTTCGACCCCCTGTCGTCCCGTCTGCCCCCCGACGCGACGGATCGACGAGTTGAGAGTGCCGGGTGGCGATAAACGAATGATGAACGTGCAGGCGCATGCTCTCAGGCGACGGCGAGAGGGTTCAGGAGAAGGCGTACGGCATCGGCTTCCGGGGAGCCCAGCGCGTCGAAGATGTCCAGGGATTCACGCCAGCAGACCTGGGCGCGGCCGTTCTGGCCGATGCCGCTCAGGGCGCGCCCCAGCACGGTGAGGACGTTTCCGCGACGCCACTCGCCGCCGATGCCGCGCAGCACGGTCAGTGCCATCTCGGCGTGCGGGGCCGCCTGCGCCGGCCGTCGGGCGGCGAGGTCGACCTCGGCGAGACGGAAGAGCGTCATGCCTTCCCACAGGCGCTGGCGGCTGTCTCTGAACACCTCCAAGGCTTCCTGGAGGCGCTCGGTGGCCTGGAGGTGCTGCTCGCTCTGGGTGAGCGCGAGCCCGAGGGCGTAGCGGCCGTTGGCGCCCTTCAGAGCGTGCCCCATGTCGTCGTACATGTCCGTGCCCTGCTGGGCCAGGGCGACCGCGCTCGCGGTGCGCCCGGTGGCCAGGTGGATGCGCGAGAGGTTGCACAGCGCGCTGGCTTCGCCGGGGCGGTCGTCGCAGGAGCGGAAGCCTTCGATGGCGCGGGTCAGTTGCTCCTCGCCGTCCTCGTGGCGGTTCTGGTAGAGCGCGACGACGCCGCCGATGTTGGAGGACCAGTAGCCGGTCACGGGGTCGGAGGCGGAACAGGCCAGCTCCACCGCGCGAGCTGACTCCTGGGCGGCCAGGTCGAAACGGCCGGCGATGTGGTGCACGTAGGCCAGCGTGGTCAGGGCCCGCGCCTCAGTGCGCGGATCACCGACTTTCTGCGAGGCGACGCGGGCGGCCCCTGCGATCGCCTCGTACTCCTTGGAGTTGGCACCGGACTCGGCGAGATCGACCGACGCCCACAGGAGGTCGACGGCGCGCCGCAGCATGTCCGTGCCGCTGGACTGACGCACGCAGGCCAGCAGCGAGATCGCCTCGGAGTACAGCCAGTCCTGCGCCGGATGCCGATCCTCGAACACCAGCCCGGGGTACTCCGTGGCCTCCAGATGGTCCACCAGCCGGTCCCCGGGACGTTCGATCGCGTACACCCCGGCCGCCGTCGCCAGATAGAAGTCCAGCAACCGCGACATCGCCGCGTCCCGCTCGCTCGGAGGCTGTTCGTCGCGTTCCGCGCAGGCTCGGGCGTAGAGGCGTACGAGGTCGTGGTAGCGGTAGCGGCCGGGGGCGGCGGATTCCAGGAGGGAGGTGTCGACGAGGGATTCGAGGAGGTCCTCGGTGTCGTCGATCGGGAGGTCGAGGACGGCGGCCGCGGCGGCCAGGGAGATGTCGGGGCCGTCGGCCAGGCCCAGCAGGCGGAAGGCGCGGGCCTGGGCCGGCTCCAGCTGGCCGTAGCCGAGTTCGAAGGTGGCCTTGACCGCGAGGTCGCCGGCCTGGAGCTCGTCGAGGCGGCGGCGCTCGTCGCCGAGCTTCGCCGCCAGGACCGAGACGGTCCAGGTGCGGCGGGCGGCCAGCCGGGAGGCCGCGATGCGGATGGCGAGGGGGAGGAAGCCGCAGGCCGCGACGACGTCGAGGGCCGCTTCGCGCTCCGACGCCACCCGCTCCTCGCCGACGATCTTCGTGAAGAGCTGGAGGGCCTCCTCCGGGGACATCACGTCGAGGTCGACGAGGTGGGCGCCCGCCAGATCCACCATCCGCACCCGGGACGTGACCAGGGCCGCGCAGCCCTCCGTGCCGGGCAGGAGCGGGCGGACCTGGGCCGCGTCGCGGGCGTTGTCCAGGAGGACCAGGACCCGGCGGCCGTCCAGGACCGAGCGGTAGAGCGCCGAGCGTTCCTCCAGGGAGTCGGGGATGGAGGAGTCCGCCGTGCCCAGGGCACGCAGGAACGCGCCGAGGACCGTCTCCGGCTCCGCCGCCCGCTGGCCCGCACCTTGAAGGTCGACGTACAGCTGTCCGTCGGGGAACGACGTGCGCGCCTGGTGGGCCACGTGCACGGCGAGGGTCGTCTTGCCGACGCCGCCGATGCCCGCGAGCGCCGAGACGGCCATGACCTGGCCCTCGCCCTCGGCGGAGGAGGCGGAGGCCAGGACGTCGCTCAGTTCCTGGACGAAGGAGGCGCGGCCGGTGAAGTCCGTGACGGTGGCCGGGAGTTGGGCCGGGCGGACCGGTGTCGCGGTGGGCTCGGCCGCCGGGGCCGAGGGTTCCGCGAGGCCCGGGTCGGCCTGGAGGATCCGCTGCTGGAGCTCCTTCAGGCCCGGGCGCGGGTCCACGCCGAGCTCGTCGGCGAGGAGGCGGCGCGTGTCGGCGTACACGGCGAGCGCCTCGGCCTGCCGCCCGCTGCGGTACAGGGCGAGCATCAGCAGTTCGCGCAGCCGCTCGCGCAGGGGGTGCGCCGCGGTCAGGGCGGTGAGTTCGGAGACCGCCTCCGCATGGCAGCCCTGTTCCAGGTCCATGTCGAGGCGGGATTCGAGGAGTTGGAGACGCCACTCCTCCAGGCGGGCCCGCTGGTTCTCCGCGTACGGCCCGGGCACGCTCGCCAGCGGCTCCCCGTCCCACAGGCCCAGCGCCCGGTTCAGCAGGTCGCGGGCGGAGCACAGGTCGCCGGAGTGCTTGGCCTTCTCGGCGTCGGCGGCGAGTTCCTGGGCCTCGGCGAGGTCGAGGGAGCTGTCGCTCGCGGCCAGCCGGATCGCGTAGCCGCCGGACTCGCTGATCAGGACGCCGGGGTCCAGGGCCTTGCGGAGCCGGGAGGCGTACGTCCGCACGGCGGCCAGCGCCTGGGGCGGGGACTCCTCGCCCCAGAGGGCGTCGATCAGCTCGCCGGACGTGGCCGTCCGGCCCTCCCGCAGCAGCAGCGCGGCCAGCAGGGCGCGTTGCTGCGGGGACCCCGTGGGCAAGGAATCCTCGCCGCGCCAGGCGCGCACCGGTCCGAGCACGCTGAAGCGCAACGCCGCCGATTCCCCGGCACGTCGCTGCTCCGGCACCCGCGGTACACCGTCCATCGCCGTCCCCCTGCCGAACCGTCAGTTCTACGAGGCCAGTTTGCCTTGTTCATGGCGGATGCGTCAGCCGTGCGAGACAGCGATCACAGGCCCGCACACCGTAGAGGCACGGGGAATCACAGGGCTCTCACAACCTCTGCGCACATCTCCGCACAGAGTCGCCCATTCCAGAGGCGTGCGGGGGCGTGCGGCGGCGGAGCGGACGGCCGAGGGGTTGTCGACGGGCTGTCGACGGGTGGCCCACAGGTAGCTGACGGGTCGTCAGATCGGCGCTACCGTGAGCCGTATGGAGACCACGAGGACCACTGAGGCCGCCCAGGCGTCCACGACCCCGTTCCCGAAGATCATCTCCGTGGACGACCACACCGTGGAGCCCCCCGGCGTCTGGCGCGACCGCCTCCCCGCGAAGTACCAGGACACCGGACCCCGCATCGTCCGCGCGCCGCTGAAGGAGATGACCTTCCTCGGCGGCAGGTTCGCCCCGGTGATGGGCGGGCCCGGCGACGACGGACCCATCGGCGACTGGTGGGTCTACGAGGACCTGCACCGGCCCCTCACCCGCCTCGACACCGCCGTCGGCTACGACAGGGACGAGATACGGCTGGAGATCATCACGTACGAGCAGATGCGCCCCGGCTCGTACGACGTTCCCCAGCGTCTCGCCGACATGGACGTCAACCACGTCCAGTCCGCGCTCTGCTTCCCCACCTTCCCGCGCTTCTGCGGCCAGACCTTCACCGAGGCCAAGGACCGTGAGCTGGGCCTGCTCGGAGTGCGGGCCTACAACGACTGGATGGTGGAGGAGTGGTGCGGCCCGGCGGCCCACGGCCGGCTCGTCCCGCTCACCCTCGTACCCCTCTGGGACCCGGAACTCGCCGCCGCGGAAGTGCGCCGCAACGCCGCCCGTGGCGTCCGCGCGGTCGCCTTCTCCGAGATCCCGCCCCACCTCGGACTCCCCTCCGTCCACACCGACGACTGGGACCCCTTCCTCGCCGCCTGCGACGAGACCGGCACGGTCATCGCCATGCACATCGGCTCCAGCAGCAGGATGCCGTCGACCTCGGCCGACGCGCCGCCCGCCGTCGGCTCCACCATCACCTTCGCCAACTGCTGCTTCTCGATGGTCGACTGGCTGATGAGCGGCAAGTTCGAACGCTTCCCGAACCTCAAGGTCATGTACGCGGAGGGCCAGATCGGCTGGATCCCCTACATCCTGGAGCGCGCCGACGTGGTCTGGGAGGAGAACCGCGGCTGGGGCGGCGTCGCCGACAAGGTCCACCGCCCGCCGTCCGAACTCTTCGCCGACCACGTCTACGGCTGCTTCTTCGACGACGCGTTCGGACTGAGGAACCTCGACGCCATCGGGGTCCCGAACGTCCTCTACGAGACCGACTACCCCCACTCCGACTCCACCTGGCCCAAGTCCCGCGAGGTCGGCGAGGCCCAGATGGGGCACCTGGACGCGGACGTGGTGGAACGGATCGTCCGGGGCAACGCCATCGAGCTGCTGGGGCTGACGGAGGACGGGCTGTGGCCCGGACCGGGAGGCCCCCGTTGAACCAGTCCCCCGTGAACCGGTCCCCGTCGAACGAGCCTTCATCGAACCGGTCCCCGTCGAATCCGGCGCCGACGGACCCCTCGCTCCTGCTCTACGGGATGCAGCTCCCGATCCAGTCCCAGAGCACCCTCTACGCCGAACCCTGGGAGGCGGAGGCCGGTCCCGGCGAGCTCGTCGCGGTCGCCCGCGCCGCCGACCGTGCCGGCTTCGCCTACGTGGCGAGCTGCGACCACGTGGCCGTCCCGCGCCGTCTCGCGGACGCCATGAGCACGATCTGGTACGACCCCGTCGCCACCCTCGCCCACCTCGCGGGCGTGACCGAGCGCGTACGGCTGCTCAGTCATGTCGCGGTCGTCGGGCTGCGGCATCCGCTGGTCACGGCCAAGCAGTACGCGACCCTCGACCACCTCTCCGGCGGGCGGCTGATCCTCGGGGTCGGCGCCGGACATGTGGAGGAGGAGTTCGCGGCGGTGGGCGCCGACTTCGCGCGGCGGGGGGCGGTGCTCGACGAGTCCATCGACGCGCTGCGCGCCGCCCTGGGGGCGGACGAGTTCCCCGTGCACCACGGGAAGCTGTACGACTTCGAAGGGCTCGGGCAGCGGCCCCGGCCCGCGCAGGAGCGCGTACCCGTGTGGGTGGGCGGCTCCTCGCCCGCCGCCGTGCGCCGGGCCGCGCTGCGGGGTGACGGCTGGCTGCCGCAGGGCGATCCGCGCGAGCGGCTGCCGGAGCAGATCGCCCGTCTGTACCGGATCAGGGAGGAGGCGGGGATCTCCGCGCCTCTCGTCGTCGGGGCCATCACCGAGCCCCTGTACGTCGGCACGCCGGACTGGCATGTCGGGCGGCGCACGGTGACCGGGGCCCCGGAGGCGGTCGCCGAGTCGTTGCGGGCGTACCGGGCGATGGGGGTGCACCAGATCCAGGTGCGGTTCCGGGCGCGGGGGCTGAGTGAGCTCGTCGACCAGATCACGGCGTTCGGCGCCGACGTCGCGCCCCACCTCAACTAGACGGCGCCCCATCTCGACCGGATCGCGCCTCACCTCAATCAGGGAGTCAGGGCATGGGCAAGCTGGACGGACGCGTCGTCATCGTCACCGGGGCGGCGCGCGGGCAGGGCGAGCAGGAGGCGCGGCTGTTCGCCGCGGAGGGTGCCAGGGTCGTCGTCGCGGACGTGCTCGACGACCGGGGCGAGGACGTGGCCAAGGAGCTGGACGCGCTCTACGTCCACCTCGACGTGGGCCGGGAGGACGACTGGGCGGCCGCCGTCGCCGCCGTGAAGGGCGCGTACGGGCGGATCGACGGGCTGGTCAACAACGCGGGCATCCTGCGCTTCAACGCCCTCGTGGACACCCCGTTGGACGAGTTCCTCCAGGTCGTGCAGGTCAACCAGGTCGGCTGCTTCCTCGGCATCAAGACCGTAGCGGGGGAGATCGCCGCGGCCGGCGGGGGCACGATCGTCAACACCGCCTCGTACACGGCGATGACCGGGATGGCGGCCGTGGGCACGTACACGGCGACCAAGCACGCCATCCTCGGTCTCACCCGGGTCGCCGCGCTGGAGCTGGCGCACCAGCGGATACGGGTCAACGCCATCTGTCCGGGCGCCGTCGACACCCCCATGTCGAACCCGGCCCAGCTCGACCCGAGCGCCGATCCCCAGGAGATGACCAGGGCCCTGGACGAGCTGTACAGCAAGCTCGTGCCGCTCGGGCGGGTGGGCAGGCCCGAGGAGGTCGCCCGGCTCGCCCTGTTCCTGACCTCCGAGGACTCCTCGTACATCACCGGGCAGCCGTTCGTGATCGACGGGGGGTGGCTGGCGGGGGTCAGCGTGATCTGACGGCCAGTCAGCTATTGACGGTGCAGGCCCGTGGTGCAACAGTCGGCGGCAAGCCAATCTGACGGATAGTCAGAAACTACTGGGGACGGTGAACCTCCTTGGAATTCGGGCTCTTTGTACAGGGATACGTGGGCAAGCGCGCCGAGACCGACCCGCTCGCGGAGCACAAGGCGCTGATGGAGGAGACCGAGTACGTCATCCAGGCGGACAAGTCCGGCTTCAAATACGCCTGGGCGTCCGAGCACCACTTCCTGGAGGAGTACTCGCACCTCTCGGCGAACGACGTCTACCTCGGCTATCTCGCCCACGCCACGGACCGCATCCACCTCGGCTCGGGCATCTTCAACCCGCTCGCCCAGGTCAACCACCCGGTGAAGGTCGCCGAGAAGGTCGCCATGCTCGACCACCTCAGCGAGAACCGCTTCGAGTTCGGCAGCGGTCGCGGCGCGGGCAGCCACGAGATCCTCGGCTTCCTCCCCGGCATCACCGACATGAACTACACCAAGGAGATCTGGGAAGAGACCATCGCCGAGTTCCCGAAGATGTGGCTCCAGGACGAGTACGTCGGGTTCCAGGGCAAGCACTGGCAGCTCCCGCCCCGCAAGGTGCTCCCCAAGCCGTACGGGAAGGCGCACCCCGCCATGTGGTACGCCGCCGGGTCGCCACCCTCGTACGCCATGGCCGCCCGCAAGGGCCTGGGCGTGCTCGGCTTCAGCGTGCAGAAGGTCTCCGACATGGAGTGGGTGCTCCAGCAGTACAAGACCGCCATCGTGGACGCCGAGCCCGTCGGGGCCTTCGTCAACGACAACGTGATGGTGACGACCACCGCCATCTGTGCGCCGACGCACGAGGAGGCGATACGGATCGCGGTCGGCGGCGGACTGCACTACCTCCCCTCCCTCGTCTTTCGCTACCACGACACCTTCCCGCGCCCCGAGGGCTTCCCCGTCTGGCCGGAGACGCTCCCCGAGTACAACGCCGAGTTCGTCGAACTCCTCATCGAGGAGGAGCTGTTGATCTGCGGCGACCCGGACGAGGTGCTCACCCAGTGCAAGCGCTGGGAGCAGGCGGGCGCCGACCAGCTCTCCTTCGGGCTGCCGGTCGGGGTCCCGAAGGAGGAGACCCTGCAGACGATCCGGCTGATCGGAGAGCACGTGATCCCGAAGATCGACACGGATCCGGTGCACCGGACGACCCGTTTCCGCCAAGCGGTCTGAGGAGGGTGCGGCCATGCTCGACCACGTCATCAAGGGCGCGACCGTCGTGGACGGCACGGGCGCGCCCGGCTACACCGCGGACGTCGGCATCCGCGACGGCCGTATCGCCGCGATCGGCACGGTCACGGAGGCGTCCCGCACCAGCGAGGACGCCTCCGGTCTCGTCCTCGCGCCCGGATTCGTCGACCCGCACACGCATTACGACGCCCAGCTCTTCTGGGACCCGTACGCCACCCCGTCCCTGAACCACGGGGTGGCGACGGTCGCGGGCGGCAACTGCGGCTTCACCCTCGCCCCGCTGAACCCGGCACGGCCCGAGGACGCCGACTACACCCGCCGCATGATGTCCAAGGTCGAGGGGATGTCGCTGGTCGCCCTGGAGGAAGGGGCGCCCTGGAGCTGGCACAGCTTCGGCGACTACCTCGACGCCCTGGAGGGGCGGATCGCCGTCAACGCGGGCTTCATGGTGGGGCACTGCGCGCTGCGGCGGTACGTGATGGGCGCGGACGCGGTGGGCGGGCAGCCGACCGGGGAGCAGCTGGAGCAGATGCTCGCCCTCTTCCACGAGGCGATGGACGCCGGCGCCTGGGGCCTGTCCACCACCCAGTCCTCCACCCACTCCGACGGCGACGGGAAACCGGTGGCCTCCCGGCACGCGAAGCCCGCGGAGCTGCTGGCTCTGAGCAGGGCCGTCGGCGAGCACGAGGGCACCCAGATCGAGGCGATCGTCGCCGGCTGCCTCGACCAGTTCAGCGACGACGAGATCGACCTGTTCGTCGAGATGAGCGCGGCGGCGGGCCGCCCGCTCAACTGGAACGTGCTGACCATCGACGCCGCCGTCCCCGAGCGGGTACCGAGGCAGCTGTTCGCGAGCGAACGGGCGCGGAAGGCGGGCGGCCGGGTGGTGGCCCTCACCATGCCGATCCTCACCCCCATGAACATGTCCCTGGGCACGTTCTGCGCGCTGAACCTGATCCCCGGGTGGGGCCCGATCCTCGCCCTGCCCGTCCCGGAGCGCATCGCACGGCTCAGGGACTCCTCCGTGCGCGCCGAGATGCTGGCCCGGGCGAACAGCAAGGAGGCGGGCGTCTTCCGCCGCCTCGCCGACTTCGGCCGGTACGTCATCGGGGACACCTACAGTCCGGCGAACGACGGCCTCACCGGGCAGGTCGTGAAGGACATCGCGGCCCGGCGCCACCAGGAGCCCTTCGAGTGCCTGGTCGAGATCTGCGCGCACGACGACCTGCGGACGGTGCTGTGGCCCATGCCCACCGACAACGACACCGACTCCTGGACGCTGCGCGCCGAGACCTGGCAGCACCCGGACGTCATGCTCGGCGGCTCGGACGCGGGCGCCCATCTCGACCGCATGTGCGGGGCCCCGTACACGACCCGTTTCCTCGGGGACTGTCTGCGCGGGCGGAAGCTGACCACGCTGGAGGCGGCCGTGAAGATGCTCACGGACGACCCGGCGCGCCTCTTCGGACTGAGGGAACGCGGGCGGATCGCGGAGGGCTTCCATGCGGACCTCGTGCTGTTCGACCCGGAGCGCATCGACGCCGGCAAGGCCACCCTGGTGCACGACCTGCCGGGAGAAAGTCCCCGGCTCGACTCCAGGGCGATCGGCATCACGGCGGTCTGGGTCAACGGGGTCGAGTCGATCCGGGGGGACGTGGTGACGGGCGCAGTACCGGGGAAGGTGCTGCGCTCCGGCCGGGACACGGAGACGGTGAGTACGAGGTGACCGACGTGCGGGGGGCGGGCGACGAGCAGCGGCTGTTCATCGGCGGCTCGTGGGTGGAGCCCGACGACGGGCACTACGAGGTGATCGACCCGGCGACGGAGGGTGTCGTCGGGAGGGCGCCGGAGGCCTCGCGGAAGCAGGTGCACGCGGCCGCCGCCGCGGCGCGGGAGGCCTTCGGACCGTGGTCGCGGACGCCCCCCGAGGAGCGCGCGGCGCTCCTCGGCCGGGCGGCGGACATCATCCGGCGCAACTTCCTCTCCTACGCCGATCTCGCCCAGGCCGAGAGCGGTGCCACGACCGGGACGGCGCGCGGGATGCAGGTGGGGGTGGGCGCGGCCCGCTTCCGGCGCTACGCGCGCGTGGAGCCCGTCGAGCAGCCGCTGCCACCGCAGATCAACGAGGCCGGGCCGTTCGGGAAGGCGGCGGTCATGGGCGCCCTCGCCGTCCGCCAGCCGGTCGGCGTCGTCACCTGCGTCACGTCCTACAACAACCCCTGGGCCAATCCGGCAGGCAAGATCGCCCCCGCCCTGGCCATGGGCAACACGGTGGTCGTGAAGCCCGCCCCGCAGGACCCGCTGTCCGTGTACCGGATGGCGGAGGCCCTGGAGGCGGCGGGCGTACCGCCGGGTGTCGTGAACGTGGTGAGCGGTTCGCGTCCTGAGGTCGGCGAGGCTGCCGTGGACTGCGAGGACGTGGACATGGTCAGCTTCACCGGCTCGACGGCGGTGGGGCAGCGGATCGCCGAGGTGTGCGGGCGGGGGATGAAACGCCAGCTGATGGAGCTGGGCGGAAAGGGCGCGGCGGTCGTCTTCGACGACGCGGACGTCGAGTCGGCGGTGCTCGGCATCGGCACGACGTTCTCCTTCTACAGCGGCCAGATCTGCACGGCGCCGACGCGGGTGATCGCGCAGCGGGGTGTCCACGACCGCCTGGTCGAGCAACTGGCCGCGTATGCGGGACGGTTGACGGTCGGGGACCCGCGCGAGCCCGGGACGGTCGTCGGGCCGGTCATCTCGGCGGCCCACCGGGACCGGGTCGAGGCCTACGTCGAACTCGGCCGCAAGGAAGGCGCGCGGATCGTCACGGGCAGCACGCGCCCCCCGTACGACCGCGGCTTCTACGTCGCCCCGGCCCTCCTCGCGGACTGCACCCCCGACATGCGGGTGGTCCGCGAGGAGATCTTCGGGCCCGTCGTCGTGGTCGTCCCCTTCGACGACGAGGAGGAGGGCATCGCCCTCGCCAACGACAGCGACTACGGGTTGATCGACTACGTCTGGTCCGGCGACGTCGCCCGCGCCTTCCGCGTCGCCCGCGCGCTGCGTGCGGGCGGGGTGGGCGTCAACACGGTCGGCCGCAACATGGAGGCACCGTTCGGCGGCTTCAAGAAGAGCGGGGTGGGGCGGGACGTGGGGTCGTACGCACTGCACGCGTACAGCGAGGTGCAGGCGATCGTGTGGCCGTCGGGTAACTAAGCGGGTCGGGCGAAGTCCGCTGCGGTTCGGCGGCGCCCTGAAGGGGCGCGGGGAACTGCGCGACCGGCCACGATGGAGCCGCGGACGATCGACGGCACCTCCCCGCACTTCCAGCGGAGCGCTTGGGCCTGATTCGGCCGGGCAGGCCCTGGGCCTGCCCGGACCGGCAGGGTGTGTCATCCGGGCGGGGGTGCCGAGACCGTCCGGCATGGCGCCGGGGACCGCGGCGCCACGCGGCGGATGCTGATGGCCCCCACCCCGCAGGAGAGGCCCGTGAACGACCTCAGCCCTCAAGCAACCCGAAGGCCCGCATCCACCGGAGGCGGAGCCGGAGCCGGATCCGACTCCGCCGGCCAGGCCGGGGTCATCGGCATCGGACTCGCCGCCGTGCTGACGTTCGCGCTCGCGCAGGGTTCCTGGCAGTGGTTCTCCACGTACATCGGGGTGACGCTTCTCGCCGTGATCTTCGCCTTCCAGCGACGGCCGGCATGGACGCCCGGCATCCGATCGGCGTACATGCGCGGGCTGGTGGCGTATTCGCTGGTCGTCGGCCTGTGCGTGGCGATCGCACTGGCCCCCATGATGCAGCGCTGGGCTTGGCTGTTTCCGATGTCGGGCACGCGGAGCGGGTGCGAGGGGACGGGCAGGTACGAGGCCATCCGGTCGAGGGCCGCGCTGGCGAACCTGGCCGACAGCGACGTCGCCGCCCTGGCGTACGCACAAGTGACCCAGAGCGGCAAGGCCGTTGCCGACTGCCTGGCAGCCACGACGACCCTGTGGCTGCCCGTGTACGGGGCCGGTGCCGCCGTGCTGGTAGGCGCGTGCGCGTGGGCCCGCGACCGGGCTCGGGCGACGAAGGGGACCTGAGCGCTCCGCTGGAAGTGCGGGGAGGTGCCGTCGATCGTCCGCGGCTCCATCGTGGCCGGTCGCGCAGTTCCCCGCGCCCCTTCAGGGCGCCGCCGAACCGCAGCGGACTTCGCCCGACCCGCTTAGCCGGCGTCCTCCTCAGCGAGGCCGGTGAACGCCGGAACGCGGCAGGACTGACGGGCCGGCCGGGCCCGGGTCTACAGGTCGCACACGGCCCGGAGGCCGATCTCGACGGCCTCCATGACCCGTTCGTCGACGGGGCCCAGCTCTTCGGTGAAGTGGGGGGCTGAGAGGGTGCGGAACTCGCCGAGCACGACGGTGCCCGAGGAGGGGGCGTCGACCGGAATGTCGACAAGGGTCGCTTCGCGCACCTGCTGCGGGTGGACGAGTACGCACGTGGCTGTCTTGTTCTGCGTGTTGAGGGCGTCGAAGGAGATCACCAGGGCGTGCGCGGGGCCTCCGGCGAACGACAGCTCGTAGACGTGGCCGCGCTTCACCTGCCCGCCACCCGCGCCCAGCGCTCCAGGGTGGCGTCCTCGCTTTCGGCGGGCTCCGAAGCGGTGATCACTATGCCTGCCTCGGCCCGCATCCGCGCGGACTTCTCCAGCTCCTCGGCCAGCATTTGTCGGCGCAGTATCCGCGCGGTGTACGCAGAGGCATTCCCTTTGGCCATCACGAAGGCAGCCACTTCGTCGGGGAGGCTCATCGTCATGTTGACCGTCATGTGGACATCATGCGGTCAATGTGACGGCGAGTATGGCGAAGGTGGAAACACCGGCCCTGATGGGGCGCTCAGGTCTCCTCTCTGAGGCGGGTGCGCTGGATCTGGCGGGCCAGGGTGCGGCGTGCGGAGGGGGATCCGGTGGGGGTGGCCGCCGAAGGGGCGGGGGTGTCGAGGGCGCGGCTGATCTCGTCGTAGGCACGCCGGTGGCCGTCGGGCAGCGCGGTCCGGTGCAGTCGCAGGTCCGCCTCGACCAGGCGCCGGAGCGCGTCGACGTTCTGGGGCGTGAAGTGTTTCCGGCCCCGGGCAACGGCGTTGACGTCCCGCGTGCAGTGGGCGGCGTCGTGGAGGGTCTCGGAGATCTCCTCGGCGAGGCCCCAGAGGCGCCCCTCCAGCCAGGGGGTGTCGTGCTCGTCGAGGGAGAGGCGCGGCGGGGGCGACGGATCGTCCCCCTTGTGCTTGGCGACCTGCTTGGACACCGCGGGCTGACTCATGCCGGTGAGGCGGGCGATCCTGTCCTGGGTCCAGCCGAGGTCGGCGAAGAGCCTGATCATCTCGGCGCGCAGCCGGCGCATCTCCTCGCCCGCGCGGATGACGTCGTTCATGTCGGCGAACATCCGCTCGGCCTGCGCCTCGGTCAGGGGCTCGGCCGGGGGCTCGGGGGTGCGACGCGTGTCCTCTTCGACTGCCATAGCTCGGTTATATACCCAGGTCGAGTGTCTCCAGGTCTCCATAACCCGGTTGTATAACCCGGTTATGACTGTCAGGATCCGCGTCATGCCCACCTTCACCGCACCTGACGGAACCCGCCTCGCCTACCGCCTGATGGGAGGCGGGAGCGGAGACGGCGGCGGCGGCCCGGTCCTCTGCGTCCCCGGCGGCCCCACGGACTCCCGCTACCTCGGCGACCTCGGAGGCCTCTCCCTGCACCGCCGGCTCGCCGTCCTGGACCTGCGCGGTACCGGCCGGTCCGCGCTCCCGCACGACACCGCCGGCTATCGCTGCGACCGCCTGGTCGACGACGTCGAGGCGCTGCGCGCGCACCTCGGCCTCGCCCGGTTCGACCTGCTCGGCCACTCCGCCGGAGCGAACGTCGCGACGCAGTACGCGGCCCGGTATCCGGAGCGCGTCGGCAGGCTCGCCCTGATCGGCCCCGGCACCCGAGCCGTCGGCATCGAGGTCACGGGGGAGGCGCGGCGCGCACGCGCACGGCTCAGGGAGGGTGAGCCGTGGTTCCCGGCGGCGTTCGCCGCGCTGGAGGCGATCGGTGCCGGGACAGGCAGTGACTGGGAGGCCATCGCCCCCTTCTTCTGGGGCCGTTGGGACGCCGTGGCGCGGCGGCATCATGAGGCCGCCCGGCCGGGCAACGAGGAGGCCGTGGCCTTCTTCGGGGCCGAGGGCGCCTTCGACCCGCCCGCCACCCGCGCGGCGCTCGCCGCCTGCCGAACCCCCGTCCTGCTGCTCACCGGGGAGTTCGACCTGAACAGCCCGCCCGGGGCGACGGCCGAGTTCGCGGGCCTGTTCCCCGACGCGCGGCTCGTCGTGCAGCCGGGCGCCGGTCATTACCCCTGGCTCGATGACTCCGGGCGGTTCGTGGCGACCGTAGCGGCGTTTCTGGGCTGAGTGCGCTTGTCCATAGCGCTGCTACCGCAATAGTGTTAGCGTTGCTCTCATCGGGTGGCGAACCTCGCTACCCCGCCCTGTCGAGGAGCATCGTCATGACCGAGCACTCCAGCACGTCGGAAACGTCCCGCCGCGTGGCCGTCGTCACCGGCGGATCCCGCGGAATCGGCCGGGAGACCGCCGAGCGCCTCGCGGCCGACGGTTACGCCGTCGTCGTGAACTACGCGGGCAGCGAGGCCGAGGCCGACAAGACCGTCGCCGCGATCACCGAGGCGGGCGGAGAGGCGATCGCCGTCCGCGCCGACGTGGCCGACGAGACCGAGGTGGCCGCCCTCTTCGACGCCACCGAATCCACGTACGGCGGGGTGGACGTCGTCGTCCACGCGGCCGGTGTCATGGCACTCGCGCCCCTGGTCGACCTCGACCTCGACGCGCTGGACCGCATGCACCGCACCAACATCCGCGGCACGTTCGTCGTCGACCAGCAGGCGGCACGACGGCTGCGCGCGGGCGGCGCGCTCATCAACTTCTCCAGTTCCGTGCTCGCGCTCGCGATCCCCGGGTACAGCGCGTACGCCGCCACCAAGGGGGCCGTCGAGGCCATGACCCTGATCGTCGCGCGCGAGCTGCGCGGCCGGGACGTCACCGTCAACGCCGTGGCCCCCGGCCCGACCGCCACCGCCCTCTTCCTGGACGGCAAGGACGAGGAGACCATCGCGCGGATGGCGGCCCAGCCGCCGCTGGAGCGCCTCGGCACCCCCCGGGACATCGCCGAGGTGGTGTCCTTCCTCGCCGGTCCCGCAGGCCGCTGGGTCAACGGCCAAGTGCTGCGGGCCAACGGCGGCATCGCGTAACTCGCCACGACTCACGAGGAGTTCAGTCATGGATTCGGTCACGGAATCAGTCATGGAATCAGTGATGGAGTCAGTCGCGAATTCGGCCATGGACGCCGCCGCGCGCAAGACGATCGTCATCACGGGGGCCGGATCCGGCTTCGGCGCGCTGTCCGCCCGTGCCCTCGCCCGCGCCGGGCACACGGTGTACGCCGCGATGCGGGACACCGGCGGGCGCAACGCGGCCCGGGTCGCGGAGGCCGAGGCGTACGCCGCCGAGCACGCGGTGGACCTCCGTACGGTCGAACTCGACGTCCTGTCCCAGGAGTCGGCGGACGCGGCGATCGCCACGGTGCTGGCGGGGGCCGGCGGGCTGGACGTGCTCGTCCACAACGCCGGGCACATGGTGACCGGCCCGACGGAGGCCTTCACGCCCGCCGAACTGGCCGCGGTGTACGACACGAACGTGCTGGGCACCCAGCGGGTCAACCGGGCCGCGCTGCCGCATCTGCGGGCCCAGGGCCACGGTCTGCTGCTGTGGGTCGGCTCCACCTCCACGCGCGGCGGCACCCCGCCGTACCTGGCGCCGTACTTCGCCGCCAAGGCCGCGATGGACGCGCTCGCCGTGTCGTACGCCGCCGAACTGGCCCGCTTCGGCATCGAGACGACGATCGTGGTGCCCGGCGCGTTCACCTCGGGCACCAACCACTTCGCGAGCGGCGGCCACCCCTCCGAACAGGCCGTGCTCCCCGCCTACGAGGAGCACTACGCGGGCCTGATGGACCAGGTCGCGGGACGCCTGGCGGCCCTCACCCCGCCCGACGCGGACGTGTCGCTGGTCGCCGACGCGATCGTCGACGTGGTGGACACCCCGTACGGGAAGCGCCCCTTCCGGGTGCACGTCGACCCGGCGGACGACGGATCGCAGGAGGTCAGCCTGGTCGCGGACCGTGTCCGCGCCGAGTTCCTGACCCGGATCGGCCTGGCGGACCTGTTGTCCCCCCTGGCGCGGAAGGGGACGGCGTGACCTCGGACGACTCGGATAACGTCGCTACCGTGAGCACGTCCGTGAGCAGTACGAAAGCGCGCATCCTCGAAGTGGCGGCCGAGCTGGTGGCGAACTCCCCCGACGGGGACGTCTCCACCCGGGCGGTCTGCGAGGCGGCGGGGGTCGGTGCCCCGGCCCTCTACCGCCACTTCGGGGACAAGGAGGGCCTGCTGTCGGCGGTGGTCGACCACGGATACGAGAAGTACCTGACGACCAAGCGCAGCCGCAGGCCCGGCACGGACCCCATCCAGGACCTGCGCGACGGCTGGGACACCCACACCGACTTCGCCCTGCGCAACCCCAACCTCTACCGCCTCATGAACTCCCCGGCGATGCGTACGCCACCGGCCGCCGCCCTGGAGTCCCACCGCATCCTCACCGCGGACCTGCGGCGCGCGGCCGAACAGGGCAAGCTGCGCCTGGCCCCCGAACTCGCCGCTCAGATGATCATGTCCGCCAACGTCGGCGTGTCCCTGATGCTGGTCTCCCGCCCGACGACCTTCACGGACGAGACCCTGCCGCGCCGCATCCGGGACGCGGTGCACGCGGTGGTCTTCACCCCGGAGGCGATGGGGCCGCAGACCACGCCCGCCGGCGACGAGGAAGCGCGAGCGCAAGAAGCGGGAGCGGAAGCGGAAGAAGCCGGAGCGGAAGAAGTACTCCCCGCCACCGCCACCCACCTCGCCGCCCTCCTCCGCCGGGCCCCGAGGCCGGACTTCACCCCGGGCGAGTCCGCCCTCCTGGGCGAGTGGCTGGACCGCCTCTCCAACACGGCTCCGGAGTAGCCGTACTCAGGCCACGGCCTCACGGTGACCTGAGTACGACGTCGGATGCCGACCGGTCGACACGCTCCGTAACGTCGGCCGCATGGCGAACACCCACACCACCAAGTCCCGGCGCACTCCCCTCGACTGGGCCGGCCTGACCGCCCTCGCGATGCTGGTGCTCGTCACCGGAGGCCTGGTCGCCACCTTCGGCCCGCTTCTCGCCATCGCCTGCGACACCTGCCAGGACGGCGTCCGCACACCCGAGTTCGCGAACGCGCTCATCCTGGTCGCCCAGCTCGGCGTACCACTCACCACGCTGCTGACGGTCGCCGGGATCTTCCTCCCCCGGGGTGGCGCGAAGGCGGGCGGAATCGGCCTGGGCGTACTGACGGTCCTCATGGTGACGCTGCTGGTCCTCGGCCAGTGAGCCGCTCGCCGGAAGGTGGTCCTCCGCCCACACGAGCAAGGCGGCCAGGGGGATGAGGAAGGCGTTGCCGTGCGGGGAGAGCGCGTAATGGGTTCGCGAGGACGGGCCGGGCTGGACGTTTCGAGCGACGAGGCCGACCGCGGTCAGTTCCTGGAGGCGCTGGGCGAGCATGCGGTCGCTGATGCCGGGGACGCGCTCGCGAACCTGCGTGAAGTGGGCCGGGCCTTTGGCCAGGGCCACGAGGATCAGGCCGTTCCAGCGTCTGCCCAGCAGGGCGAAGGCCCGAGCGGCCGCCGGAGGGGGCCCGGCCGGCTGCGGGGGTGCGCACTGGAGTGCCGGCTGAGCGTGTCGTGGGGTGGTCATCGTGTGTCCGCTCCGGTCTGGCGCGAGGCGTCACGGTGCAGTGCCTCGCGCCGTACGTCGTAGTCGTGGCTGTTTCGGGAGTCGGCCTGGGGGGCGCGCGGGCCGCACCCCCCAGGTGAGGGTGCGGCCCGCGCGGAAGGGCCGCACCCTTCGTGAGGCCGGCTCATGTGGACGGCCGCGGCCTCGGTGTGCTGCTGCTCAGCTGCCACCGTCGTTGCGGCGTGCGTGCGCGTGTGCGTGCGCGGGACGCCGGTCCAGCGAAGTGATGCCGGACCCCGGCAGGGCCGGGACCAACTCTCCGGAAGCCGTCGCACCGGTCTTCGCGTTGCGGGCTCCCCGGGATTCCCGCATGACCCAGTGGCCGAACATGACCGCGGTGATCCCGATGACGCTCCACAGAATGAGGACGGCAAGGTGGCCGCCTCCGCTGTTGCCGTCGAAGTACGCGGTGTCGCGAAGCAGGCTGGCTCCGGCGCCGGGCGGCAGCCACTGGCCGATGTCGTTCACTCCCTTGGGGAGCATGTCCGGAGCGGAGGTGGCGCCGGAGAAGGCGTTCCCGACGAAGACCATGAGCGCGGCGCTGAGTCCGAGGCCCGCCGGTCCGAAGAGTCGGATCACCCCGGCAGCGGTGGCGCTGATGGAGAGCAGGTCGAGCGACAGGATCGCCCACGTGGCCACGTGATTGTGGGGCAGCGCCCCGAGGAAACCCTGGGCCACGACATAGATACCGAGGGCTGCGACGGCGCATGCCACGAGAAGTGTCAGTACGCGGTGCCGCGGGCGGGCCAGGCCGCGAGCCATCGTGACGAACGCCCCGATCATGATGCCGCAGATCGTGAGCGGGAAGACCGATGAGCTGAACACCACGCCCCGGGGGTCGTCCGTGGCGACGGGCACCACGTCGACTGCCTTCACGAGGATCTTCACCGAGGAATCGGCACCGGCGGCTCCCTGCGGGGCGGCTCCCTGCGGGGTGGCTCCCTGCTGGGCTGCTCCCTGCTGGGCTGCTCCCTGCGGGGCGGCTGCCTGCTTGTGGGTCTTCGCCGAGGAATGAGTACCAGCGGCCTTCTGCTGCTCGGCCTTCTGGATGGCCTTCTGCTCGATGGCCTTCTGTTGGATGGCCTTCTGCTGGGCGATCTGCTGGGTGGCCTTGTCGGCCAGCTGCTGCCCGACCTGGGTCAGAAGCTGGGCCACGGAGGGGCTGGCGGCGGAGGCGCTCAGCACGGTGATGCCGTTGCCGGAGATGGCGAAGGCGCCGTAGACATCCCGGTTCTTGATCGCCGCACGTGCGGCTTGCTGGTCGGGATAGAGGTGGAAGTCGAACGCGCCGGGCCTGGCATGAGCCAGTCCCTCCACCGCGTTCTGGCTGGCGGGCCCGGTGCCCACGATCCCGACCGGGACGTCGCGTGGCGCGATCCGCCCCGCCGGCCAGGCGAACGCCATCACCGCCAGGGTGATCACTATGGGCAGCGCCACGGCGGCAATGGCCACTTCCCGCCATGCCGAGCGTCCTGACAACGGGCTCACGGTCAGCCCTCCCTAAAAAAAGAAATGATCGTTCTATTAGTTCCCTCAGTCTGGCCCCCTGCGCGAGCAAACGTCAACACGAATGTTCGTTTTTCTTGATAGGGTGAGGTCATGCCCAAGGTCACCCAGCAGTACATGGACGCCCGCCGCGAGCAGATCCTGGACGCGGCGCGCCGCTGTTTCCTCCGTGACGGATTCCACTCCGCGTCCATGCAGGACCTGTTCACGGAGGCGGGGCTGTCTGCGGGAGCGGTGTATCGGCACTTCACCAGCAAGGACGAGATGATCCTCGCGATCGCCGAGGAGAACATGCGCGAGGTCCTCGGCGTCACGCTCACCGTCGCCACGAACCGGCAGGACCGATCCATGGGGGCGGTCATGGCGGAACTTCTCGACGTGATTCGGGTCAAGTCCGCCGACGGGAACCTGGCCGGGCTCGCTGTTCTGGTCTGGGGAGAGGCCATGCGCAACCGCTCGGTGGCGCAGAAGCTCGACCAGCTCATGGGCCGCATGCGCGCCGACCTGGTCATCATGGTCCGTGACCACCAGGACCACGGCGACCTGCCCACCAGTGTGACGGCCGAGGCGATCGCTTCGGCGATGCTCTCCGTCCTCCCGGGCTACATCCTCCAACTGGCCTTGCTCGACCCGGCTGTCGTGGCCGGGGTGCCTGAAGCGGTGCGGGCGTTGTGGCCGGAGCCGGCCGGCGAGCGCTGAGCGTTCTCCCCGCTTCTCGACCAGCGGCACCAGTCGGCCGACGGCCCCGTCGGGAAGTCATGGATCCCGCCCGAAACCCGTGCCGCGTGCGGCACGGCAACGGACGGGAAGCCAGAAGCCCCGGGCTTCAGCAGCCCGAGGAGCACGTCACACCAGCCGACTCATGTCCCCAGGAAAATCGGGTTGGTGAACGCCGCCAACGCCCCCGGTACCGGGCCCACCGCCGTCTCATGGCGCAACTCCGCGCGCACGTAGGCCGCGTACTGCGCCGTCGTGTTCCAGTCCACCGTGCCCGAGCCCGAGACCGGCAAGGGGTCGCTCGTGAAGAGGACGCCCTGGTCGGTGACGAAGCGGACCGTGCAGCGGGGGGGCGCCGGTGGCCTCCAGGCGGACGGTGACCGGGGTGCCGGGGGCGACCCGCAGGCGCTCGCCGATGCCCGCGTGCTCGCCCTTCGCACCGGCCGCCGAGAACGTCAGGGACACCAGCTTCGACTCCGCCACGTAGGAGCGGCCCGCACGCAGGCCCTCCTGGATGGCCTCGCGGGTCAGGTCGTCGGCGAGGACGACCGTCTGCGGGGTGCCGACCGGGTCGGGGTCGCGGTGGGCGTCGCTGTTGCCCATCGCCGGGAGCCAGGAGCGGTCGGCGGCGCCCGAACGGACGGCCGCCACCAGCGTGTTGTCCCAGTCCGCGAGGGTCACCTCGTCGTCGGGGGTGTACGGGCCGTTCCACACCTCCACCGCGTCCGCCTCCCCGAAGCCGAACTTCCAGCCGCAGCCGACGCAGGTGGCGTGCGGGTGGGCGGGGACGACGAGGCCGCCCGCGCGGCGGATCTGGCGGGCGAAACGGCCGAAACGGTTGTCGCGGGCCCGGTAGCGCCAGTCGACGAACGTGCCGGGGTCCGTACCGAGGGCCACCACGTGACCGTTGCGGGTCGTGACCTCCTCGCCCAGCATGATCAACAGGTCGTCACCGGCCTGGTCCGCCCAGTGGGCGTGCGAGCTGTGCGTGTTGTGGTCCGAGGTGTTGATGAAGTCCAGGCCCGCGGCGCGCGCCAGCGCGGCGATCTCCGCGGGGGTGCGGCGCCCGTCCGAGTACCAGGAGTGCAGATGGCAGTCGCCGCGGTACCAGGCGCGGCCCCGGCCCTTCGCACGGGACGGCGGGTACGCCGGGGCCGGGGTGGCGGCCTGCTCCCCGTACGTCAGCGTGATCGTGACCTCGTACGGCAGGCCCTGCGGCGCCACCGTGTAGGGGCCGAGCGCGATGTGCCAGGTGCCGGCGTGGATCCGGCCGGGGATGTAGCCCGGCGTCGCGTCGTCCGCGCGGACGAAGAACTCGGTGCGCGCGCCGCCCGACCAGCCGCGGAAGCCCTCGCCGCCCAGGGCCGTGCCGCGCTCGTCGAAGAGGCCGATGTCGAGCGCGTTGCCCGCGGTGCCGGCCGGGACGGACGGCTTCTCGTAGGTGTACGCGACGTGGATCTCCCGCACCCCGCGCGGGACCTCCACCGGGAGGTACACGAAGTCCGGTGATCCGGTGGGCAGGGTGCCGGACACCGTACGGGTCTGGGTACGGTCGGTCGCGTCGGAGCCGCTCGCGAAGGTCACGCTTCCCAACGTAAGGGCGGCCGCCGCCCCCGTCACGAACAGCGCGCGTCTGCCGATGCCGTCGAAGCTTTCGATGCCGTGCTCGTCCTCGCACATGCTGCTGCTCCCAGGGTGTCGTGAGAGTGACATGGGTGGTGCACGTTGGCACGTACAACCCTGGTAGTCGGCTGTGAACTGCGGGGCAAGGGAAGGAAATCGACAGCTTTCGGGGAGGCGGCGCGCCTGCCGGGGCCCGACCCGCGCGGGGCGCCAGTGGCACCCTGTAACGATCCGTGGCCCCGGAGGAATACGGCCACGCCCTGTAGCGCCTGATCACCGCGATCGTATGCTCGAACGATGACGACCACCGCGACCTCCGGAACCGGCCCGACCGAGAACTCCATGCGTCGCGCCCTCAAACGCGCCCGTGACGGCGTCGCCCTCGACGTGACCGAGGCCGCGGTGCTGCTCCAGGCGCGCGGCGAGGCCCTCGAGGACCTCGCCGCCTCCGCCGCCCGGGTACGGGACACGGGCCTGGAAGCGGCCGGCCGGCCCGGCGTCATCACGTACTCCAAGAGCGTCTTCATCCCGTTGACCCGGCTGTGCCGTGACAAGTGCCACTACTGCACCTTCGTCACCGTGCCGGGCAAACTGCGCCGCGCCGGGCACGGGATGTTCATGTCGCCGGACGAGGTCCTCGACGTCGCCCGGCGCGGCGCGGAACTCGGCTGCAAGGAAGCCCTCATCACGCTCGGCGACAAGCCCGAGGACCGCTGGCCCGAGGCCCGGGAGTGGCTGGACGCGCACGGGTACGACGACACGATCGCGTACGTCCGTGCCATCTCCATCCGGATCCTGGAGGAGACGGGACTGCTGCCCCACCTCAACCCGGGGGTGATGTCCTGGACCGACTTCCAGCGGCTCAAGCCCGTCGCGCCGAGCATGGGCATGATGCTGGAGACGACGGCGACACGGCTGTGGAGCGAGCCCGGCGGTCCGCACCACGGCTCTCCGGACAAGGAGCCCGCCGTACGGCTGCGGGTCCTTCAGGACGCGGGGCGGTCGTCCGTTCCCTTCACCAGCGGGCTGCTGATCGGGATCGGGGAGACGTACGAGGAGCGCGCCGAGTCGCTGTTCGCGCTGCGGCGCGTGTCCCGGTCGTACCACGGCATCCAGGAACTGATCATCCAGAACTTCCGCGCCAAGCCGGACACGGCGATGCGCGGGATGCCGGACGCCGAACTGGACGAACTGGTCGCCACGGTGGCCGTCGCCCGGCACATCATGGGACCGGCCGCCTGCCTCCAGGCCCCGCCGAACCTCGTCGACTCCGAGTACGGGCGGCTGATCGGCGCGGGGATCGACGACTGGGGCGGGGTCTCGCCGCTCACCATCGACCACGTCAACCCCGAGCGGCCCTGGCCGCAGATCGAGCAGCTGGCCGAGCAGTCGCGTGCCGTCGGCTTCGAACTGCGCGAGCGGCTGTGTGTGTACCCCGAGTTCGTGCAGCGCGGGGAGCCCTGGCTCGACCCGCGGCTGCTGCCGCACGTACGGGCGCTGGCCGACCCGGAGACGGGGCTCGCCCGGGAGGACGCCGTCGTCGAGGGGCACCCCTGGCAGGAGCCCGAGGAGGCCTTCACGGCGTCCGGGCGCACCGATCTGCACCACACCATCGACACCGAGGGGCGCACCGGCGATCGCCGGGACGACTTCGACCTCGTGTACGGCGACTGGGAGGCGCTGCGGGAGGCGGCGGCGCCCGGGATGCTGCCCTCCCGCATCGACACCGACGTCAGGGCGGCCCTCGCGACCGCCGCCGACGACCCGACGAAGCTCACCGACGACGAGGCGCTCGCGCTGCTGCACGCGGACGGTCCGGCGCTCGACGCCCTCTGCCGGATCGCGGACGACGTGCGCAGGTCCGCGGTCGGCGACGACGTCACGTACATCGTCACCCGGAACATCAACTTCACCAACGTCTGCTACACCGGCTGCCGTTTCTGCGCCTTCGCCCAGCGCCGCACGGACGCCGACGCGTACACGCTGTCGCTGGACCAGGTGGCCGACCGCGCCCAGCAGGCCTGGGAGCTCGGGGCCGTCGAGGTCTGCATGCAGGGCGGCATCCACCCGGACCTCCCCGGTACCGCCTATTTCGACATCGCGAAGGCGGTGAAGGAGCGCGTCCCCGGCATGCACGTGCACGCCTTCTCCCCGATGGAGGTCGTCAACGGCGCGACGCGTACGGGGATGTCCATCCGTGAGTGGCTGACCGCCGCCAAGGAGGCCGGCCTCGACACGATCCCCGGCACGGCGGCGGAGATCCTCGACGACGAGGTCCGCTGGGTTCTGACGAAGGGCAAGCTGCCCACGGCGACCTGGATCGACGTCGTCACGACCGCGCACGAACTCGGCATCCGCTCCTCGTCCACGATGATGTACGGCCATGTGGACCAGCCCCGCCACTGGCTCGGCCACTTCCGCACGCTCTCCCGCATCCAGCAGCAGACCGGCGGCTTCACCGAGTTCGTGACACTCCCGTTCATCCACACCAACGCGCCGGTGTACCTGGCGGGCATCTCCCGTCCGGGCCCGACCACCCGCGACAACCGCGCGGTGGTGGCCATGGCCCGCCTCCTGCTCCACCCGCACATCCCCAACATCCAGACCAGCTGGGTGAAGCTGGGCACCGAGGGCGCCGCGGAGATGCTCCGCTCCGGCGCCAACGACCTCGGCGGCACGCTGATGGAGGAGACCATCTCCCGGATGGCGGGCTCCTCGTACGGCTCGTACAAGTCCGTCAAGGACCTCATCGCCGTCGCGGAGGCGGCCGGGCGTCCGGCGAGGCCGCGGACGACCCTGTACGGGGAGGTCTCCGAGGAGCGGCAGCGGGCGGCGGAGGTGTCGGACGGGCACCTGCCGGAGCTGCTGCCGGTGCTGGAGTGACGGCCGAAGAGTGCGGTGGCCCCGGGCGCGTCGGAGTACGATGATCCGACCCTCGGTGGAGGGCCCAGAAGCCCGGTGAATCCGAGGAGTTGCGTGTCCGTGCCTGCCCGACGGCTTCCCTCCTGGATCTGGGTCACCGGTCTGACCGCGGCGGCGATCGTGGGCGTCACCGCCCTCGCCGCGCAGGCCGACCAAGGGGCGCACCCGACCGCCGCCCACGCCGCCGGGGCGAAGCCGTCCGCGTCGGCGAGCCCGGGGCCCTCCGCCTCGCCCAAGAAGGCCGAGCCGGTCGCCGTGCCCGACGGCTCGGGCACCGGACGGCGGATCGTCTACTCGCTCGCCCAGCGGCGCGTGTGGCTCGTCGACACCGGCGAGGCCGTCCGCCGCACCTTCGCGGTGTGGCCGGGCACGGTGAGCCCGGCGCCGGGCCGGTACGCGGTGTCGACCACCGTCCCCTCCACCACGGGAACGGACGGCACGAAGGTCGAGAACATCGTCTACTTCACCGTCGCGTCCGGCGTGAACATCGCGTTCTCCAACGCCCAGGACGGCTCCTCGCCACAGCCCGCGGCGGGCGTGAAGACCGGCGGGATCCGTATGCACAGCGCGGACGGGGACGCGGTCTGGGCGTTCGGCGCCAAGGGGACGAAGGTCTCCGTGGTGAAGTAGCGGCCAGGGCGATGGAGGGGGCGGACGGATGGGGCGTGCGCGGCCGTCGATGCAGGAGCTGATCCAGCAGCGCAGACGGGCAGGATTCGTGGGGCGGAGCCACGAACGGGCTGCCTTCCGGCGGAACCTGGAGCTGCGGCCCGAGGACGAACGCCACCGCTTCCTCTTCCATGTGCACGGCAACGCGGGGGTCGGAAAAACCTTCCTGGTGAGGGAGTTCGAGCAGATGGCCCGGGACTGCGGGGCCGTGACGGCGTACGTCGACGAGAGCGTCGATGGGGTGCCCGAGGCCATGGGCGCGATCAGCCGCCAACTCGGTCTGCAGGGGCGGAGGTTCAAGGAGCTGGATCGGCTGCTCGCCCTTCATCGGGAGCGGCGGCACGAAGCCGAGGCGGTCGCCGTGGTCGACGCCGAGCCCGGTGAGCCCTCGGCGGCCGGTCTCGTGGTGGCACGCGCCGGACTGGTCGGACTTGGCATGGTGCCGGGCGTGGGCGCCTTCGCGGGCGCCCTGGACGCGGGCCAACTCGCCCAGGCCGCTGACAGGGTGCGGGCGAGCCTCAGCGCCCGCTTCCGCAGCCAGGAGGACGTGCAGCTGGTCCTGACACCCGAACGGGTGCTGACGCCGGTGCTGCTGGGCGAGTTGTCGCAGGTGGCGTCGGCGGTGCCATGGGTCGTCCTGTTCTTCGACACCTACGAACGCACGGGGCCGTTCCTCGACGGCTGGCTGCACGAGGTGATGACCACCGACCGTTACGGCCTGCTGCCCGCCGATGTCGTCATCGTCACCTCCGGCCAGCGCCCCTTCGACACCGCCCGCTGGGGCGGCTTCGCGGACTTCATGACGGACGTGCCGCTCGGACCGTTCACGGAGGCGGAGGCGCGGGGGCTGCTCGCCGGCAAGGGGGTGGTGGCCGAGCCGGTCGTCGACGAGGTGCTGCGGCTCACGGGCGGGCTGCCGGTGCTGGTGTCGACCCTCGCGCAGACCCGGCCCACCGATCCGGACGGCGTGGGAGACCCGAGCACGACGGCAGTGGAGCGGTTCCTGAAGTGGGAGCCGGATCCGGTGCGGCGCCAGGCCGCCCTGGCGTGCGCGCTGCCACGGCGCCTGGACGCGGACGTGTTCCGGGTGGTCGTGGACTGTGCGGACACCGAACTCGACGCCCTTTACGGCTGGTTGCGGGAGCGACCGTTCGTCGACGAACGCGGCGACCGGATGCAGTACCACGACGTCGTACGGGCCCCGATGCTGCGCCTCCAGCGCAAGGGCTCGCCCAGGCGTTGGGCCGAGCGGCACGAGCGGCTCGCGGCGGCCTTCGCCGGGTGGCGGGAGGAGACCGAAGCCGCACTGGAGGACGGCTACGGGTGGGCCGACGAGGACTGGCGGGAGCTGCGGCTCGCGGAGTCCTACCACCTGCTGTGCGCCGCACCCCGCTCCGCGCTCCCCGCCGTCCTCACCGACGTCGTGGATGCCTGCGGTCAGGCGGACGACCTGGTGAGGCGCTGGATGCGGCTGCTGGCCGACGCGGGAGAGGACGCGGACGCCCAGGCCGTGCGGGCCTGCGGAAGCGACCTGACACGGGCGCTCGACGAGGGAGGCAAGCCCGAGGTGCTCCGGCTGCTGCTGGGCCGGGCGCGGGGCGACGAGCCCTGGCGGGCGCGGGCGCGGGCGGAGCTGGCCGACTCCCTCGCGCGGGACGGTGCGTACGAACGCGCCCTGGAGGAGTACGGCCGCGCCCTCGCCCTGGACCCGGACCTGGTGCGGGCCCACCGGGGGCGGGCCCTGACCCGCAGCGGCCTGGGCGACCACGAGGGGGCACTCGCCGACGTCGAGCGCGTTGTGGAGCTGGAGCCGGACAACCCCTACAACGTCGTCCTGCGCGGCGAGTACCACCGCCTCCTGCGCCATGCCGACGAGGCCGTCCGGGACCTGAGCGAAGGCATTCGACGCGACCCGGCCAGCGCCTTCGCCTGGGCCTCCCGAGGCGCCACCCACGAGCGCGCCGGAGACCTCGACGCGGCCCTCGCCGACTTCGGCCGCGCGCTCGACCTCAAGCCGGACTACGCCTGGGCGCTGGGCCGCCGGGCCCGGGTCTGGCGCGGACTCGCCGAACACGACCGCCAGTTGGCCGACCTCGACCGGGCCCTCACGCTCTGGCCCGACTGGGGCTGGGGCCACTGCGAACGCGGCGACGCCCTCCGGGTGGCGGGCCGCCCCGAGGAGGCCCTCGCCGACTACGACGAGGCGCTCACCATCGACCCCGCGTACGCCTCGGCCCACGCCAGCCGGGGCGCGGCGCTGGCCGACCTGGGGCGCCGTGAGGAGGCACTCGCCGCCCTGGACCGCGCGCTGGAGCTGCGCCCCTCCTACGAGTGGGCCGCCGCCCTGCGCGCTCGCCTCAGCGGCGGACCGAACTGACGAACTCCGTCCAACCGGACGCGCGGGGTGACCGGGTCCCGTGCATCAAGGACCCGGAGGACGATGAGGCGGAAACCGGGCGCGGACTACTGATCGTTGCGGCGTACGCGCACCGCTGGGGCGTCGACGAGGCACCGGCCCACGCGAAGACGGTCTGGGCCGAACTGGCGCCGGGACGCGGGGGAATGTGACCCGGTGGCTCCCGACGTCAAAGACCAAAGAACCGGGGAAAGAACCGAACCCACCCCCACCGCCCCCGTCGATCACCCGCCGGAGTGAATATGCCCAACTCGACTGGCGCGGAGAGGCACTTGTGGTGCAGCGTCAGCCGCAACAGCCGCAGACATGCATCGGCCCCCGCCGGGACGGCAATCCCAGTGCGAGGGCCTGATCACCAAGGAAGAAGTCGCTTCCCGATGACTGAAAAGCAGCCTAGCGCGCCCGCGCACCCGAAGACCCGGCATTCCCACTCCGGCGTCACCCACGTGAACGAACCCCATCACGACAACTTCACCGTGGTCGGCAACCACCTCGCCCAGCACCCCGAGTTGTCGCTGACGGCGATCGGCCTCGCGACCCACATCCAGTCGCTGCCCGCCGGGACCTCCATCGGGATCAAGGTGCTGGCGGCCAAGTTCCCCGAGGGCGAGATCAGGATCGCCGCCGCCCTGCGGGAGCTGGAGGAACACGGTTACCTCACGCGTGCCAGGGAGCGTCTTCAATCGGGCCGAGTGACGACCCGGACGATCTCGTACAACAAGCCACGGCGGGCGGCGGTAGCAGCCAGCACGCCCACCGAACCCCACCGTCCGGTCCCGCAGGCCCCCGCTCCCACGACCGTCGCGCCACCGCACCACACAGCCGCCGACCTGCTCTCCGGCCTGCGGGTTCAGGACTCCCGTCTGCTGCTCACCGAACGGGATGTGAACCGCCTGGCGCCCTCCGTCGACGCCTGGCTGGAGCGAGGTGTGCCTCTCGCCGCCGTACGGCGGACGCTGACGAGCGGTCTGCCCGAGGACCCGATCAAGCACCCGGCGGCCTTCCTCGCCCACCGCCTCACCGCGCTCCTGCCTCCGCCCCTCCCCGCCGCTCCACCACCACTGCGCCCCCACCGCCCGGCCCCCCTCCAGACCTGCGACGGCTGCGAGCGGGCCTTCCGGGCGCCCCAACCAGGCCGGTGCCGTGACTGCCGCACATCGACCAGCGCGGCGTGACGGGCCTCGGAGCATCCGCATGACAAGCGCCGCCGCAGCAGCGCACCACTCCCTCCGCCGGTACCGTACGAGGACCGGGCCACCCGCACCGGAGGTCACCGTGAGCGCCCAGACCGACGGCCCGTACGGACCGCTGATCCCCATGCCGGAACTCAACCCGGACGCGTTGCGGGCAGCGGTCGCGCGGATCGCGCCGAGCCGCGTCCCCGCCCTCACACAGCACCTCTTCGAAGCCACGACGAATGCCCAGCAGACGCAGAGCCTCGCGCCACTGCGGGCCTTCGTCCACTCCTGGGCGGTGTTCGTGGCGATCGAGCGACACCCGCAACGTGCCGCCCGTCTGCGTGAACTGGAGCGCATCGTGGATACGGGCGAGCAGGACCCGGCAGAGGCCGTCGTCGCAATTCGCTCGATCCGGGAGGCGGCCGAGGCGGAGGCCGGACTGTGACGGATTGGGCCTGGGACTACAACCCGAGTGCCGAGTACGTCACCGGCGGGCTGTCGTCAGGCGTCGGAGCGGATGCCGAGGGAGCCTTGCCCTCGTCACCGACCGGGACTGACCGGGCGGGTTCACTCGTCCCGCACTCCGTATACCGATCGTGCCCTGAACGGACCGTTCCCGGTCGATTACAGTGCTGAGCTGTCGGACGTACGGACTGTGCCTGGGGAGGTCTCGGTGGGTGCGACAGCCGGTGCCGTCTGGGGCCGTGCGGAGCAGCAGGACTTCCGTAGCCGGGTACGGGGGACCCTGCTGGGCGCGGCCGTCGGGGACGCCCTCGGGGCGCCGGTCGACGGGCTCACCCTGGAGGGGATCCGGGAGGCCCACGGCGCGGAGGGGCTGGTCGACCTCGCCTTCGGGCACGGCCGGCGCGGCTCCGTCACCCACCTCACCCAGCTGACCCTCTTCTCCCTCGACGGTCTGATACGCGCCCAGGTACGCCGTGACACCGGCGCCTGGCATCCGCCCACCGACCTCCACCGGGCGTACCGGCGCTGGGCGTCCACCCAGAGCGACTGGGGCCCCGACGAGCGCCGCAAGGACGACGGCTGGCTGGCCCGCGAGGAGTGGCTGTACGCCCGCCGCGACCCGGCCCGCGCCTGCCTGATCGGCTTCGGCGACGACATCATGGGCACGCTGGACGCGCCCAAGAGCCCCGGCGAGCTCGGGCCCGAGGCCGCCGCCCGCTCGGCGCCCTTCGGGCTGCTCGTCGGCTGGGAGCCGCAGCTCGTGATGCAGCTCGCCGTCGAGTGCGCCGCGCAGACGCACGGGCACCCCACGGCGTACCTCGCGGCGGGCGCGTACGCCGTCATCGTGCACACGTTGGCTCGTGGCGAGAGCCTCGACGGGGCCGTGCAGCGGGCGCTCGCGATCCTCGCGGCGCGGCCAGGGCAGCAGCCCGTCGCGGACGCGCTCCAGCATGCGCTGGGGGCCGTGCGGCAGGGGATGCCGACGCCGGGGCGGGTGGAGGAACTCGCCGGGGACGGTACGGCGGAGGGGTTGCTCGCGGTTGCCGTGTACTGCGCGCTGGTGGGCGACGACATCCGGCACGGCCTGTGCCTCGCGGTGAACCAGGGTGGGCCCTCCGGTGTCGCCGGTGCGCTCACCGGGGGGCTGCTGGGCGCCCTGCACGGCGAGACGGCCCTCCCGCCCGCCTGGCTGGCCGAGCTGGAGGGCCGTCCCACGATGCTGGCCCTCGCGGACGACTTCGCGATGGAGATGACCCAGGGCCCGGCCCTGCACGGCCCGGGCGGCTCCGCACCGGGCTGGCTGGCCCGTTACCCGCGGGCGTAAGCCTTCCCCGCGCCCTGAGGGGGCGCGGGGAACCGCGCGACCAGCCCCCACCGCCCCGCAGCCGAACGACGGCCCCGGTCGAGGCCCCCGGCGACCGGCGGCCGGCAGTCGTCCGACCGCCGGCCGCCGGGGTTCTCAGACGCCGGACGGGCTGGCGGTGCCGGCCCCGTCCGCGGCTTCCGCCGGGGCGGGAACCGCCGCCGCCCCGGCCCCGCCCTCGTCGTCATCCGTGTTGATCTTCTCGATGATCGCGTCGCGCTCCGGCGTGTCCTCGGGCTTCAGGAAGCCGATGAGGATGTACAGGATGAGGGAGATGACCATCGGGACGGCGACCTGGTACTGCAGCTTCACATCGGTGCGCTGGGAGAAGTCCAGGTTGTAGTTGACGAAGAAGAACGCGAGCAGACCACAGGCCCAACTGACGAGCGCCGCCGTCGGACCGGACTTACGGAACGGTCGCAGCAGACCCAGGATGAACGGGATCGCGATCGGCCCCATGAGCCCCGCCACCCATTTGATGACGACCGTGATGATGTCCTTGAACGTGGGGGAGTTGACCTGCGTCGCCACCGCCATCGAGAACCCGAGGAAGGCGACGGTCGTGATCCGCCCCGCGATGAGACCGGTCCGGGTGTCCCAGGCACGCGCGGCCCTGGAGAGAACCGGCGCCACGTCCCGGGTGAACACCGCGGCGATCGCGTTCGCGTCCGACGAGCACATGGCCATCGTGTGCGAGAAGAAGCCGACCACGACCAGACCCAGCAGCCCGTGGGGGAGGAGCTGTTCGGTCATCAGACCGTACGCGTCCGAGCCGTCAGGCTTCTTCGCCGTGACGAGGAGCGGCGACAGCCACATCGGGATGAACAGGATCACCGGCCACACGAACCAGAGCGCGGCGGACAGGAAGGCCGACTTCGTGGCCTGCTTGGCGCTGCCCGTCGCCATGTAGCGCTGGGCCTGGTTCCACATCCCGCCGTTGTACTCGAACAGCTTGATGAACAGGTACGCGATGAAGAACACCGTCAGGTACGGCCCCGCGAATCCGTTCGCGTGACCGTGCAGCTTCGGCGAATCGAGGGCCTTGGACAGGCCACCCTGGTCGGAGATCTTGTTCAGCACGATGATCAGCATCGAGAGCCCCGCCAGCAACTGGATCACGAACTGACCCAGTTCCGTCAGCGCGTCCGCCCACAGACCGCCGATCGTGCAGTACACGGCCGTGATGCCACCGGTGATGAGGATGCCCTGGGTGATCGTGACCCCGGTGAAGACGCTCAGCAGGGTCGCGATCGCCGCCCACTTCGCACCGACGTCCACGATCTTCAGCAGAATGCCCGACCAGGCGAGCGCCTGCTGCGTCGGCACGTTGTAGCGGTCCTTGAGGTATTCGAGCGGTGAGGCCACGTGCAGCCGGGAGCGGAGCCGGTTGAGCCGGGGCGCGAACAGCTTCGCGCCGAGCAGCACGCCGATGGCGATGGGCAGCGCCCAGGTGACGTACGAGGTGATGCCGTACGTGTACGCGATACCGGCGTACCCGGTGAACATCACCGCGCTGTAGCCCGACATGTGGTGCGAGATGCCGGACAGCCACCAGGGCATCTTGCCGCCCGCGGTGAAGAAGTCGCTGACGTCGTCCACACGCTTGTGGGACCAGACACCGATCGCGGTCATGACGCCGAAGTACGCGACCAGGACGGCCCAGTCGAAGCCGTTCATGTGCCCCCTCCAGGGGTCCGCCTTGTGAACCTGCAGATACCGGACGGCACTTCGCCAGTACGCACATGGGGCGGCGCCCCGTGCGGGAGCGGGGGCTTTGGGGATTGAACCGCCGTTCGGAGGGGGCGGTCAAGACCTTTCTCGGTCACAGATATGAACACAGATCAGAAAGCAGAACGATTTTGCCTCCACTTTACCCGTACGGCTGTTGTCGTGCTCGTGACGTGGACCACACCATGAGCGGGCACTTCGTCAGACCACGCAGGCAGGTTCACACCGACAAGTCGATCAGGCGTACGGGATGCGGGTCCCGCGCGGCTGGGAGGGGACGGCCGACTGGAGTCCACCATCGGTTCCGCTAGCGCATGAGTTCGCCGGCGTTCACGAGCAGCGACTGCCCCGTGATCGCCCGCGCCCGGTCGGACGCCAGGAACACCGCGGCGTCCGCCACGTCCCCGTCCGTGGCCAGTTCGGGCAGCGCCATCCGCTCGGTGAGCCGCTGCAGGACGTCCGCCTCCGGTACGCCCTCGGTGTGCGCGGTGAACTGGACGTACGCCTCGACGGGCGGCCCCCACATCCACCCCGGCAGCACGGTGTTCACACGGACGCGATGCGGGCCCAGTTCCCTCGCCAGCGAGTACATCGCGCTCGTCAGCGCGCCCTTGGACGCCGCGTACGCCGCCTGCCGCACCTGGCTCGGCGCGGCCACCGACGACTGCGTCCCGATGATGACGACCGAGCCGCCGCACACCTTCAGCGCGGGCAGACAGGCCCGGGTCATCCGCAGGGTGCCCAGCAGATTCACATCGATGACCGACTGCCAGGTGGCGAAATCCGCGTCCTCCAGGCCGCCGAAGTAGCTGTCCCAGGCCGCCACGTGCACCACCGCGTCGATCCGCCCGAACCGCTCCGTCGCGAGCTCCGCGAGCGCCTCGCACTGCTTCTCGTCCGTGATGTCCGTGGCCCGGTACGCCGTGTGCGCGCCGTCCGGGTCGAGCTCGGCCGCGGACGAGGCGAGATTGGCCTCCGTGCGAGCGCCCAGCACCGCGTTGCCCCCGTCCCGCACGACGGCCGCCGCGACCTGATGGCCGAGCCCGGCCCCGACCCCCGAGACGACGACCGTCTTCCCCGCGAGCAGTGACATCGAAAGCCTCCCCGGCCCTGGCGCATTGTCTGACGGAGCGTCAGAGTATGGGCGTCCGCCGGAGGAAGGAAGAGCGAGGAAGGGGATCGTCATGTCGGAGGAGACCCGTAGCGACGTGTACGCGGAACTGGCCGCCCTCGGCCCGTACGGCGTCCACCCGGGCCACGCCCTGATCACCATGGTCGAGCCGCACCCGGGCCACGAGTACGCGTACAACCGCTGGTACGAGGACGACCACTACTACGCCGGCGCGATGGCCATGCCCTGGATGTACGCGGGCCGCCGTTGGGTCGCCACCCGCGATCTCCAACTCCTGCGGTACCCCGAGAAGTCGGCGGTCGCCCAGCCGGTCACCGCCGGCTGCTACCTCTCGACGTACTGGGTCACCGAGGGCCGCTACGACGACCACATGAGGTGGACCGTCGGCATCAACAAACGGCTGAATCGCGACGGTCGCGTGTACCAGGACCGGACACATGTCTTCACGGCATTCCAGGACCACGCGGCCACGGTGTACCGCGACGGCGCCGCCGGGCCCCGCGACTTCCACGCCCTGGACCACCCCTACGCGGGCCTCGTCCTCCAGGTCGTCGACGCCGACTCCGCCGACCGGCGCGCCGAGCTGCTGGAGTGGCTGCGCGCCCGCCACCTCCCCCGGCGCCTGGCGGGCTCCCCGGCCGCGATGGTGACCGTCTTCCGTCCCACCCCGCTCCCCGGCGACCGCATGACGTACGTGAAGCAGGTCGAGGGCGTCGACACCCGGCTGACCCTCCTGTGGTTCCTGGAGGCGGACCCGAGGGAGTGCTGGGAGGACCACTTCGGCGGACTGGAGGAAGCGGTGGCGGAAGGGGGCTTGGGGAGGGTGGAGCTGGTGGCCCCCTTTGTTCCGACGGTGCCGGGGACGGACAGGTACGTGGATCGCCTGAGGTGAACGGGCGGCGCCCTATGGCACGATCGCCGTCTCGACACAGGCTTTTGCGCCCCGGAGGCGAACCGAGCCCAAAAAAAGGGGGATAGCCCCCTCGGCCAGGACGGCGGGCCAGTCGAGAGGGCTATTTCGGTGGTGCGTATGCGGTTGGTCGGTGCAGTTGTGGTGGTGGATGCAAGTGTCGTCGCATCAGGCGAGGTCGAAAGCCCCCCGGCTGACCTCGGCCACGAAGGCGTTCCACGAGTCCGCGGGGAACGCCAGCGTGGGGCCCGCGGAGACCTTGGAGTCCCGTACGGCCATCGCCGCGAGAACCGGGGACTTGACCTCGACACATGCGCCGTTGCCGGTGGAGTAGGAGGACTTGGTCCACGTGTCCGTGGCGCCTTGCTGGATTGCCATGTTCGCTCCGGATAGCCAGTTGTTGAGAGTTGCTGTCACCGCACTGCGGGTTCGCTACGGAACTCGCCGTGCGGTTTGCGCCAACGTTGTTGCTCGATGGCGTGATCGACGCTACTCGCCAACATCGGCGGGCGAAGGGGCCGTTCACTCGACCGGGTGGCATATACCAGTGGAGTCTTCCGTCTGGACGTGGTGAGGGTGTACTCTGCGGCACTTTCCCGCCGGGAGCCCGTTCTCCGGGGTGCGCGTCAGCGCGCGTACTCCTTGGCGATGTCCGCGATGAACTGCCGCGACTGCTCCACGTTCAGAGCCTGTGCCCGCAGATGCTCATACATCACGCTGTATTTCTGGACGTCGTTCGCCTTCTCCAGATACAGGTCACTGGTGACGCCCTCGATGTAGACCACGCTGGAGTCGGCCGCGTCGGGGAACTCCAGGATCGCGTACTGCCCGTTGAGCCCCGGGTGCGCGCCCATCTCGAAGGGGATCACCTGCACGGTGACGTGCGGGAGCTGGGACTGTTCGACGAGGTGTTCCAGCTGGTCGCGCATGAGGGAGCGGTTCCCGACGACGCGGCGCAGTGCGGCCTCGTCGAGGACGGTCCACAGCCGGAGCGGGTTCTCCGGGGCGGAGATACGTTCCTGTCGGCGCAGCCGCACCTGGACGCGCTTGTCGATGTCGGCGGAAGCGGTCTCCGGCAGCGCGCCCGCGATCAACGCCTCGGCGTACGGCCGGGTCTGCAGGAGGCCGGGGACGACCTGGGGATCGTAGACGCGAAGTGACGCGGCGTCGGTTTCCAGCCCGATGTAGACGCTGTACGGGATGTCGCCGAAGGAGTGCCACCAGCCCTGCTGGCGCGAGTCCTTGGCCATCTGCATCAGAGAGTCGACGATCCGGTGGTCCTCGACCTCGTAGACCCCGCACAGATCGCGGACGTCACGCTGGCTGATACTGCGCCGTCCGTTCTCCAGCCGGCTGATCTTCGACTGCGAGACCAGCAGCCGCTCGGCGACCTCTTCGGCCGTCATGCCCTTGAGCTCGCGGAGCCGGCGCAGCTCCTGGCCCAGCCGGCGCCGCCGGACGGTGGGATTGACATTGGACGCCACGGGACGTGCACCTCCGGCTGCGGGCCTCTACTTTGCGTATCTGCTGTTGAGCAGACTGCCACCAAGGTGCGTTCTACCGCTGGAAAACACCGGATATGCACTGGGTACACGCCTGTTCGGAGATCTGGCGCGGATATCACGCGGATCGCGTACGCGTACGTCGCCTTCACTCGTACCGTCCGCATATGCGCGACACCCGCGAAATGCGGCCGCGCGGGGCGGTGGGGCCGTGTCGTCGTCCGGACGTACGGCCCCACCGCCCCGCGCGAGCCAGCGGCTCCCGGACCGGGTCTTGGGGACTGCGGTGCGGCGCTGAGGTCGTGCTTGCGGTGCGTGGCGGTGCTCTTTGTGGTGCGTGGCGGTGCTGTGGTGCGTGGTGGTGCGTACGGTGCCTGGTGGCGCCGTGGGACTGCGGCTCAGTGGACCACGGCGCGCGCCATGGAACCGTGGCGCGGTTGCATCGGAACACCGCGGGCGGGTTCCGGTGCGGACCTGACGCCGGCGGTGGCCGGACGGCCTGCCGGTGCCGGGTTGCGGCGTGGCTGTGCACCCACACCGTTCTGAACGTCCATGACCGCGTGGGCCACGAGGCCGCCCATGGGGTCATGCCTGATCAGGTCCCGTAGCCGGGAGCGGGACGAGCGTCCCTCGTTGCCCGGATACAGGTGCTTGCCGAGTCCGACCGCATGGGCCAGCGCGGCGAGCGCCGCGGTCCGCGGGTCCGGCGGTACGCCGGTGCGGATCGCGCTGTCCAGCCGGGACCTGATCTCCCGGCTGATCTCCGTGTCCGTCGCTTGGTAGCGAGTCGTCGGAAGCACCCCGCACATCTGGCCGGCCACGGCATGGACCATGCCGCACCTCTCCAGATGCGAGAGGTAGGTCTGGCGCAGCCCCAGTCGGGGTCCGCCAATCCAGTTGACCGCGCGTACGGGTGCTCCGCGTCGGCGAAGCAGTTCCAACGCACAGTCCAGTGTTGGATCTCCAGTCGGCCGTGGCTGCACCACGGCGATACGATCCCCGTCTGGGGCTATCCGTCCGGCCAGCGCCAGCTCTACTAGCTGTGCTCCGGCCAGACCGAGGTCGAGCGACTGCGGCTGTGCGGTGGTACCCGTGGTCGGGTCCAACGCCAGCAGCAGAAGCTCTTCCGGAAGAGTTCTGCGGCTCCTGCCCATCCATGCCTCCCCGCGTGGATGAATGACAGGGTGACCCCTCTCACATTGGTCTGTCGAGAGTGCCTGACCGGTTCGTTATGGAACCAGCAGGTATGTCGTTCTCGTCTACTGCAGGGGTTAAGCCCGCACACAGGACACTGGTACATGGTTCGGACAGCGATGTCCGGGCGGCGGGTCAAGGGTTCACGGTTCGTTGGGCGCCCGGTGGGTGGCGCACGGAGGAGGCATCGGTGGCGGGCGAGTCCCCCGACAGGTCGAAGCAGCACGAGTCGTCGGCATCGTCGGCAGAAGCGACGCCGGGGACCCCGGCCGCGGTTCCGGGCTCGAACCGGGCCGCCGCGGCGGCGGCCGACCCCCGTCTGGCGGTGGCCCGCGAACGGGCCGCCACGGTGAGGGTGGATCAGGCGACGGCGGTGTTCTCGACGCGGGCGTTGGCGGAAGGTTCCGCCGGGTCCGGAGGGAAGGGCCCCGTGGAGGACGCGCGACTGCGCGAGGCCGTGGCCGCCTGGGTCGCCGGGGCGGACGAGGAGGCCCCTGAGGGGGAGTCCGAGGTTCCGGAAGCCTCCAAGGGCCCGGAGGGCCCCGACAAGGCCTCCAAGGGCGCGGAGAAGGCCGGTACGGCGGCGAAGGGCGCGACCGGGACCGAGGCTGACGCTGAGACCGAGGCTGGGGCCGAGGTTGAGACGGGGGCTGGGGCCGAGGTTGCGGCTGGAGTTGGGGGCGAGGCTGACGGGGAGTCGGCTTCGGGGTCCGACGCCGGTGCTGACATCGATGCCGCCGCTGATGCTGACGCCGACGCCGACGCGGGCTCTGACGGCAAGTCCGAGTCCGGGTCCGAGGGTGAAGTTGAGGCCGAGGGCGCGGCGGCGGATGACGCCGATGCTGACGCCGAGCCGACGACGGACGCGAAGTCCACGGCGGACGCGAAGTCCACGGCGGACGCCGAGCCCGAGACGGCGTCCGAGCCCGAGACGGCGTCCGAGCCCGAGACGGCGTCCGAGCCCGAGACGGCGTCCGAGCCCGAGACGGAGACCGAGACCGAGACGGAGACCGAGACCGAGGACGCGAAGCCGGCGGAGGCGAAGGACTCTCCGGAGGACGCGTCCGAGACGTCTGAGTCTTCGGGGAAGACCTCCGAGGGCGCCGAGACTTCCGAGGACGCCGAGGACGCCGAAGGTCGTGAAGATTCCGCGAGCCCCGAGGCCACTTCGGACGTCGAGGACTCCAAGGACTCCAAGGACTCCAAGGACTCCAAGGACGCGGCGGCTCAGAAGGACTCCAAGGACACGCCGCCCGCCGACGGTTCGGCGTCCGCCGATGACTCGCCGTCCGCGAAGGCGGCCCCGGACACCGACGACGCGTCCGAGCCCCCCGTCGACCAGCCCACCGCCATCTTCAAGGCGCCGAAGCGCCCGGCGGTGGACCAGCCCACCACCATGCTCAAGCTGGGCGGTGCCAAACCGGCCACCGACAAGCCCACGGACCAGTCGAGGGCCGACCAGCCCAAGGCCGACCAGCCCAAGACGGACCGGCCGAAGCCCGAGACCCCGTCCGAGCGCACCAGCAAATTCGTGGCCCTCAAGCCCCTCGACGAACCGGTGTCGAGGGTGAAGCCGAAGGCCACCGCGACCCCGTCCGTTCCCTCCGCCTCCTCCTCGCCCGCCGGGGTGGCCCCCGCCGACGCCACCGCCGCCCTCCCGCAGGTCGGCCCCGAGCGCACCACGCAGCAGCCGCTGCCGCCGAAGCCGCCGCTGGACCTGCTGGCCGAGCTGACGAACACGCCGCCGCCCGCCCAGACCCCGGTGCGGACGCTCGCGCGCCGGGTGAAGATCTGGACGCCGCTGGTCCTGCTGCTCGCGGTCGTCTTTGCGGTCGCACAGTCACTCCGGCCGCTGCCGACCCCCACGCTCGACCTCACCGCCGAGTCCAGCTACACCTTCGGCGGCGGCGACGCCTCCATCCCGTGGCCGTCCTCCGGTCAGGGCGCGCTCGACGTCCAGGGCATCGGTTCGTTCGGCACGTCCGGCGCGCAGAAGGCGGCGCCGATCGCGAGCGTCGCCAAGGTGATGACGGCGTACCTGATCCTGCGCGACCACCCGATCAAGTCCGGCGACGGCGCGAAGATCAAGGTGGACCAGAAGGCCCAGGACCAGTCGGACGCCGGCGACGAGTCGACGGTCAACGTGCACGCGGGCGACACCATCACGCAGAAGGAGGCCCTGGAGGGCGTCCTGATCGCGTCGGCGAACAACGTGGCCCGGCTGCTGGCCCGCTGGGACGCCGGTTCCGAGACGGCCTTCGTCGCCAAGATGAACGCCGCCGCCAAGGACCTCGGGATGACGAACACGACGTACACCGACCCGTCCGGCCTGACGAAGACGACCGTGAGCACGGCCTCGGACCAGGTGAAGCTGGCGAAGGCCGCGATGAAGGAAGCCTCCTTCCGTGAGGTCGCCCGGATGATGGAGTACATCGACTACAAGGGCACCAAGCACAGCAACTGGAACCACCTCGTCGGCTCGAACAACGTCATCGGCATCAAGACCGGCACCACCACCGCGGCCGGCGGCAACCTCGTCTTCGCGGCGACCAAGGAGATCGGCGGCGAGGTGCGGACCATCGTCGGCGCGGTGATCAGCCAGGGACCCGGCGGCTCCGACAACACCATCCTCGGCGGCGCCCTGGCCGCGGGCGACAAGCTGATCCGCGCCGCGCAGGCCTCGCTCAAGTCCGCGACGATCCTGAAGAAGGGCGATGTCGTCGGTTACGTCGACGACGGGCTCGGCGGCCGTACGCCGGTCGTGATCACCAAGGACGTCACGGCGGTCGGCTGGGCCGGACTCAAGGTCAAGCTGTCCTTCGTCTCCTCGGAGCTGCCGCACTCCGCGAAGGCCGGTACCAAGGTGGGCTCGCTCACCGTGGGTGACGGCGGCAGCAGCAGTGCCGTGCAGGTTCCTGTCGAGCTCCAGAAGGATCTCGCCGAGCCGGGCTTCGGCGCCAAGCTGACCCGCGTGAGCTGAGCGGCCGTACACGGCGGGCCGAGCGGACGTACGCAGGAGGGTGCGGGCGTACGGGTACGGGTACGGGCGTACGAGTGGGGCGCGCTTCCGGCAGGGGGCGTATCCCCCGTACGCCGGAAGCGCCCCGAACGCCATGTGAACGCGCCGTGAGCCCGCCGTGAGCGCGGCACGAACGCACCGCACCCCGTCGGGGCGCCCCACCCGGGAGCTCCCCGGCGGGGTGCGTGCTAGCGTCGCGAGATCGGGGCAGGTCGCGGGCCGCGGGTCCCGGGCCGAACACGAGAAAACGGGACACGGGAGCCTTGCAGTGGCGACAGCGGAGCCGACACACGCCGACGACGCCGATCCTGGACCAGGTCCTGGACCGGATCGCGGACCGGGCTCGCGAATACGGCTGCCCGCACACGCCCCCGACGGCCTCACGGACGACGAGCCGCGGGAGCCGGTGACGCGGGAGCCCGTGACACCTGAGTTCAAGGCGTCGGAGTCCAAGGCGTCGGAGTCCGAGACGTCGGAGTCCGAGACGCAGGGCCGACGTACCCGCCTCAAGACCTTCGCCCTGCGCCACCCTGTCGCCTTCGTCACCGTCGTGGCCGGCCTCCTGCACGTCGTCTGGTTCTTCACCTTCGCGAACAGTGGCGGAGACCTCGCGGCGCAGGACGCGTGGGCGGAGTTCGTCGGACGGCACCCGGACTCGGCGTACAACCTCGCCTGGTACGGCGGTATGCACCCGGTGTCGTACAGCGTGGTGTCGCCGTATCTGATGTCGGTCCTCGGCGTCCGTACGACGATGATGATCGCCGGGACGATCTCGGCGGGCCTGCTGACGATGATCCTCATCCGCAGCCGGGCGATACGGCAGCCGCTGGCGCCGGCCTTCGCGGGTGTCTTCGCGCTCATCTGCAACGCGATTTCGGGGCGCGTCACGTACGGCCTCGGCATGGTCTTCGGGCTCGCCGCGGCGGCCGTGGTCTTCTGCTGGCCGTACCGCTGGCGCTACAAGCGCTGGGTGAAGGCCCTGTGCGCGGCGCCGCTCGCCGCGCTGGCGACCGCCGCCTCGCCGGTGGCCGGACTGTTCGTGGGCCTGGTCGCGGTCGCCCTTTTCCTTCAGAAACGCCGTCCCGGCGCGTACGCGCTCGGCATCGCGCCGGCCGTCGTCGTCGCGCTCTCGGCCTGGCTGTTCCCCTTCTCCGGCACCCAGCCGATGTCCTTCGGCTCGGCCTCGCTGCCGCTGATCTCCGCCGGGCTGGTCTTCGCGCTCGTTCCCAAGGAGTGGAAGACGGTCCGGATCACGGCGGCGGTGTACGGACTCGCCGTGCTCCTCGTGTGGCTGATCAGCTCGCAGATCGGCTCGAACATCACCCGCCTCGCGATGCTCCTCGAGGGTGTCGTGCTGCTCGCCGCGCTCCCCTTCACCGTGCCGAAGTCACGCAAGTGGTACGTGACCGTCCTCGCCTTCACCGGATTCGTCGGGTGGATCGGCTTCAAGTCGGTCGACGACATCATCCATACGACACCGGCGGCGTCCTGGGCCCGCGAGCTCGCTCCGCTGGTGAACCAGCTCCAGGTCGTCGGTGCCGAGAAGGGCCGCGTGGAGGTGGTCCCCGCCCGCTCCCACCGCGAGGCGTCCGCGCTCGCGCCGTACGTGAACCTCGCCCGCGGCTGGAACCGCCAGGCCGACATGGAGCGCAACCCGCTCTTCTACGACGACACCCTCAACTCCGCGAACTACCACGAGTGGCTGCAGCGCTGGGCCGTCCACTACGTGGTGCTGCCCAAGGGCGAACCGGACGGGGACGGCGGCGAACGCGAGCGCAAGCTGGTCCAGCGCGGCATGCCCTACCTACGCCAGATCTGGGGCGACGCGAACTGGCAGCTCTTCTCGGTCACGGATCCCATGCCGCTGGCCGATCCGCCGGCCGTCGTCGACCGGGCGGAGCAGGGCGAACTGACCATCGAGGTGAAGAAGGCGGGCCGGGTTCTCATCCGCATCCCGTACTCCCCGTGGCTCGGGCTCGTCGACGCCAAGGGCAAGAGCGTGAAGGCTCCGCAGGAGACGCAGAAGTCCAAGCACCGTGCGCAGGGCACGCCGAAGACGTACGACAACCTCAACGGCTGCCTCATGGAAACCGCGGAGAACGCCTCCGGCGACAAGTGGACCGAACTCCTGGCCCCCGCCCCCGGCACCTACCGCCTCGCGGCCCCCTACCAACTTCCCCGGGGAACCCCGTGCCCCGAGGAACTGCGCTGACCTGACGACTGCGCCGGTCGGCCCGGTGGGGGCTGCGCCCCAGGGGCGCGGGGAACTGCGCGCCGAGCCCCCAGGGACGGGTCGGGTAGGGGCGGCGGGGGCGAGGAAGGCCCTTGGCCCCGCCCCGGCGCCCCGCGTCTCACCTCACTTCACGTCACTTCACGGGAAACGCCACGTCACACACCGCGTCCTCCGGCCCCGCCGCATCCCAGTCCGCGAAGTACACCTCCCGGCAGGGACCGTCGTACGACAGCCCCCGCTCCCCGATCCACGCCTCGACCGCCTCGAACGCGGCGATGATCTGCGGATGAGCCACCTGAGCCTTGGTGATCCGCGCGTACGCGAGCCGTCGCGCCGGCTCCACCCGCACCCCGATCCCCGAGGCCCGCCCCCGCTTCTCGGCCCACGCCCGCGCAGCCTCCTCGTCGGCGACCGGCACACACGACTCGGCGGGCCCGTCACTCTCCATGGTGACCTCGGCGTAATAGACGACGAAGGGCGAGCCGGTCGTCCCGCCGCACTCCCGCGCCCCGTCCTCCAGTCGCGTCAGCGAGGCCGGAATCCAGACCGGCAGCTCATCCGCCAGCGTGTGCCGCTTCTCCGTCAGCACCACCCGCTCCGGCAGCTCCACCGTCTCGACCACGAACTTCCCGTACATGTCGGTACTCCTCCCGGACAGCCTTCCACGGAGGTACTCGGCGAGCGTCCGCTGCGAAGCGAACCGGGCCTCGGCATCCGCCCAGTACGTGGCGAGGAGCACGGCGCCCTGCGCCGCCCCGGCCTCCACCACCTCGGCGATCCGCGCGAGCGGCATGTCGAGCTGCCGCAGCAGCGCGACCAGCCGGGCGCGCTCGACCTGGTCGGCGCGGTAGTAGCGGTATCCGCTGACCTCGTCGACATGGGCCGGAGCGAGCAGTCCGAGCCGGTCGTACAGCCGAAGCGCCTTCGGCGAGAGCCGCGCGCGGGCGGCGAACGCGCCGATCGTGAGCAGTTCCTGTCGCACGAGCCCATCCTCCGTCACCGGGCGCCTTCCGCCCGGTGACAAAGGACGCTGCTCCCTGTCCCAGGGGCAAGGTCAACCAACGGCTTTCACCAGGTCGCCAACGGCTTTCAAGGGCGGAACCCGCAGTTACGCGAGCGCCTTCTCCACCGCCGCCACGACCTCCGCCGACTCCGGCTCGGTCTGCGGCGAGAACCGCGCCACCACGTCTCCACCCGGCCCGATCAGGAACTTCTCGAAGTTCCAGCGGATGTCACCGGTGTGGCCCTCGCTGTCGGCGGTGTTCACCAGCCGCTGGTAGAGCTCGTGCCGCGCGTCCCCGTTGACCTCGACCTTCTCGGTCATCGGGAAGGTGACGCCGTAGGTCGCGGAGCAGAACTCGGCGATCTCCTCGGAGGTGCCGGGCTCCTGCCCCATGAACTGGTTGCAGGGCACACCGAGCACGGTGAAGCCCTGTCCCGCGTACTGCTCGTGCAGCCGCTCCAGCCCCGCGTACTGCGGGGTCAGCCCGCACTTGGAGGCCACGTTCACGATGAGCACGGTCTTGCCGCGGTACTGCCCGAGGTCCGCGGTGCCGCCCTGGAGGGAGTCGATCTGGACGTCGAGCACGGAACTGCTTGAACTGTCAGTAGTCATAAACGGATGCTAACTCCGCCTGATGTCGCCCCTGCCGCCGCCCGGCCACGTCCCCGTCCGCTCGGTAAGGTCGCGAGCGTGACCACAGCGAACACGATCAAGGGCATCTACGAGGTACTCGACGACCGCTTCGTCACCGGCCGCTGCACGAACGGCGACGGCAGGCTCGAGGTCCTCCACGACGGCTCCCGCTGGGCCGAGGGCCCGCTGTACGTGCCCGCCTGGCGCCAGCTCATCTGGAGCGACATCCCCAACGACCGCATCCTGCGCTGGGACGAGCCCACCGGCACGGTCGGCGTCCTGCGCACCCCCGCGGGCAACAGCAACGGCAACACCCTGGACCGCGAAGGCCGCCTGATCAGCTGCGAGCAGGGCAACCGCCGGGTGACCCGGACGGAGCACGACGGATCGGTCACCGTCCTCGCCGACCGCTACGACGGCAAGCGGCTCAACAGCCCGAACGACGCGGTCGTACGGTCGGACGGTTCGGTCTGGTTCTCCGACCCGGACTTCGGGATCCTGAGCGACTACGAGGGCCACCGGGCCGAGTCGGAGATCGGCGCGTGCCACGTCTACCGCCTCGACCCGGGGACCGGCGAGGTACGGCTCGCCGCGGACGGCTTCGACGGGCCGAACGGCGTCGTCTTCTCGCCCGACGAACGGCAGCTGTACGTCTCCGACTCCCGCGCCGCCCGCATCCGCGTCTTCGACGTCCGCGACGACGGCACCCTCGCGGACGGGAAAACGTTCGCGGAAGCAAAGAATGGTGTCCACTTCGACAACATCCGCTTCGACGACGAGGGCAGGCTGTGGGCGGCCGCCCTGGACGACGGGGTGCACTGCTACGACCCCGACGGCACCCTCATCGGCCGGCTCCTGGTCCCCGAGAGGGTCTCCAACCTCACCTTCGGCGGCCCCAGGAACAACCGCCTCTTCATCACGGCGTCCACGTCCTTGTACTCGCTGATGATGTCGGTGACCGGCGCCCCGCGCATCCAGCGGCACCGGTAGACCGGCACGCCGGTGACCCGGGACACCCGCTCCTCCCGGCCTACTCCCGCTGGGCCTTCACGAGTACCTCCCCGGCGGCCGTACGGGAGTACAGCACCGACCGCCCGGCCCGCCCCCTCCGTACCAGCCGGGCGTCCAGCAGCACCTTCAGATGGCGTCCGACCGAGCCGAGACCCTGCCCGGTCAGGGCCACCAACTGGGTCGTGCTCATGGGGGAGTCGAGGAGGACGAGGACCCCGGCGCGGGCGGGTCCGAGTAGCGTGCCCAGGCTCTCCGGCACGGCCTCGGGGCCGGTGTCGGCGAGCACGCCCGAGCAGGGGTAGACGACGGCGTACCGGTCCGGCTCCTCCCACGCCACCCAGCCGTGCCGCTGCGGTGTGATCGGTACGAACACCAGCTCGGCGCCGGAGATCTCGCGTGGCGGGTACTCGTGGAGATTGATCTGCAGCCGGTTGTCGCCGAGCCAGCGCGTGCCCGGCCGCAGCGTGTCGAGGGCCGCCGCCCAGCCTCCCTGGCTCACCTGCGCGGTCCGGGCAATGACATCGGCCTCCAGGACGCGCCGCCGCCGGTCCCAGTAGGGGCGTACGGCCTCGGTCCAGACGTGGGTGAGCAGGTCGGCGGCGCGCTCCGGGAGGTCGTCGCGGTGCAGGGCGGCGGGCAGCGGCCTTGCGAGGGAGACGGTGAGATGGGCCCGCGCGTCCGCGGCCGACGCCTCCCGCACCCGGGCGACCTCCTCCTCGAAGTCGGCCTCGCCGCGCGGCGTCGGCGTCAGGAAGTCGGCGATCCAGTTCCGCCCGAGCCCGGACCGTATGAGGAGCGCGGTGACGGGGTCACCGGCCAGCCGCCTCTTGTACGCGGGCAGGTGGGCGTCGAGCCAGGCCCGCTCCCCGGGGTGCGCGGCGGTCCCCGCGTGCAACAGCTTGACGGCGGCGAAGGTCTCGGCGAGCGGGGAGAGCACGAAACGGGTGCGGGCGAGGGTGTCGGCGTTGATCTGCCACCAGCCCATCCGCACCTCCCGCCGCTTGTCTCCCGCTGTGCATGGCCCTGCGTGGTTTCGCTTCTCCGCGAAACAATAACGACCACGCCGGGCGCCACCCGAGACTCCGCGCATGCGCAGCTACTCCGACCTTTTCCGCACCCGGGAGTTCACCCCTCTCTTCCTGTCCTCCGCGCTCAACTCGGCGGCCTCGACGATCGCCGGTCTGGCCGTCGGGACGCTGGTGTACAGGGCCACGGACTCGCCGCTGCTGTCGGCCGTGAGCATGTTCGGGCCGCAGCTCGCCCAGGTGGTCGGCGCGACCACCTTGCTGTCGGCGGCGGACCGGCTGGCGCCGCGCGCCACGATGACGGGCATCGCCCTGTCCTTCGCCGTCGGTACGGCGGTGATGGCGACGCCGGGCCTTCCGGTCTGGGCGCTGTTCCTCCTGATCTTCGTCCTCGGTCTTGTCTCGTCCCTCGGCGGCGGTGTCCGCTGGGGTCTGCTGAACGAGATCCTGTCCAAGGAGGGCTACCTGCTGGGCCGTTCGGTCCTCAACATGGCGAACGGCCTCACGCAGATCACGGGTTACGCGACGGGTGGCGTCCTGGTGGCGGTGCTCTCGCCGAGGATCACGCTGGCGGGCGCGGCGGCCCTGTATCTCGCGGCGGCCCTGATCACCCGCTTCGGCATGACCCGCCGGGCGCCGAGGGCCACCGGCCGCCCCTCGATCGCGCAGACCTGGCGTACCAACGCGCTGTTGTGGTCCTCGCGCCCGCGCCGGACGACGTACCTGCTCCTGTGGATCCCGAACGGTCTGATCGTCGGCTGTGAGTCCCTGTACGTGTCCTACGCCCCGGACCGGGCGGGTCTGCTCTTCGCCTTCGCGGCGTTCGGCATGTTCGTGGGCGATGTGACGACGGGCCGTTTCCTCCCGCCCGCGGTCCGCGGTCGCCTGGGCATCCCGTTCCTGCTGCTCCTGGCGACGCCCTATCTGCTGTTCGCGCTGCGGCCGGGGGTGGCGGTGGCGGCGGGCGCGGTCGCCCTCGCCTCGGTCGGCTTCGGGGCGAGTCTGATCCAGCAGGAACGCCTGATGGCCCTGACCCCGGACGAGCTGAGCGGGCACGCCCTGGGGCTGCACTCCTCGGGCATGCTCACGATGCAGGGGGTGAGCGCGGCGCTGGCGGGGTCGGTCGCCCAACTCACCTCGCCCGGAACGGCGATGACGGTGATGGCGATCACGTCGGTCGCCGCGACGCTGCTGATTTCGAGCTCCCGTCAACGCCCGGAAGTGTCCACACCACAACAGAAGCAACCAGAAGTGAACGCCCTCTGAACGCCGAAAAGTTGTACGACCGAAGCCACAACTTCCCCGCTGAGGACGCCGTCGAACGGGATGACCACACGCGCACAGACTCACGCGCGGACCTCATCGGCCCCCAGGGCCCCGTTGGGCCCATCGGGCCCCGTGGAGGAGAACCGACCATGTTCAGTCGCCGCATCACCGCTCTGCCGAAGGCGCTGGCGCTCGCCACCGCCGCCGTGGCCGTCACCCTCGCCGCCCCCGCGGCACAGGCCGCGCCCGCCAGGAGCGCGACCGCGGTCGTCGTCGGCCAGAAGCTGTTCTACACGGCGGCCGCCGGTCAGACGAACCACCTGTCCATCTCCTGGGCGCTCGGTGCGTTCGACCCGGATTCCCAGCTGAGCGACTACATCTACACCTTCGACGACACCGTCAAGATCTCCCTCGGCGCGGGCTGCGTCCGCCCGGCCGGCGGCGACGACACCAAGGCCGTCTGCACGGTGACCGAGCCCAACACCTCGGCGTCCGACCTCGACTCCCTGATCGTCGACCTCGGCGACGGCAACGACACCGCGACGACCAGCAACACCAGCGGCGGGTACACGAGGATCTACGGCGGGCCGGGCAACGACACCCTGACCGGCCACGGCGTCGACGTCCTCTACGGCCAGGGCGGCAACGACCGTCTCTCCGGCGGCGGCGGGGTCTACGACGAGGGCGCGAACGGTGGCGCGGGCAACGACACCCTCGTCAACTGCAGCGCCGAGTGCCACGGTGGCGCGGGCAACGACAGCCTGTCGGGCACGAGCGGCGACAACGCGCTGTTCGGCGACGACGGCAACGACAAGCTGTACGGCAACGCGGGCCGCGACCTGCTCCAGGGCGGCCGTGGCGACGACACCCTGTACGGCGGGGCGGGCGACGACAAGCTGTACGGCAACAGCGGCAACGACGTCCTGCACGGAGGCGCCGGCAAGGACTTCCTGTCCGGTGGCCCCGGCCGCAACAAGACGTACCAGAACTGACCCGTTCGCGGGGTGGTCGGGCGGGCGTGAGGAACGCCGGCCCGACAGGCTCTCGGTCTCCCCTGGAGCCGAGAGTCTGACCGTCCCCTTTGAGGTTCAGGCCTTGCCCGTCCCGGGCCCCTCGACGGTGCGCAGGGCCTCGATGACGCTGGCCACATGAGCACGGGCGGCCGCCTCGGCGCGCTGCGGATCACGCGCGGCGATGGCCTCGACGAGGGCGAGGTGTTCGCCCAGGGAGACCTGGGGGCGCCCGGACTGCAGGGCCAGCCGGAACTGGTGGCGGACGATCTGGGCGTTCAGGCGGGTGAGGAGTTCGGCGGCGGTGTCCTGGCCGGAGATGTCCCGGACGAAGTCGTGCAGTTGGCGGTTGAGCTCGGAGTACTTCAGGGGCTCGGCGGCCAGGACGGCGGCGCGCAACTGCTCGCCGAGTGCGAGGAGTTGCGTGATCTGCGCATCGGTGACCCGTTCGGCGGCCTTGGCCGCGCACAGCCCCTCGAGCACCATGCGGCACTCGTAGATCTCCACCGCCTCGCTCACGGACACGGTCCGGACCCGGGCCCCGCGGTTGCGGATCCGCTCCACAAGGCCGTCGGCGGCGAGATCGACCAGCGCGGCCCGCACGCTGGCCCGCGTGACGTCGAACTGCTCGGCCAACTCGGCCTCGACCAGTCGCTGCCCTGGCACCATGTCACCGGCGAGGATGGCCCCGCGCAGCGCGACGAGGGCCTGCTCCTTGGCCGCGGCGCCGCTGCCTTTGGCACTGCCGGTAGCTGGGGACACGTACGTACTCCTTCGGTCTCGAACTCCTGGAGCGCCGCAGGCTTCCTCGGGCTTCCTCGAGCTCTCCGCTCTCCAGGGAGATGGTTACCGACCGTAGGATGGGTACACAAAATCGTCAACAATCTGGGCCCCGACCGTGGGGATCCGGGCCCGGTGGCTGCTGGCATTCTGGGGGTGTGGTCGTGGAGCGGATGCGGATCCGCCGGGGAGGGGAGCGTGCCATGGACGGGGCGGAACGGGAACGGGCCGGTACGGGGCCGATGGGTCCCGAGCAGATGATCGCGGAGGCGCGGAAGGCGTTCTTCGTGATGTTCGGGTTCCTCGCGCTGGTCTGGCTGGCGCAGCTCGCGAACTTCGCCGACCACTACGCACTCTCGCGGGACTACGGAGTGGTGTCCGGCGACATCGGCACGCTGCCCAACATCCTCACCGCACCCTTCCTGCACTGGAACTGGGCACACATCGAGAGCAACTCGGGACCGCTGTTCGTCTTCGGATTCCTCGCCGCCTACCGAGGGGTGGTCCGTTTCCTCGGGCTGAGCCTGCTCATCGTGGTGACCAGCGGCCTCACGGTCTGGTTCCTCGAGCAGGGCAACGTCGACACGGTCGGCGCCAGCGGCCTGATCTTCGGGTACTTCGGCTATGTCGTGGTGCGCGGGCTCTTCGACCGGCATCTGATCGACACGCTGATCGGTGTCGTCATGGCGGCCTCCTTCGCCTACATGCTCACCGTGGCGGTGCCCGGGACGCCGGGGGTGAGCTGGCTGGGACACCTCGGCGGCCTGATCGGCGGCCTGGTCGGGGCCTGGCTCTTCCGGGACCGACACCCCCGGCCCGCCAAGGACACCCACTCCGGCGGCGGCACCGGCCCGACCACCCGCGGCGCCCTTCAGCCCCGCGCCGACAACCCACGCGCCGACCTCCACAAGGAACTCGGCGACCTGGGCCTGCTCTAGAAGGCCCGCTCCAGCACCCACCGGGTTCGACCCGGCCGCGTCTTCGCCAACGACCGGGTCGCCACGGGTCTGTTGACCGTCGGGGAAGGCGTGAGCGCCGTACTCGACCACGCCCGCTACGCGGATGTCATGTTCGCCCTGGAACAGCAGTCCGGCTCCGTCGTCACGTACATCGCCGAAGTCCACCGGGACCACGGCACGCATCTCGCCGCGCTCGACGAGGCCGAAGGCGTCACTCGCCTCGGCGACGGCACGGTCCGTTTCACCAGCCCCGCCGTCGCCTCTCCGCGCAGCCTTCCGGAACGCCCCGGCCTCCCGTCGTGTGCGGCCTGGCTCACACCGATGGGCCCGTATCGCACGGTGGACAGTGGGTACGCGCCATCTGTGGGCCTCGGCGGCGCCGTCATCCACCCTGAAGGGGACAAATACGGCAACCTTGCCATGTGACCGTCGGGCATGTGATCGGTGGCTTCCGCGGTCTGTCCGGAAGAGAAGGACGACCCTGGAACGGGGGACGCATGACCCAGGCGGACGATCGCAGGGGACTGGCCGGCGTGGCCACGAGACAGGGGCTCGAGGGAGCGGTCGCGGAGGAGGCGCCGTCGCCGCAGCCGGCCCGTGCGCCGCGGGTGATCCCGGTCCGGCGGGGCGCCCGCGAGAACCGGCTCGCCGCGTTGGACGGGCTGCGATTCCTGGCGGCGCTGTCGGTGGTGCTCTTCCACTTCGTCGGCCAGACCCCCGGAGCGATGGTCGTCGTCTGGGGGCGTTCGTACCGGAGCACCTTTCCGGAGGCGCACGCCTACTTCGCCTTCGGACGGCTCGGCGTCGACCTGTTCTTCCTGATCAGCGGCTTTGTGATCTGCATGAGCGCGTGGGGGCGTACCCCGCGTGACTTCTTCATCTCACGCGTCACTCGTCTGTACCCGATGTACTGGATCGCGATCGTGGTGTCGGCCTGTGTCATCTACTTCGCCGACACCCCGTTCGGGCACCCCAACCCGCGGGTGCTCTTCGCGAACTTCACGATGCTGCAGACCCCGCTCGGTGTGTCCAACCTGGACCCGGTCTACTGGACGCTCTGGCCGGAACTCTGCTTCTACCTCACGTTCGCCGTCGTGGTGTGGAAGGGCCTCACCCACCAGCGGGTGGTGATCTTCTGCGGGTTGTGGACGGTCGCCGCGGTGCTGGCACCCAGCGCCCAGATCCCGCTGCTCACGCTGATCGTGAACCCGACGTCCGCCCCGTACTTCATCGCGGGCATGGCCTTCTACCTCATGCACCGCTACCGGCCGACGCCGCTGCTGTGGGGGATCGTCGCCATGTCGTGGCTGCTGGCGCTGCACTTCCTGCTGGCACCCCACGGCGGTCGCGTCAACTGGGCCACGTGGGCGCCGTGGCGCGGCTGGCTGATCCTCGTGACCACGCTGTTCTTCCTGGTGATGGGCGCCATCGCGCTCGGCGGGACCCGCCGGATCCGCTGGCGCGGGCTGACCGTCGCGGGTGCGATGACCTTCCCGCTGTACCTGTTGCACGACACGATCGGAATGACCGTCGCCCACCACTACGGCGACCGGATCGACCCCTCGGTGCTGGTCGTGGCCACGGTGACCGCTTTGATCGTCCTGTCGTACCTCGTGCACCGCTTCGTCGAGCGGCCCCTCGCGCTGGCCATGCGGCGCTCGCTGAACACCGCCGCGTTCGACCTGCAGCCGCCGACGTCGCGCCCTTGACGGACGGCGGTACGACGGCGTCCCCGGGCGACCGCCGCCCGGCTGCCCGCCCGGCGGGTCCGCGCGCCGTGAAACGCGCTGGCCAAGCAGGCCGTTCGCACCGCAGGTGCTGTTTGGGTAAAGGGTTCGGCATCGACAGTTCAATGGTCTTGTCCTGTGCATGTCTCACTCGATGAGATGCACGGAGACCACTCCGTGCAACTCAGGACCACCCAGGGGGATTCATGCACATATCCCGTACCGGGCGCGGCGTCGCGGCCTCCACGGCCGCCACCGCCGCCCTCGCCGTCGCCGCGCTGGCGACCGCTCCGCTGGCCGGCGTCACCACCGCCGCGCCTGCCGCCGTACCGCACACCAAGGCCGTCCCGGCCATCGCCGGGCACACCCTGGTCCGCGACGTGGCCAGCCCGCTCTCCAGTGAGCAGTGCCAGGCCAAGTGGCACATCGCCTGTTACAACCCGCTCCAGTACCGCACCGCGTACGACCTCAACGCGCTGTACCGGAAGGGCATCACGGGCAAGGGGCGCACCATCGTCATCGTCGACTCGTACGGCTCCCCGACCGTCCAGCACGATCTCGACGTCTACAGCAAGCAGTTCGGCCTGCGCAGCACCAAGGTCAACGTGGTCAAGTGGGGCAAGGTTCCCGTCTTCGATCCCAAGAACGCCGACATGACCGGCTGGGCGGGGGAGACCACCCTGGACGTCGAGATGGCGCACGCCGTGGCGCCCGACGCCAAGATCGTCCTGGTGGAGACGGCGGTCGCGGAGACCGAGGGCACCACCGGTCTGCCGGAGATGATGGACGCCGAGAAGCACCTGATCGACCGTGGCGTCGGTGATGTCATCAGCCAGAGCTTCGGCGCCACCGAGGACACCTTCCCCGGTTTCGACAAGGGCGACTTCTCCAGCATCAAGAAGCTGCGCTACGCCTTCGAGGACGCGAACCGCAAGCACGTGACCGTCCTCGCCTCCTCGGGTGACGGCGGCGCCACGGACCTGAAGGCGGACGGCAAGACCTACTACGACAAGCGCGTCAACTCCTGGCCGTCCTCGGACCCGTTGGTCACCTCCATCGGTGGCACCCAGCTCCACCTGAACGACAAGGGTCAGCGCGTCAAGCCCGACAGCGTCTACAACGACTACGGCTCGGGCGGCGGCGGCCAGTCCCACGTCTTCTCCCGCCCGGCCTTCCAGAACGGCGTGAAGAACGTCGTCGGCGCCCGCCGCGGCACCCCGGACGTGTCGCTGGCCGCCGCGGTCAACGGCGGTGCCTGGATCTACTCCAGCTACGACCCGACCGCCACCGGCTGGGACGTCACCGGCGGTACCAGTGAGGCCAGCCCGCTCTTCTCGGGCATCGTCGCCCTCGCCGACCAGGCGGCCGGCCACCGGGTGGGCAACATCAACGAGGCGCTGTACGCCCTGTCCAAGCGTTCCGCCCATCACGACAAGAGCGCCGGCGTCGTCGACGTCAACGACGGTACGAACAACAGCTACGAAGGCGTCACCGGCTACAAGGCCGTCAACGGCTACGACATGGCCACCGGCGTGGGCACCGTCGACGCCCTCCGCTTCGTGCCCGCCCTCGCCCGAGCGAGCCACCGCGGCTGAGTCGCCCCTGCGAGTTGGCCACTGAGCGTCGCCCCTGAGACGGCCCGGGTTCCACACCCGGGCCGTCCGTCTGTTCATCTGCAGAAATCAAGTCGGTGGATTAAGCCTGAGGGGATCGAAATACTCGAAATCGACGGCATGCCGCCGCCGTCGCATGAGCCGGTCGACGGGCGGGTCGGTGCTCCGAGCCGTGCCCTCGCCCGTGCTCACTCGACCCCTGAGCGCGTAGTCCAGGAGTGGCGGTCTCCCCGGTCATGAAGTAAGGGCGCCATGGGCCTGCTCGCCAGTTCCTCTCCTTCCCTGCTGCTGACCCGGTGGCTCAGGAGCGCGTCCACTCGGCGATGGCCGGCGGATCGCAGACACCGACGGTGTCACCGCGTCGCGTGTCATCCGTATGCCGCAACGGAAACAGACTCACCCATCCGGCCGACCCGGCGTGCCGTCGGCTGACGTGCCGGGAAGCCTAGGATCCGCCACTAGAGAGAGGGGCGTCGCACCCCTGTCTGGCATCGGCGAGCCCACGGCATGACCGGAAGGAGACGGGATGCTGCACCGCGCAGGCAGGACCTCCTGGAAGCGCTTCGCCACCGTGCTCGCCCCGAGTGTCATGGCCGCCGCTGCCCTCGGCGTCGGCATGGCCCAAGGAGCGCTGGCCGCGTCGTTCCTCATCTCCGGCCAGAAGTTCCAGGTGGCCCTGGACACCCTGGACGTCCGTGGTCTGAGCATCTACGGCATGGTGGACGTGACCAGGAAGGGCGCCCTGGTGCCGGTCGTGGTCACCGGGGCCAGCCGCGCGGAGATCGGCGGGCTGTGCCAGTCCGTGGTGGTTTCGATCCCGGTTCTGGGCCCGTACACGCTGAGGATCACCGGCGGCGACCGCAGGCGGGTCGAGGCGAAGAACTTGTTCCTCGACGCGACATCCGTGTCGAGCACGCAGGCGAATTTCAACGACCTCGACATCGGTGTGGCGGCGGGAGCGGTCAGCAAGGGCCCGATCAACCGGGGGGACAGGAACTCCCGGTTCTTCGATCCCAACGGCGTTGCCCAACAGGCGGATTCGGCCTTCCTGACCAACGTGCACTTCACCACGGTCGCGGTCTCGGCCGCCACGTTCAACGTCCCGGACCTCGATGTGCGGCTCAGACAGGGCCACCACGAGTGCTTCTGACCCAGCGTCACGCAACACGCGCCCTTCGCACCCGCTCGCCGCGTACTCCCGCCCGCCGAACATCACGGAAGCCCACGTGTTCTTCGAACGATTCGGCAGGCGCCGGAACCTGCGCGTCGCCGCCACCGCCACCGCCGCCCGACGCGAATTCAGGACCTGGCGGCACGAACGTCCCTTCTGGGCAGGCCTGTTCACCTTCACGGCGGGCGTGCCCATCATCTACTTTCCGTACGCGCACCTGAAGTTCAACGCCATCCCACTGGCACTGTCGACCTCGGCCGGCGCGGGGTCGCTGATCATCGGAGTACTCCTCGTGGCCCTGGCCATCTCCCTCTGGTTCCACCAGCAGGCGCGCGTATTCGCAGGGATCGCGGTCATTCTGCTCGCCCTCGTCTCGTTTCCCGTCGCCAATTTCGGGGGCCTCCTCATCGGGTTGATGTCCGGCCTGATCGGCGGATCCCTGGCCTGTGCCTGGATCCCTCCGACGGGCGCCGCCGAGTCGCAGCCCGCAGCGAACCCTGCGTCAACGACCATCCCCGCGGGTGAGGACCACGGTGGCAAGTGATGAGCCGACCAGCTGTGCGGCAAGCGGGCCGGAGTCCGATCCCTGCCGTCCGGGCCGTGCGGTGAACAACCGCCTGGCCGGTCAACTGCTGTGGCCCCTCGCCTGCGCGCTGGCCGTCGCCGGCCTGCCCTTGGTCCTGCACCTCGCCACACCGGCGGCCTCGAAGGCGTTGCTCGCCCCCGGCGGCATCCGTACGTCCAAGGCACCAGCAGATGCCGGTACGCCGGCTGCCCGACTGCCGGGCCGGCCGGCGAACACCCCCTGGGTGCTGCGCGCCGACAGACTCGTACTCCACGGCAGTGCCTTCCGCGGCGTGGTCACCGTCCGGACCGCGGCCGGGTCCCAGCGGATGCTGAAGTTCACCGCACAGTCGCTGGACTTCGGCGACCTCGACCTGACGGCGGGCCGTGGCCGCGCGGCGGTGCGTCTGCGGACCAAGCCCGCGACCACATCCACGCTCAAGGGCAAGGACGTGGTGACTCTGTACACCCAGAAGCTGTCCGGCACGCTCGTCGGACTGGGCGGCGCTCCGCTCCCGGCGGACCGCAGCGTCACCGTCACCCCCGACGCGCTGCCCCCGTGGCTCTCCCACCCCGCCGCTCCCACCCGCACCATCACCTTCGAGAAGGTGACCGTTTCGCAGGTCGCCCAGCTCAGCGGCGACATGTCCCTCGCCGGGCCGGCCCTCAGCGCGAGGCCATGAGCCGGGCCGTACCCCGGTCCGGCGATCCCGTACCCACGCGGTGGTCGTGGCCCTGGAACGCGGACTGCTCGTACGCCCGGACCGTAAGGCGCCCTGAGCGGCCGCTCTCCAGGAGAAGGGTGTCCTGAGCCTCACGCGATCCTGAGGAATTCCATATCCAGGAAGACCGGCCGGAGAGCCTCACGTCATGCCACGGAATCTCGTGGCTTGACAGCTCGACATCGGTGATTGGCCTGGTCGAGCGCGTATACGCGCTGGTGACCGCCGACGCCCTACTCCGCCGCCGCGCCTATCGGGTCCGCCGCGATCCGTCAAGTCACGTGTTCCCCTGACACGAAATCCAGGGGCATGACGCAATTCGATTGCCGGGACCTAATGGAGACACGGCTCACAGAGAGCAAGTGGCCCGCCCGCATCGTCGAAAAAGTCCTGGGGATGCGATTTACGGGCCACATTTCCTCCTATTCGCACAAGAAAGGATGTGGCAGTAATGTCTCTCACTTCCGCTCATCCCCTATGCGTCGAAGCGACCCTGGATCCCCGCCTGACCCGATGGAAGTGGCTGGTGAAGTGGATCCTCGCCCTCCCGCACTACATCGTCCTTCTCTTCCTGTGGATCGTGTTCCTGCTGCTGAGCATCGTCGCGTTCTTCAGCATCCTCATCACCGGCAGATACCCCCGACCGCTCTTCGATTTCAATGTCGGCGTCCTACGGTGGAACACGCGAGTCAATTACTACGCCTCCTCAGTGCTCGGCACCGACAGGTATCCGCCGTTCACCCTCAAAGACGTGCCCGACTATCCGATCCGCGTCGATGTCGCCTATCCCAAGCGACTGTCCCGCGGCCTGGTTCTGGTCAAGTGGCTGCTGGTCATACCGCAGTTGCTGGTGATCATGATATTGGTGAGCAGTCCCTCGAGCGTGTACCGGCACCTCGATGACTACAGTCCGATCGGCTCCGGGCTCATCGGCGTGCTCTCCACCATCGCGGTGGTGATCCTGATGTTCACGGGGAGCTACCCGCGTGGTCTGTTCGACTTCCTCATGGGCCTGCTGCGCTGGACGATGAGGGTGCTCGTCTACGTGTACCTCATGACCGACAAGTACCCGCCGTTCCGGCTGGACATGGGAGGCAGCGAACCCATGGCAGCGGCGACACAGCCGGCGGGCGGCGGGTAAGCATCTCCGCCGCCGGCCGAGTGCGGGACGGTCTGGACGGACCGTCCCGCACGCGGGTGGCCGCGCCCGTGCCGGCGTCGTGGTGGTCAATGCGGTGGTGACAGGGAGATGGAGTCGCCGCAGGCATCGATCTGTGCCGCTGCACGATGTGTGTCCAGGACGGGGACGTTCGTGCGCTCACGGTCGGGGTTGTGCGGTGCCGAGACCAGCGCTTCGCCCTCCTTGACGCAATAATCGCCGGCGCCTTTCGCACCGCGGGGCGTGTACTGAACGTCGACCGTCACTCTGGCCCCCTTGTGCAGAGTGACTGGCTTGGGGTGTCCGTGGCCGACGCCCTCAATGCTGTTCGCCTTCCCGTTGTGGACGCTGAAACCCGGGTAGCCGGCAAACACGCAGGCTTTGGGCCCCTTGTTGGCAGCGGTCAATAGTGCGTCGCGCCGATCACTGCTTTTCGTGGGGAGCAGGACCAGCGTCCACGTCAAAGAACCGGTTCGGCACCCGGTGGGTTCCGGCGCCTCGGAGGAAGTGGCGGACGAAGTGACGGACGGAACGGACGGACTCGCGGCGCCACTCGCGGGAGGGGCGGTCCCGTTCTCTCCGGCCTTGTGGCCACAGGCCGTGACGGCCAAGCCCACCATGAGCACTCCCAACTCGGCGGTGAGACGTGTGGTCGCTCGCATCGTTCCCCCTGAATGCATGGTCTGTCCGTTTGACGAACGGTTGGGCCCCTCCGTCATGACCAGGTCGTGCTTCCACAGGTCGTTGGGGTCGCGCATGCGGGCCTCGGCGCCGAGGCCCGCGGTCGAGGTGGCCACGTAGGTGTCGAGCTCGCCGTCCACCCAGCGTACGAGAACGTCCCAGTTGGCCTTGCCGCTGAAGTTCCCACTGGTCAGCAAGGTGGCGTTCTTCCAGGTGTCGTTCGGAGCCAGAAGGCGCTTCTCGGTCCCGAAGGTGCCGGCACCGACATACGTGTAGAGGGTCAGTTCGCCGTCGACCCAGCGCACCATCAGGTCCGTGGCGTACTTTCCGTTGTGGAACTGCCCGGCCGAGATCTGAATCGCGTTCTTCCAGATGGAGCCGGAGGGCGCCATCTGGACTTCTCTGCTCATGCCCGAAGCGCTGACGTCCGGGTAGAGAGTGACCTCACCGTCGGACCAGCGCACCATGCGAGTGATGCCCTAAGCCCTCTCGGACAACCGCTCCCCCCCGGACGTAGTGACACGCGAGTGGCCGTGAGCTCGAGGGCGGTCGATCGCGCGTTGGGGGCCGTGTTGGACTCCGGTCCCTGTCCGCCGTACGCGTCACGCCCGAAGGGTCTGGCGGGCGAGGGCCGCTTGGGTCGTGTCCCTGTTTGACATCGCTGCCGCGCCTCCACCATGCTTGTATTAATTCATTAGTGGAAGTGCACTGGGCGCACTGTGGTCAGGGAAGGTGACGTGGTCGAGTACCGGATCGACCGGGGCAGCGGCGTACCGGCCTACGTGCAGATCGTCGAGCAGACCGAACGGGCCCTCCGGATAGGCACGTTGAAGGTCGGGGACAAGTTGCCCACGGCCAGGGAGGTGGTGGCGGTGACCGCCATCAACCCCAACACCGTGCTGCGGGCCTACCGCGACATGGAGCAGGCCGGCCTGGTCGAACTGCGCCGCGGGCTGGGGACCTTCGTGACGCGGTCGCTCGCCCGGCCCGGCGCGGAGAACGACTCGCCCTTGCGCGCGGAGCTCACCGACTGGACGGCACGCGCACGGGCGGCGGGACTCGAACGGGCCGACATCCTCGCCCTGGTCACCGCCACCCTGGACGCCTACGACAACGAGCAACACAGCCGCACCCCGGGCGACCGGGAACGGAAAGAGGAGAACGCATGACCGGGCCTGACGCGCCGGCCGCGCTGTGCGCCACGGGACTCGGATTCCGGTACCGGGCGCGCGGCGGCTGGGCCCTGCGGGACTGCGAGTTCACGGTGCCCGGGGGTCGTATCACCGCCCTCGTCGGACGCAACGGCGCCGGCAAGAGCACCCTGCTGCAGCTGGCCGCCGGCCTGCTGCGGCCCCGCGCCGGGGAGATACGGGTACTGGACGCCGCCGTACCGGGTACGCCCGAGACCCGCGCCCGGGTCGCGCTGCTCACCCAGGACAAGCCGCTCTACCCCCGCTTCACCGTGGCGGACACCCTGCTGATGGGCGAGAAGCTGAACTCCTCGTGGGACCAGGCCGTCGCCGAGGGGACCGTCCGCGAGGGCGGTATCGCACTCTCCGCCCGCGTCGGCGAGCTGTCCCCCGGACACCGCACCCGTGTCGCGCTCGCCCTGGCGCTCGGCAAACGGCCCGACCTGCTGCTGCTCGACGAGCCGATGGCCGACCTCGACCCCGTGGCGCGCGGTGAGATCATGGCCGCGCTGTTGGCCGAGGCCGCCGAGCACGGGACGAGCATCGTGCTGTCCTCGCACGTCCTGCCCGAACTGGAGCAGACCTGCGACTGGGTACTGCTGCTGCGGGACGGCCGCGTCGAGCTGAGCGAGGACGCCGAGGCGTTGCGTGAGAGCCACGCCCTACTGACCGGACACGCCGATCAGGCCGACACCCTGGCCGCACGGCACACCGTCGTACACCGCCGGGCCGGTGGCAGACAGATGACCGCCCTGGTGCGGCAGCAAGGACCACTGGTCGGCGACTGGCACGTCGACCGGCCCAGCCTGGAGGACATCCTGATCGGCTACCTGCACGCCGGGGACACGGTGCGCCCGGCCGGCGCGGAGCGGACGGAGGCGACGGCATGAAGAACTCCCTCCGTACCGGTCCCGTCCGTGTCGATCCCGTCCGTGTCGGTTCGCTCCGGATCGGTGCCCTCTGGCTCGCGTGGCGTCAGCAGCGCGTGCTGGTCGGCCTCGGCGCAGCCGTCCTGGCCGCCGCCGTGGCGATCGCCGCGTACTACCGCTCGGGCATGCTGGACGCCCTGCACAGCGGACTGTTCGACCACTGCGGCACCGGACCGTTGTACTGCTCGCGCACCGACACCGGCCAGCCGCTGGTGCTGGACATCGCCCCGCTGCAGTACCTGGGGATGGTGAACATCGCCCTGCCCGTCCTGATCGGAGTCTTCTGGGGCGCCCCGCTGCTGGGCCGCGACAGGGAACTGGGCACGCACCGCATGGTCCTCGCCCAGGGCATAAGCCGCAGCCAGTGGTTCGCCTCCCGGTTCGGCCTCGCCGCGGCGACCACGGTGACCCTCTCCGGCCTGCTGGCGGGAGTGTTCACCTGGTGGTGGCGGCCCGCCGCCGACCGCAGCTACGGCCTGTTCTGGTACGACAGCACAGCCCTGAGCGGCTCGGGCCCGCGCGTCGTCGCAGCCGCCCTCTTCGGGCTGGCGGCCGGCACACTGCTGGGTCTGCTGGCCCGCCGGGTCCTGGCCGCGATGGGCCTGGCCCTCCTGGTGACCGGGGTGATGACCCTTCTGCTGGAGTGGACGCACAGGACGCGCCTGCTGGTGTCGCCACATACGTACGTGAGCGCCGGCATCGTTCCCAAGGCGCCCATGGGTGACAAGTGGTCGACCGGCCACTACGGCCTGATCACCGCCTCCGGCCGTCACGACGACGTGTTGAAGTGCGCCTTCCCCTCGGGCGCCGACCTCAGGGAGTGCATGGCCCAGCACGGATACGTCGCCCGTTTCTACGAGGCCAACCCGGCCGGTGACTACTGGACCTTCCAGTGGACCGATACCGCCGTCCTCGGCGGCCTCGCCCTCCTGTTCACGGCCGCCACCATGCTGCTCCTGCGCCGCCGCGTCTGACGGCGGCACGCCACCGCATCGGTCTTTCCCCCGTCAGGGGACCCGCGATCCGGGCCTCGTGCCGCTTCTCTTCCGGATCCCTTCCCGATCCCTTCCCGATCCCTTCCCGGTCCTTTCTCGATCCCCTTCTCGGCGACCCCCTTCGCCGGGGTCCCCTCAGCACGGAGGTCACTTCGCCATGCCCGCCGACGCCAAGTCACCGAAGGAACCGCGCGACAGCCGCGCCGGCCTCGCCCACCGGATCGGCCATGCCCTGTGCCACCCCGAGGGCCGTCAGGAAGTGAGGTGACCGCCGGGATGTGGACACTTCCTCGTCGTACGCGACGTCCGATCCCGGGACACGGTGAGCCGAGTGGGTCCGTCGACTCGAGTGGACCGCGGAGCGGGCAGGCGCGGCTGGCCGCGATAGACGGGCTCCGCCTGGTAGCGGCGGTGATGGTGGCCGCCTATCACTTCCTGGGGACACCCACCCCGCACTTCTGGGGAAAGACCGAGATCAGGGATTTCGCCCCGTTCCTGCACGAGATCAGCCGCTACGGCTGGCTCGGCGTCGAGTTCTTCTTCATCATCAGCGGATTCGTCATCTGCATGAGCTGCTGGGGGCGGACTCCCGCACAGTTCGCGGTCTCCCGGATATCGCGGCTCTTCCCTGCCTACTGGTGCGCGGTGCTCCTGGTCGTCGTGGTTGTCCTGGTCGCACGGATGGGCCACTGGCCCGCCGCCACGCACATCGACCCTCGTACGGTCCTGGGAAACCTGACGATGGTTCCGGGGCCGCTGGGACTCAACCTGGTCAGCGGAGTCAGCTGGACACTCTGGGTGGAGGCTCGCTTCTACCTGCTGATGGCCGTCCTGCTCATCTCCGGACTGTCCTATCGGCGGATGGTGGCTTTCTGCGGAGCCTGGCTCCTGGCCGGCGTCATCGCCCTTGAACTTCACTCGTCGCTGCTCAACGAGTTCGTGCTGACCCGGTACACCGGCCTCTTCGTCGCCGGGATCGTTCTCTACCTCATGCACAGGTTCGGACAGAACCTCCTGCTGTGGCTCCTGCTGGGCTTCGCCTGGTGCTACGAACTCACCGTGCTCGAATTCCGGGTGGCCGACCATGCCACCACGTCCCCCGGCGAGGGCCAGCCCTCCTGGGCCGTGTGCGCGGCCGTCATCACCGTCTGTCTCGGGCTGCTGGCACTCGCGGGTCTCGGACGGTTGGCGGGACTGCAATGGCGTTGGCTGGTCACTGCAGGGGGGCTCACCTACCCCTTCTACCTCGTCCACCAAAGCATCGGAATTCCCTTGGCCAAGGGCTTGATCCAGGCAGTTCCGGGGCTGGGACCGTTGCCTTCGATAGCGGTGTCCGTCATCTGCATGCTGGGTCTGGCCGCGCTCATCCACACATGGGTGGAACGCCGATTCGGACGCTTCCTGAGGCACCGCCTGACGCTCGACGTGCGCCTGCGAGACCTCGCGGCGAAGCCGGCTCTCGCCCGTACGCGATAGCGCGAGGTGAGAACTTCCCGCCGTTCAACCGGGTGCCCTCTCTGGCGACACACGGGCCGAGAGCAACCGGAGCGCCGTGAAGGCCATCCCCATCCATACATACCGCAGCAACAATCCGACTCAGGGAAATGTCTCGCATGCCCTTCAACATACGAATACGGCGGCCTCGCATAGTCATCGCCGTCGCCACAGCAGTGGCCGCCGCCGTGGCCGTCGCGCTGATCGTGGCTCTGACGGTCACGACCTACGATCACACCTCGCCGCGCGCCGCCCGCGACAAGGCATCGGGAACGGTGGCCGGGAACGTCGACTGCCGCAAGGCGAAGTGTGTGGCCCTCACCTTCGACGGCGGCCCCAGCCTGACGACCCCCAAACTGCTGGACATCCTGAAACAGGACGATTTGCACGCGACGTTCTTCGTGCAGGGCAAGGGCCACATCGAGAAGTACCCCAAGATCCTGCGTCGTATCTCGGACGAGGGGCACGAAATCGGCAATCACACGTGGTACCACGAGGTTCTGACGGATATCAGCGAGGCCGACGCCCGTCGGGAACTGACCCGGACGCAGGACGCCATCGAGAAGGTCACCGGTACGAAGCCCATCCTGATGCGCCCGCCGGAGGGCCGCACCAACCGCAAGGTGGCCAAGATCTGCCAGGACCTGGGGCTGGCGCAGGTGTTGTGGAGCGTCACGGCCAAGGACTACGAGACGACCGACTCGGCCCTGATCACCAAGCGGGTGCTCGACCAGACTCACCGCGACGGCATCATCCTGCTGCACGACCTGCACAAAGGGACCGTGCCCGCCGTCCCGGGAATCATCAAGGCGCTCAAGCAGAGCGGCTACACCATCGTCACGGTGTCGCAGCTGCTCGCCCCCGCCAAGCCCCAGCCGGGGATGGTCTACCGGCCCTGAACGACCGCAGTCCTCGAGACCGGGGGGAGCCACCGGCCCTGGACGACTACGGCCGGCAGGGTCGGGCAGGGCCCCCAGGCTCACCGATCCTCCCGCCAGGCCCGGTCCATCGCGTTGGCCGCCGCTTGTTCAGCGAGTTGCTCGATCTCCCGGGCACCTCTCGTTCGCGTCGGCGACTCAAGCCGGTCGACCAGCTTCTCGTACCGGCGTCGGGCCGGCTCGTTCTCGGCAGGTATCTCGCGACAGATCCTCATCCTCTGCCCGCGGCCGCAGGTGTGCCGCGCGTAGGAAGGCCCTCCCGTCCGCCGGACAGAAGGGCCTTTGACCAGGTGCTTCTCTGTACCCCCGGCAGGATTCGAACCCGCGACACCCGCTTGAGGAGTTCGGTGCGCCGCGTACCCTGTCGGCGTCGTGAGCGTCCTGGCCGTCGTCCTCCCGGAAGCCGCCCCCACTGGCTGGTCGGGCACGCAGGGGCACGTGTGGCTCTCTCCGGTCCGTACGGAAGCGTGTCTTGCCGCAGCCGTCCAGCGGGGGACGCGCCGCGGTCACGTCGGCATTCCCCGCTCAGCCAGACCGCTCTCGTACGCGATGATGACCAGCTGTGCGCGGTCGCGGGCGTGCAGTTTGGCCAGGAGGCTGCCGACGTGGGTCTTCACGGTGGGCATGCTGATGACCAGGTGGGTGGAGATCTCGGCGTTGGACAGGCCGTTGGCGATGAGGACGAGGACTTCGTGTTCTCGTTTGGTGAGGCCGACGAGTCGTGGTGCGGGGCGGGGCGTCTCGCCGCGGCGGGAGAAGTTGGCGATGACGCGCCGGGTGACCGTCGGGGCCAGTACGCCCTCGCCCGTGGCGATGACCCGGATGCCGTCCACGAGGTCGGACGGTGAGGCGTCCTTCAGCATGAAGCCGCTGGCGCCCGCCTGGAGGGCCGGGTACAGGTACTCGTCCATGTCGAACATGGTCAGGGCCAACACCCGGACCCCGGCCAGCGTCTCGTCGGAGCAGATCTCCCGGGTGGCCGCGATGCCGTCGAGGACCGGCATCCGGAGGTCCATCAGGACGACGTCCGGGGCGAGTTCCCGGGCGAGCCGGACCGCCGCGGCACCGTCGGCCGCCTCGCCGACGACCTCCATGCCGGGCGTGGAGTCCACGAGGACCCGGAAGCTCCCGCGCAGGAGTGCCTGGTCGTCCGCGATCAGTACCCGGACCGCCTCGGCCATGCGTGTTCCCCGGTTCCTCGTGCGCTCGTAGAACGTGGTGACGTGGGGCATTTTAGCCGAGCTCCCTCGTCAACCCGCCTGCCCCGCGGGGCCGTTCACGCCATGTCCAGCAGCAGCTCGGCTGTGCCGTCGGTCCCCGCCCCGACCGTCGTGCCGTACGACTCCGACAGCCGGGCGACCTCGGTCAGGATGTCCTTGGCCTCGGCCTGGTCGGCCAGACGGGGGCGGCCCCTGCGGTGCACCGGTAGGGCGAAGCCGAGGTCGACCGGGTGGAGCCGGGCCGCCACGAGGTTGCCGTCGTCGAAGGTGAGGACCGGCAGGAGCGACTGCCAGTAGCGGCGGTGCGGGGCGAACAGCCGGGTGCCGTGGCCGCTCAGCCGGTCGTAGTAGCGGCCCGGGGTGGGCGGCCGGTCGGTGGTGACCTTGGCGTAGTCCTCGGCGGAGACACGGTCGGCCAGGTCGATCTGGCTGACGAAGTTGCCGAGGCTGTAGAAGATCGGCCTGTTCCGGTACAGCTCGACTCCGCGCAAGAAGTGCGGGCCGTGCCCGACCACGACGTCCGCGCCCTCGTCGATCATGCGGTGCGCGAAGACCCGGAGGAACTCGCCCGGTGTCTCGGGCGTCGGGCCGGGCTCGTGGGAGTGCACGCTCACCACGACGAGGTCCGCGCGGAGGCGGGCCTCGCCGACCCAGCGCGCGAGCTCGTCGAGGTCGCGCGGGTCGCACTCGGTGGTGAAGCCCGGCTCGTCCGCCGTCAGGAAGCGGGTGCCGAACAGGGTGAGCCGATCGGGCGCGAGAATGGCGGGATCGACCCCGAGCAGGGTGCGGGCCTCGGCCCGGCGGGCCCGCAGACCCGTCTCGGCGTCGATCGTCCGCAGCACGTCCATCTGCGGGGCCGTCACCCGCAGGGTCGCGGAGTGCCGCAGCGGGCTGAGGCCCGGCCGGCCGGGCAGTTCCGGCGACGGATCGGCCGCCTCCTGGCCGGGCAGGAACGTCGTGGTGCAGGCGAGCAGCGCCAGGCTGCCGCCCGGCCGGTCGACGTAGACGGGCCGGCGTGCCGTGGTCAGGTCGGCGCCGATCCCGGCGAACGGGAGCCGCCGGGACCGGAGTTGGGCCACCGTGCCGAGCACGCCCTGCGTGCCCAGGTCCATGGCGTGGTTGTTGGCGCAGCCCAGCACGGTGAACCCGGACGCCGTGACCTCGTCCAGCACCCCGGAGTCCGCGATCAGACAGCCGCCGCCGGCCGCGTTGTGCACCGGGTGTCCGTGGCCGTCGTAGGGGACCACCTCCAGGTTCGTGACGGCGAAGTCGGCGTCGTGGAGGAGATCGCGGAGCCGTCCGGCGGCCGGGTCGGAGGTGATCACCGCTCCCCGGGTGGCCATGAAGTCACCGGAGAGGGCCACGGTCAGCCGGGTCACCGCCGGGCCGCCGTGACCGCACGGGTGAGCGCACCGCCCGGATCGGAACCGGTGACGTCGACCCGGCTGCCCGCCACCATGACGGTCGGGGTCAGCGCCACCTTGTGGGAGGCGGCGAGATCGGAGACGTACCGCACCCAGGGCAGGTACGGGGCGTCCTCGACGCAGCGGGCGAAGGACGCCGCGGTGATGCCGGCGTCCCGGCCGGCCGCGATCAGCTGGGCCTCGCTGAGCCCGGGGCCCTGCTCGGCGGGCTGCTTCGAGAACAGGACCGTGGAGTACTGCTCGAACCGCCCCGCGTCCGCCGCGCAGGCCGCCGCCGAGGCCGCCTGGGTCGAGTAGCCCGCGGGTGAGCTGCGGTCGTCGAGGAAGGCGACCGGGTGGTAGACGACGCTCACGCCGCCGTGCGCCTTCAGACCGTCCAGGGCCGCGGTCAGGGCTCGGTCGGTACGACGGCATTCGGGGCAGAGGTAGTCGAGGTACACGTCGACGCGTACGGCGCCGGTGGACGCGGCCACGCCCGACTTGTCGGCGGCGATCCCGGCCGGTACCCGGCTCGGCGCCTTGCCGGGGGCCGTGTTGGTCGCCCGGACCAGGCCCGCGCCGACCAGCGCGGCGGCGACCACCACCAGGGCGGCCACCAGGGACACCACCACCGCGCGCCGTCGCCGGTGTCGTTGGTGCACCATCCGGCGCACCATGGCGTCCGTTGTCCGTGTGTCCATGTCCGTCATGCCCTCACTCCTTCGGGTCGAGGACCCAGCCGTCCAGCGCGTACCGGGTGCGCGGATTCCGGATCAGGAGGGCGGCCGCGCCGAGCAGCAGCAGGTCACGCCCGATGTCGAGCGCGTAGCCGCGTACGGCGCCACCGCTGAGCGTGCCTCCGCCGCCGAAACAGCCGCAGTCGATGGACATGCCCCGGGCCCACACCGAGGCGATGGCCGCCGCGTAGGCGAGCAGCAGGACGGCCGTGCCCGCCGCCGCGGCCCTGGTGGCCAGCCCGGCCGCGAGCAGCAGCGCGAGCGCCACCTCGACGAACGGCAGGACTCCGCCCACGAGCTGGGCGGAATCGGCGGGCACGATGCGGTAGAGCGCGACCGTCCGTCCGGCCTCCGTGAGGTCCCCGATCTTCACCAGACCCGCGTAGGCCAGCACCGCCGCCAGCAGCAGCCGGGCCGCGAGTCGTGCCATGCCCGCCCAACGCCCGTCCGGGACAACGGGGTTGACCGTCGTCATGACGTCCGCCGGGCCCGCGTCCACCGTGTCCTGTCCTCCCCGGCTCATGACGTACGGGAGAACCGGTAGCCGGCGAGGCCCAGCGCGACCGCCGTGAGGGCGGCCAGGACACCCAGTTCGGCGACCACGGGCGGATGCCAGTCGCCGAGCATCAGCCGGGTCTGCGCCGAGGTGAGCACGCTCGGGCCCGGCAGGGTCCGGCGGACCGCGTCGACGCCGTACGTCAGCGGATTGAGCTTGACGACGGTGTCGAGCCAGCCGGGCAGGCCGTTGGGCGGGAACATCGCGCCGGAGAAGAACATCAGCGGCATCAGACTCAGGTTCACCACGACTTGGAAGGTGTCGACCTGCCGGATGGTGACGGCGGCCAGCAGCCCGAGCGCGGTGAACATCAGTGAGACCAGCAGGAGTTCGAGCAGTACGACCAGCAGCATCGGCGTGTAGCGGATGCTCGCGATCCCGCCGACGGACAGCACCATGAGGCCGTAGACCGCGCCCGTGGTGGCGCCCCCGAAGGCCAGCCCGAAGACGATGGACGCGCGGGGGAACGGCGCCACCAGCATCTGGCGCAGCACCCCCAGCCTGCGGTCCCACACCAGCGAGATGCCCACCGCGATGGCCGGCGCCTGCACCGACATGACCAGCGTACCGGGGAACAAGTAGGCACGGTAGTCGTTCAGTTGGGCCTTGCCGAGGCTGGAGGACGCGGCGTCGAGGCCGGTGCCGAGGACGACGAGGAACAGCAGCGGTGTCACGAGGCCCATGGCCAGGCGTACGGGGTTGTGCCGCAGCCGGGTCATCTCCCGCCGCCACAGCAGCAGTACAGGGCGGGCCGGGTGGCGGGACCGGTCGGCCGGTGGCGATGCGGCTTTGACGTCGTCGAGTGCGGCGGGTGCGGTGTCGGTCCGGCTCATCGCAGTCCTTCCCCGAGATTGCCGAGCGTGCGCGGGCCGGTCGGGCTCTCCCGGATGGCGAGACCGGTGTGGTGCAGGAAGACGTCGTCGAGCGTGGGCGGCGCGACGGCCACCTCACGTACGGTCACGCCGAGTTCGGTGCACAGCCGCGGCACCAGGGCCGCCGCGCGCTCCACCCGGAGCAGCAGACCGTCCGGAGTGGACTCCACCGGGAGACCGAACCGGTCGGCGAGGACGTCGGCGGCCCGCGGGTCGTCGTCGGTGCGCAGGACCACGAGGTCGGCCCCGATGACGGACTTGAGGTCCGCGGGTGTGCCCTCCGTGACCACCTTGCCGCGGTCGATGATCGCGATCCGGTCGCAGTGCTCGGCCTCGTCCAGCTGGTGGGTGGTGACGAACACCGTGATGCCCCGCTCCCGCCGCAGCCGCTCCAGGTGGTCCCAGACGGCGGCGCGGGTCTGGGCGTCCAGCCCGGTCGTCGGCTCGTCGAGGAACAGCACACTGGGCTCGGCGAGCAGACCGCGGGCGATCTCCAGACGACGGCGCAGTCCGGTGGAGAACTGCCGTACCGGCACCCGGTGGCGTTCGGAGAGGTCCATCAGATCGAGCATCGAGGCGATGGCCTCGCGGGACGCGCGGCGGGACAGGCCGCACAGGTCGGCCTGGAAGCGGAGGTTCTCGGCGGCGGTGAGGTCCAGGTCGAGGGTCGACTCCTGGAACACGATGCCGATCCGGCGGCGGACCTCGGCGGGCCGGGCGGCGACGTCGAAGCCGGCCACCTCCGCGCGGCCCGCGGTGGGCCGCAGCAGGGTGATCAGCATGTTGATGGTGGTGGTCTTGCCCGCGCCGTTCGGCCCGAGGAAGCCGTAGACGCTGCCCGTGGGCACGGTCAGGTCGAGCCCGTTCACGGCCGGCGTGGTGCCGTAGTACGCGTAGAGGCCCTCGGCCCGGACCGCCGTCATGAGCGACTCCCCTCGGAGGGGTGGAGCGGCCGGCCGGAGGTGGTCCGGCGCCGGTCCGGGCGGCGGACCGCCAACACCGTGTGGAACACGCTGAGTTCACCGGGTTCGTCCACCGGCCGCCCGTCGGCCTCCACCCAGGCGTGCGCGCCGAACGGTTCGGTTCTGAACCCCGTGCACCAGTCGGCCCACCTGCCGTGCGCCCGGCACAGCAAGGCGGTGGCCACGGAACGCTGGAGGCAGCCGAGGCCCGCGCAGCGGGTGCTCACCGAGACGACGGACCGGCGCGCGTACGCCACCTCGGCGTATCCGGCGGGCTGGGACCCCTTGCTGACCACACCCAGCACGCGATGCAGCCGGGCCGGGGGCAACCGGACCAGCAGCCGTGCCGCCCCGGCGGCGCACCGGGGGCCCAACTGCCGGTACCAGGGCAGCCGTGGGGCCTGTTCGGCCACGGCGGGGGTGGTCACGAGGCCACCTCCACCAGTTTGGCGGCGCTGAGCGCGTCGATGAGGGCCTGGACGTCCTGCCGTGCCTGGTCGTCGCCGACCGGGGCGGCGGCGCACAGGCCGGCGGCGGCCGCGTCGGGCGCCGTTCCGTCGAGCAGCTGGCGCAGCACGCCCGCGCCGGAGTGGTTCAGCTGCCAGTAGCGGCCGCGGCGCCCGTCGAGCAGGACGGCCCCGGAGTCGATGTCGGTGAGGGTGACGTCGCGGGCGAGGGTCAGCTTCATCGGAGTTCTCCCGTGTGCGTGTTCTCGGCGGAGGGCGGGGGGTACGTCTCCGGGTGCGTCCGCAGCCAGCTCTCGCAGGCCACGGTGGTGTCGATCGGCTGGAGATGGTGGGACATCGGTCCCGGGTTCAGCACCGCGGACCGGAAGGCCGCCGGGTCGATGAGACCGAGCCGGGCGAGGTGGGAGTCCTCGCACAGCTCCAGGATCCGGGCCCGGTTGCGGGCCAGGCCCCGGAACGCCTCCGCGCTGAACTCGCCCTTGTCGCGGCGGCCCAGGATGTCCGCGGGGACCAGACCCCGCGCGGCCGAGGTGAGCAGTGGCTTGAACCGCCCGCCGGTCAGGCGCTGGTCGATCCGGGTGGCCAGGGCCGCCTCCACCACCCGGTCGTCGAGGAAGGGCGCGTCCCAGGTGATGCCGGTGTCCCCGAGCGCGGTGTTGACCTGGCGGACGGTCGTTCCCTCGAAGACGAGCGAGGCGAGCGCCTGGTGCCGGGCCCGGTCGGCGTCCAGGGGCCCGGGCCCCTCGGTCGCGGCATCGGTGAGCAGGGCGCGGACCGCGTCCACCGCGTCGGGGGTCGCCCAGGCCGGCATGCGGGGCGCGAACACCCAGCCGAAGTCCGGCTCGTCGACGGGCGGGGGCGGGGCGTCGATGCGGGCGGCGACCCGGCCGAGGTTCCGCGCGAACGTCGACCGGTCGAGGAGCGAGCGTACGGTCGCCCGCCACGGCCAGCGATTGGCCAGCCGGTAGCGGTTGACGAGCCGCAGCCCGCCGACCGGGGTGGCCCGGGCCAGCGACCAGGCGCAGGCGGGCATCCGGCCGAACAGCTCGTCACCGCCGAAGCCGGTCAGGTGCAGCGAGGCGCCCTCGGCCGTGGCCCGCTTGGCCAGGTCCTGGATGTGGGCGAGTCCGGAGGCCCAGGTCGAGGGGCCCTCCGGGGCCGCGCCCACGAGGTCGGCGGTGTAGCCGACGTCGAAGAGGTTCTCGGAGCGGTCGGCGGACAGCGTGTGGTGCCGGGCCGCCGGCAGGCACTCCGCGGCCCGGCGGGCCCAGACCGTGTCCGCGTTGGCGCTGTCGATCGGCATCACGTGGTACGTGATCAGGTCGGCGCCGGCCGCGTGGGCGAGGAAGCACAGCGAGGTCGAGTCCAGGCCGCCGGACAGGTCGGCGCTGAGGGTGCCGCCCGCGGCGACCCGGGTGGTGATCGCGTCGTCCAGCGCGGAGCGGACGGCGGCCGCTCCCTCCGCGAGTGTGAGGGACGGTTCCGGGAGTTCCCACCAGCGGTGCCGCCGGGCCCGGCCGTCGGTGTCCAGTTCCAGCCAGTGGCCGGTGGTGAGCGCCTCGATGCCCCGGCGGACCGGGCGTTGGGCGAGCGGCCAGGGCGGTCCGCCCGGCGCCAGCAGGCGGGCGGCGAGCACGCCCTCGTCGAGGTCGGCGCCGGTCAGCCGCAGCAGGGGCGCCACCCCGCTCGCGGCGACGGTCACCCCGTCGACGACGGTCGTGAAGATCTGTCGTACGCCGACGGCCGAACCCTGCACCCTGGTCCTGCCGTCCAGTGACACCGCCAGGTGGACGGCTCCCGGCAGCCGGGACGCGATCGCGTCCACGTCGTGCGGCGAGCGCAGCCGGCCGAGCGCGGCGGTCGCGGCGGCCGTGTCGAGCCGGGTGTGTCCCAGCACGGCCATCCGCCGTGGGCCCGCCTCGACGAACACGGCCTCTGTCTCGGGCCAGTCGCCGACTATCCAGGGGCGCCCCGACGCGTGGTCGACGCGCCGTGCCGCCCGCAGCCGGCCGGCCACCGCGGCACCGGCCGGGCAGTCCGGAAGAACCACGAATTCCATGTCGCCTCGCTCCCGTCTCCTCGTCACCCCGGATGGTGCCGGTGCGCGTGAACGCACCGGCACCGGACGTGATCACCAGAAGCAGACGATCGCGTAGCCGCAGCCGGCGAAGTCGTTGCAGCTTCCGACGCCGAGGCACTTCGTGAGCTCCTCGAAGTCGCCGACTTCCTGGAGCATGGGGGGCTCGTAGATCGCGGACATGGGCGTCCTCCCGTATCGGATCGGTCAGGCCGACCTTGTTCGGCCTGTGATCTGTCACGGAAGTTACGTGGCGGAATGTCCCAAGGGCATGGGGCAGCTGTCCCATGCCCGTCCTGTCAGCTGTCCCAACGGCGCTGGCGCAGCCAGCCCCAGCCGAGGGCGGCGATGGTCCAGGCGAGCAGCACCGTGACGCCGAAGGCCGTGTGCGGGGAGCGGACGGTGAGGAGTTCGTTTCCCGCCTGGTCGGGGAAGTACCGGGCCATCTCCTTGGTCGCCCCGATGAGGGACAGGATGTGCGTCCCGGCGAGCACCATCGGCAGCAGAACGGCCAGCGGTACGACGGCGTTGCGGGCGATCGCCGCGATACCGGCCGCGAACAGGCACATCAAGGTCAGATAGACGACCGCCCCGGCCAGGGCGCGCGGGACACCGCTCGCGCCGAGCGAGGAACCGTGGGACCCGAGAGCCGCCTGCGTGACCAGATAGCCGAGGACGGTGACGGGGACGGAGACGGCCACCGCCGCCAGGGCGGTGACGCCCATCTTCGCCGCGTACAGCCGCCCGCGCCGGGGTACGGCGAGCAGCGAGACACGGATCATGCCGGACGTGTACTCGCTGGTGACGACGAGCACGCCGAACACGATCAGCGCCAACTGGCCGTAGAGGATGCCGTCAAGACCGGCCTGTTCCGGGGTGAAGTCGGAACGCAGGCTCGGGTTGTCGGACTCCAGCGCGTTCTTCGCGGACCAGCCGTCGAGGGCGGCGATGAGCACGCTGACCGCGGCGAACAGCAGCAGGGAGATCTGGGTGCCGCGAATGCCGCGCAGCTTGGTGGTCTCGGCGCGGACGGCCGCGAGGGTCTCAGACATGCGTGTTCCTGCCCTTCTCACCGAGGACGCGTTCGCTGCCGGCTCCCGTGCGGGTGCCTTCTTCTCCGACGACGTCGAGGAAGGTCTCCTCCAACGACGTGGCGTGGGTGCCGAGTTCGTCGAGCGGGAAGCCGCCCGCCGCGGCGATCCGGCTGACGTCCGCGGCCGCCATGCCCACGACGTCCAGGCCTCCGCCGGGGATACGGGTCACGGTGGCGCCGCCACCTTCCAGCTCCCTGCCGAGCCTGTCGGGTTCGGGGGTGCGGACGCGGACGTACGACCGTCCGTGGCGCTCGATGAAGTCCGACATTCCGGTGTCCGCGAGGAGCCTGCCCCGGCTGATGACGACCAGGTGATCGGCGACCAGGGCCATCTCGGTCATCAGGTGGCTGGAGATGAGGACGGTACGGCCCTCGGCGGCCATCGAGCGCAGCAGGTCGCGCAGCCAGCGGATGCCCTCGGTGTCCAGGCCGTTGACCGGTTCGTCGAGCACCAGCACGGGCGGGTCGCCGAGGAGCGCGGCGGCCAGGCCCAGCCGCTGGCCCATGCCGAGGGAGAAGGTGCCGGTCCGGCGGCGGGCCGCGTCCGCGAGCCCGACCGTCTCCAGGACCTCGGCGACCCGGCCGCGGGCGATCCGGTTGCTCTGGGCGAGCCAGAGCAGATGGTCGCGCGCGGTCAGGCCGCGGTGCGGGGCCGAGGTCTCCAGCAGGGCGCCGATGTGGCGGAGGGGGTGGGCCAGGTCGCCGTAGGCGTGCCCGTCGATCCGCGCGGTTCCGGTGTCGGGGCGGGTCAGGCCCAGCATCATCCGCAGGGTGGTCGACTTCCCGGCGCCGTTGGGGCCGAGGAAGCCGGTGACGGCTCCGGGCCGCACCGTGAAGGTCAGGCCGTCCACGACGGTGGCCGGCCCGTACCGCTTGGTCAGGTTCTGGACGTCAATCACGCGACGAGTCTGGCCGCGGCAGCCGCACCGTACATCGGACCGGGGTCGGGACGGTGCGGGCCGGTTTCGCGGACCGGACCCATACCGGGGTATGAGACCGTTTCAGCCATATGCGGTGGGCGGGACGTAGGGCGGTTGCCGTGGCACTAGTACGGCAGTGTCGCGAGGATCCGGAAGCCCGTGCCGGGGCGGGGGCCTGCCGTGAGGGTCCCGCCGTGTGCGACGGCCCGTTCCCTCATCCCGACGAGCCCCATGTTGCCGCCGGGCACTGTCGGCCGGTGCCCGGCTCCGGGGCCGTCGTCGGTGACGCCGATCGTCAGCACGCCGTCCTGCGCGGTGACGCTGACCAGGCAGCGGGTCGGGGCAGCGTGTTTGACGACGTTGGTCAGCGCCTCCTGGACGATCCGGAACGCGGTCAGCGCGACCCCGTCGGGTGGTTCCTCCGCGCAGTCGGAGCGCAGGTCGACGCTGACGCCCGCCGCCTCGGCCGTATGCACCAGGGAAGGCAGGTCCGACAGTCCGGGGACCGGCTGGAGGTCCTGCTGCTGGTCGACGTGTTCTCGGCGCAGCACCTTGAGGGTGGCCCGCATGTCGCGCAGCGCCCTGCGGCTGATGTCCTCGATGACGGTGAGGGCTTCTTTGGCCTCCTCGGGGTGGGTGGCGATGACGTGGTTGGCGACCCCGGCCTTGATCGCGATCAGGCCCACGCTGTGGGTGACGACGTCGTGGATGTCCCGGGCGATCCTCATGCGTTCTTCGACCTTGGCCTGCTCGGCCGCCTGCACGATGGTCCGCCGTAGGCTCTCGCGGCGCTCCCGTACGGCCGTTCCCGCGGCCCACGTCGCCCCCAGCATCAACAGCCCGAACAGCAACTGCACCGCCACGGTGCCGCCTGTGTAGTGCTGCCCGCCCGTCACCGTCAGCAGGGCCGCGCCCGCCGTGCTCGCCCCGCCGACGATCACGGCCGACCGCCCCAGCTGCCGTCGCCGTGTCGTCGCGACCAGGTACAGGGCGTAGGCCGCGGAGAGGAAGACGGCAGGGCCGAGACCGGCGGCCAGCGCCGCGCAGGACGCGGTGAGGACGATCGCGAACACCGGGAGGGGCCACAGCCGCCGTACGGCGAGCGGCAGCGCGGTGGCGAGCGAGAGCAGTGATACGGCGAGCCCACCGGGCGCGCCGCCGCTCTCGGGCCGTACCAGCGTCAGTTGCGGAAGCAGGGCGAACCCGAGGGCCGCCGCCCCGTCGAGGAGGATCAGGCGTCGGCGCGAGACATCTCCCATGTCCCCAACCTAGGTGTCTGATCAGCAGGGCGTCCAACGCGGCCGGAACAGGACCATCACCGCTCAACTCGGTGCAGGTCGTCCGTTTCGTCTGCTTAGGCTGGCAGCGTCTTTGCAGGCGTACAAACGCTAACCATGGGGGTGCAAAGCTATGCGGATCAACCTGTTCATTCTCAGTGAGGACCCGGTGTCCCTGGCCGGACTTGAGGCGATCGTCGAACAGGACGACAGCGTCAACCTCATCGGCACGGCGGTGGACGAGTCCCACGGCCTTCGATGTCTGGAGAACAACCCGCTCCGGCCGGACGTGGTGATCATCGGTGAGCCGCCGTCAAAACGCGCCATCTGCAGGAACGTAGCGTGGATCGTCTCCCTGTATCGCCAGGAGAAGTCACGGCCACAGATCGTCGTGGTGTCGCAGAACGACTACGACGACGTGATCGTCTCCGCCCTCCGCCTCGGCGTGAACGGGTATCTCGCCCGGATCGCGTCCCCGGAGGAACTGTTTCAGTCCCTGCACATCGTGGCACGCGGGGGTGCCGCGTTCAGCCCGACGATCGCGGCTCGCTTCAGCACGTTCTTCGCCACCATGCAAAGACTCCCCGAGCCGCCGGAGTTCTCCCAACTGACGTGCAGGGAGACAGAGATACTGGAACTGCTCGCGGACGGCATGAACAACCGTCAGATCGCCCGGCGTCTCTTTCTCGCAGAGAAGACCGTTCGCAACTACGTCTCCCGCATCTTCACCAAACTGGAGGTGCATGACCGGGCCGCCGCCGCACTGCGCGCACGCGACGCCGGTTTCGGCGACCAGCCCGACACCGTACTGCCCCAACACGCCTGACCACGTCCGGAGATCGAGCGCGCGGCCCTCTTCCACCCACGCGGCGGCGATCGGCTCGACCGCGTTCGGTACGCCCCGCTGATCGTCGAGGACCCCGAGCAAGCCTGTCGGCACATCATGTCCTCCGATTTGGGCGACCAAGTTCGGGTCAAGTTCGGGTCATGTTTCTGATGTGACGGCAGCCCCGGAATGTCACCCTCGATTCACCGACGGCTGATGGTCTGGCGTCCGTCGGCACCCGCAGCGACACGAGATCCCAGGAGCCAACTCCATGCACAGAACGTCCCGTCGTCACCTCACGATCGGCACCTCCGTGGTCGCCGCCATCGCGGCCGCAGTGGCCGTCACCTCCGTCGCCGGAGCGTCCGACACCAAGGAGCAGGCCGAGAACGCGGTCAAGGGCGGGAAGGCGAAGAACGTCATCCTGCTGATCGGCGACGGCATGGGCGACTCGGAGATCACCCTCGCCCGTGACTACACCGTGGGCGCCAACGGCCGCCTGAACATGGACAAGTTCCCGCTGACGGGTGCGTACACGACGTACGCGGTGCACGCGGACGGCACCCCGGACTACGTGACCGACTCGGCGGCGAGCGGCACCGGCTGGGCGACCGGCGTCAAGACCGTCAACGGGCGGATCTCCAAGACGCCGGGTACCGACAAGGCCGTACGGACGATCCTGGAGCTGGCGCAGAAGAGCGGCTACGCCACCGGCAACGTCACCACCGCCGAGCTGACCGACGCGACCCCGGCGGTCCTCGACTCGCACGTCACCGACCGCTCCTGCCAGGGCCCGGCCGACATGGCCAAGTGCCCGACGGACGCGATCGCGGCCGGCGGCCCGGGCTCGATCGCCGAGCAGTCCGTCAACCACAAGGTGGACGTGCTCTTCGGCGGCGGCAAGCAGCGGTTCGACCAGAAGGTCACCGACGGCAAGTACAAGGGCCTGACGGTCGCCGAGCAGGCGCGGAAGGTCGGCTACCAGGTCGTCACCGACGACGCGTCGATGAAGGCGGCCAAGGCGGGCAAGCCGGTGCTCGGCCTGTTCGCCACCGGCAACGTGCCGGTGGAGTGGACCGGCAAGGCCGCCGCTGTCGGCGGCACCGACCCGCAGCGGTGCGTGACCTCCAACCCGAACCGGCCGTCGAACACGCCGAGCCTTGCCGACTCCGCCACCAAGGCGATCCAGCTCCTCGAGGCCAAGCAGAAGCACTCCAAGAAGGGCTTCTTCCTGCAGATCGAGGGCGCCTCGATCGACAAGCAGGACCACGCGGCCGACCCGTGCGGGCAGATCGGCGAGACCGCGGCCTTCGACCGCGCGGTGAAGGTGGCCCGGGCGTACGCGGCCAAGCACCCCGACACGCTCGTGGTGACCACCGCCGACCACGGCCACACCAGCCAGATCGTCCCGCTGGAGGCCACCCCGCCCGGCCTGTCCTCCACGCTCGTCACCAACGAGGGACAGCAGCTGAAGGTCAACTACTCGACCAACACGCCGGGCCAGTCCCAGGAGCACACCGGCACCGAGGTGCGGATCGCGGCGCAGGGTCCGCAGGCGTACCGGGTGCTGGGTGTCACGAACCAGACGGACCTGTTCACGACGATCCGTGAGGCGCTGCGTCTGCGCTGACCGGGGCGCGGGAATGTTCTGAGAAGAGGGGAGACCGGCCGCCACCGGTCTCCCCTTCCCCTTTGTTCGGGCCTTCCTCTTTGTTCAGGCCGCGGCGAGCCACGGCGCGGACACCATGGTGTACAGGTTGTAGTGGGTGGCGACGAGGCGGTCGCCGGAGCGTGTGACGACGGTGTCCATCTCGAACGGGTGGACCACCGCGCTGCCGGCCGCGACCTTCCTGCGCCTGCCGCACCTCCTCGACACCCTGGAGCAGTTGCCCGCCGGCCGGCCCGTCGAGCTGAACCTCGCCGGGCCGCGCCACCTCGACCACGCCTGCATGAGCACCCTGCAGAACTGGGCAGACCCGCACAACGCACACACCGTCCAGCCCGAGCGCACCCGCGCCCTGGCATGAGGACAGGCCCGTGGGGCGGTTGTCCCGACCGCCCCACGGGCTCGCGGTGACATACGGGGTGAACAGCCCTTGGCGTTCACCCGTACTCCTTGTCGTACGCCTGTCCGCGCTGCGGGCAGCTCAACGCGGATACGCGGAGACGGAGAGGCACGTGCTTCAGCAGCAGCCACGCGGACGTGGCGGACGTACCGGACGCACTCTGACCACTTCCCGCCTGGTGCGCGGCGCCGCGCTGGTCGGTGGCCTGACCCTGCTCCCCCTGGCCACGGCGTGCAGCGGAGGTGAGGACGACGCCGCTGCGGAGCGCAAGCGGGCGAAGGCGTCCGTGACGGCCGCTCCCGCGGCCGGGGTCGTGGCACCCGCGAAGGTCGAGGTGATCGCCAACCTGACCGGCTGCAAGCCCAAGATCCGCATCGACGCGGAGGAACTGCGCCAGGGCGTATGCCACACGAAGAAGGTCGACTACCTCATCACCACCTTCCCCGAGGATCGGTACAAGGAGCTCTGGCTGGACAGCGCCAGCGGATACGGGGGCAAGTACCTCGTCGGCACCCGCTGGATCGTCAGTGCCCAGCCCGAACTGCTCGAGGGGTTCCGCTCCAAACTCGGGGGAACCATCCGGCAGCTGAGGGGCTACGGCCCCACCGCGGCCCCGAGCACGTCGTAGCGTCCGGCACCGCCTTCACCTGCCGCGTGCTGCGGCCGCGTACACCCCACCCTGTCTTGTGACGTGGTCCGGCCGGTGGAGCCTGCAGGCAGGTCTCGTGCCTGGCGTCGGCTGTCCTCGTCGAGCCCGACGGCCTCGGTCCGGCTTGTTCCCCTCGGCGGATTCCGACGATGCCGAGGACGAGCAGGCCGTGGTGGCGGCACACAGCAGGGTCGCGACCGGCGCGGCGGCGGAGAGGGAGGGGGCACGGCGACGGGAACGTGCGTCGGTCATGGGGGCTCCTCGGTGTCGGCCACCGCTGTGACGCCGGCCGGCCCAGGAACGTTCACGGCAGCGGCCGACCGTCGCCCCGGGGCAGTTGCACCCCAGGGCGACGGCGGTGGACGTCAGCTCTGGGACGAGGCGGTCCGCCGCCTGACCAGCCACCAGGCCCCGCCGCCGAGCACGAGCAGGACGACGACGATCACGCCGGCCAGGGCACCGGAGGACATGCCGTCGCCCTCATCAGCCGCCGTGTCACGGGCAGCCGCCGAGGCGTCGGACTCCGTCGCGGCGGCGGAGGGGGAGGAGGCCGCGCTCTCCGACTGCGTCGCCGTCGGGCTGGAGCCGGCGCCGGCGCTGGGGTTGACCGGCTTGGCGCCCGGGGCCGCCGCCTTCAGTGCGAGGACCGGGGCGGGCTGCTCGGGTTCCTGGCCACCCGTGGGGAGTTCGATCCAGCGGGAGACCTTCCCGTCGCTGTAGGTCTCGACGGTCTTGAACACCAGCTCCTTCGCGTCCGGCAGCTGCCGGACCTTGATCTTGTACTCGGCGTCGACCCCGGCCTTCAGCGCCGGGCCGCCGACCGTGTAACCGTCTTTGGCCGCCGTCAGCTTCCAGCCCTTGGGGGCCTCGTCGAGGGTGACGTCGGCAGGGGCGATGCCCTCGGGAAGCACGATCCGCATCGCGGTGAAGCCCGCGGAGGCGGACTCGGCCTCGGAGACGAAGCTCAGGGTGACGTTCTCCGCCAGGGCCTGTGGGCGGTCGGCTTCGACCTCCGCGTGGGCGGCGGCCGGTGCGGCCAGGGCGAGCGTGGCCGTCAGCGCGACAGCGCCGGCCAGTACGAAACGCCGGCCGGCACGTGCCGGGGGGCGGGTGGACATGGACACAGGGAGACTCCTTGCTGATACGGGAGAATCCGGCCCCGCGGCTGCCGGGACCGGTGAAGGACCGAAGGGTTCTCCCGCTGCGGTGGTCCCCTGCGCACCACCGCGTGCTCCAGTACTTCTTCCCATGCCTGGGCCGCCACCGCGAAGAAGGGGCCGGCCCGCCGAGTCGGCAGCCGGAGCACCACCCTCTCCGGATCGGTGATCGCTCGCGGCAGCACCTGGGCCAGGGCCGCCGCGGCCGCCCTGGTCAGTGTGCGCAGCGTGCCGAGCGCCGCGGTCATCCGTACGTCCGCCCGGTGCAGCAGCCACGCCACCGCCAGCGCGGCGAGCGTGTGCACGGCCGTCATCGCCACTCCGGCGTGATGCCAGGAGTGACCGTCCCCGGAGGCGGAGGCCATGTGCCCGGCGTGCATCGCGTGCCGCGGCATCGCCATCGAGGTGGCGCCGTCCATGGCGGACAGCGCGAGGTGCAGTACCCCCTGTGTCGTCAGGGTGAGGGTGAGGGTCGCGACCGGTGCGTAGCGGCGCCGGGCGAGCGGCCAGACCGCCGCGAACTGCGCCACGATCAACAGGGCCGCCAGCCGCCAGGGCACGGTGCCTTCGGCGATCGTGTGGTGCCCGAAGGCCGCGAGTACGGTGCCGAGCACGGCGAACAGGCCGGCCCGCGCGCACGCACCCGCGTGGCTGGCCCGGCCCGCTCGGGCATGTCTCTCGTGCCCGGTCACGTGATCAGGTGGCACGGCCGCCATCATTCCCTACCGGCCGGGCGGAGCGGGCGACACCGTCGCAGGACCGTGCCGGCACATGCCCGCCCAGCGGCAGCAGCACGCACAACACCGCCAGCACGCTCGCCCGTAGTCCCCGCAGCACGCCGGACGCCGGAGAGACGGCTTCTCGCGGGCGGCGCGGACGCATCGAGGTACGGGCCTTCGAAAGCCCGCCCGCCGGTTCACGACAGGGTCGGCAGTCGCGGCGTCGTCACTCGACCCATCGCCAAGTTCCGCACGTACGTGCAGGTCGGGGCCCTGTTACCGCACATGACAACGGTGACCGATGCAGCCTTTGGTGATGGGCGCAGCCGTGCGTTTCACTGCGATCAGGACACCGTCGCACGACACGAGGGGGAAGGCGTCAGCATGAGCGGTCACAGCCACGAGCGCGAGACTGGTCCGGGACACGATCACGGCGCGGGACACGACCATGGCGCGGGCGGCCACGCAGGCCACTCCCATGGCGTCTCGGCGGACGCGGACCGCCGTTGGCTGGCCATCGCCCTCACCCTCATCACCGCGTTCATGGCCGTCGAGGTCGTCATCGGCGTCGTCGCCGGCTCACTGGCCCTGATCTCGGACGCGGCGCACATGCTCACCGACGCCGCCTCGATCGTCCTGGCGCTGATCGCGATGCGGCTGGCGGCCCGTCCGGCCAAGGGCGGCTACACCTACGGCCTCAAGCGCGCCGAGATCCTCTCCGCCCAGGCCAACGGCCTGACCCTGCTCCTGCTGGGCGCCTGGCTGGCGTACGAGGCGGTACGCCGGCTGATCTCCCCGCCCGCGGTCGAGGGCGGCCTCATGCTCGCCACCGCGCTCGCCGGCATCGCCGTGAACGTGGTCGCGACCTGGTGCCTCTCCAAGGCCAACCGCTCCTCCCTCAACGTCGAGGGCGCCTACCAGCACATCCTCAACGACCTGTTCGCCTTCATCGGCACCGCGATCGCCGCGCTGATCGTCGTCCTGACCGGCTTCGCCCGCGCCGACGCGATCGCCACCCTCGTCGTCGTCGCGCTGATGGTGAAGGCCGGGTACGGGCTGCTGCGCGAGTCCGGCCGCATCTTCCTCGAGGCGGCCCCGGCCAACGTCGACCCGGACGCCCTCGGCGACAAGCTGGTCGCCGAGCCGACGGTCGTCGAAGTCCACGACCTGCACGTCTGGCAGATCACCTCAGGCCAGTCCGCCCTCTCCGCCCACGTCCTGGTCGAGCCGAGCGGCGACTGCCACGCCGTCCGCCGCGACCTCGAAGAACTCCTGCGCCACGACTACGGCATCGCCCACACCACCCTCCAGGTAGACCACGCACCGGCCTCGGTGCCGCAGGTCGCCCTGCCCGGCGACCGTGACCTGCTGCCCACCGATGACGCGGGGCACTGCGCGGAGTCGCACGGCCCGGTCCACCGGGATGAGCCGCACGAACACTGAGGGCCGGACAGTCCACGGTTTCCCGAAGTCAGCCTGATCTCGCGAGGAACCCCGGGCGTTCACGCCCGGGCGCCGCCTCCGTCGGAGCCCGGCCGAGCCGCGCAACCTGTACCGCTCTTCTCAGAAAACGTCCCAGTCGCCAGTGATCACCGCCGTTGGCTGCGTCAAGGGCCCCGGACAGTGATCGATCCGGGGCCCTTGCCCTTGTGCCCCCGGCAGGATTCGAGATCAGCGCCGCGCGGCAGCGTGCTCCGTCCGGCTCATGACGCCTCGTGCCGGACAGTCCGCTCACGCATCGCTCACGCATGAAGTCCGCGTCCTGGAAAGCGGGCATGCAGCTGGCAGTCAGGGGCCATGGTCAGTTGCAGCCGCCGGTTCGCGCGGGTGCCACAGACCGTCGCATCGGTGATGAAGCGGCCGACGAGGCGAGCCGTGTCGCCCTCGATCTCGACGGCTGCAGGTCGTCGAGATCGTCGGTGTCGCCGTCGGGCATCGCCCGCAGAAGGTCGCGCGCGGCAGCCGGTGGCCCTGCAGCGTCGAGAAGGTGGCGAAGTGCGCGGCCAGCGCCGTACCGGCGAGAGCGCCCAGGAGAGCACCTCGGCGTTGCTCCTTGCGCACGAGAAAACGCTCGCCGCGGAAGACCTTCCCGAACTCGCGCCGGCGGATCAGCGCGACCACCGGTCCGAGGGTCAGGAGCCCCAGCGCGTTGCGGCCCAGCGCCAGCGCGAGCGCGGAGCCGGTGGCGAACGCGGTGAGCGGCGCGGTCGCGGAAAACGCGCCGACCGTCACCAGCACGGCGGTGAGGGAGATGGCATCAAGCTTGGTGCGCATGGCGCGGGGGAACCTTCTTGCGATAGGGAGTTCATGGATGACCGTCAAAACCGGTCAACGAGGTCGAGGTCGGCGGCACAGTTCTGGCTAGTCCGGGCGCGGGCCCGCTTCTCCCGCGACCGAGCGCAGCAGCGGGCGGCTCGCCACGCTCGCGCCGGCCAGGCCCGCGAAGCCCAGCGCCAGGCAGCCGGCGAGGAGCGCGGTGCCACGGCCGTCGAACTGCGGGGCACCCCCGGCGAGCGTCAGCGGCGCCGCGCAGAACAGCCCCGTGAGCACCGCGCCGCCTGCGAGCACGGCGGCGGGCAGCACCGATTCCGTGCGCCTGGCCGCGTCCAGGACCCGCAGCGGGGTGCCCGCGAGATGCAGCAGGCCGTACGTGCGGCGGCGGTCCAGGACGGACGAGGCGGCCGTGATGCCCGTAGAGGCGATGGCGATGGCGAAGCTCGCACCGAGCACGGCCAGCGTCACGAGGTGGAAGTCGCGGTCGAACTGCCGTGACTGCCAGGCGACATCGGGGCCCGTGACCGGGTACTGGCCGGGCACGAGGCCGGTGAGCACAGCGCGCGCCGCGTCCAGTCGGGCCGGGTCCGCGACGGTCGCGGTGACCTGGCGCTCGCCGCCTCCGCCCACGCCGGTGGCGACCCAGTCGTCGTTCGTGACGACGGTGGCGTGGACGCCCGCGCGTTCCAGCCGTGCGGTGGCCTGCTGCCGTACGGCGGCGACGCGCTCCTTCGGCACGGACAGCGCGAGCTGGTCCGCGCTGCCCCACGGCGAGTCGCCGCCGAGGCTGAACAGCGCGAAGAAACCGGCCACGAAGGCCGCGAGCGTCAGCGCCGACACCGCACGCCACACGGACTTGGGGTCGTCGAGCAGACGGCGCCCCGCAAGCAGCGTCGCCGGTCGCCGCGCCGACCCGGCGACGAGAGTGCCGAGTACGCCGACCACCCAGGGGCCGATGACGGACAGCGCGGCGAAGACGGCGGCGCAGCAGTACACCACCGCGTTGATGTCCATCGGCTTGCCTTTGGACAGTTGCCAGTAGCCGAGCAGTACGGCGACGAACAGCAGCGCGCGTACGGCGTTCATACGAGGAGTGCGCGAGCGGCGTACGACGCCGAGCGGGCCCACGACCACCTGCCGCAGTCCCGCCAGCGCGCTGGCCGCCACCATCAGCACCACGCCGGCGAGCACGGCGAGCAGGACTCCCGTACCGACCCAGAGGTCGGAGACGTACCAACTTCCGCCTGCGAGGGGGACCTTGGCCGCAAGGGGCAGCAGGACCGCATAGCCCAGCGCGCCCGCGACGGCCCCTGCCGTACCGGTCAGCGTCGCCTCGGCCACCGCGATCCCCGCGATCCGGCCCGGCGCAGCGCCCAGCAGCCGCAGCGTCGCCAGCCGGGTGTCGCGACGCGAGACGGACAGCCGGGCCGAGGAGGCGCCGAGCGCGAGCAGCGGCACGATCAGCAGTACCGTGGCGATCTTCACCAGAGCCTGGTACTGCGCACCGAGGCCGTCCGCCGTGCGCTTGCCCGCGAAGTCCGCGACGGGCGTGGGCGTGACGATGTCCCCCGGACGGCGCGGGTCGGTGCCGCGCCGCACCGTCATCGCCGGGTCATCGGCGCGGTGCCCGACGACGGCCACCTTCTCGCCGGGCCTGACCAGCGCGGCGCGGCCGAGCGTGCCGGTGGTGTTCCTGCCGCCGGGCAGCTTGCCGAGCGCGGGCGACGTCCACACCTCGCCCGGCTCCGGGAAGTGCGGCATACCGGGAGGCGCGGGCGCCTCGCCGCTCCGGCCCGGCAACGCCGCGACATCGACGACGGTCACGGGCTCACCGCCGACGAAGGTGGTGCCCACCGCTTCGACGGCCACCGCGCGCGAGATCCCGGCCGTGGCGGGGGTGCGCCAGTCGGCGTGCGCGGCGCGTGAGCCGAAGCCGAGGTTGGCGCCGACGCACAGGAGCAGCAGCGTGGTGCAGATCGCCGCGGCGGCGACGGACAGTCCGGCGCCTAGCCGGCCGTGCCGGCCGCCGCCGCGGAGCAGCCGCCAGGTCAGTGTCCATATGGTGCGGTCCAGGGTCCTCATCGCGCAACGCCGCTGGTCGCGCCGGTTACGTCGCCGGCCACGCCGGTCCAGGCCGACTCCGGCCCCGCATCGGCTTCTGCCTCCGCTTCTGCCTCCCGGACGATCCGCCCGTCCCGCACCTGCACGGTACGGTCGCACCAGCGAGCCACCGACCGGTCGTGGGTGACCACGACCAACGCCGTGTTCTGCGTCCTGGTGACCTCCGTCAGCATCCGGATCACGTCCTGCCCGGTGGCCTGGTCGAGCGCGCCCGTCGGCTCGTCGGCGAAGACGACCTGGGCGCCCGCGACCAACGCCCGTGCGAGAGCCACCCGTTGTGCCTGTCCGCCGGACAGCTGGCCGGGACGGCTGTCCTCCTTGCCCTCCAGGCCCAGCGGCGCGAACCACTGACGCGCGCGCCGCTCCGCCTCGCGGCGCGAGGTACCGCCGAGCATCAGCGGGAGCGCCACGTTCTCCACCGCCGGCAGTTCGGGCAGCAACTGCCCGAACTGGAAGACGAAGCCGAAGCGGGTACGGCGCAGCTCGCTGCGGTGCGGCTCGCGCAACTGGTCGATGCGCTCGCCGTTCAGCAGCACTTGGCCGCTGTCCGGGCGCTCGATGTTCGCGAGGCAGTGCAGCAACGTCGACTTGCCGGACCCGGAGGGGCCCATCACGGCCAGCGACTCGCCTGCTCGCACGGCGATGTCCACGCCGTCGAGCGCGTGGGTGGATCCGAAGGACTTGGACAGTCCGATACCGCTCAACACGGGTGGCGGAGCGGAGTAGTTGTTGGTCATGTACTCCAACATCCGCCGCTGCGGCGGACCCTCGCCTCGGCCGGCCGACCGGTTGGGAGCCGCCGCGTCGTCCTTTTGACCGAGGCCGCACGGCGGGGGCCGCCCCTACGCTGCGAGATGTGCCAGACGCGAGAGACACAGACGATCACACCCGGAATTCCCCGCTGCCCCAGCGCACCGCCCTCACCGCACTGGGGGTGGTCATGGCGCTGTTGTGGGTGGTCGACGTGGCCGGCGTCGCGTCCGATGCCGGACTCGAAGGCGGCAGCGCATGGTGGAGGCCGGCCCCGGGCCTCGTGGCGGCCGTCGCGCTGCTGCTGCCCGGCAGACGTATCGCGCCGGCCTGGGGTGCGGGTGCCGCGGTGCTCGTCTCCTGGACGGTGACGCTGGTTCTCTTCACGTCCGTGAAGCCGTCGCTGATCGCCGACTGGGGCCTGCTGGAGACGCTGTGCCTGTTGCTCCTGCTGGTGCGTACCGCGAGAGACGTACCGCAGCCCTGGCTGGCCGCCACGCTGGGCACCGCACTCGCCTCCGCCGTGATCGCGGCACCGATGCGGATGGACGACGAGAGCGGCAACTCGGTCTTCTCCTTCCTCCTGATCTTCTTCACGGGTGGTGCCGTGGGCATCGGTTCCTACCTCCGCAGCCTCGACGACCGCAGAAGCCGCGCCGTCGCCGAAACGCGCCAGAACGAACGCCTTGAACTCGCCCGCGAACTGCACGACTTCGTCGCCCACCACGTCACGGGTATCGTCGTCCAGGCCCAGGCGGCCCGTACGATCCGCGAGATCGCGCCCGAGCAGGTGGACCCGCTGCTGCGCGGTATCGAGCAGGCCGGGGGCGAGACCCTGCAGTCGATGCGCAAGCTGGTGCGCGTGCTGCGCGACGACACCAAACGGGCGGTGCGGCCGGGGGAGCTGTACGCCGAACTGGGCGAACTGGTCGCCACTTTCTCCGAACGCGACGTCCCGGCCACCCTCCAGGTCGCGGCCGAGGCCCGGCAGGCGCGGCCGGCCCCCGAGGTGGAGACCTCCGTGCGCAACGTCGTGCGTGAGGCGCTGACGAACGTACGCCGCCACGCGCCGGGTTCACCGTCCGTCTCCGTACGGATCGCCCTGTCGGACGACGGCGGCGGTGATGTCGACAGCGCGGCCGCCCGGCGGCTTCGGGTCGAGGTGCACAACGCACCACCAACGCCGCGGCAGGCGGAGCCGAACGCCGAACCTCTCGGCGGGCGCGGCGGCCTCGGCCTCATCGGGCTGACCGAACGCGCCGAGGCGGTCGGCGGCACGCTCCACGCGAGCCGGGCCGAGGACGGCGGCTGGAGGCTGACGGCGGAGTTCCCGCTGCGCGGCGCTGTGGCAGGATCCCCCGCATGACCAACGCTGGCGGATCAAGCGCATCGAGCGCATCGAGCGCATCGGGCGCATCGGGCGGATCAGGTGGATCAGACGGATCGTCGATCCGGGTCCTGATCGCCGACGACCAGGAAATGGTGCGCACGGGCTTCCGGTTGATCCTCCAGACCCAGCCCGGTATCGAGGTCGTGGGCGAGGCGGCCGACGGCGCGGAGTGCGTGGACCTGGCCAGGAAGCTGCGGCCCGACGTGTGCCTGGTCGACATCCGGATGCCGAAACTCGACGGGCTGGAAGTGACCCGGCTGCTCGCGGGCCCGAAGGCCGTCGCTCCGCTGCGCGTGGTGGTCGTGACCACCTTCGACCAGGACGACTACGTCTACGGGGCGTTGAGCAACGGTGCCTGCGGGTTCCTGTTGAAGGACGCGGGCCCCGGACTGCTGGTGGAGGCGGTACGCGCGGCGGCGCGCGGCGACGCGCTGATCTCCCCCTCCGTGACCGTACGGCTCCTGAAGCGGATCGGCGAGCAGCGGCCCGCCGCCGGCAGCGAGGTGTCTTCCGGGCCTTTGACGGAACGGGAGTTGGATGTGGCCCGGCTGGTCGCCGACGGGCGGACCAATCAGGAGATCTGCGCCGAGCTCTGCGTCTCGCTCTCCACCGTCAAGTCCCATCTGACCAACATCCAGGTCAAGTTGGGGCTGCGGAACCGCGTGGAGATCGCCGCCTGGGCATGGCGCTGCGGCGTGGTCGGCGACCGCTGAACCCGTCGCCGCACCATGCCGTCCGGCGGGCGGGCTGCTGCTGCCCGCCCTTTCCCGCCGCCGCGTCCGGCCTCCGACTCCCCCTCGCCCTCTTCTACTTCGACAGGCCGTAGTCGAAGCTCACCCTGTCGCCGTTCACCCCGGTCACGGAGATCAGCATCGTCTTCTTCTCGCCCTTGAAGACGGCGGTGCACGAAACGGTGTAGTCCATCTTCGCGTGCAGGCCGCTCGGGCAGCTCACGGACTGCGGGCCGTCCTGGATGAAGGGGATGCCGTAGTTCTCCTTGGCCAGCTTCTCGACCACCGCGCGCGAAACCGTGTGATCCGCTCCGCCCGCGGTGGCGACCGACGAGTTGTCGAACACGTTCCACGCCGTCACCACGCCTGCCGCCAGCACGGCGGCCGCGGCCAGGGCTATGACGATGCGCTTCATGGGGTGCTCCCTCGATTCCCGTGACGGCCGGTCCCTACCGGCTGTTCCCCTCAGAGCTTCCTCTCCCACCTGCTCCACTGCCTCGGCACAACGGCCGGTAGTGCCCCCGAGCCTCGGCCGAAAGGACGACGGCCGTTCGCCGCGACGCACCCGCCATCGCCTCACCCGCGCCATCTGCCTGTGGAACACCCTCTTCCTGGACGCTGCCGTCGCCCAACTCCGTGCCGAGGGCCGGGGGATCGAGGGCGAGGCGTGGCCCGCCTCTCCCCGTTGAAGGACCGGCACATCGACGAAGGATGGGCGCGGCTACGGGCCTACGACCACGGGGTCGGTTTCGGTGCCGTGGCCGCGGGTGAAGTGCAGGCGGTCGCGGCCGTCGCCGAGCGGTTCGGCGCGCTCCAGCTTGTGGCCCCATCGGACGGTGCCGGGGGCGAGGAAGCCGAGCCGACGCCGCCCTGGAGACCTCCGCCTTCGCCCGCCGCGCCGACGACCCCGAACGAGCCGTTGACGTCGCCTTCGACCTCCTCGAACACGGATGGAGCGCCTCGCCCGGCGAAGCTGCTGCGGGTGCCGACCCCGGCTGACCGCCCCCGGCGCCGCTCGACCGAACACCCCGGACACCCCGGACCTGGCACGGGCAACTTGAGTGCGGCCGGGTCCGGGTCCGGAAGCGGACCGTGTTCGGGCCGCGCTCGGATGGGCGGTCTACCGCCGCCCACCGCGGTCCGCCGATGCCTCAGCGGGACGGTCGAGGTTCGGCCCCTCCTCCATGTGCGGCATGCGCAAGAGCATGGTGTCGAAGGCCCCCGCACCGTGATAGGTGAGGGTGATCGTCGGGCTCTCGTCCGCGGTGTACCTTGCCCAGTCCACTCTGGGGTCGTGTCCGGCGGAGTCCGGGAACGTCGGGTGCCGCGGTGCGGGCGGAGGCTGGGGCGGGTCGGGGGCGTAGGCCGGGTACGGAGGTATTCCCGTACTGCGGTGTCTGCCCTGCTGTGCCGTGGCTTGTTCCGCGACGCCGCTCGTCACCACGACCGTGACGCCGACGGTGATCAACAGGAGTCCGGGCACGGTCGCGGGCTTGATGCCCTGCCCCATGAACCACCACGCGGCGAGCGCCGCCACGGGGGTCTCCAGCAGGAGCAGGACGCTCATTGTCGTCGCCGATGTCCTGCCGAGGGCGAAGTTCAGTGAGCCGAGTCCCAGGATCTGGGGAAGGACGAGCAGCCCGAGCAGCGACAGTTGCGTGGATCTGTCGAAGCCCGTCAGCGGGATGTGGGCCAGTCGGCAGACGGCGAGGAGTTCCAGACCGCAGACCAGCGAAGTGAACGTCGAATACAGCGGTGTGCTGACATCCGCGCGCGACCGTTCGCTCAGCGCGGTGTACCCGGCCTGGGCGACGGCCCCGACGAGGGCGAGCAGGTCCCCCAGCAGCGCCGTACCGCCGGACCTGATGTCGAGACCGCCCGCCGCGGCCGCTCCGAGCACGGAGAGCGTGAGACCCGCCCAGGTCCGGCGGGGCGTCCGGACGCCCTGGCCCGCGGCGATGAGGGCCTGCCAGACGGGCTGGGTGGCGACGAGCGCCGTGGACATGGCGACCGAGGTCAGCCGGGTGCTCGTCATGAAGGCCGCGAAGTGGAGGGCGAGCGACGTGGCCGCGAGGAAGCCGAAGAGCAAGGGCCGCCACTGTTCCCGGCGCAGCAGGCGGCGCTCGCCGCGCGCGACGCGCACCACCTCGCGACGGCGCAGTAACAGCAGGAGAGGCCCGAGTACGGCGAAGCCGAGACAGTTGCGCCAGAAGGCCATGGCGAGCGGTGAGGCGGAGGCGGCGGCGGTGAGCGGGGCGGTGGCCGAGACGGAGACCACGGTGACTGCCATCGCCGCCATGGACAGCGGATCGAGCCTGGGCTTCACGCGTTCGTACCGCCGTCCGCGGTCGACCGGGCGGCGGATGCCGGGGTTCCGATGCAGTCGCGCGGGGAACGAGGCGGCGGAACATGGGCGTTCGCGTGGCGGTACTCCGCGGCGTCCGTCCCGCCGTGGCCGCGATCGAAGACGTCCATGCTGTGCGGGCCCAGTCGTGTTCCGTGGCGTACTCGCACGAACTGCCACGCGGCCGCCGCGGATATCGACGTGTCGGCGGTCAAGGCGGACAAGGCGAATGGGCCGTCGGCGGTATGTCCGATATCGGTCACTGGGTACGCGGTTTCTGTGCTGGGGGGTGGGGGCGGCGGCTCAGGGCTTCGCCGGCGGAGGTGAGACCGTTCGGCGCCGACGTGTCCTCGTCGTCCAATGAGGGAAGACCCTCGGCCCCCTGGCCTCGACGACGGTCGCCGCCGGCCCGGAAGGGCTGTGGGCGGACGTGGTGGCGTGTCGGCCGGGCGTGGCGTGGGCGGCGGTGGTGTCGCTCAGCGCGGTGCCGAGGGCCGTCATGTCGGTGAGGACCACGACGATCGCGGAATGCTTCAGCCTCATGGGTCGTGCTTCCTTCCGAAGACGCGGTCCGGCCGCTACGCCGGACATCGCGTCCGGGACGTGGTGGGCGGGGATGCCGTGTCCAGGTGAGTCGGGCCGAGCCGAAGCCGGCGCCGCGTGGACGGCGAGGTCGCCGTACCGGGTTCCGGGCTGGTGACGCCGGTCGCCCCCCGCCCGTGTTCCGTGCCGGGACCGGCCCTGCGCCCTGCTCGTGGCTCCGAGTGTGCTGGCGTCGGCCGCTCGCAGCCTGCCCCTGCCAGGGGCAGGCTGCCGGGCGTCCTGGTGCTCGATACTCAACGCATGGACAAGAGGCCGCGGTCGGGGAAGTTCCTCAAGGTCCGCCGGCCGCAGTTGCAGCCCGGGGACGTGGGACTCTTGGATTTCGGGGAGCGCCGTCGCGTGCCGGGTCAGCGCCGCGACGAGCCGGCGCAGCTCGCCGGGCCCTGCGCGTGACGCGCTCGGCAGTCGCATGGGCGAGTGCTGGGAGGCCGCATGCCTCCGATGCTCCCCGTGGGGAGCCTGGCGGCGTCGTGGTCGAGATCGCTGCCGCACACGGCATACCTGCTGACCGGGGCCTGGGAGCAGGGCCGGGACCTGCTCCGGACTGCGCTTGCCTCCACCGCTCGGCGTTGGTCAAAGCCGACGATCGCAACCAGTCCGGCCATGGAGCTGACTCTCGGTGAACGGGGGGCGCTTGGCGCTGCCGTGTGGTGCGGTTTCTCGTTGTCAGCGCCGTGCGGCAGGTTGGTGGGTCTTCCTCGTGGCGCCCTGCGCCGGATCGTCCGCTCACGCATCGCTCACGCGCGGAAGCTCGCACCAGTGATCGTTGAACGCGAGGTCAGAGCTGCCCGAGGTCGATCTCCGCAGGGAAGGGAGCGGAAACCTTGACGACGCCGGTGAACACGTCGCCGGTCCGGTAGGACTTGGCCGTTCTGACCGTGGCCTTGTCCGTCCAGGGCTTGACTCAGGGCCGTAGCTCGCAGCGGCCCCTGGGGTCGCCGGCCCGCGTCTTGCGCGGGCTCTTGATGATCCGTAAAGAGCGGGGTGACGTGGACTCTTAGCGGACTTTGTGGCACGGGTGTGGCACGGACGTGCTCACAGCAAAGGGCCAGTTCGGGAGGATCATCCCCGCGAACTGGCCCTTCATCGTGTGCCCCCGGCAGGATTCGAACCTGCGACACCCGCTTGAGGAGGGGGATCGAATCCTTGCCGGGTGGTGCTCGACGCTGCTACGCCGTGCTGGTTCCCCTGGTCAGCAGCGTGCAGTTGCGTGCTCGATCCCCCGTATGACGCTTCGTGCCGGACAGTCCGCTCACGCATCGCGCACTCAAGAAGCCCGCGTCCTGGCGGGTCAGGATGTTGTTGACGCGCCGCATCCGCCACAACAGGGTCAATTGACGGAAGGTGGAGGCTGACCTGCCGTGCCGTGCCCGTCGACGGCACAGCACGCGAGAACGCCGACGAATCGATCCACAAGCCTTTGGAGGCGCCCCCGCACCCCCCACCCCTGTTGGTCGGGCAGGCTGATGAAGCACCGCACTCGACGGTGCCACACTCTCAGCGCATGCCGTCGGTTCCATCGGCTTACGCCGCACCCCACGCAGCGATGCCCGCAGCCGGATGAAGAGCCGCGGCGTGGCGGGCGGCCGGCCGCCGATCGGGCGGCACCGCACAGCGGCGCCGCCCGATCCCCGACGCCTCGTCAGAAGTCCGTCAAGGCCGTCGGGTTCTCGGCATGTGCCCCGGGTGAGGTCGCGCCGTCGCGGACCCACAGGGGCTTGAGGCGGTACGTCAGCAGGTACAGCACCGCCCCCGCACCGGCCGCGACGAACATGCTCAGATCGCCCGCGCCCGGGTACGCCTTGGAGAACGGCCCGGTGTAGAAGCTGGACTGCCAGAACGGGACGGAGACGGCGACCCCGCCGGCCCAGGCGACGAAGCCCCAGTCCAGCACCCGGCGCCGGTCGTAGAGCTCCTCGATGCGGGACGGGTCGGAGCGGCCGCCGAGGTAGAAGTCGAGCAGCAGCACGGCGGCGAAGGGGGCGATGAAGTAGGCGGTGAGGTTGAGGAAGACCTTGAACTTGGCCTCCGTACCCGACTCGCCCCACAGGCTGATCACATAGGCCAGCAGACAGATGACGGTGACCGCCTGCGAGCGCGTGACCGGGATCTTCAGCGTCTGGACCGAGATCGCGCCGCCGTAGACGTTGAGGAAGTTCTGCGCGAGGGCGGACAGGCCGACGGCGAGCAGGGCGGGGACCGCGAAGGGACCGGCCAGTTCGTGCAGGGCGGTGATCGAGTCGGAACTCGTGGCGCTGCCGCCGACGACCACGCCGAGGATGCCCAGCCAGCAGATGGTGACGAAGTTGCCGAGGCCGGTGTACCAGGCGGTGCGGGTGACGACGTCGGGAGTGTCCGGCAGATAGCGGGAGTAGTCCGAGGCGAACGGCGCCCAGGCCACCAGGAAGGAAAGGAACCAGCCGCCGAAGGTGATCCAGCCGCCGGTGGAGCCGATGTACCCGGACGCGTGCGAGTCGGCGTGGAAGAGACTCCCGCCGCGCACCACCGCAACCACGGTGATCAGCAGGAAGAGCGGAGTCAGGATGTAGGTCAGCACCTTCTGCAGGTAGTTGATCATGTTGTAGCCGTAGATCGACACCACCAGTTCGATGGCCGTGAGCACGGCGCCGCACAGCCAGAACGGCAGATGGGTCAGCTCCGCGAACGCCTTGCCGCCCAGGATGACGGTGACCGCCGCCCAGCCGACTCCGGAGAAGACGTTGATGTATGCCACGGGCACGAAGTTGCCGAAGAAGCCGAGCGGGCCGCGGGCCTGGATCTGCTGCGGCACGCCGAGCCGTATGCCCATCCGGGACATCACGGCCATCAGCAGTGAGCCGAGCGCCGCGCCGATGACGATGGCGGTGACGGCGGCGCCGAAGCTCAGCCCGAACCAGGCCGCGCTGAAGCCGAGCAGGATGATCGGGAAGTTGAGGCCGGCCGCGAACCAGACGAAGAACTGCGAACTGGGCCTGCCGTGGCGCTCGTTGTCGGGGATGTGGTCGACCCCGAAGGGTTCGACCTTGGTGACCGCGCTGCCGTACACCGGTGCCGAGGCATCGTGGGACATGGCGTGCTCCTGGGGACGGGGAAAGGAGGCTGCTTCAGTGGGGGGTGGGGGCGGCTGTGGAGTCTCACCAGGGCGGGGCCATCCGTGAGATGTCGAACGCTCTGCCGCTGCACACCTGTGGGCCGAGGCCAGGTGGCGGGTGGTGACGACCCGGCCGGTGAAGGTGGTGTGGCTGCGGGTGTCGAGCCGCTCACCGATCTTCACCTTCGGCCGGGTGCACGATTTCGTTGACCAGGGGTGTGTGGAAGGGGCTTGGGGGTCCAGGCGGCTGCCCTGGTCGCGAAAGGGGCGCAACCTGCCGGGCAAGGCAGGCGAGTTGCGGTTGACCGCCTGGAAAACCGAGTCCGAGCCCAGGGCGTGTTCCGAGCACAGTCGCCGACTCTCCTGGGCTACGACTCCGCCGGACAGAGCCGGCCTACTGGAACGCCGGCATGACCTCCTTGATGAACAGCTCCAGCGACGTGCGCTTCTCCTCGTGCGACAGGCCGGTGTCGATCCAGAAGCTGTACTCGTCGACGCCGAGCTCCTGGTAGGCGCGCAGCCGTTCGATCACTTCGGCAGGGGTGCCGATCATCGCCGTCCTGTGCAGCGACTCCGGCGCGAACTCGGGGCGGCCCTCGAACTTCGACTCCGGGCTGGGGTCGAGGAACCCGTTCCGAGGGGTGGTCTTATTACCGAACCAGGCGTCGAAGGTCCGGTAGAACCGGCCGATCGCCTCCGCGGCCGGGCGCCACCCGTCGGGCTCGTCGGGGGAGTGGACGTGGGTGTGCCGCAGCACCATCAGCTCGGGACGCGACACCTCGGGGTGGTTGGCCACCGCGGTGTCGAACTTCTGCTTCAGGTCGACGACTTCCTCGTCCCCCTTCATCAGCGGGGTGACCATGACGTTGCAGCCCTGGGCGACGGCGAAGTCGTGGGAGTCGGGGTCGCGGGCGGCGATCCACATGGGCGGGGTGGGCTGCTGCACCGGCTTGGGCACGCTGGTCGACGTCGGGAACTTCCAGATCTCGCCGTCGTGGGCGTAGTCGCCCTGCCAGAGCGCCCGGACGGCGGGCACGAGCTCGCGCAGGTGCTTGCCGCCGTCGCGGGCCGACAGGCCGCCCGCCAGCCGGTCGAACTCGAACTGGTAGGCGCCCCGGGCGAGTCCCACCTCCATCCGGCCGTTGCTGATGACGTCGAGCAGCGCGCACTCACCGGCGGCGCGGATCGGGTTCCAGAACGGGGCGACGATGGTCCCGGCGCCGAGGCGGATGGTCGTGGTCTGCGCGGCCAGGTGGGCGAGGATCGGGATCGGACTGGGGGAGATGGTGTACTCCATCGAGTGGTGCTCGCCGATCCACACGGTGCCGAACCCGCCCGCCTCGGCCATCAGGGCCAGCTCGGTGAGGTTCTCGAAGAGCTGGCGGTGGCTGACCTCCTCGTCCCAGCGCTCCATGTGTACGAACAACGAAAACCTCATGACTGCTCCTCGTCCTGCGGGCCGGCCAGGTGCCGTGCGGTGTCCTGGCCGCTGTGTCTGTCGGTGGTCGAGCCGGACTGTCCCGTGCCGGCGGAGTCCATCTCGGTGAGGGTGACGTCGCCGGTGGCCCAGTGCGACCGGGGAACCTCGTGAACGACGACACGGATGTGTTCGGGCCGGGTGTTCGTGGTGCGCAGGACCGCTGCGTGCACTTCGTGCAGCAGGGCCCGGATCTGCTCCGGGGTGCGGCCCTCAGCGAGGGTGATGGCGACCTGTGGCATGTCGGCTCCTGTCAGCTCCGCATGGTGAACGGGTCGGCCACCGGCTCGTCGCTGGTGTTGATCCACACGCTCTTGAGGCGGGTGTACTCCTTGATGGACTCGGTGCCGTGCTCGACACCGACGCCGCTGGTCTTGAAACCCTGCCGTGGGGACATGGGGGACATGGCCCGGTAGGTGTTGACCCAGACGGTCCCGGCGTCGAGCCGGGCCGCCATCCGGTGCGCCCGGGCGAGGTTCGTCGTCCAGACGCCGGCCGCGAGCCCGTAGTCGGTGTCGTTGGCCAGCCGGACGACCTCCTCCTCGGTGTCGAACGGCATGACGGCCAGCACGGGTCCGAAGATCTCCTCACGGACGACGCGCATGCTGTTGTCGACGTCCACGAGGATGGTGGGCTCGTAGAACCAGCCGCCGAGCCCGCCGTCGGTGGGCTGCCCGCCGGTCAGCACCCGGGCGCCTTCGCTGCGTCCGAGATCGACGTATCCCGCCACCTTGTCGCGCTGGTCGGCGAAGGCCAGCGGGCCGAGCTCGGTCGCCGCGTCCAGGGGGTCGCCGATGCGGATGGTCCTGGCGCGTTCGGCGACCCGCTCGAGCAGCTCGTCGTAGACCGACCGGTGGGCGAAGACGCGGCTGCCCGCGATGCAGGTCTGTCCGGCGGCGGCGAAGATGCCGGCCACGACGCCCATCGCCGCGTTCGCGATGTTCGCGTCCTCGAAGACGATGTTGGGGGACTTGCCGCCGAGTTCGAGCGTGGAGCCGATGAACCGGCTCGCGGTCGCCGCCGCGATCCGCGCCCCCGTGGCGGTGCTGCCGGTGAAGGAGATCTTCGCGAGGTCGCGGTGGTCGACCAGGGCCTGTCCCGCCTCGGCCCCGAACCCGGTGACGACGTTGACCGCGCCCGGCGGGAAGCCCGCCTCCAGGGCCAGCTCGGCAAGCCTGACGACGGTCGCCGAGGTGTACTCGGAGGGCTTGATCACGACGGTGTTGCCGGCGCAGAGAGCCGGGGCCAGCTTGCTGCTGGTCAGCGTCAGCGGGGAGTTCCAGGGCGTGATCGCCCCTACGACGCCGAGCGGCTCCCGGTTCGTGTAGTTCAGCACCTGGCGGTCGGAGGTGGGGATGAAGTCGCCGTGGATCTTGTCGGCGAGCCCCGCGTAGTAGTGGTAGTACTCCGGCAGGGTGGCCAGCTGTCCTCGCATCTCGCGCAGCAGCTTGCCGTTGTCCAGCGTCTCCATCCGGGCGAGTTCCTCGGCGTTCTCGGCGATCAGGTCACCGAGGCGGCGCAGCAGGTGCCCCCGCCGGGTCTGGCTGAGGTCGCGCCAGCGCGGGTCCTCGAAGGCACTCTTCGCGGCGGCGACGGCCCGGTCGATGTCGGCGGCGTCGCCGCGCGCGGCCCGGTAGAGGACCTCGCGGGTGGCCGGGTTGGTGCTCTCGAAGTACTCGCCCGACGCGGGCTCCATCCGCTCGCCGCCGATGAAGTGCTGCAACGTGGTGAGGTCAGACATGTGAACACTCTCCGAGGAAGGTCGTGAGGGAGTCGACCAGCGCCTGGGGACGCTCGACGGGCAGCATGTGACGCGCCTCGGGGACGACCACCGCACGGCAGTCGGGAAGCGCCGCGGCGAGCCGACGGGTCATCTCCGGGGTGGAGCCGGGATCGTTCTCCCCGGTCACCGCCAGTGCGGGTACGACGATGGCACCCAGGTCCGGCCCGAGTTCCGCGTCCGCCGTGGCGAACACGCGATAACAGCCGAGGAAGGAGCCGACGTCATTGGCGAGCAGCGTGGCCTCGGTGCGGGCCACCCGGTCGGCGCCGACGTCCGTACCGTCGTACCACCGCTTGAGGGACGCGGCCGCGCTCGCCGGGAAGTCGGCCTCCGCGGTGCGCAGCCGGTCGAGGACGGAGGTCCGCTCCTCGGCCGTGCGCTCGCACACCGAGCTGACCGAGGTCAGGGTGGCCACCAGCTCGGGCCGGTGCAGAGCCAGGTGCTGGGCGACCAGCGCCCCCAGTGAGAATCCGACCAGGTGCGAGCCGAGCGGGATCTCATCGGCCACCCCGTCGGCCAGGTCCCCGAGCGTCACTCCGTCGCTCACCGGCGGGCGGGTGCCGTGGCCCGGCAGGTCGGGGGTGATCACGGTGAAGCGGTCGGCCAGGAGCGCGGCGATGGGCTCCCACATGGTGTGGTCGAGCCCGACGCCGTGCAGAAGGACCACGGTCGGCTTGCTCATGGAGCACCTACTGTTCGGTCGTGAGCGGCGCCAGGCGCTGCTGGGGGCGTCCCTGAGCGGCGGCGGCGAGCGCGATGACGATCTCGTTCGGGTGCGGGGCGTCGCTGATGCGGACCTCGAAACTCTGGTGGTGCGAACGGATCGTGGCGTCCGTGATGTGCTTCAGCGGGATGTCGAAGACCACGCCGGCGGGCCCACGCTTCTCGACCGCGGGCAGCAGGGTGGTGGCATGGGCCGCCTTGCGGAAGTGGTCGCCGAACTTGAGGGTGTGGATCAGCGCCGAGCCGTGCTCGATCTCGCCGTCCAGACCGACGATGGCGGCCTTGCCGTATGCCTCGGCGGGGGCCCCGAGGGCGTCGAGGACCGCCGGAGCCAGCAGTGCGCCGAGGTCGGAGGCGTTCGCCTCGATGCCGGGGCCCAGATCCTCGACGAAGCCCCGGCCGGCCCAGGGGTTCTCGATCACCGCCGCGACGACGGCGATCCGGGCGGGACGGTCGAGCTCCCGGCCGCCCTCGGCGCGGATCTCCTCGACGACGGTCACGATCCTGCGGACGCTCATGAGGGAATAACCTCCAGGGTTTCGGTGGTGACGACGGGGTCGGTCATACGGTCCCCGATACGGGGATGCGGGCGCGGCCCCGTCGACGCGGCCGCGATGACGACGATCTCGTCCGCACGAGGTCCGTCGGACACACGGGCGCTGATGGTCTGGTAATGACTGCGCGTCGCGGCGTGGTTCTTGTGCCAGAGGGGGATGATCAGCGACTCTCCGGCCTCGGCACGCGTGTCGGCGAAACAGATGATGGACTCGCCCTGGAGGAACTCTCTCACCAGGTTCCCGAAGTACGGGGTGTGGATGAGTGCCCCGGCATGCTCGATCTCGCCTGCCGTGCCGACGATGGCGGCCTTGCCGAACGATTCGATCTCGTCCGCACCGCCCAGGGAAGTGATGAGCCGGTCGGTCAGCAGCTTCGCGAGTACCGGTGCGATACGAGCCTGCTCCAGGGACAGGTCGGCCGAAGGGCCGGAGTCCACCCATGGATTCCGTATGACCGCGGCGACGCTGGCGCGCCACGCGGGTCGCGCGGGCACCTCGCCCGCCTCGGTCAGGACGACGTCACGGTAGAGCACGAGCTTGCGGAGACCGATGCTCTCGTCAGTGAGTTCCAAGCTCTCTTGCATGGCACAGGACGATAGGCACGTGCTGGCAAACGGGTCAAGAGGTCCGGTCCGAATGGCCTTCGCACGCCTTCCAGGCCTTTGGGTCGACACCTGCTAAAGGGCACTTGAGCTGCATGTTCTGGTGGTCAGTGGGGTTGGGGAAGCAATCCGGTGCCGCCGATCCCTTGACGCTCCCTCTGTGGCGTGCCTTACTGCTTCTTGTATGCCAACGCGGGCCGGGGTTCAGCCTGGTGGACCCAGGGGTTCCATGGCCGTTCACCTTCGAACGGGTGCGGAAGTCGCGGCTGCCCAGCCGTCGGGGAGCAGTGAAAAACCGCCATGCACGGCACAGCCGAGGGCGTGGCGGAGGAGAAGCGAACGGGTTCCGCTTCCTCCTTCTCGGCTCTTCTTGTTGTCTCCGACAGGGCGCGGGCTCTCCCGTTCGCGCCGGCGGACGGACCGCGTATTCCAGAAAGCCGTCACTGTGGAAGGGGAAGAGATGGCGCACACCGACGCCGCCCGTAGGGAACGAATCGAGACGGTATGGGCCGAGGCTTGGGGGCAGGGCGACGTCGACGCACTCGACGTGCTGCTGAGCCCGGCCTACCTGCGCCACGGGACCGACCCGCACCCCCAGAACCTGGACTCCTTCAAGGCGGCAATCGTCTCCACACGTGCGGCGTTCCCGGACCTGACCACCGTCATCGACGACATCGTGATCGAAGGTGACAGGGTCGCGATCCGCTGGCACAGCAGCGGAACGCACGTGAATTCCTTCCTCGGTGTCCCGTCCACCAAGCGGCGCGTGGACATCGGCGGCGCCACGTTCGCCCGCTTCGAGGGGGACCGGATCGTCGAGGAGTACGTGACGTGGGATCCCCGGGCTCTGCTCGCGGCGCTGGGCATCATCAGTGTGGGACAGGACTGACGATCAAGATGACAAGGAGCACCCTCATGGCCGCGCTTGCCTCCACCCTCGACATCGACGTGATGAAGCAGGTGAACCGGCAGTTCGTCACCGGGGTCACGGTCGTGACCGCGATGGATGGAGAGACCCCCAGAGGGCTGGCCGTCAACGCGTTCTCGAGCATCTCGCTCGACCCTCCCACCGTGATGGTGTGCGTCCAGCACACCTCGTCCACCCATGACTGTCTGTTCCGGGCGGATCACCTCGCGATCAACATCCTGTCCACCGACCAGCTCGACGTCGTCGGCACGTTCGCGAGCAAAGCCGCTGACAAGTTCAAGGACCTGGACTGGGAGAGCGGCCCGTTCGGCAGTCCGCTGATCGCCCGGAGCAGCGCGCAGATGGAAGTGCGGATTCGAGAGCGGCTCCAGGCCAGTACCCACACCATTTTCATCTGCCGAGTGGTGCACGCCGCGGTCACCGAGCTTCATCCCATGGTCTACAGCGCGGGAAGGTTCTTCGACGGCGGGGCACTCACGTCTCTGGGATGATCCAGTGTCCAGTGGGCAGTACGGGAGATGGAAGGAGCACTCGGTGAATCGCGCGAAGAGCGAACCGAAGAACGGGTCGATGCAGGCCACGGTGATCGCCGAAATGCGCAGGCGCATCATCAAAGGCGATGTCGAACCCGGAGCTTCACTCTCGGAGGCTGCCCTCGCGGACGAGTTCGGTGTGAGTCGTACGCCGGTGCGCGAGGCCCTCAAGCAGCTGCAGACCGAAGGGCTCGTCGAGATCCGGCCCCGCGTCGGGACGTTCGTCACCATTCCCTCCCGCCGTGAGATCACGGAACTCTTCGAGATGAAGGAACTCATGGAGGGTGCGGCCGCGCGTCTCCTCGCTCAGCGCGGCCGTGTCCCGGAGATCGACTCGCTCGAGCGAAACCTGCGCGAGGCCGATGCGGCGGTGGAGCAGGACGACCGGGAACGGTACGCGGCGCTGGTCCAGGAGTTCCACGACCTGCTCATAGCCGGCTCCGACAACAGCAAGCTGCAGGCCCACTACCGGGTGCTGATGAACCAGCTCGCGTACTCCCGGCTGGTGAACACCTCGCTGAGCCAGCCGGGCCGCGCCGTCCAGTCCGACCGTGAGCACCACCTCGTCCTGGAGCTGATCCTGGAAAAGGACGGCGACAGCGCCGAGCGCGTCATGCGTGAGCATGTCAGGGCCAGCCGGCGCGCTCTGCTGGCGGGCCTGCCCTTCGGCGGTCGGCAGGAGGGGGCCGACGGGGCCAGTTCCTGATCTCGGGCCCGTCCAGCCTGTTCATCGCGTCGTATCCGGTCGGGGCAGAACGGATGGGCGCGATTTTTCGTAGCTGACCGGACCTGACGATCGACGAGGCCGCATCCCGGCTCGTACCGCGCGCCCCACCCCCGAGAACAGCGCTCCCAGCGGAGCCACAGAGCCCGACGGCGCGAGAGGCTCGGCCCGGGATCCGTGCCGGATGAGGCTGATCCTTTGGGAGATATTCGGGAGATCAACTCTCCGTCCGCTCACGCAAACGGCCCCGGACGAGGAGTCCGAAGCCGAACAGAGCGCCTCCCTGGGGGGAAACCCCAGGTCAGAGCGGTAACGCGTGGTGCCCCCGGCAGGATTCGAACCTGCGACACCCGCTTTAGGAGTTCGATCCACGCCCGCCCCTGGGGCCGTCGGCGGCTGGTCCGACGGTCGTGCGGGGGTGCTGCTGTGTGCCGTCGTCCGGCCTCGTTGATGTCAGCCGTGGATGTCAGAAGTCGCCACGTAAGCAGCGACTTAAGTGGACCTGAAGTCCACCCTTGGTCCCGTGTCAGTGCTTGGCATAATGAGCCAATGAATCTAGGGGGAACGGCATCAATTGCCGCTGCAGCGGCTGTAGTTGGAGCGGGACTCGGTGCCTTCGGGGCCATACGCGCGGCCAAGAATACGGGGAACTCCCAGCGCCGCTCGCAGCACGAGCACTGGCAGCGGCAGGCTCGTGCTGATGCCTACGCCCGGTTCGCAAACGCAGCAGACGAACTTGCTCCCGCGATCTCCGCCCTCACTTCGACAGAGGGCTCAGTACCGGCAGACCTGATGGAGCGGTCCGCCGAGGCGCGCCGACTCATGTCGGCGCTCTCGAAGGCCGAGAGCGCCGTGGCTCTAGCCGGGCCGGGCGTCGTGGCCGCGGAAGCCCTATCAGTAGCACGGGCTTACGGGTCCGTTCTGAGAAGCACGCTCATAAGGCATGGGCTGGAGTCAGCCAGGCGGAGCGACCCGTCATCGTCCATACGTGCCCGTTGGCCGAGCTTGAGCCCCTTCCGCGAGCTGGCACGATCCGCCCTAGACGATCCGGATGGCGCCTTGGGCGGTAGCCGCCGCTAAGCAGATGACTTCGCTGGGTCCGCTTAGCGGTTGATCGGGATCTCATAGACGATCTCACAGTGGGCGGCGGGCACCACGATGTCCGCCGTTTCCACGGGTCGCCCTTGGTCGCTGTAGTACGTACGCCGGATGTGCGTCACGAGCGCCGCCTTCTGGATACCCAACAGGGACGCCTCCTCGACGGTCGCCTGTCGTGGTTCCGGCTGCTCCACGGCGTGGCTGACGGTGATGCCGATCGCGGCCATACGGTTCACGACGCCCGCCCCGGCGTGTGGCCCTCCCTCGGGGAGGACGACGAGAGTGCCGGCGGTGAGGTCGTACGGCTCCCAACTCGTCGACAGTTGTACGGGTCTGCCGTCCGACAGGAACTCGTACACCGTCCGGACGCACAGCTTGCCCTCGGCGACGCCGAGCCGGGCCGCGATCTCCGCTGGAGCCGGCACCTTGGCGTCGGTTCGGCTCTCCCAGTCGCCCTGTCTGCCCAGCGCCTTCATGTCCGCGCGGAACGGGGACCCTTGGGGCTGCTCGCGCGCCGATGAACGGACCACCCGCACCCGCTTCCGGGGTTCGGCGACGTACGTGCCCGATCCGGCGCGGCCTTCCAGCACGCCTTGCGAGATCAGCAACTCCTGAGCCCGGCGGACCACGTTCTCGCCCACGCCGCACTCCTGGCCGATCTGGGCGCGGGACGGCAGGCGGTCACCCGGCTCCCATACGTGCTCCGCGATGCGCTGGCGAAGCTCGTCGGCGATGCGGAGATAGGGCGGCTGCTCAGGCATATGGAAAATCTAGTCCACTAGCTCTAATCTAGTTAACTAGCTTCACTTAAAGTGATCGTCGGTGACGGAGGCTGCCCTGTGCCCGCTTCGGGAGTTAGCGCGGCGGCCATCGCCGCCCGGCTGTCCGCCGTAGGGCTCCCCGCGCGCCTGGAGGAGCACGCCTTACACACGTCGGTCGAAGCGGAGATACCGGAATCGCTCTCCGCCGAGTCATGGCGGGAGGTCCTGCAAGTGGTGGCTGAGGCCGATCGGTTCGGACTCCTGGCCACCAGCATGAACGGCCGCACCCTCTGGGCGGTCGTACGCAAAGCGGTCCCCACGACGGGCGATGTCGGGGGACCGAGCCATCAGCGATAGGAGCTGAACAGCGTGCTCAACCGTATCCGCCGCGCCGTCTCCCTCACCAGAGCGCGGCACTTCCCCAAGGGCAGGCACCGCCGTCCCTTAACGCCAGCCCTGCCGCTGGCCGCCCCGGCCTGGCCTGCGTCCGCTGACGCGACGACGGTCGACCTGGCCCGCGCTTCCGACAGCGCGAACCACCGACACCTCCTCAGGGGTGAGGACACCGAGCTTGTCCGCCCGTACGTGCTTGCCTGGGAGAAGCGAGTACGACTGTGCCCGATGGTCGTCGCTCCCCACCTGTCGGCCGATGCCTGGTCGTCCCTCGCGGGGGTCCGCTGATGCCGCCTCGCCGACAGCCGCACATCACGGACGTCTCGGCCATCCCCTACCGCTCGACCGCCTGCCGGATCGGCACGCACTCCGCCTGCGCGGAGTCCTCTCCGGCCTCGGCGCCGGTCGGCCTCCCGGTGGTCTACGAAACGTGTGACTGCCCGTGCCACTCGGCGTCCGACCGGGCCACGTCTGCGGAGGTGAAGCATTGAGCGACTGGGCACCCAGCGGCGCACTGGTCTCCAGCATCGAGGTCACCGCGACCACTGTGCAGCGCGGCGACATCATCCAACTCGGCGGCCAAGCCTGCCGGGTGAGAGACCTCTTCCAACTCTCCCAGGGCGCCAAGCAGATCCTGTTCGAATCGGGCGAGCTGCTGACCATACACACGCGAACCAGGCTCGTTGCCGTGCGCATGCTGAGAAGGCGGTGAGCCGGTCCGTGCCTTCTCGCCATCACGACATCGCCGACGACCTCCGGCACCAGATCACGACCGGTCGCATCAAGCCCGGCGAACGTCTTCCGTCAGAGGTCGGCCTCGCCGACCGGTACAAGGTCAGCACGGTGACACTGCGAAGTGCCCTCGCGGTGCTCCAGGGGGAGGGTCTCGTCGAGAAGATCCACGGCAAGGGGAACTTCGTCCGACGCCCCCTCCGCAAGATCATGTACGTCGGCGGATGGGGGACGCTGGACCCGTGGACCGCCGCCGAAGCGGCGTTGCGAGTCACCGTTCGCACCACAACGGTTCAGTCGCACGGGCACCTGACCACCTTGCTGAAAGTGCCGGCGGGCAGCCCTCTCACAGAGTTCTTCTGCATCAGCCACGAGGGGGAGTCACCGCACGGGCTGGCCCGCATCTACATCCCCCGCGACCTGGCACCCGCCGGAGTACTCGACGACGCGTCCTCGTGCCGGGAGGCAGTCACGAGATTCGCCGTCCTCAGCCCGCCGCCGTCCGCTGTCCGGGAGACGGTGTGCGCCCGCCCACCGACACCGGACGAGACATCAGCTCTCCGGATCGGCTCCGCCGCGGCAGTCCTCGCGATCACACGCGTGGCGACCGACTCCACCGGCCGAGTCGTCGAGGCCGCACTCCTGGTGTTCCCAGGGGATCGGGTCGACGCGGTCTTCACCACCCACTACGTGATCGATGAGAGGCGGAGGCACGGATGACGGCACAGAACGAACTGCGGCTTCTCCCGTGGTCGGGGCCGGAGGGCAAGCCCTGCTACCTCAGCACCGATGACAGGGACGGCTACATGAGCCGCCTGGCGGACAACATCGAAGCGGTCCAACTCGGCACGGCGGCTGAATTGCTGGAGCAGGCCTCCGAAACCTTCGTTGATCAGGACACGGGCCCGGAGGACCTGCGACGGCTGGCTCAGGAACTGACCGGTGCTTTACGGGACGTGCTCCGCGTTGCGACCAGCCGCGGTCACCTCCTGGCGGTGAACGAGCCTCACCGCATCTGAAGAGGAGGCCGCAAGACGGCGCCTGCCGATGAAGGCCTCTGTTCCACGCGGGGAGGGCAGTTCGGGCACCAACCCGGGCTGCCCTCCACGTTGCGCTACGTCGGCCTCGACTGCGGTAGCCCGACGGGGAGCGCGGGCACCTTGTTGGCCGATTAGGCATACTTGTCCGGCTTCTGACTCCGTCCACACACTTCCGGCATGGTGTATCGGTGCCGTGCGCAGACCGACGACGGGACGTTGTGCAAGAACCGAGTGACTGGCCCAGACGTGCGGTGTCATCACCACCTCGATCGGCCAGCAGGGCGCGTCCCCACGCCCCGAAAGCAACCTGCAAAGCGTGCCCAAGCGCCGCGTCGAGCTCCGCGGCAGGCGGCCACGCCCAGGGCCGCCAATCGGCCCCAACGACGCCCTCAGCCTCCGACGCAAGCCACTCAAGAGCGTCAGAGAGCGGAGAAGGCGGCACGGCTATGCATGGACGTCATCGAACAAGGTGGTCCTGCTGTCATTGCTGAGCGTGCATCGGCCTACGTCTCGGACGAGACGTGGAAGACCCTCGTAAAACGCCATCGCCGCAGAGGCTGCGGTGATCTCGCCGAGCTGGCACGCAGCATCCTCAAGGGCAAAGACCGGCTACATGATGCCGTTGGTCGCGCTGCCGGCGGCCTCTTCGGCCTGCTAGGGCGCCCCAGGATCGAGCGGATCTTTGCTCAGGAGCTGGTCCGGAGGATCCCGCTGCCGATTGATGCGAAGCTCTCGGCGGCCGCGAGGGGCTTGCAGATCGCGGGTATATACGTGTGCATCACCGGTAACAGGGACTTGGCTGACTGCGCCTGCCTGCGGGACATACTCAGGGTTGAGAGTCGAGAACGCCTACAGCGACTGATCCAGGGCGCGATGGAGGACTGGCAGGGGCTACCTCGCCGCATGCGCGATGCTATAACCGACTCTTAGCTTGGGAAGCTCAGGTGGTCTGGGAGGCGTCGCCTTGCTGACCTGCGCCGGAGCAGAGTTGCCGTCGGTTCAGCTCTTGGCCTGTTCCCTGGTGTTCCCCGCAGTTCCCCGTACGATCTGGCACGGATCTGGCACGTCCTCTCGTCGTGGACAGTCACAGATCCACCCGAGACGCGTCGGCCTCGGCATCGCCACGACGAAGAACGACGTACGCAGGTCGAAAGGGAAGTTCCCGCAGCGTTGGCTCCATGACCTTGAAGAGGGCGTCAGCATTCGGCCCGTAGGCGTACACCACAGCCTCACCGCCGCCGAACTCATTCCCGTCCACCTCGCCAACTCCGGTGTTCTCAACGGCATCCGTCATCGCGCGTTCCGCATCGTAGAGTGCAGCACGCTCGTCCGGTTCCCCGAACTGCTCCCCACTCAGGCGGAAATGGGCGATGACAGCCTGTTCGGAAACGTCGGCCTGAGGCATGTCGAAGAGTGCGTCCATACGCGACACGATGTCATCGGGCAGGTAGCCAGAAACACCCCGTCTTGCCTGGCAGCCACCCCTCGAAGGAAACCCGTTCGGCCAGGGGCCCTTGACCTGCCCGTTCACCGACCGCGCGGGTAGGTGACCCGTCACTGGTTGTCGCCGTCGGTCACCGCCGAGCGCCCTCGCACGGCCCAGAGACGGCCGGCGATCGGGGCGGCCCACAATGGCGAGTGACTGTTTGGTTCCAGCCCTCGAAGGTATGGCCGCCACCGCTCCCGGTTGAGAGGCTGAGCCGGTGACTGATGATGAGGTTGTGGAGGTGTTGCGGACCGTAGCCCGGACTAGGACCTTGCCACCACCCGCAACTGCGGAGGCTGTCACCGAGGCGGAAGAAGCCATCGGCTTCCCGCTGCCTCCCCTCCTACGGCACCTGTACCTCGAAGTCGCCAACGGCGGATTCGGCCCAGACGAAGGAATCCTGGGAGTGAGCGGAGGGCCTGCGCAAGGCAACTTTGCGGACATCGCTGAGCTGTACCAGGACGGTCCGGATCCGTCCGGCCGCATCCCCGCCGGCCTAGTGCTGATCTACGACTGGGGCTGCACCATCTGGTCGCTGGTCGACTTCCGCGATCCTGCGGGCGCCATGTGGTGCACCCATGAGGGAGAGCACTGGCCTCAGGGCATCAACCTCGCGGAATGGCTGACTGGCACGTTGGCAGGAACCCTGACGGTGGAAGCACTACTGGAGAGTCAACCCGCTTCGCAGATCAGCTGACCCACTGCCCTGAGCTGGTACTTCCCTGTTGAGGTGGCGGGATTTGAACCCGCGACCGCTTCTTCCCGAAGCAACTTGGGCGGTGGCTCGACCTGGGGCCGGTGTGCCCCTCACCTGCTGTGATGGTCCGTAGGTGTGCGCGGGTGTCCGCCGCCGTTCGTCGGCGTTGTCACGCAGTTAGACACTCACTGGCTACAGGTCCGTGTTCGCCCAGCCCTGGCTCTTGGTGCGCCGCTAAGCGGGTCTTCCGTTCCAGTCGTCCAGGTGGTCACGCGCTACGGTCGGACCGCGGCTTCGCTGAGCTGGGCTGCCAACATCGTTATGTGCTCAAATCCCATGCCGGGGGTCTTGGCCAGTGGGACAATGGCATCCAGGGCCTTTCAATGGTCTGGGTTCGTACGGCTGTTCCTGGAGGTTGCAAGGGTGGCAGCAAGATCGACAAATCGGGTAAAGCTCTCACAATCTGCAAAAGACATACTCTGGTCAGAATCTGGCGGCCACTGTCAAAATCCGGGATGTCGAGTTGATCTACATGCCTTTGTAGACCAGGTGCACGTGGCGGAGCTTGCACACATCATTCCAGCAAGTACCAAGGGGCCTCGCGCAACAGAAGGTGCGGACCTCACCGAGTCAGAGCGTGCTGACCCGACGAACATTCTCGTACTGTGCCCTACGTGCCATACCATGATTGACAAAGGCCCTAGTCAGTACCCTGCGGGAATATTGCGCCGTTGGAAAGAGCGGACTCAGCGAGCGCGTGCCATCGCTTTCGGGACGCCGCAGTTCACGTCGAGGGCTGAAGCGCGAGCCGCCATAGAACCCCTCCTGGGCGCCAACCGGGCAGTCTTTCAGCTATACGGCCCACTCGATGACGTATTCGATGACACCCGCGCCGATCAGTGGAGTCGGCATGTGGTGGATACGGTCATCCCGAATAACAGGGCCTTGCTGCACCTCCTCCAATCGAATCGTGACTTGCTGACAGTCGCAGAGAAGACAACTCTCGATATTTTTGCCATACATGCGCAGCAGCTTGAGGAGCGTCACCTGGAGGGGAACTGGACTCCAGGGTCCACGCGATTTCCGGAGGGGATAGACTCGATTATGAAGGGTGATACATGAGCATCCGATCATGGGTGGTCAAACAGCTCAAGGACTCCGGGAGAACCGTCCAGGCTGTCGGCGACTGCGGTGTGAGGGTGGCGCGCGCAGGCCGGCCAGATGCTACCGGATACTGCGTGGAGCCGGACAGCTTGCCATTTACCGTGCCAATGCTTGAAGAGGCGCTTGGAAATCTCCCCGAAGCGGGCATGGTAATCGTGACCAGGCGGCCGGTTGACCCTGACGTCCATTCACGGGCACTGGAACTTGGTGTTTGTGTGGATACTTTCGGTGGCTTCAACCGTGCGATCACATTCCTCGACGACATCTCTGATTACATCCACCCTGAAGAGTCATATTTCAGGAAGCGCATGTTTTCCACAAGAGCTGTGATCTCCGTGACTCGTCGAGGTCATCGGGCGTGGGAGCTGCAGCGAACCAATGGGCTCCGATCGTTGACCGTGGTGACCCACGACCGCTACGAGCTGACCGATGAAGGATTTTCCGGAATTCTTGACGAGTACCCAAGCCTCGACATCGATGCCCTAGTTATCACGAACCCTTCAGCACAAGGATTCGGGAAGCGGGTGGTTACTAGCGCTCGCGAAGCCAATGTTCCCCTGTATAGATTGGATGACTTTGCCAGTAAAGTCCGCGATAGATGGACCTGAGGCGGCGTTGGCCAATCCTCGATGAGCTATGCGAGTGCGCCGCCGGCTTCCCCGGCATGGAGATCTGGGTGTTCGGATCGATGCTGCGGTCGGAGCAACCACGCGATTTGGATGTCTTGGTCATCTACGGTTGCCGAGAGGATGTGACCAGCATCCGAAAAATGGGCTATTGGGAACTCTCATTTCCGCCCGTGGAAATCATTGCTATGACCCGGGATGAGGAATCTCACTACGACTTCATAAAGATAACTAATGCTAGGCGACTTATTGCAGCTTGAGTCCTCGGCCGGGCTGGCAACCGTTCGGGTCGTCGCTCGATGGTCGCTCTCCTGTCCGCCGGCGAGGAGTCCGTCAAGGTGGGGCTCCCCGAGGGAAGCGAGGAAAAACGACCTTGGCGGGCAACGAACGGCGGTGATCCTCAGCGACGAGCGAGGCCGAACCACGGCATCCTGCTGGAGCGCATCGCCCAGCTTGTCGGCCACACCAGTCAGGCGACGACGGAGGCTATCTACCGGCAGCAGCTTCGGCCAGGTTAGACACTCAGGTGCCGTCACAGGCGTTAAGTTGGTATCAGATGTCAAGCTGGCGCGTCCGTAGTGGTCGGAGTCGCTTCTAGTTTCTCAACGTCGCCGATTAGTTCACGTACGCTCTGGTACCTGTCAGCAACATCATGTGCTGTACATTTCCGCACGATCTGACTCGGCGCATTTGTTTGAGACATCAGGGCTTCCCTGCCGGTGAATATGTAGGAAAGCACCCACCCGATCGCGTAGATTTCATTGCGAACGTCGTATTCTTTGAAGCTGACCAGTAGGGGGTCCCGGATTGTTCCGCGCATCTCGGTCCTCGTCCGGGTGTATTCTGAGTTCCTGTCTTTTACGAGGCCGAAGTCTGAGAGCTTCACGAGAACGGCTCCGCCATCGAAGGTCTTCACTAGGACGTTTTGTAGGCTTACGTCGCGATGGAGTAGGTTCTTGCTGTGGATATAATTTATGCCGTACAAGAATTGAAGCGCAATTCTCTTCCGTGAGGAGAACGGTAGCTGATTATTGCGCCTCTTGATGTAGTTTCGAAGTGTGGATTCGCAGAACTCCATTTTGTATTCGTTTCGATTTTCATCGAATTGAAACACCTGTACGATATAAGGGAAGCTCAGTTCTTTGAGGATCTCGAACTCTTTCCGAAACCGGTAGAGGTCGCGTTCCCCTAGGCCCTTGTTGGCGCGCTTAAGTGCGAATTTGATTCCATAGTCATTGTCGGTGAATGAGAAGACCTTCGCGTACGACCCCTCGCCGATCAGCTGCAACTGATTGCGTTCTGCGGACTTCTTGAGTTTGATCTCAGTGTCTGGGCGAGAAAAAACCGGCGCGTATTTGATGATCTCGATCTGCTCAAAGTCATCCGGAACGGTGCTACCCCCGCTACGGGCCAGCCATGACTGGCAACTCTTCATGGCAGCCGTGTAGGGTCGTGCCAAGTGCACTTCTAGACCGGCATGTTTAAGAGAGTGGAGAAAGTCGTTCACTTCTCTGGCCAGTGCGAGCATTTGTCTGCTGTTCTCGGCCCAGTAATGCTTGGTCGTCTCGGCTCTGTCGTTTATGGACTCGAAATGCTCGTTCAGTCGCTCGTGGAGGCTAGCGAAAGCGCGACCGAAGCGCGCGTCACTCACGTAAAGTCGCAGGAATGCATTCGAAATATTCATGTCCGCGTACCTCTGTGAGAGGTCGGCCAACATCAACTCGGTCGGGTCAGCCACTTCTCTAGCCCTGTTCTCTGTCTGTATTTGACGGTTACGTCAAACGTGAGCGGTTATCTGCAAGCCTTCTCGATTTCGCTATTCAGTCAGGCTAAGGGGTGACTAGGGGTGACGGGGTGAGAATCCAGGAATTGCCATGTGGAGTGGCCCGCCCGCCACTCTCCCTAGTACTCCAGTTGCACTTCTCCATTTGTCCTGGTCACAGGGTCTTTTGTGAGTCTAGTGAGCTGACGCTCCATCAGGGTGGTGGTGGTTCGTGACTCACCCGATCAGGGTGCGTGCGGCGCTGGTAGTGGCCGTGGCGGGCGATGGCCTGATGGCGTCGGCGCCAGTGGGACCAGTGGAGCCGGTGCGCGGGTGACCGATGCCGGGCCGCGGAGGGACGGGCAAGGTCCAGGAGCCTCCGGACTTCTGCCACGGAGAGGGGAACGAGGCCGCTCGAACCGTTTCTTCGGCCCCCCTTTCGAGGGCATGGGCGGTCATGGCGGCCAGGAAGGCGTGCGCGAGCATGGCAAGGGTGATGTGGCGGTACCAGCCGACATAGCGGCGGACTTCGTACTGGTCCAGGCCGCATTCGTTCTTGGCGGCCTGGAAACACTCCTCGATGGCCCACCGGGCGCCGGCCACCCGGACCAACTCCGTGACGACGGTGTCAGCCGGGGCGAACGCGAGGTAGCAGGCGACCTCCTCGGGACGGGCCAGGCTGCGGCGGGCCAGCACCCAGCGGTAGTGGGCAGGGTCTGAGCCCTCGATGGTGGGCAGTTTGGCTGCGGCCCAGTCGTAGACCCGCGGCCCCTTCGCGCCGTCCCCGCAGGAGATTCGCTCCCAGGCATCGGGCGGGGCTCCGGTCAGGACATGGTCGATACGCCAGCTCCCCGCAGGCGACTTGACCTGCTGCGACTTGGGCACCGCCAGGACGTAACCCACACCGGCTTCTTCCAGCATCCGCCGGAAGTGCCACTCCTGCCCGTAGGCCGCATCCGCGGTCACCCAGGCAATCGGCAGAGCAGAGTCCAGCGCCCGCTGAACCATGACACGTGCCAGCTCCGGCTTGGTAGCGAAGGACTTCTCCTCGGGGATCCGGGCCGCGCGGCACCGATCGGGATCCTCAGTCCAGGACTTGGGTAGGTAGAGCTCGCGGTCCACCAGCGCCCGGCCCCTGGCAGAAGCGTAGGCGGCGAACACCCCGATCTGGCAATTCTCCGTACGGCCCGCGGTGCCGGAATATTGCCGCTGCACCCCGGCGGAGACGGTGCCCTTCTTCAGGAAGCCCGTGTCGTCGACGATCAGCACGCCGCCTGGCTGCCCGAGCCTCTCAGCCACGTAGTCCTGCAGGTCGTCGCGGATCTGCTCCGGGTCCCACTGGCACCATGACAGCAGCCGCTGTAGTCCATGCGGGGTGCCGTGGCCCGCGTACTCGGCCATCTGCCAGCTGTTCTTCCTGCCCACCGGGCCCAGCAGGCCGCGCACGTAGTCCCGCATCCGCCGCCGGGGCTCAACGCGGCCGAAGCGCCCGCCCACCCGCTGCAGCAACGACTCCAACTCGGCATCCCACAGACCTACTTCGACATCGCTCTCCGTCCCCATGACTGGTTCAACGCACCCCGATCGGGTGAGTCACGAACCACCACCACCCTGATGGAGCGTCAGCTCACTAGACTCACAAAAGACCCTGTGACCAGGACAAATGGAGAAGTGCAACTGGAGTACTAGTTCCCATCCCGTGCGCCGTCGACCCACACACCGTGGAGCGGGCGTGGTTCATGGCGTCCAGGTGGAGCGCGCCACTGTACGAACGACCTGGACGCCATGGGCCGCGTCTGCTCGGCTCTGCCTGGGTCGACGGTGGACGGGATGGGAGCCCACCACGCTCACCACGATCTGCCCGCGGCCGGGAACGGCGCCCCCTCCCACCCGGTGCCGGCCGATCCCCCGCCGGAGGCATCGTCCTTGACCTGCGGGGAACATCCCGCCCTTGCCCGCATGCACGCAGCGCGCCGCCGGGCGCGGCCAGCCGGGGCGCAGACAGGAGGCAGGCCGCGCCGCAGAGGCGGCGCGCGCCCGCGCCGTGCGCGGGCCTTGATGAAGGAGAGAAAGTCCTATCCCGCTGGGATGAGGCGCTTGCCGTCGTGGCTGCGTACGTGGGGGCCGTTGCCGTCCAAGGCGTCCAGGAGTCTGATGGCGAAGGCTTCGGACATGCGCTCGCTGACCTCGTCGGGCGTGAGCCAGGAGACGGCTGTGGACTCGCTTGAGGTGCGTTCGGTGCCGCCGGAGGGCTTGCAGCGGAAGACCAGGGCCACGATGCCGCGGGTCAAGTTCTTGTAGACGCCGGTGAGTTCGTCCACCTCGGCGTGGATGCCTGTCTCCTCCAGGACCTCGCGAGCGACGCCGGCCTCCGGGGTCTCGTCGAGTTCGAGGATGCCGCCGGGGAGCTCCCAGGTGCCGTTGTCGGCTCGGCGGATCGCCAGGAGGCGGCCGTCCTCGCGCACCACTACTCCGGCCACGGACACGGAGTGCAGGGGGGACGGTGTCGCTTCCTGTGGTTGACTCATGTAAAGGAGCATAGGAGGCAGAGAAGGACTATGGGAACTGCTGCTGGAGGGGTCGGTTCCGGGCCTCGGTACGTGCAGATCGCGGAAGAGATCGTGCAGCAGATCCGGGCGGGGGTTCTCAAGCCCGGTGACATGGTGCCGAGTGAGTCTGAGCTGGTGGATCGCTATGGCGTGTCCGGCGGGACGATCCGTAAGGCCATGGTCGAGGTGCGGGCGAGTGGGCTGGTCGAGACTCGGCACGGCAAGGGCTCGATCGTGCAGAGCCGGCCTCCGGTGCGGCATCGCTCCTCCGATCGCTTCCGGCGCTCGCTTCGGCAGGGAGGGCAGGCGGCTTACCTCGCGGAGTCCGCGCAGTCCGGCGCCACCGCCAAGGTCAGCGTGCTCTACATCGGGCCCATGGACGCGCCCGAGGATGCCGCCCAACGTCTGGGCGTCCCGGCTGGCACGCAGGTGCTTGCCCGTCGGCGCCTCTACTTCCGCAACGGCACCCCGGTCGAGACCGCCTCGTCCTACCTGCCCTGGGATGTCGTGAAGGAGATCCCGGAGCTGTTCGCAGAGAACCCCGGCGGCGGTGGCATCTACGCCCGACTCGAAGACCACGGGCATGAGTTCGCGGAGTTCGTCGAGACGCTGCAAGCGCGGCCGGCGTCCAAGGCGGAAGCCTCGGAGCTGGCACTCAGCCCGGGTGCGCCGGTGGTTCACCTGATCCGTGAGGCCCGGACGACCGCGGGGCTCGTGGTCGAGGTGTGCGACACCCTCATGGCCGCTGACCAGTTCGTTTTCGAGTACAGGATCCCTGCCGCCGACTGACGTCCGCTCAACTTCCCGCAGCCCGTCGCGAGTTCTTCTTCGTGGCGGGTTGACTCATGTACAGGAGTGAGGCACTCTTCTTCATGTCACTCATATACATGAGTGACGGAGTTCAGCATCTATAGAGGAGTGACTGCTGTGCGTCAGATTCCTGTCGACACCTCCGGCGCGGTTGTGATGGTCGCCAAGTCCCCGCAGGTCAAGGTGCGTGACCGTCGTACCGGTGAGATCGCCACCGACGTCGAGACCGGGGCGAGGCTGATGACGGTGGACGTGATGTTCGCGGCGAACGAGGAGGTGGAGATCCTGTCCATCACCGTTCCGGAGCCGGGCATCTCCGGTGAGCTGGCCATGGGTACGCCCGTCGCGCTCACCGGCCTGATCGCCCGCCCGTGGGAGAACGACTTCAACGGCCAGAGGCGGCACGGCATCGCGTTCCGCGCTGTCGCGGTCACCTCGCTCGTCGGTGCCTCCGCAGGGTCCAAGGCGGCCTGATCGTGACCGGGTTCGCGGTCGTTCTGGTGCTGGTCGTCGCCGCCGTGGGTCTCCTGCGGTGGCGGCGCCCCGCCTGGTACTGGTTGACCTTCGGGGTCACGCTGGCCGTGGTGCGGGTCCTGGTCCGGTACGGCTCGGTCATGGACGCGTGCGGGCTGACCGTCCCGCCCGCTCGGTGGCGGCTCGCCCTGGCCCGTGCCACCAACCGGCCGATACCGGAGCCGCGTCCGCCGCGCATTCTGCGGCTGCGGCCGACTCGTACCGGTCTGGTCCTGCGGCTCAAGCTCCGCCCCGGGCAGGACGCCTTCGACATCGCCGCCGCCTCGGACCGGCTCCGGCATTCGTTCTCGATGTACGGCGTGACCTCGCGTGAACTGCGCTCCGGTGTCGTCGAGGTGCGGATGACCGGCTACGACGTGCTCAAGCGGGTGCAGATGCCCGCGGTGACTGACGCCCGGCCCATGCGGGTACCCGTCGCCCTGCGGGAGGACGGCTCGGTGCACTACCGCGACTACCGGGCGATACCCCACGCCCTCACCCTCGGGGCCACGGAGTCCGGTAAGTCTGTCTACCAACGCAACCTGGTCGCCGGACTCGCCCCGATGGATGTCGCCCTCGTCGGCATCGACTGCAAGCAGGGAGTCGAGCTGTTCCCGCTGGCCCGCCGGTTCTCCGCGCTGGCCGACGACCCCGACACCGCAGCCGAAGTGCTCGACGCGCTTGTGGCCCGTATGGGAGACGTCTATCGGCTCATCAGGTCCCAGCAGCGCATCACCGCCGACGTGCCGGACGCGGAGATCGCCGCCGACATCTGGGACCTGCCCGACGGACTGCGTCCGACCCCGGTCGTCGTCCTGGTCGACGAGGTCGCCGAACTCGCCCTGTACGCCAACAAGGAGGAGGAGAAGCGCCGGGACCGCATCATCACCGACCTGGTCCGCCTCGCCCAGCTCGGCCGCGCGGCCGGCATCTACCTCGAAATCTGCGGACAGCGCTTCGGCTCCGAACTCGGCAAGGGCATCACCATGCTCCGCGCCCAGCTCACCGGCCGTACCGCCCACCGCGTCAACGACGAGACATCCGCCAACATGGCATTCGGTGACGTGTCCCCGGACGCCGTCCTCGCCGCCATCCAGATCCCGGCCGAGATGCGGGGGCTCGCCATCGCGGGCGACTCTTCCGGCGGGTGGCACCGCATCCGTGCCCCGCACACCTCGCTGCGCCAGGCCGTGAACATCTGCAACCGGTACGCCGATCGGACGCCGGAACTGTCTGAGCTGGCCGCCTTCCGGCCCAACCTCCCCGGCTACGACACCGCTCCCGTGCAGCTGGTCAAGGCGTCCTCGGCCACCGCCTGATCTCCCGCTGGCCCCCATCGGTCGGCGCGACCGCCTCCGCGCCAAGTCCCTACCCCCGCCATGCCTGATGAAGGGAGACCCGCCATGTGCCCGGACTGCGAGGACTTCGCCCGGACCGTGCTCCTGCTCGGCCAACTCGCGCTCTACGCCGACACGGCCGTCGCCGACCTCGACTTCGTGGACGCCATCAGCCCGTCCCTCGCCGCCTCGCTGCCCGAGCCGCCGCCCGGCATGTTCCCGGACGACTACGACCCCGATGGCGGCCCCGCCTACCCGGGCGACGCCTGATGGGCGCCCGTCACGGTCTCCGGGTCGACGCGGTGCTGATTCAGGCCGGGATCGCCGGTGCCCTGTCCTTCGCCCACCTGCACGACCTGGCCGCCGCTGCCGGACAGAACGGGTGGAAGGCGTGGGCTTACCCGGTCAGTGTCGACCTGCTCATGGTCGCGGCGTGGCGGCGGCTGCGCAGTGAGGGGCCGTCCCGGCTGGCCTGGTGCTGGTTCGTCGTCGCGCTGTTCGCCTCACTCGGTGCCAACATCGCCACCGCCGGGTTCCTCGACCTAACCGACCCGCCGGCCCTGCTCCGCCTCGGCATCGCGGGATGGCCCGCACTCGCCTTCCTCGGCGGCACCCTCCTTGCCCACGCGTCCGCTGCGGAGCCGGTTCCGCCGGCACCTGTCGCAGACACGTCGGACGCCGAGCAGCCCGTACGGGAAGCCGTGCCCGGGCCCGACGCGGCCCCCGCGCCGGAAGCCTCGGCCTCTGCGGCACCGGTGCCCCCGGTCCCCGCCGTCCTCGTCGACCACGCCCGCAAGGTCGCCGACGAGTACCGCGCCCGCACCGGCTCTCCGATCGACCCCGACACACTCCGCTCCCGCCTCGGCGTCCCGCCTCACCTCGCCGACGCCATCGCCGCCCACCTCGCCTGACCAGGAAGGAGACACCCGCGATGCCCGCCCGCGACAACTTCCACTCCCTGATGCGGATCGGCCCCGTGCAGATCGGCACCCACCGCGACCGCCACGGCCGCACCACACACGCGGCCGTCTGCACCGCCGACCGCTGCGGCTGGTCCGCCGACTACTCCAGCCAGACCGCTGCCCAGCTCGCCGCCCGCACCCACCGCTGCACCGTCCGCTAGGAGACACCGCTCATGGACGTCCCGCTCTGGTTCGCCCTGCTGGCCGTCGGCTACCTCGGCGTCAAGCTCATCCGCCCGCCCTGGTGGCTGATCTGCGTGCTCCTCCTCGGCGGCTACCTCCTTGCCGACAGCGTCTTCGCCCCCGTCATCGACACCGCCGTCAAGTAACCCGCCGCGAAAGGAGAACCACCCATGTTCCGGCCCAAGGTTCCGACCATGCCCCAGCCCACCGGCCTGACCAACCCGCCCGCCGTCATCCAGCCGACCACCATCACCCCCGGCGCCCCGGTCCTGTCGACGGCGCCCGTCGCCCCCGCGCCGTCCCGCCCGGCCGTCCAGCTCACCCCCGGCACCGCCCTCGCCCTCGTCGGCGGTGGCACGGCCGTCGTCTTGGTCCTCGGCGCCGTCCTGGTCTCGCTGCTCCTGGCGGTCGCCATCACCGGCGCCTCGGTCGCCGTCTGCGCGGTCGTCCTGCGCTCCCTGCTCGCCTCCGAGGGCAAGCGTCGCTGACCGGCCCCGGGCGGCCTCGATACCGCCAAGCATCCGCCGCCCGGGAGCCGTCCCCACCGATCGATCTAGCAACCGGAAGGAACCCCCAGCATGGCCCACCGGGCCTCACGCGCGACACAGAAGACACCCACGCCCGCCCGACCGCTCGACCCGACCACCCTCGGAGACATCCTCCGAGTGGCCTCGGCCTCCGACTACACCCGCTGGGAAGACCAGATCCGCCGCACCGGCGGCTGCTCCGACCCCATCCACCTCACCGGCTGGACCCTCACCAAGGACAAGACCACCGGCGAGACCCTGCACCACTACTCCACCGCGAACGAACCGGGCGGACGCCTCCGCCTCGCCTGCGGCAACCGTCGAGCCTCCCGCTGCCCCTCCTGCGCCTGGACGTACGCGGGCGATACCTACCACCTCATCCGCGTGGGCCTGGCCGGTGACGATCGCCGAGACATCCCCGCCGCCGTCCGGGACCACCCGCGCGTCTTCACCACCCTGACCGCCCCCTCCTTCGGTCCGGTCCACAACCGTCCCGACCACGGCGCCGCCTGCCGCTGCGGCACGCCACACACCCCCGACGCCTCCGAGCTAGGCACTGCTCTCGACCCGAACACCTACGACTACGCGGGCGCCGTCCTCTTCAACAACCACGCCGGACAGCTCTGGCAGCGCTTCACCACCCGCCTGCGCCGCGAACTCGCCGCCCGCGCCGGTCTGCCCCGCCGCGAACTCGCCGACCACCTCCGCGTCTCCTACGGCAAAGTCGCCGAATTCCAAAAGCGCGGTGCCCTCCACTTCCACGCAGTCGTACGCCTCGACGGCCCGGAGGGACCCGGCACACCGCCGCCCGCCTGGGCCACGGTCGACCTCCTCACCGACGCGATACGCGCCGCCGCCGCGCACTCGTACACGTCCGTCTCCGTCCCGGCCGCCGCTGACCAACCAGCCCGAACATTCCGCTGGGGCCGACAGCTCGACGTCCGCCCGGTCAAAGCCTTCGGTGACGGCTCCGACATCACCGAACAGGCCGTTGCCTCCTACGTGGCCAAGTACGCCACCAAGGCCGCCGAGAACACCGGCACCCTGGACCGCCGCATCGGCGAACTCGCCGAACTCGACCGCCATCACGTGCCCGATCACACTCGCCGCCTCATCACCGCGTGCCGCGACCTTGACGCGCTCTACCCGGACCGGCGCCTCTGGGCCTGGGCGCACATGCTCGGATTCCGCGGCCACTTCTCGTCCAAGTCGCGCACCTACTCGACCACTCTCGGGGCCCTCCGACAGGAACGCGCCGATTACCGCGCCGCCCAAGAGGCCTCCGCCCTCGGCCTAGACGACCGGGAGCCGGACAGCGTCCTCGTCCTGACCGACTGGCAGTACGCCGGACACGGCCACACCCCCGGCGAAGCCGCTCTCGCCGCCACCATCGCCCGCGACCTCCAGACCAACCGCGAGACCGCCCGCGAGGCCCTGCGCGACAAGCTCACCGAGGGGGAAGCCGCAGCATGACCACCGCCACCGCCGAACTCCTCACCGTGCCGGAGGTCATGGCACGGCTCAAGCTCGGACGCTCCAAGGTTTACGACCTCATCCGGTCGCACCGCCTCGTCTCGATCAAGATCGACGGCGCCCGCCGGATCCCGGCTGACGCAGTCCGGGACTTCGTCCTCGGTCAGTTGGAGGAAGCAGCCTGATGGCCATCCAGCGCAAGCGCAACCCGAACGGCGCTGGCACCATCACCAAGCGCAAGGACGGCCGCTTCCAGTGCGCGGTCTACGTGCTCCAGCCGGACGGCACCCGCGCTCGCAAGTTCGCCTACGGCAAGACGTGGGCCGAGTGCGACGCCAAGCGGCGCGAGCTGCTCGACAAGGTGGACCAGGGCGTGCCCGTGCCCACCAAGTCCGCCAAGCTCTCCGAGTGGCTGCCGTACTGGCTGGACAACGTCATCAAGCCCCGACGGAAGCTCAGCACCTTCGACAAGTACGAGGCACACGTGCGGCTCTACCTGGTGCCCCTCCTCGGTGCCAAGCGTCTCGAATCCCTCGGCGTCGCCGACGTCCGCCGCTTCCTCGTCCGCCTGGAGAAGGAGACCACCGCCGCGACCGCCAAGGAATCGCACCGAGTACTGCGCTCGGCCCTGTCCTCCGCCTGCCGGGAGGAACTGATCACGCGCAACGTCGCCAAGCTCGTCGAGCCGCCCCGCGCGGACACGCCCGAGCTGCACCCGTGGACCCTCGACGAGACGCTCGACTTCCTCGCCGTGTCCCGGAAGGACCCGCTCTACGCGGCCTTCGTCCTCGCCATCGCCATGGGCCTGCGCCGGGGAGAGATCGTCGGCCTCCGTTGGTCGGACGTCGACCTCGACAACCGCGTCCTCTACGTCCGTCACCAGGTCCAGCGCCGCCGTGGTGTCCTGTACGACGACGACCCCAAGAGCCGCCGTCGCCGCGCCGTCCCGCTGCCCGCCCTCTGCATCGCGCCCCTGCGCTGGCACCGCCTGAGGCAGGCTGCGACTCGCGGCAAGGCGGGGGAGAAGTGGCAGGACTCCGGCTACGTCTTCGCCACCCGTACCGGGCGCCCCATCGAGCCGCGCAACCTCTACCGCTCCTTCACCCGCGTCGCCGAGTCCGCCGACCTCCGCGTGATCAGGCTGCACGACGCCCGCCATGGGACGGCCACCCTCCTCACCGCTGCCGGGGTCGCACCTCGCGTCGTGATGGAGATCCTGGGCCACTCCCAGATCAGCATCACCATGGACGTCTACACCCACGTCGTCCAAGACACCCAGCGCGAAGCCATGAGCCACATGGACCGGCTATTGAAGAGGCGTCCTGATTCGGGCTGACCGCCCTCCGTTGTCCCCCGTCACAAGACGCGAAGCCCCGGGACCATGGCAGTCCTGGGGCTCCGTGGCCTTTCAGAGATCGGACTCGTACTTTCCGCGTTCAACAAGCGCACGGGCGGCGACAATGACCTCTCCCTTGAGCTGCTCCAGCGGAGTGCTCCAATCGGCGTTCCAGTCGTCCAGATGGATGGCGCACTCGACGATCGGCTGCAGGGCGTCGGGGTAGCCGAGTTCTGACGCTGCTTCGACCCATATGAGGTCGGCACCGGTCGCCGGGTCCAAGGAGCCGTCGACGATCTGAGCGGCCAACCAGTGAGCCAACGCCCACCTGGCAGCGATCGGGTCCGCGGGCGCCTCGAAACCCAACCCCAGCTCGTCGACGACGTGGTCGAACAGCTCCCGTGCCTCATGCTCCTCACGGCGGCCTAGACCGGCCAGGAGGGCAAGCGACGGGGAATCGACATCGGCCAGGAGAGCGTCAAGGCCAGCTTGGATCAGGCGGTCCGAGCCGACGTGACGTCCGAGTGCCTGAGCCCGTGCAAGCTGCCTCAACCGGTCGAGGGCCTCATCTCTCGTCATGCCGGATGCGCTCCGTCTCGTCCCCGTTGATGTCAGACGTGGATGTCAAAGGGCCCCCTGCTCCCAAATTTGGGAGCAGGGGGCCCTTTGAACTGGTGCCCCCGGCAGGATTCGAACCTGCGACACCCGCTTTAGGAGAGCGGTGCTCTATCCCCTGAGCTACGAAGGCGGGGGGATCTCGGTGAGACCCGGCGACTAGCGTAGCGGATTCGGTGGGGTGGGGGTTCTGGCGTTCGGTCAGTGGGTGGTTCGGGTTTCCAGGCCGTCCAGGACGCGGTCGAGGCCGTACTGGAAGTTCTCGTCGCGGGCGGTGCGGGGATCCTTGCCGCGTTGTTCGGCGTAGCCCTCGCGGAGGTGGGGGTAGGACTCGGCGGCCTGTTCGGCGGTGGGCCAGAGGCTTTCCACGTACTGCTGTTCGGTGTGGCCGCTGCGGGCGAGGACGTTGAGGTAGGCGGCCTCGCTGGTGGCCATGCCGGTGACGTAGGCGACGAGGGTCGAGGCGGCCTGGTCGGCCTCGGTGGTGGGCAGGCCCGCGCGGGTGAAGAGGGCGAGCAGGAACTCGGCCAGGCGCATCGCGTTCGGGCCGAGGTACGACATGCCCATCTCGCCGAGGACCGAGGCGATCCACGGGTGGCGCAGCATCGTCGCGCGCAGGCTCTGCGCGCAGTGGGTCGCGTCCGTGCGCCAGGTCGCGGGGTCGGTGGACCGGGGGATCTCGATTTCGCCGTAGATCTCGTCGATGGCCAGCTCGATGAGCTCGTCCTTGTTGGCCACGTGCCGGTAGAGCGAGGTGGCTCCGGCGCCGAGGCGGGTGCCGAGTTTGCGCATGCTCAGGGCGTCGATGCCGTCGGAGTCGAGCAGGCGTAGCGCCTCGGCCACGATCTGGTCCCGGCTCAGCGCCGGCTGTTCGCGACCGGCCCGGGGGCGGGTCCACACCGACTGGACGGGCGTCGGCGGCCCGGCTTCTGCCTGCTCCTGGGGGGACATGCGGCTTCCTCTCTCCCGGTCCGGCCACCGTAGCGCACAGCATGCGCAGGGTGCGTACGGGCGGCCATGGATTCGTACGGCGTTCTCTCTTGCGTACAGTGTGCGCAACCCCGTACGGTGTTCCACAGAGCGCACGGTGTGTGCGACTCAGCCCGCCGTTCGAGAGGTAGTGAGATGGACCGTCATCCGCGTCGCTGGCTCATCCTGATCGTGTTGTGCCTCAGCACCCTGGTGCTGGTTGTCGACAACATGGTTCTCACCGTGGCGATCCCGACGATCGCCGAGGACCTGAAGGCCAGCGCCCAGGACCTCCAGTGGATCCTCGACTCGTACATGCTGGTCTTCGCCGGGCTGCTGCTGACCGCGGGCAGCCTCTCCGACAAGTTCGGGCGGCGGAAGGTGATGGTCGTCGGGCTCGCGCTCTTCGGGGCGGCCTCGGTGGTGGCCATGGAGGCCGCCACGCCCGGGGCGCTGATCCTGGGGCGCGTGCTGATGGGCGTCGGGGGTGCGCTGATCATGCCCAGCACGCTGTCGATCCTGATCACCGTCTTCGACGACGCCGAGCGGCCCAAGGCCATCGCCGCCTGGAGCGCCGTCGCCATGGTCGGGCTCGTCGGTGGTCCGGTCGTCGGCGGCGCGCTGCTGGCCCACTTCTGGTGGGGGGTCGTCTTCCTCCTCAACATCCCCATCGCCGGTCTCGCGATCATCGCCGCGCTGGTCCTCATGCCCGAGTCCAAGGGGCCCTGGCGCAAGGCCGACCCCATCGGCATGCTGCTGTCGATGGTCGGCATGACCGCGCTCATCTGGACGATCATCGAGTTCCCCAAGGGCGGGCTGGGTCAGCAGGGCACGCAGCTTTCGCTCGGCGTCGCCGTGCTCGGGCTGGTCGGGTTCGGGGTGTGGGAGAGCCGCTGCTCCTCGCCGATGATCCCGGTCTCGCTCTACCGCAACCGTGTCTTCACCGGCGCCAGCTTCTCCCTCGTGCTGCTGACCCTGGCCCAGGGCGGCCTGATGCTGGTGCTGACCCAGTACCTGCAGTTCGTCCTCGGCTACTCCGCCACCCAGACCGGTCTCGCCTTCACCCCGCTGGCCCTCGCGACCCTCGCCTTCAACAGCGTCGGCGCCGCTCTGCTGCCGAAGACCGGCAATCGCGCCATGGTGGTCTTCGGACTCCTCGTCATCGCCTCCGGGTTCGGGCTGCTGTCCACGCTGAACCCGGACAGCGGGTGGGGAGTGCTCGCCGGTGCCATGTGCCTCATGGGCGCCGGCGGCGGGCTGACGATGCCCGCGGCGATGGCGGCCATGATGGGTGCGATCCCGGACGAGCACGCCGGTGTGGGCTCAGCGCTCAACGACACCGTCCAGCAGGCCGGCGCCGCGCTCGGTGTCGCCGTCCTCGGCGCGGTCCTCTCCAGCACCTTCACCGGCCACATGCCCGCCACCGCCCCGGCCGCCGCCCGCCACTCGATCGGCGACGCCCTCGCCGTCACCGCCCGCACCGGCGACACTTCCCTGCTCGCCTCCACCCACGACGCCTTCACCAGCGCGATGTCGGCAAGCTTCCTGGCGGGCGGGGCGGGAGTCCTGGTCGCGGCCGTCCTCGCCGTCTTCCTGATGCGCGACGGCAGGCCCGCCGGAGCCTCGGCCTCGGACCAGGGTGCGACCGAGGCCGCGTCGCAGGAGGGTGCGGCGGACGAGGGTGTGTGGGGCCAGGGGGTGTCGGAGGTCGTGCCGGCCGGGGGCGCGGAGGTCAGCCACTGACGTCCAGGGCGGCCAGGGACGGCCAGGGGGCACCCCCACATCTGCTCCGCCCGTGTCCGGACCACGTTGCCGTGGCCCGGACACGGGCGTTCACGTGCTCAAACGGTCGACAGAAGGGGTACGCGCCGACGCGTCACGTCCGCGGTACCCGGCGGAACCGTCCCGCCACCCACAGGTCCTCCTGGATCCGTCCCACCGTGACCCGCAACTCCGGCAGCACCTCGGCGACGCACTCCTCGGGCGTACGGCGGCTGCTGTGCATCGCGACATTGACGGCGGCCACGACCCGACCACCGCGCTCGCGCACCGGCACCGCGACCGAGCGCAGCCCCACCTCCAACTCCTCGTCGACCAGGGCGTATCCCTCTTCCCGTACGCGGTCCAGGACGGCTTTCAGCTGATCGGGGTCCGTGATCGTGCGGGGGGTCAACGGGAGCAGTTCGGTGAGCGGGGGCTCGGGCAGGTCCGCCAGCATCGCCCGGCCCAGCGCGGTGGGGTACGCGGGCAGACGGGTGCCGATGGTGATGTGGACGCTCATGACGCGGCTGGTGGAGACGCGGCCCGTGTACCGGATCTCGTCGCCGGTCAGGACCGCCAGCGACACCGAGTCGTGCAGCCGCTGCGAGAGTTCGGTGAGGTGCGGGGCGGCGATCTCGGCGAGCGAGGTCCGTGACAGGGGAGGGAAGCCGAGGCCCAGCACGCGGGGGGTGAGGCGGAAGACCCGGTCGTGCGCGGTGACGTATCCGAGGTGTTCCAGGGTGATCAGGGCGCGGCGGGCGGTCGCCCGGGCGAGTCCGGTGGCCTGGGCGACCTCGGTGAGGTTCAGTTCGGCGCGGCCCTCGCCGAAGGCGGTGATGACGGTGAGGCCCCGGGCCAGCGACTCGATGAACTCCCGGCCCAGTTCCTGCTTGGAGGCGCCGGTCCAGACGGCGAGGCCGGAGGGGGCGGCGGGGGTGGTGCGCGGCGCGGCGGATTCGGCGTGCTGTGCCTCCCGCAGTTCCCGTTCCATCGCGATGACGGCGTCCCGTAGCCGGGGCAGCAGGGTGTCGCGCAGATCGGCCGCGGTGTGCCGGCTGGTGTGGCTGACCACGCTCACCACACAGGCGATGCGGCCCGACTCCCGTACGGGCATGGAGAGGGCGACCAGGCCCGGTTCGATCAACTGGTCGTCCAGCGCCCAGCCGGCCTCCCGCGCCTCGGCCGTACGCTGCTCGAAGTCGTCGCCGAGGGTGGGAAGCCGGCGTGTGCTTCGGCCGGCGCCCGGCTCCTCCGGCCTGTCCGCCGCGAGGCTTCGGCCGACGGTGAGGTCCTTGCCGACGGTGAGGTCCTTGGTGACGGTCAGGTCTTTGGCATCGGTGAGGTCTTTGCCGTTCGTGCGGCTCGTGCGGTGCGCGCCGGTCCGGTCCTTCTCGTCGTTTCGGTCGTCCTCGCCGTACTCGATCGGCCGGCTCCGCGCCGGGACCGCCGGAAATCCCCGGTCCTCCGGGTCGGCCGCGCGCCGCTCGCGCCACCGCGCCCACTCCCGATCGCCCCACTCGGTGGCGAACAGCGGGCCGGGCGCGGTGCGTTCGGCGGGCAGCAGGTCGCCGATGCGGAAGCTCAGCGACATGGCGCGGCGCCGGGTCGCCTGGTGGATGAAGCGGATGCCGTCCTGGTCGCCGACCGCCAGTGAGACGGACTCGTCGAGCTCGTCGGCGAGGGCGTCGGCGTGCGCGTCGAGGAGGCGGGGCAGGCGCAGGGCGGCCAGGTAGGCGTTGCCGAGTTCCATCAGACGGGGGGCCAGGACGGCGTCGCGGCCGTCGAGGCGTACGTACCCCCGGCGCGCCAGGGTCGCGGTGATCCGGTCGACGGTGGAGCGCGCGAGCCCGGTGGACCGCTCCAGACCGCTGAGGCTGGACACTCCGTCGGCGTCGGTCAGCCGCCGCAGTACGGCGATACCGCGGATGAGGGGGGTGACGGCCTCGGCGGGCACCGCGGCCTCGGCGCCTGCGGCGCTGCTGGTGCCGGTCCCGGGGGCCGGTGCGAGGTTCGATGGCATGGGCTCTCCGATGCGGATCTCTGAAGAGACGCAGTCGCGGATCTCCGAAGAGACTCAGAACAGACACCGTAGCCCTTGCACGGCCAGGTCAGCAGGTCGGAGGCCGGGAGGGGCGGGGGAGCGGCCGGTCAGCGGCGGGTGACGGACACCCGGTAGTCACCGTTCGGATCCGACGCCGTGACCGCGATCGTGATGCCGGTCTTGGGGTCCTTGAAGGACTCGCCGGGAGTGAAGGGGGCGTCGGAGAGTTCCGCGTGGACGTTGGGGCTGCGGGTGCAGCCGCCGCTGTGGCGCTTGGAGTCGTAGACGGTGATGGGGCCGTTTCCGGTGTCCACGCCCGCGTCGACCTTGTAGATGAGGATGCCGGGGCGGCAGACGGCGGAGTCGTTGCCGTCGTGGGTGCGCAGTTCGAAGGCGTACCCCGTCTTGGTGCTGGTGGGTACGAAGACCAGCTTCTCGCCGCCGGGCCGGGACAGCGGGGTGAGGGTGTACTCCGTCGTCCCGGGCGACGCGGCGCATTTGACCTGCGACTCGTCGAGCCAGCCCAGCTTCCACTTGTGCCAGCCGAGGAGGTCGTTGTCGGCGCCCCAGTCCTCGCTCATGATGTCCCAGTGGCCGACCGCGCCTCCGCCCTCCGGGGTGTAGAGGTCGGGCAGGCCGAAGGTGTGGCCGTTCTCGTGGGGGAGTACCCGGTAGCCGGTCTGGGCGTAGGAGCCGGAGCCGTCGTCCTGGCGGCTGTAGACGAAGGACGCGTTGGAGACGGGGACGCCGTCGGCTATGGGTGCCTCGGTGTTGCCGGCGAAGGTGACGGACAGGACGGTGTCCAGGGCGGAGGGCCCGGCGTTCGGCGTCACCAGCACGTTCAGGAGGTCGTACGAGCGGAAGTCCACCTCGGGGTCGGCCGTGGCCACTATGTCCTGGACCAGATCACGGTAGCCGGGGTCGAAGGGGGCGCCGCGTTCTATGCCGTACGCCTTGAAGGGCTTGGGCATGCGGAGCCAGTGCTGGATGGGGGTCTCGGGGCGGTAGTCGAGGCGGCCGTAGGAACTGGTGCGAAACCAGTTCTGGGTCTGCGGGAAGAACTCGGCGAGCCGGTCGAGTGCGCTGCCCGGGCCGGGCGCGTCGGAGAAGTCGACCATCAGGGTGAGGGCTCGGACGGTGCCGGTGGAGCGGGCGTATCCGGGTTGGGTCGGTATGCCCTCGCCCATCTGTACGCCCATCGCGCCGGTGATCATGCAGGGGCCGAGCGCCGTGGAGCGGGCCAGCGCGATGGAGCCCGCCGTCGTGGAGCCCACCGGGAGGTGACCGGTGCCGGCGGAGGTGCTGACCGTCAGCGTCAGAAGGGTCACCGTGGCGAGGGCGGTCACGCGGCGCGAGCGTATCCGGCGGGTGGTGGGCTGCATCGTCTGCATGCAGGGGCCCTTCGCTCACGGCAGCCACCCGGTCACCGGCTGCACCCTGTGCGATCACCCTGTGACGGGCGATACGGGGGCGCGCGCTGGAAGAGCCCGAACGTGGGTTTCTTGCCGGGGGAGGGGTGACAGGAGCCGCGTCAGAGGTTTGACCACGGGCCGGGGCGGTGTGGATGTGGGGGCGTGGAGGTGGGGCGGGCGTGGGCTGCGACGGGTGCTGAGCCGCGGGCCGTGTCGGATGCGCGGCCCAGCGCGCCGAGCTGCGCCGTGCCGCGCTGGGCCGTGCCGTGCCGTGCCGCGCTGGGCGCGTGGCCGCCGGCCGCGCGGGATGCCGGTCGCGAGCCGCGTCGGATGCTTGGCCGTGCGCTGCGCAGGATGCTCTGCCGGAGCCGCGCCGGATGCTGGGTCGCGCGCCGCGCAGGCTGCTGCGCTCGGAGTCTGGCCGGATGCTCGGTGCGGCGTCACGCCGGACGCCGCGCCACGCATCGTGCCGGACCTCGGGCTGGAGTCATGCCGGACGTCAGGCCGGAGTCACGCCGGACGTCAGGCCGGAGTCATGCCGGACGTCGGGTTGTATGCCGGACGCCGGGCCGCCCGCCGAGCAAGACGCCAGGCCGGACGCCGGGCCGCCCGCCGAGCCGGACGCCGGGCCGCCCGCCGAGCAAGACGCCAGGCCGCCCGCCGAGCCGCCCGCCAGGCCGGACGCCGGGCCGCCCGCCGCGCAGGGACCCAAACTCCGGGCCACCCACCGCACCGGACGTCGGGCCGCGCCCCACCCCCAACGCCAGCCCCCCCACACCCCCCACCACCCAGTGACGCAGGTCACATCAGATCTCTGGGAATGCGGGAAATAACCGGGGACCGTTTCCCCGTTTAGCCATGTGTCCGAGTGAAACGGGGACGGATTCCCCGGATCGCGCCACAGTCTTCCTACCTACATCTGAGGAGTACGCCGTGGAGACCGCCACCCCCGTGAAGCGTCGCGTGCCCCGGCCCCGCGCCGATGCCCTGCGCAACCGGGAGCGGATCGTCGCCGCCGCGCGTGAGATGTTCGTCGAGTTCGGCCCCGACGTGCCGTTCGACGAGATCGCCCGCCGCGCCGGTGTCGGCAACGCCACGGTGTACCGCAACTTCCCGGACCGCGACGCGCTCGCGCGGGAGGTCGTCTGCTCGGTCATGGACCGCACGTCGGAGTGGATCGAGTCGGCTCTTGTGGAGGGCGGCGACGCCTTCCAGGCGCTGAGCGACTTCGTGCACTTCGCGGCGGACGAGCGGATCGGCGCCCTGTGCCCCATGCTCTCCGAAGCCTTCGACCAGCACCACCCGGATCTGTTCGCCGCACGCGAGCGGACCACGGAGATGGTCGACGCGCTGATGAGGCGCGCCCGCGAGGCCGGACAGTTGCGTCCCGACGTCGAGTCAGGTGACCTCCTGGTCGCCGTCAGCCAGCTCACCCGGCCGCTGCCCGGCACCGCGTGCGAGGGCATCGACCGTTTCGTGCACCGTCATCTGCAGCTGTTCCTGGACGGTCTGCGGGCACCGGCCCGCTCCGTACTGCCCGGAGTGGCGGCCACCGTGGAGGATCTGCGAACAGCCTGACCAGCCAGCAGCCACCCTGACCGATGAGATCGGCGCACAGCGCCAGTCCTTAGTCCGACAAGCTTCCGGAGGCTTGCGGCCGTCGACGAAGACGAGCCGCCGGCTCCCGTGACCTTCCCTCACCTTTTTCACTGCGAAGTACCGGAGTGGGTATCCCCATGTCTGAAACAGGCACCTCAGCCTCGGCAAAGTCGGCGGCCGAACTCGCCGACGCACACAGCAACCGCTGGAAAGCGCTCGCGTTCATCGCGCTCGCCCAGCTGATGGTCGTCCTCGACGCGACCATCGTGAACATCGCGCTGCCCTCCGCCCAGCAGGACCTGGGTATATCGGACGGCAACCGTCAGTGGGTCATCACGGCCTACGCCCTCGCCTTCGGCGGTCTGCTGCTCTTCGGCGGCCGTATCGCCGACCTGTGGGGCCGCAAGCGCACCTTCGTCACCGGTCTGATCGGCTTCGCGGGCGCCTCCGCCATCGGCGGCGCCGCGCAGAGCGAGGCGATGCTGCTCGGCGCCCGCGCCCTGCAGGGTGCCTTCGGTGCTCTCCTGGCCCCCGCCGCGCTCTCGCTGCTCGCGGTGATGTTCACCGACGCCAAGGAGCGCGCCAAGGCGTTCGGCATCTACGGTGCGATCGCCGGTGGCGGTGGCGCCGTCGGCCTGATCCTCGGCGGTTTCCTCACCGAGTACCTGAACTGGCGCTGGACGTTCTTCGTGAACATCCCGTTCGCGATCATCGCCGCCCTGGGCGCGTACTTCGTCATCCGTGAGCCGGCCGGTGGCCGCAACCGCTCGCCGCTCGACATCCCCGGTGTCATCCTCTCCACCCTGGGTCTGGTCTCCCTGGTCTACGGCTTCACCCGTGCCGAGTCCAACGGCTGGAGCGACTCCACCACCATCGGTCTGTTCGTCGCCTCGGCGGTGCTGCTCGCGGCCTTCGTGTTCACCGAGTCCAAGGTCAAGGCCCCGCTGCTGCCCCTGCGCGTCATCACGGAGCGCAACCGTGGCGGTGTCTACCTCTCGCTCGGCCTCGCGATCATCGCGATGTTCGGTCTGTTCCTCTTCCTGACCTACTACCTGCAGATCGTGAAGGGCTACTCGCCGGTCAAGACCGGCTTCGCCTTCCTGCCGATGATCGCGGGCATGATCACGGGCTCCACCCAGATCGGCGCCCGTCTGATGACCCGCGTCCCGCCGCGGCTGCTGATGGCACCGGGCTTCGCCCTGGCCGCCGTGGGCATGCTGCTGCTGACCCAGATGGAGATCAACTCCTCCTACGCGGGTCTGCTGCTCCCGGCCCAGCTGCTGCTCGGCCTCGGTATGGGTACGGCGTTCATGCCCGCCATGTCCCTGGCCACGTACGGTGTCCAGCCGAAGGACGCCGGTGTCGCCTCCGCGATGGTCAACACCTCGCAGCAGGTGGGTGGCGCGATCGGTACGGCCCTGCTGAACACGATCGCCGCCTCGGCGACCACCTCGTACATCAAGGACCACATCGCCGGTGCCGCCTCCAAGCCGCAGCAGCAGCTCGTCCAGCTGCAGGGCATGGTGAACGGCTACACCAACGCCATCTGGTTCGCCGTCGGCATCCTGGTGGTCGCGGCCACGATCGCCGCGACCCTCGTCAACACCGGCCGCCCGGACATGTCCGCGGCCTCCGGCGCGGGCGACGGTGCCGAGGACGAGGTCAAGGTGCCGGTGATCGCCCACTGATCACCCGTACCGCCCGTACCGCCGCTGGTACCTCCGGTGCTTCAGGTGCTTCGAGTGCGGGCGCGGGGTGGGGACGCCTCGCCCGTACGATTCCCAGGGTCCGCCCCGGTTCCGAGTTCATCGGGACCGGGGCGGACCCGCGTCCACCTCCCGGGTCAACCCGTCAACCCTTCGGCCTGTCAGTTCGTCAGCCCGCTCAACGCAGTCAAGGCAGATCCGCTCAACGCAGCCAAGGCAGGTCCGCTCAACGCAGCCAAGGCAGATCCGCACCCGCGTCCGTCGGCTGCAGCCCCTCGGCGATGATCCGCATGGCCTCGCCGAGGGCCTTGTGCTGTTCGGAGGTGAGCCGGTCGAAGAAGGCCTGTCGTACGGCGTCGACATGGCCCGGCGCGGCCTTGCTCAGCACCTCGTAACCGGCGTCGGTGAGGACGGCGAACTGGCCCCGCTTGTCGGAGGGACAGTCCTCGCGGCGCACCCACCCGTTCTTCTCCAGGCGGGCGATCGCGTGCGAGAGGCGCGAGCGGGTGATCTTCGCGTTCATGGCCAGCTCGGTCATGCGCATCCTTCTGCGCGGCGCCTCGACGAGCTGGACGAGCAGACCGTAGTAGACGTGCGGCATGCCCGCGTCGCGCTGCAGCTGACGGTCGAGATGGTCCTCGAGGAGGGTGGCGGCGTTCATGTACGCACGCCAGGTGCGCTGTTCCTCGTCGGTGAGCCAACGCGGCTCTTCAGCGGATGCGGATGCCGTAGTCATGGACTCCACTGTACGAGCCCCTTCTTGAATATTAAACAAATCGGGAGTATGGTTCTGGGTGGAAGCTTGAGACTTCAAATAACTTCCCCATCAGTCTTACGATGGCCCCCCGGAGGGAGCAGCCGCCATGTCTGTCGCCACGTCTGCCGTCACCGAAGGGCGTGCCCCGCGGAAGCGCATGCCCGCCCTCTACCTCAGTCATGGCGCTCCGCCGCTCGCCGACGACCCGATCTGGCCCGGAGAGCTGGCCGCCTGGTCCGCCGAACTGCCTCGCCCCAAGGCGATCCTGATGGTCTCCGCCCACTGGGAGGAGGCCCCGCTGGCCCTCGGCGCGGTCCAGACCGTACCGCTCGTCTACGACTTCTGGGGCTTCCCCGAGCACTACTACCAGGTCCGGTACGAGGCTCCCGGCGCCCCCCAACTCGCCGAGTCCGTAAGGAAGCTGCTGCGCGCCCCGGGCGTTCCCGTCCAGGACATCCCCGACCGGGGCCTCGACCACGGCGCCTACGTCCCCTTGGTCGAGATGTTCCCCGACGCCGACATCCCTGTCCTGCAGATCTCCATGCCGACCCTCGATCCGGTGAAGCTGATGGAGATCGGACGCAAGCTGGCGCCGCTGCGCGACGAGGGTGTCCTGATCGTGGGCTCAGGCTTCTTCACCCACAACCTGGCCGCGCTGCGCCAGGGCGGCGTCCCCTCCTGGTCGGTCGAGTTCGACGACTGGGGCCACCGCGCTCTGGACGCCCGTGACTGGGACGCCCTGCTCGACTTCGGTCACAAGTCCCCGGCCGGCCTGCTCGCCCACCCCCGTACCGAGCACTTCGCCCCGCTCTTCGTGACGATGGGCGCGGCGGACGCCACGGGCGAGCTGGACGAGCAGCGTTCGGTGATCGACGGGTTCTGGATGGGGCTGGCCAAGCGGTCGGTGCAGTTCGGCTGATCTAGAGGTCCTTCTCGTACCAGGCGACATCCCAGTACCGGCCGAACTTCCGGCCCACCTCCCGGTACGTACCGACATGCCGGAACCCGAAGCGTTCGTGCAGCCGCACGGACGCTTCGTTGGGCTGGGCGATGCCCGCGTAGGCGCGGTGCACGCCCTCGTCGCTGAGCGCCTCGAAGAGGGACTTGTAGAGCAGCGTGCCGACGCCCCGGCCGCCCGCGTCGGGGGCGAGGTAGATGCTGACCGCGACGGAGGTGTCGTAGGCGGGCCTGGGGCGGAAGGCGCTGGACGTGGCGTATCCCAGAATTCGCTGTGCGTTCCCGGGAACCTCCTGTGAGTCCGTGTCCGTGGCAACCATCAGGCGGTGCGGGCCGTCTTCAGGGTGGGAGAGCAGCCAAGGGCGGCGCTCTTCCGGGGTGAAGACGGCAGTGTCGAAGGTGATGGGCGTCTCGCGAATGTAGTGGTTGTAGATGGCCGTGAGGGCGTCGAGGTCGGCCTCGACTCCCGGCCTGACCTGCGCCTCTGTACGTTCCGTTGACATCCGGCCTCCCGCTGTGGCGGCACAGGGTACTGCATGATCAGAAAAATAGAGGGGCGGGTTGGGAATTCTGTCCGGATTCCAGTCGTTGTTTCCTTCGGATGCCGGGCACTCGGAAGAGTGTCCGAGCCGCCACTAGGACCCGCAAGCCCACCATCGCAAGGGAGCACGCATGGCAACCCGTGCCGTCGCCCGTCGTCAGTCCGCCACCGGCGAGACCACCGACGCGGCACGCAGTGTTCGCGCCGTAGGCGGCGAAATCGCCGACCGCGACCTGGTCGGCATGTACCTCGACGAGATCGCGCGTACGCCGCTGCTCGACGCCGCCAAGGAAGTCGAGCTGTCCCAGATCATCGAGGCGGGTGTGTTCGCCCGGCAGATCCTCGACGACGAGGTCGATCCCCCCAAGGCGGACGCGACCCGCGAGGAGCTCGAGGCGCTGGTCGCCGAGGGGGAGCGGGCCAAGGATGTCTTCATCCGCTCCAACCTGCGGCTGGTCGTCGCCGTGGCCCGGCGGTATCCCCGTAGCGGCCTGCCCCTGCTCGACCTGATCCAGGAGGGCAACGCGGGCCTGGTGCGCGCGGTCGAGAAGTTCGACTACCGCAAGGGCTTCAAGTTCTCGACGTACGCCACGTGGTGGATCCGTCAGGCCATCACCCGCTCCATCGCCGACCAGTCGCGCACGATCCGCCTCCCCGTGCACCTGGTCGAGGAGCTGGGCCGGATCCGTCGCGTGCAGCGCGAGTTCAACCGCAAGAACGGGCGCGAGCCCGAGCACGCGGAGATCGCCGCCGAGCTGGACTCGACCCCGGAGCGTGTGACGGACGTCCTGGACTGGGCGCGCGACCCGGTCTCGCTGAACATGTCGGTGGACGACGACGGTGACACCCAGTTCGGTGACCTCCTCGAGGACACCTCTGCGGTCTCGCCCGAGCAGTCCGTCCTCACCCTGCTGCGCAGCGAGGAGCTCGACGACCTGATCGGCCGCCTCGACCAGCGCACGGCCTCGATCATCAAGATGCGGTACGGCATCGACGACGGCCGGGAGCGCACGCTCACGGAAGTCGGCAAGGAGCACGGGCTCACCCGTGAGCGCATCCGCCAGATCGAGAAGCACGCGCTGCTGGAGCTGAAGAAGCTGGCCCGCGACACCGGTTTTGACGCGGCGGCTTAAGAATGTCCACGGTTAGTGCGGTTTGCGTGGTTCATGTGGTTGGTGTGCCACGTATGGTTCGTACGGGTTCGACGGATCTGACGGGGTCCGATGGCCCGAGGTCGGCCATAAGTCGACCGGACATGGCCATGTAACGCCGCTTAACTCGCTGGGCTCTGGGCACAAGACTTCAGGGCCCAGGGTTCAGGGTCCCGGGGCGCAGCCCCAAGACCCCCCAGAACCGAGTCCCGACGCACTCCCCCCCCCGCGCCGGGACTCTCCAGAGCCGAGCTTCGGCGCCTTTCCCCCCCTGGCGCCGGGGCTCGGCTCCTTTTTGCGCAGGGTTCGTCCGGGACTCGCTCCGGGGGAGCGGTGGTTTTCGGGCAGGCCGACGGGCCACCCCGTACCTGAACCCCGGGGTGACCCGGATGGCAGATTGTGCCACAGGGGCATAGCCTGCCGTCCGTGACCGGTACCGACCGCGCGGCCGCCGCTTCCGGGCTCTCGCTCACGGAGCGACGCAAGGCCGCCACCCGGATGGAGATCGCGCGGGCCGCGGCCGGGCTCTTCATGAGGCAGGGTCTGCGTGCCACCCGAGCCGAGGACATCGCCCGCGCCGCCGGTGTCGCGCCACGCACCTTCTACCGCTACTTCGCCGGCAAGGAAGAGTGCCTCGCCCCGCTCTTCTCCGCGGGCGTCGAGAAGTGGGCCGAGGCCGTACGTGACGCCCCGGCCGACCTGTCCGTGCCGGAGGCTCTTCGTCACGCCGTCGTCCAGACCCTCACCCCGGGCGTCGGGGTGCGACCGGAGTCCATGGACCGGGTCCGCGCTCTGCTCCGGTTGGCCGAGGGGAGCCCGGCGCTGCTGAGGGTGTGGGGCGAGGCGTGTCAGGGGGCGGAACGGACGCTGGCGCGGGTATTGGAGGCGAGGGCTTCCGTGGCGGGCGGCGGGGCGGAGTTCCGGCTCGGTGCCGCCGTGGCCGGTGCGGCGGTTCGGGTGGCGGTGGAGGCCTGGGCCGCCGGTGACGAGCCGGCCGACGGTCCGGCAGGACCAGTCGCGCTCGCGGTACGTCATCTGGAAGCGCTGCGTGACTTCCCCTGGGGCACCGCGTGACTTCCCCTGGGCACCGTATGACTTCCCCTGGGCACCGTGTGAGCGCGCCGCGGACCGGTGCGGCCCGCGCGGGGCTCACCCGGCCCTGACGCCGCGCCCTTCCCGGCGACCGCCCTCCGACCCGCCCTCCGAGGCACCCCCCGACCCGTCTTCCGAGCCGCCCGCCGCCCGAGTCAGGCGCCCGCCCCACTCCCGTACGCACTCCACCAGTTCCGCCGGCCGCCGTACCGTGAACTCGCAGTCGACCATCGCGAGCCGTACCGCCAGCCACTCCACGGAGTCCCCGGCGGAGGAACGCAGCAGGCAGTTGCGCTCGTCGATCGGCTCGGGCGCGCCGAACCACTTGGGCAGGCGGGCCGCGACGAACGCGGCGGGCGCGGCGAAGGCGACCTCGAAGTCGTACGTCTCCTGGCGCCCGTACATCGACTGCCGCAGGTACTCGGCCGCGTTCCCCGTCGGCAGTTCGCGTGGCGTGAAACGGACGCCGGTCGCGCAGGGCTCGGCGATCCGGTCGACGCGGAAGGTGCGCCAGTCGTCGCGGTCGAGGTCGTAGGCGACGAGGTACCAGCGACGGCCGGTGGAGACGAGGCGGTAGGGCTCGGCCAGGCGTCGTGAGGGGGTGTCGTCCCCGGAGCGGTAGGCGAACCGCAGCCGCTCCCGCCCGGTCACCGACGCGGCGATCACGGTCAGCGTCTCGGGCGCGATGCTCGCCCCGTCCCCGCTGGTCAGCGGAGTGGTCGCGGCCTGGAGCGTGGACACACGGTGGCGCAGCCGGGACGGCAGCACCTGCTCCAGCTTGGCGAGGGCCCGTACGGAGGCCTCGTCGACGCCCTCGACCGCGTGCCCGGCGCCGGCCCGCAGCCCCACCGCGATCGCCACCGCCTCCTCGTCGTCGAGCACGAGCGGCGGCATCGCCTTGCCCGCCACCAGCCGGTACCCGCCGTCGGCCCCCTTCGTCGCCTGCACCGGATAACCCAGCTCCCGGAGCCGGTCGATGTCGCGGCGGACGGTACGCCGGGACACGCCCAGCCGCTCGGACAGCTCGCCACCGGGCCATTCGCGGGGCGTCTGGAGCAGGGAGAGCAGCTGGAGGAGCCGGGCCGGTGTGTCCGTCGTCATGTTTCCCAGAGTGCCGCACATCTAGGACACGATCTGGCCTAATGGGGGTCTACCTTCAAGCCATGACCTCCACCGAGACCACTCCCAGCAGTCCGGCCGAGCCGCCGAAGGGCCCGGCAGCCGCGGCCGACCGACGGCGCTGGTTCGCGCTCGCCATCGTGATGACCGCGGCCTTCATGGACCTGGTCGACGTCACGATCGTCAACATCGCGATTCCCTCGATCCAGCGGGACGAGGGCGCGTCCTTCAGCCAGATCCAGTGGATCACCGCCGGCTACGCGCTCGCCTTCGCCGCCGGGCTCATCACCGGTGGACGGCTCGGCGACATCCACGGACGCAAGCGGCTCTTCCTGGTCGGCATAGGCGGCTTCACGATCGCCTCCGCGCTGTGCGGCTTCGCCGCGAACCCGGAGATGCTCGTCGCCTCGCGCATCCTGCAGGGCGGGATGGCCGCGCTGATGGTGCCGCAGGTGCTGTCGATCGTGCACGCGACCTTCCCGGCGAACGAGCGGGGCAAGGTCTTCGGTCTCTTCGGAGCGATCGTCGGCCTGGGTGCCGTGTCCGGCCCACTGCTCGGCGCGCTGCTCACCGAGTGGAACCTCTTCGGTCTCGAGTGGCGGCCGATCTTCCTCATCAACCTGCCGGTGGGCATCGCCGCGCTGATCCTGGGACGACGCTTCATCAGCGAGTCCAAGGCCCCGAAGGCCCTCAAGCTCGACCTCGTCGGTGTGGCCCTCGTGACGCTGGGCCTGCTGATGCTGCTCTACCCGCTGACGCGCGGGCGTGAGCTGGGCTGGCCGCTGTGGGGGTATCTGTCGATGGGCGGCGCCCTCCTCGTCTTCGCGGCGCTGGTGGCGTACGAGCGGCGGAAGGCCGCGCGGGACGGTTCGCCGCTGGTCGAGCTGTCGCTGTTCAAGGTGAAGAGCTTCGCCGCGGGCATCGCCGTCCAGACCGTCTTCGGGGTCGGCCTCGGTATCTTCTTCCTGGTCTGGACGCTGTACATGCAGGTCGGCCTGGGCTGGCGTCCGCTGCGGGCGGGTCTGACCGGGGTTCCGTTCTCGATCGCGGTCTCGGCCGCGGCGGGCATGTCGGTGCAGCTGCTCGTCCCGCGATTCGGGCGCAAGGTGCTCCAGGCGGGCGCGCTGATCATGGCGGTGGGGGTACTGCTCTACATCTGGGAGTCCGAGCGGTACGGCCTGTCCATCGCCCCCTGGCAGATGGCGCTTCCGCTGGTCGTCATGGGCGCGGGCATGGGCTTCATCGTGGCCCCGCTGACCGACGCGGTGCTGTCGGAGGTCCCGCGCGAGCACTCCGGTTCGGCGTCAGGCCTCATCAACACCGTGCAGCAGATGGGCAACGCGCTCGGACTCGGCCTGGTGTCCGTGGTCTTCTTCGGCCAGATCGGCGACCACTTGACCCGCGCCCAGGTGGGCCCGGCCTTCGTCAACGGCTTCCAGCACGCGCTGGGCTGGGTCGCGGCGGTGATGGTCGCGATCTTCCTGCTGATGTTCGCCCTGCCGAAGCGGCCGGCGCAGCATGTCGAGGGGGCGGAGGACACCGCGGTCGGCGAACAGGAGAGCGGGAACCCGGCGGCGGGCGCCCTGGCGTCCGACGGTGAGCCGGTGCTGATGGGCTGACGTCCTGGTATCGACGTTTTGGTCGTGTGCCCGCCCTCCGCCGCCGGGGGCGGGCACACCGCGTTGGTGCCGTGGTTCTGCGTTTCTTGAGAGCGCACGTTGATATACGGTGACGCCATGTCATCGAGGGAACACGTCACCTCCCGTGAAGCGGCGGTGTCCGGGGCGCCGCAATCCTGGCTTCCCACGTTGTCGGCACTGTCGCTCGAGGAGGTCGCGGCCCTTGATGACGCGGTTCTACGGCCGTCGATCGAGCGCCTGAGGCTTCGGGTCGGTCGCCCTCTCTCCACCATCGCGGGCAGCGACGGCAGTTAGGGCCCCGTCGCGATCTGCCAAGGAGTGCCCCAGTCACGGCCCTGTGAACAAGGAATCGTCGTGCCGATGCGCCGTCACCACCTTTCCGAACCCGTCCTGGACGCGCTGAACTCCGTCACAGAGGACGAGGAAGCCGTCGGTTTCCTGCTCGACGCGGAATCGAGCCGACGCCTGTTGCTGTTGCGTGCGATCCGCGACGCGGCAGCGGACGCCGACGACGTACGTCGGGCCTGGCCGCTGCTCGAAGCCGCCGAGCGGGCGGACCCGGCGGTCTTCCGGACGGTGCTCCTCGACCCACAGGTCGGTGTGTGGGCGGCGAGCCTGCTGCGCAGACTGTCCCGCCCGGATCCGGCGGCGACCGCGGATGAGCCTCCGCTGCGCGTGGAACTGGGGTTCCTCGGGCAGTTGGCGGCGGCCGTGTTCATCGCCGCCGGCGTCGACTTCCGCGCGCGCGTGCCGGTGCGGGACGGCCGGGTGTTCCTGCCGGGCCTCGGCCGGGCGACCGTCGGTGGCGAGCCCTGGGGCACCGCCGAGGTGTGGGGGCAGGATGGCACGATCCGGGTCGCCGCGGGCGACGTCACCGTGACGTTGCCGGACGATACGGAGAACGACGTCCCGGGGTGGGAGGGGCAGCGGCGGCTGCGCGCGGAGCACGCGGGTATGCGCCTGACCCTTACCCTCGACGACCTGGGACCCTACGCACCGGTGCCTGCGCTGGCGGTGCCGGGACGGCTTTCCTCCGCGCAGTTCGCTTCTTGGCAGAACTGGTTCGCCCGCATGTGGCCGGTACTGGTGAACGATCACGTGGTCAGCGCCCGGGCCCTGACCACGGGGTTGCGCTCCGTCGTTCCGCTGCCGCGGGGCGAGCGCCTGCGTGCGCGGGCGGCTTCGTCGAGCGACGCGTTCGGGTGCCTGTTGCTCTCCGAGCCCGACGAGGACGAGGATGCCCTCCCGGCGCAGCTGGGCGTCGCCGTCGTTCATGAGTTCCGGCACACCCTGCTCAACGGCCTCATCTTCCTCATGCCCCTGTTCGAGGACTGTGACGAGCTGTTCTACGCCCCCTGGCGAGACGATCCGCGCCCTCTCGGCGGGCTTGTGCATGGGGCTTATGCCTTCTCCGGGGTCGCGCACTACTGGCGCACACGAGGTGCGGCGGGGCTCGCGGGCTTCGAGTACGCGCTGTGGCGCAGCGCCGTGCATGGGGTGCTCGGGACCCTGCGCGAGCACCCCACGCTCACCCCACTGGGGCACGCGCTGGTCGACAGCCTGGACGAACAGACCACCGGCTGGCACGCGGAGCCGGTGGGAGTACGCGAACAGCGCCTCGCGCACCTCGCGACGGTCCACCACCGTGCGACCTGGCGCGCACACCATCTTCAGGTGCCCACGGCGCATGCGGAGGAGCTGGCGGAGGCCTGGTCCGCGCGCCGGCAGCGCGGGCGCGTCGTCACGCGGCATCCCGAGCCCGCGCTGCGGGCCGACCCGCAGGCCTGCCGACTGGACACGCTCGCGTTGCTGGCGCGCCTCAGCCTTGTCGCTCCCGGGGAGTTCGACGCCCTGCGTGTGGCGGAGGACCCGGCGAGGAAGGTGCCGGGTGTCGTCCCCGCCGATCTGGCGCTGGTGGACGGCGACGCCACGACGGCGGTCAAGCTGTACGGCGAGGAGCTCAGCGGTCCGGGCGCCAGGCCCGCCGCCTGGGCCGGTCTGGGCCTGGCGCTGACCGAGTGCGGCGAGCGAGCCGCCGGGAACGCCCTGACCGAACACCCCGAACTGGCTCTGGCCATCGGCCATGTGCTGCCCACCCCGCCGGATCCGGTGCTCCTGGCCCACTGGCTCGCGGAGTAGCGACGTCCGCACCGGCCGGGCCGATGGCCGTGCTCGACGATCGCGGCGCGGGGTCCGTCACAGCGGCATCGGGTCGATGTCGCAGTCCGCTCGGTGGTCCCGGTCGAAGGCCTGGGCGACCGCCGGGTGGCCGCTGCCCAGGGTGCGCAGGAGGCGGTTGTGGGTGTCGCCGTGCAGTGCCTCCGCCTCCTCGACGCGTCCCACGGCCCGCAGGTCCATCGCGAGGTTCGCGGCACAGGCCAGGGTGGAGGGGTGATCGGCGTCGAAGACCTCCCGCGACCTGCCCACCGTTTCGGTGTCGAGGTCCAGTGCGCCGGCCGGGTCGCCGAGTGCGTAGCGGTCGCTCGCGAGATTGGTGCGGCACACCAGCGTCGAGGGGTGCGTCGCGCCCAGCATCTCCGTGAGCTGTTCCAGCGCCACGGCGTCTACGTAGTGTGCGGCCGCCGCGTCGCCCAGCAGCCGGTAGGTGATCGCGAGATTCACGGCGGCGGACAGGGCATGCGGATGGTGCCTGCCGTAGGTGTCCTCGTAGCGACGGCAGATCTCGGTGCCCAGGCGCAGCGCCTCGTCCAGGCTTCCCCGGTGCCGCAGGTGGATGGTCAACTCGAGCGTGGCGGCCATGGATTCGGGGTTGTGATCGCCGTAGCGGCGCACGAGCTCGGAGTGGATGTGTTCCGCCTTCGCTCCCGCCTCCTCGTGTTCGCCGGCCTTGCGCAGGGCGACGGCGAGGAGGCGGACACAGGACAGGGTGAACGGATTGCTGTCGCCGAGCAGTGTGGTGGCCTGCTCCGTGATCTCGCGGTGGTAGGTCAACGCGGTGTCGTAGTCGCCGAGTTCACGCAGGTCGACGATCATCCCCAGCCAGGTGCGCAAGGAGTCGACGTGGTCCTGGCCGAAGGTCTGAATGCGGTTGTGCCGAGTCTGTTTGTCCAGTTCGTAGGCGCGCCCGAACTGGCCCACCAGGCGCAGGCTCACGCCCAGGTTGTGCGCGGCCCGCAGGGTCTCCGGATCGTCCGGACCGATGAGTTGCACGTACTGCTGGTGCACGGAGTCGGAGAGTTGGAGGGCCTCGGCGAACGCGCCGCGCACGCGGTGGTCTATGGCGACGTTGCCGAGCGCGTCGAACGTGTCCTGGTGGTGGGGGCCCAGCGACCTGAGACAGGCCTCCAACGTCGTCGCGTTGAGCTCGGCGGCTTCCTTGTAACGGCCCATGTTGAACTGGAGGAATCCGAGCCAGCGGGCGATCTGCAAGGTCTGGGTGTGTTCCTCGCCCAGTCGGCGGGACCAGTTCTCGTACGCGGAACGGGCGAGTTCCAGGCAGGACTCGTAGTCGCCCCAGCGAAGGAGGTACTTGACCTCGTTCACCACCAGCCTGCGCACCCAGGTCTCGTCGGACTGCACCGCGCCGGAGACCACCACGTGGGGGTAGAGCGCGCCGTACCGGTCCCAGCGCAGCGCGTTGCCGGGGTCGTTGGGGTCGCTCGCCACCAGCAGCATGTGCGCCCCGTGCCGCATGGTGGACCGGTCCGCCTCGGTCATCCGGAACTGCAGCGCCGCCTGCACCAGCCGGTGCATCTGGAGGGAGTTGGTGCGGTGGTCGAAGCGGGCCAGGGAGTAGCGGCCGATGTCGCGGATGGCCTGGCCGAGCCGGATCGGATCCTCCAGGGCGGCGTCCAGCTCGGGGGTGATGGGACTGGGCGGCATCCGCATGAACATGGTCCGCGCGACGGGTTCGGGCGCATAGAAGGAGCACACCTGAAGCAGCTGGTACGCGGCCGGGCTCTTGGCCTCCAGCCGGTCCAGGGAGATGTTCCAGGCCGCTATCACCGGATGCTGGTTGCCGAGCGGCGCGGTGCCGCGCAGCAGGTCCACGCGCTTCTCGTCGAGCAGCCGCAGGTACTCGTCCACGGGCATGCCCGTCTCCGCGTGCCAGGCGGCGGCCTGCTCGATGGCGAGCGGCAGGTCGCCGAGTGCCTCCGCGAGCCGGTCGGCCTCGGCGTCGCTGATCTCCGGGCCGCGTACGCGCAGCAGCTGTTTGCTCTCCTCCCGCATGAAGACGTCGACCTCCAGCGGCCGGGCGACGGAGGCCCATTGGGGATTGCGCGAGGTGATGAGGATGTTGCCCGGTCCTCCGGCGGGGAAGAACTGCCGTACGGATTCCGGGCTTTCGGCGTTGTCGAAGACCAGGATCCAGTTGGCGTGGGGCACGCCGATGCGCAGCGCCTCCAGGACCGAGGCGACGGTCGAGGAGACGTCGGACCCGGTCGGCAGGCCCAGGCGCGGTGCCAGCTCCACCAGGGACAGGGAGATCTGCGCGCTGCGCTCCGCGGAGATCCACCAGACCACGTCGTACTCCGCCATACGACGGTAGAGGTACTCGACGGCCAGCAGGCTCTTGCCGACGCCGCCCATGCCGTGCAGCGTGTGGGGCAGCACGGCGGTCGCCTTCTCCCGCAGCAGCCGCTGGTGCAGCGTGTCGAGGAGTTCCTCGCGGCCCGTGAAGTTCGGATTCCTGGGCGGGATGTTTCCCCAGATCGTGGGCGCGCTCCTGGTACGTCCGTTGCCCACCGTGCTCGCCGGGGCCTGCTGCGGCATCACCGGCCTCCTCTTCCCCTGATCGGTCCGACGGTCGGCGTCGCCCGGGGGCCGGACGACGGCATCGCTGGGTGCTGTGGGTGCTGTGGATGTTTCGGGTGTGGTGGCGGTGCCGTGGTGCTGTGCGTGCTGCGGGCGGGTCCGATCGGCCGGGGCGGCCGCGAGGGCCTCGTCGACCTCCCTCGCCGGCTTCAGGAACGGCCCGGACAGGGCGTGGAGCACAGCGCTCTCCGCCATGAGCCACGGCCCGGACTCCGCGTCGACCGGCGGGAGTCGGTGCACGGCGGCCCCGCGCAGCAACCGGGGCAGTCGCCACAAGTGTTCCCCGCCGGATCCCCGGCGATCCCCGATCAACTCGACTACCCGCACCACATCGGTACGCCGTCCGGTGGCCAGCAGCTCCTCGCGGATCCCGGGGGCGAACGCGAAGCTGGCGTGCCCCCGGTCGGCCGGTCGGACCAGGCCGTGCACCAGCAGGTGCGCGACATCGGCGAGGGAGGTGCCGGACAGGAGCGCGCCCCGCACCTCCTCGATCAGCCCGGCGTCGAGGGGTATCGCGGAGAGCATGGTGGCGAGCGTGAACACGCTCCGGGGCACGGACGACTGGAAACGCGCCACCCGGGCCGCCGGGGTGGGGTCGGGCTCCGCCGCCGCGGCGGCGGGTACGCGCGCGCGGGGGAACATCACCGTCATCGGCAGCCACGGCGGCGGGCCCCCGCCCAGCAGGCCGGACCAGGCCTCCAGCCAGCGGGGGGCGAGTTCGAGCACGGGTACGGCCACGTCGGGACGGTGGGCCGGCGGCAGGCCTTGTTGATCGGGGCCCAGGCCGCGGGGCCGCCACCGCAGCCGGTGGTTGGCCGCGCCCGGGGTGGGCGAGCGCAGCAGCACCTGCCAGCCGCGCAGCCCCGTCGTGTGCCATACCGGGTGCGGCAGCAGGTGGATCAGCGCGAGCGGTCCGGACTGGCCCCAGCGGCGCAGCAGCGGTTCCACCTCGTGGGTGTGCCAGCGGGGGCCCGCGCCGTCGGTGAGGAGCAGGGTCAGCCGGGTGCCCGCACGGTGACGCGGCAGGGTCGCGGGGTCGGCGCTGTGCCCGGACGGCAGCCCGTGCGTGGTGATCCGGCCGAAGGCCCCGCATCGATGCAGCGCCGTGGCGAACTCGTGGACCGTCCGCTGCCAGATCCCCATCGTCGGCCCCGCGTCGGCCACCACCGCCACGTCCCGGACAGCGGTGGTGCCGAGCGCGGTGCCGATGTGCCGCAGGGCCTGCGGAAGCCCCGGCGGGAGCGCCGCGGGAAACGGGCCGGGTTCCGTCATGGCTCCTCCGGCGCGGTCCACTGCCAGAGGGTGTCGACGGCCTCCTGCCAGTTGCCGTCCTCCGCCACGGCCTGGAGGACACCGTCGGCGGCCAGGCGGAGTGCGTCCAGGAACCGTTCCAGCACCGGTCCCTCGGCGGCGGTGGCCCGTTCGACGAAGGCGTCCACGGCGTCCGGCGCCGGGCCGGGACGGCCGTGCTCCGCGGGGAACCGGTTCGCGGCGATGGCGCGCAGCAGGTCAGGGCCGGGCCGCTGGGTCCGCAGGGTCACACAGCGGCGTACGAGATCCGATGGCAGATCCCGCTCACCCGTGGTGGTGATGACCACCACGGGGAAGGCCCGGCAACGCACCGTTCCGTCCGGCAGGGAGAATCCTCCGGCCGTCAGTACCGTGCACAGGTCCTCGGGCAGACTGATCTCGGCCCGGTCCAGCCGGTCGATCAGCAGCACACGGGGCCTGCGGTACGGCAGGAAGGCGGTCCCCAGGGGCCCGAGCCGGATGCCACCGTCGTGCCCGCCCGCGTCATGACCCTCGTGCGGGCCCTCGTGCGGGCCGTTGTACGGGCCGTCGTACACGCCGTCGTACAGGCCCTCCCGAAGTGTGCTCAGGGAAGTGATCTGCCAGCGCAGGACCGGGCCGAGGCCGAGCTCCCCGCTGATGCGGTAGGCGAGGGACGACTTGCCGGTGCCGGGCTCGCCCGTGACGAGCAGGGGGCGGCGCAGGTGCAGCGCCACGTTCACCCGGGCCACCTCGTCCGGCGGAGCGGGCAGTGGCTGCCTGATGGTGCCCAGCACCGCGGGGGCGCACGGGTCGTCGACGGGCGGCGGGGGCAGCTCGGGGCCGCCACCGAAGCTGCGCCAGGCCGGTGCCTGAGGCCACTCCTCCGCTGTCGCACCGGGCAGCCCCGTGCCTCGGTACAGTCCCCACGACTGGCTGTTCGGCGGCATGAACGGCGTCCCTCCGTACGACGACTGGGGTGGCGATGCCCGGACCGGTGGCGCCGGTCCGCACTGCTGGTCCGTGGTCGCGCGGGCCGTGGTCACGGTGGCTCGGGGCGCACAGGTTTGCGGTCGGGGTCGTCCCACAGGACCGCGAGGTGGCGGCCGATGTGCGCGGCGTCCTCGTCGTCGGCGGCGTCGATCGCCGCACGGCGGCGGTAGGCGGCCACCTTGGCCGGGAACCGCGACAGGCCCTCGGTGAGGAGCCCGTCGAGGACACCCCGGAACTCCTGGGTGGAACGGCCCGCGCGGTGCCAGATCACCACGGGCAGCCCGCTGCGCAGGGCCGCGTGCAGCTCCCGGCGGCCGTTGCCGTGTTCGGGCAGCGGCGGCTCGCTCAGCACCAGGGCCACGCAGTGCTCGTTGTCCCCGAGGCGGGCCTCCAGGCCGCGCAGATGGTTGCCGTTGTGGTGCGCGACGTTGACGTACACCGACTTCGACGGGTGTTCGTCGCGCGCCAGCTGCTGCCAGCGGGTACGCCAGAACCGGTACCAGTCCCGGTTCTGCAGTCGGTCCAGGCTGCGCACGACCACCGGGTAGTCCACCGCGAGCGGCACGTTCGGTACTTCGGTGGTGTCCCGGGGCCACCAGTCGACGGGCAGGTTGAGCAGTTCGAAGGGGAGTACGAACTCCAGCCACACATGGGCCAGCCGGTCGCCGCCGCCCCCTTCGACCGCTTTGATGACGCGGGTCACGGCGTGCTGCAGCCCGTCGGTCGGCACCCGCTGCATCGGGTCGCCGTGCTGCCAGTTCGGGCCGCCGGCGTCGGACATGAGGGAGTGCGAGACCGTGTAGCGCCCGTTCTCCAGCGGGTCCGGAGCGATGTGGATCGCCAGGTACTCCTGGCCCGGCCTGACCGCCGGCGGGGGCGCCGGAGTCCGGGCGCGGTCGAGGTCGAGCAGCTCGGCCAGGCCGCAGCTCAGGGCCCACTGCCGGTTGCGTGCGAGCAGCTCGACCGCGACGGGGTGGCCCATCGCGTCGGCAGCGCGGTCGAGGTAGACCATCCACGGTGGCAGCCCGCCCCGTGGAGCTCCCTGCCCGGCCATGTGCAGGAAGTCGTGCCAGCAGGTGTCGGCGTGCGGCGGCGGTGCGGAGACCCTGGCCTCGGTGGCCGTCCGGACGAGGGCCCTCCGCATGGCGTACGACATGGCCGGCGTGCCCAGGGTGGCACCGAGGAAATCCCAGGAGCCGGTGACCTCCGGCAGGCCGTCGAGCGAGTCCACGGCCGTCCATTCGTCGGCGAGCCGTTGTACGACGGGTCCCTGCGGGCAGCCCGGATCCAGCATCTGCAGTTTCCGCGCGAGCGCCGACAGCCCGTCCTGATTGCGGGTGCAGAAGCGGAACAGTTCCAGCAGCTGCAGCGGCACGGTGGACTGCTCCCGCAGGTCGGCCCGGTGCCCCAGCGCCTCGCCCACCAGATCGGTCAGCAGGGCGCGCGCGTAGCGGTCGTGGAGCGCGGGGACCGCGAGCAGTGCGTCGAGGGCCTCCTCGCCGATCCGCTCCCGTATCCGTAACGCCGGGTTGTGGCGGCCCGCGCCGCCCTGTCCCGTCAACGTCGGCCCGCCGGGTCGGGGAAGCGCGGAGGTGCGGCGTGCCTGGTGGGGGCGGTGCGGGTGACGCCGACGGCGTCGAGGAGCCGGGTGCGGGCCGCGTCCTCGCCGAGGCCCGTGAGGTCGGTGCACGCGACCGTGGACAGCGGCCATGGCGGCCGGCACGGCTCCACCATGACCGGCACCAGCAACTCGGCCATGCCCTCGGGGCTCCGGCGGTGCACGGCCTGCCAGGCCTGCTGGACGGCTTCGGAGCCGGCGTAGGCCGGGGACAGGAGGGCGAGGACGCGCTCGCACTGTTGCGGACCTCTCTGTTCCAGACCGCTCAGCGGTGTGCCGAGGAGGTCGAGGCGTACGCCGACGCCCGCGTTCTCCAGGTGCCAGGCGATCCAGGAGGCCCATGCGAGGTCGGTGACGGCGCAGGAGAGGAACAGGTGAACCAGGTGAACAGGGAGGTCGGTGTGCGAGGCGGCATGCGGTGGTGCGGCCCGTACGTCGTTCTCCCGTACGACGTGCTCTCGTACGACGTTCTCCCTTACGACGTGCTCCCTTACGAGCTCACCGACGGCGTCGGCCGTCCGGCTACGGCCCTCCAGCAGTGACACCGCGTCGGCCAACGCGGACAGTCCGTGGTTCGCCGCGATCTCCTCGCGGACGCAGAACCGCACCAGTTCGAGCAGCTGCAGCTGCGTGGTCGCCTGTTCCCGCAGGGCCACCGGCCGCCCCAGCCGGTCGCCGATCAGCTCGGCCAGCATCGCGCGGGCGCCCCGGTCGCCCAGGACCGGGGAATCGCACAGCGCCTGGACCACGGCCTGCTGCCAGTCATGGTCCGGGTGGGCGCGGAGACCGTCCCTGTCCACAACACCCCCCGAGAAGTTGTGTCCCACAGTCCAGGATACGGACGCGATGACACGGCGTCAGGACTTCTGCGAGGCCGAAACGAGCAGGGCGGAGGGCTCACCTCGATGCCCGTTTGTGTCCACCTGGCACCCGAACCTGTTTACTTTCCGGAAATCCGGGCGTAGCCTCCGAGCGAAACCACAAGTTCGGGCATCGGCCGGACATCAATCGGAGGCGAACGGACATGTACGCACCGGAGCGGCAGCAGGAGATCCTCCGGCTTGCCCGTGACGGCGGTCGGGTGGACGTGCTCTCGCTGGCCGAGGAGTTCCAGGTCACCGCGGAGACCATCCGTCGCGATCTGAAGACCCTCGACCGCGCGGGACTCCTGCGGCGGGTGCACGGCGGTGCCATACCGGCCGGGCGGCTGGACTTCGAGCCCGACCTCGCCGAGCGCGAGTCCACCGCGGCCGACGAGAAGGACCGCATCGCACAGGCCGCCGTCGCCGAACTGCCGGACCAGGGCACGATGATCCTCGACGCGGGCAGCACGGTCGCCCGGCTCGCCGGGGACCTTCCGCTGGAGGCGACGCTCACCGTCGTCACGCACAGCCTGCCGATCGCGGCCCGCCTCGCGGACCACCCCGGCATTCAGCTCCACCTGGTCGGAGGGCGCGTCCGGCACCGTACGCGCGCCGCCGTGGACGCCTGGGCGCTGCGCGCGTACGCCGAGATCCGCGCCGACGTCCTGTTCGTCGCGGCCAACGGCTTCTCCGCCGAGCACGGACTGACCACCCCCGACCTCGCCGAGGCCGCCGTGAAGCGCGCGGCCGTCCGCGCCGCTCGCCGCGTGGTGCTGCTCGCCGACTCCTCCAAGCACGGCCAGGAGCACTTCGCCCGCTTCGGCGACCTGAGCGACGTGGACCTGCTGATCACCGACAGCGGGCTGAGCCCCGAAGACGCCACCGACATCGAGCGCGGTGGCACGGAAGTAGTGCGCGCATGATCCTCACCGTCACCCCCAACCCCTCCCTCGACCGTACGTACGAGGTCCCGTCGCTCGACCGCGGCGAGGTCATCCGGGCCACCGGCGAACGCATGGACCCGGGCGGCAAGGGCGTGAACGTCTCGCGCGCGGTCGCGGCGGCGGGGCAGCGCACGATCGCTGTACTGCCGCTGGGCGGTGCGCCCGGCGCACTCGTCGCCGAGCTGCTCCACGCGCAGGGCATCGAGGTCGCGCCGGTCCCGGTCACCGGAGCCACCCGCTCGAACATCTCCGTCGCCGAACCGGACGGCACGCTCACGAAGATCAACGCCCCCGGCCCCGAACTCACCGCCGCCGAGGCGGAGCTGCTCCTGGAGACGGTGCGTCAGCAGTATCGTTCCGGCGACACCGACTGGATCACCTGCTGCGGCAGCCTGCCGCGCGGACTCGGTCCTTCCTGGTACGCCGACCTCGTCGCCCGCGCCCACGCGGCCGGCGCCCGGATCGCGCTGGACACCTCCGGCCCCGCGCTGCTCGCGGCGCTGCGCGAGCGGCCCGACGTGGTGAAGCCCAACGCCGAGGAGCTCGCCGAAGCCGTCGGGCGCCCCCTTGTCACCGTCGGTGACGCGGTCAAGGCCGCCGAGGAACTGCGTGAGATGGGCGCCGACGCCGTGCTCGCGAGCCTCGGCGCGGACGGGCAGCTGCTCGTGGACGGCGCGGGCGCCTGGTTCGGCAGCGCACGGGTCGATGCCGTACGCAGCAACGTGGGCGCCGGTGACTCCTCCCTCGCCGGATTCCTGATCGCCGGTGGCCGCGGCCCGGAGGCCCTCGCCTCCGCCGTCGCCCATGGCGCCGCGGCCGTACAGCTGCCCGGCAGTGTGATGCCGGGCCCGGCCGACCTCGACCCCTCCGCCGTGACCGTCACGTCGGAGGTCCCCGCGGACCGCGTACTCACGGAGCCCGCGTCATGACGAACCCAGCTGCTTCGACGAACCCACCTGTTCCGACGAACCAAGCTGTTCCGACGGCCGGTACCACCGCGGTCGCACCCCCTGAGCAGGCCCTGATGAGGCGGGGTTTCCCCGGCCCCGCCTCCGCCACACCCGCAGACCCCGCCCTCCCTGAGTGCGGCACCCCCGTCCCCACCCCCGCCCACCACTTCCCCCGGGCGATACGCGTGCGAAGGAGCCCGCGATGAGCGAGATGATCACCGCGGACCTGGTCGATCTCGACCTGTCCGCCGAGACCAAAGAGGCGGCGGCACGCGCCCTCGCCGAGCGCATGGTGACCCTGGGGCGGGTGACCGACCTCGACGGCTTCCTCGCCGACGTGGCCGCCCGCGAGGCCCAGATGCCCACCGGCCTCGACGGCGGGATCGGCATCCCGCACTGCCGGAGCGCTCACGTCACCGAGCCGACGCTCGGCTTCGGGCGCAGCGCGGCCGGGATCGACTTCGGCGCGCCGGACGGCCCCGCCGACCTGATCTTCCTGATCGCCGCCCCGGCGGGCGCCGACGACGCGCATCTGACGATCCTGTCGTCGCTGGCCCGTCAGCTCATGAACGCCGAGTTCACGTCCGCGCTGCGGGCCGTGGACGACGCGGCGGCCGCGGCCGCGCTCATCCGCGGGGACGAGTCCCCGGCGGCCGCGGCCTCGACCGCGCCCGAGGGCACCGAGTCCACCGACGGCTCCAAGAACTCCGTGGCGGTGTCGGCGGCGGCCTCCGCCGACACCGCCACGGGCACCACGACCGACACGACCGACACGACCGACACGACGACCGACACCACCGCGGACACCGGAGCCTCCGGTGAGCGTCCGTTCCGGATCGTCGCCGTCACCTCCTGCCCCACCGGCATCGCGCACACCTACATGGCGGCCGAGTCACTGGAGAACGCGGGCCGCGAGGCGGGCGTCGAGGTCGTCGTCGAGACACAGGGCTCGGCCGGCTTCACCCGGCTCGACCCGGCGGTCATCGCGGCCGCGGACGGTGTGATCTTCGCGCACGACGTGCCCGTACGGGACAAGGACCGGTTCGCCGGCAAGCCCACCGTCGACGTCGGCGTGAAGGCGGGCATCAACAAGCCGACCGAGCTGATCACCGAGGTGCGTGGCAAGGCCGCGCGCGGCGAGGTCAGCGCGGGATCCGCGCCGGGTACGCCGGTCGAGCGCTCCGGCGACTCCACCGAGGGATACGGCACCAAGCTCCGCAAGTGGCTGATGTCTGGCGTCAGTTACATGGTCCCGTTCGTCGCCGCGGGCGGTCTGCTGATCGCCCTCGGATTCGCGATCGGCGGCTACACGGTCAACAAGGCGCCGTCGGTCATGGACCACTTCGTGTGGACCCAGGCGGACAGCTGGGGCGCCCTGCTCTTCCAGATCGGCGGCGTCGCGTTCGGCTTCCTCGTCCCGGTCCTGGCCGGCTACATCGCCTACGGCATGGCGGACCGGCCGGGTCTCGTGCCCGGCTTCGTCGGCGGCGCGATCTCCCTCACCATCAACGCGGGCTTCCTCGGCGGTCTGGCCGCCGGTCTCATCGCCGGTGGTGTGGTGATCGGGATCCAGAAGGTGAAGATCCCGGCGGCGTTGCGCGGCATCATGCCGGTGGTGGTGATCCCGCTGATCTCCGCGGCGATCGTCGGATTCCTGATGTTCGTGGTCATCGGCAAGCCCATCGCCTCCGCGCAGAAGGGCATGACCGACTGGCTCAACGGCCTCACCGGCACCAACGCCGTCCTGCTCGGCGCGCTGCTCGGCCTGATGATGTGCTTCGACCTCGGTGGCCCGGTCAACAAGGTCGCGTACACGTTCGCCACCGCCGGTATCGCCGTCGCGAGCCCCAGTGACTCGGCGATGAAGATCATGGCGGCCGTGATGGCGGCGGGCATGGTTCCGCCGCTGGCCATGGCGCTCGCCACGACCGTGCGCGGCAAGCTCTTCACCCAGACCGAGCGGGAGAACGGCAAGGCGGCCTGGGTCCTGGGCGCCTCCTTCATCTCAGAGGGCGCGATCCCGTTCGCGGCGGCCGACCCGCTGCGCGTGATCCCCTCCGCCATGGTGGGCGGCGCGGTCACCGGCTCCCTGTCGATGGCCTTCGGCGCCACGCTGCGGGCCCCGCACGGCGGCATCTTCGTGGTCCCGCTGATCGGCAACCCGTTCCTCTACCTGATCGCCATCGCGGCCGGTGTCTGTGTCACCACCGCCCTGGTGGTCGTCCTGAAGGGCATGCGCAAGCAGGCCCCCGAGGGGACCGGCGCGGGGGTCGCCGACACCGCGACAGCGGCGAAGGTCGACTCCAAGGAGCCGGTCGCGGCCTGAACGGCCAACTACTCGCCCTTTTAGGGCATCTGCGAGATACGTCACGGTCCGGGGTCAAAGTCCCGGACCGTGGTGTCTACTGGGGGCATGCCTGAGCATGTGTCGATCCTCCAGCTGATGGGCGTGGCCGTCCTCGCCCTCGCGACCGTCATCTGGGTCGTCGGCCTGTCCCGCCTGCTGCGCCACGCGCGCACCGGGGCTCCCGTGCGCCACCGCGGGCAGGTGCTGCGCGCCATACCGCGTCAGCGCCGGTCCGGCCCCGCCGCGGAGACCGTGGAACTCACCCCCGAGGAACGCGCCGCGTTCGCGGGCCTGGTACGCCAGTTCAGCGACAGCCGCCCCTGACGAACGGGGGTTCCCCTGACGAAGGGGGTGTTCGGCTCAACAACCCTGCCAGGCTCTAGGCGAGCCGCGCCGCCCGGCGTTCCATGGCGGCCCGAGCCGCGTGCTCCGTCGGATAGACCTCACACATGTGCCGGCCGTCCGGCGTCGCCGTGTGCTCGACCTCCCACAGGGAGATCTCCTGGCCGTCGCGGAGCAGGAACGCGTGCTCGTAGAGCGAGAAGCACAGCCCGACCTGGCCCGCCCGGCAGGGGCGCCCGAAGGCCTGGGTGATCTGGTGCGCGAACGCGGTGCGCAGCAGCAGCGTCGTGATGTCGGCCCCCGGCCGGTCCGCGTTCTCCGCCCGCCGCAGCAACCGCCGCGCGTGATCCGCCGAGTCGTCCGTCAGGTAGACGTGCCGCGGCTCGGGGACCGGTGACGGATGGACCATCACGGGCAGTTCGAAGTCCGGCGCGTCCGGCGGCAGCGGCAGCCGGGCCGTGGCGGCGCGCAGCTCCTCCTCGTCGACATACACCTCGTGCTGCGGCTCACTCCCGAGCGCCGTGTTGTGCACGAGCTCCCACAGCGTGACCGCCGAGCCGTCGGCGAGCAGCCAGGTGTGCCGGTACGTCTCGCGGTGCAGCCCCGCGCTGTGATGCGCGGAGTGCAGCGAACTGTCGTGCGCCAGCGCGCAGTCGAGCCGCCTTATCGTCTCGTCGGGCAGCTCGAAGGAGTTCAGGGCACGGCCGAGGAGTCGCTCGAGGTGCTCCTCCGGAGACTCGGGCGACTCGGGTGGTTCGTACGCTGCTGTCTCGTACGGAACGCTCAAGGCTTCTCCCGGCGTTGCTGCATGTCACCTTGTGGGTGCATACCGTAGCCCCTCGGTCGGACATCAATCCTGCGAACCGAGAAAACGTACGGACAGAAAACGAGCGGGCCGCGCGGCAAGTTCCCGCGCGGCCCGCCGTGACGTCAACGGCCCCAGGTCAGACCGTACTTCCCGCGGTCCACGCACTCCAGGACATGTTCCAGCCGTTCAGTCCGTTGTCCGGCGAGACGGTCTTGTCGGGCGAGTTCTTCACCACTACGACGTCCCCGACGAGAGAGTTGTCGTAGAACCACTTCGCGCTGGTGTCGCCCTGCGCGCCCTGCACATCGGCGAGACCGACACATCCGTGGCTGGTGCCCTGCTGTCCGAACGGCGGGTTCCCGCGGTTGTACCAGTAGTTGCCGTGGATGAACGTCCCCGAAGACGTCAGTCGCATCGCGTGCGGCACGTCCGGGATGTCGTACTCGCCGCCGTAGCCCACCGTCGAGCCGTTCATCCGCGTCTGGACGAACTTCTCGGAGATCACCATCTGACCGTTGTACGTGGTGTGCTCCGGGCTGCCCGCCGAGATCGGCACCGACTTGAGCGTCTTGCCGTCTCGCACGACCGTCATGGTCTGCGTGTTGACGTCGACCGTGGAGACCTGGGAGCGGCCGACGGTGAAGGTGACCGTCTTCTTCTGCACCCCGAAGACGCCGTTCGCGCCCTCGACGCCGTCCAGGTCGATCTTCATCGTGACCTTGGAACCGGCCTTCCAGTACGTCTCGGGCCGGAAGTCGAGCCGCTGCGAGCCGAACCAGTGCCCGGCCACCTGCTGCCCGCTGCTGGACGTGACCGTGATGTGCGACTGCACGGCCTTCTGGTTGCTGATCACCTTGTCGAAGTTGAACGACACCGGCATTCCGACGCCGACCGTGGTGCCGTTGTCGGGCGTGTACGTGCCGATGAAGCTGTTGCTCGAGGAGACCGTCGTGAAGATGGAGTTGGCGGCGGCCGTGCGTCCGCTCGCGTCCTTCGCGGTCGCCGAGATCTGGTACTTCGTCCCGCGCTCCAACTGCGCCGCCGGCTTCCAGCCGGTCCCGTCCGCGGTGATCGCCCCCGGCACCGCCGTCCCGGCCCCCGACACCGTCATCTTCACGTCGGTCAGCTTGCCGTCGCTGACCTTCACGCCCGTCGCGTTGATGGACGCGTCCGTCGAACCGTCCTTGGCCGAGATGACGATCTTCGCTGTGGACGTCTTGGCCGAGGTACCGCTGTCCTTGCCGCCCTTGGCGTCGGCGCTGGCGTTGCCGCCGCAGCCGGTCAGGGTGAGGGCGCCGACCATCAGGGCGGCACAGGCCCCCAGTGCGCGCCGCGCTGTCATGTTCGGCGTTGTCACGGGCTACTCCAGTTTCTCGTGATGTGCGTGATCCGCTCCAGTGCGTGGAGAAAGAGCGAGCGGTGCCGCGAAGGGTTCCCACCGTCCCCGGCCCAACACCGTCGCGTGACAGAACCGGGACAATCACCCACCGGGCCCACGACGAACTCCCCCTCCCCCTGGCGCGACTTGGCGTCAGTGAGGGCAGCGGGTCACCCGGAACCACGGGCCAGGACCCGTCCTAGGCGCTCCCGTACAGCTCCCCGTACGACGGCCACACCCCGCCCGGCCCGTCCACCGGGTCGGCCGCTCGTACCGCGCGGACGATCGCCCGGGTCACCAGATCCGCACCCGCCGCGAGGATCTCGTTGAGGGCCAGGGGGTGGTCGGGACGGAGCGGGCGGGCGCCCGTGGCCAGGGTGAAGACCGTGTCGCCGTCGTTCAGGAGGTGGACCGGGCGGACGGCGCGCGCGATGCCGTCATGGGCCGTGCCGGCCAGCTTGTGGGCCTGGGCGCGGGTGAGGTCGGCGTCGGTGGCGACGACGGCGAGCGTGGTGTTCAGCGGGGGAGGCGCGTTCTTCGCGGCGGCTTCGGCGAGCCGTTGCCGCGCCGCCTCGTGGACCTCGGCGGAGGGATAGGCCGTACGACCGTCTCGCAGCAACTCCCCGTACAACACCCCCGTCTCCGGATCCACCGCCGAACCCGCCGCGTTGGCCACCACCAGCGCGGCCACCGTGATCCCCGAGTCGAGCACGGCGCTCGCCGTCCCGATCCCGCCCTTGATCCGCCCGACCGTCGCCCCCGTCCCGGCGCCCACGCACCCCTCCGGCACCGGCGCGCCCGGCCCGCTCGCGTCGGCGGCCTCGACCGCGGCCCGGCCCGTGGCCGCGTCCGGCCTCGCCCGGAAGTCGCCGCCGCGGCCCAGGTCGAAGACGCAGGCAGCGGGCACGACCGGCACGACGTGCGCCGGATCGAGGCCCACCCGCACCCCGCGGCCCCGCTCCTCCAGCCAGGCCATCACCCCGGACGCGGAGTCCAGCCCGTACGCGCTGCCGCCGGTCAGTACGACCGCCTCCACCTTCTGCACCAGGTTGCGCGGGTCGAGCGCGTCGGTCTCCTTGGTGCCGGGCCCGCCGCCGCGTACGTCCACGGCCGCGATGGCGCCGCCCGCAGGAGCGAGCACGACCGTGGTGCCGGTGAGCCAACCGTCGCCGGAACACGTCGCGTGTCCCACGCGCAACCCCGCGACATCCGTCAGAGCGTCAACTGTCATGTCTCCAGTGTTTCCCGCCCCGCGGTCCCCTCTCCCCTCGTTGTGACCATCCGTGCCGTCAGGGTGACCCCGACCGCTACCGACAGCGCCGCCACGATGCCCGCCGCGAGCACCGCCCAGCTGCGCAGGAAGGTGCACAGGATCACGAGCAACGCCGTCGTCGGCAGGACGAGTTGCTCTGTGATGCCCATCTTGAAATGGCGCGCGTGCAACAGCCACACGGTGAGGAAGTACAGCGCCGTCGGCAGTGTCACCGCGGCTGACGCGGCGAGCGTCGAGATCTGTGTCTTGCCGACCGCCTGCTCGACCGCGACCTCCAAGCCCGCGCCGATCGCGGCCGCCGACGCGAAGATCAGGTAGTGGCCGTATCCCCACAGGAACGCGTGGGTTTTGGACCGCAGGTGCCCGTGGATGGGTACCACGAAGTAGATCCACCAGGCGGAGAAGACGATCAGCAGCCCGCCGGCGGCGATCGGCAACAGCTCGCCCAGCGCGTCGTGCTCGTCCACCGCCGACTTCATGGCCATCGTCGACGCGGCAATCGTCTCGCCCAGAACGATGATCGTGAACAGGCCGAACCGCTCGGAGACGTGGTGCGGATGCCAGGAGGTGACGAAGTCCTTCTCCGCGTACTCGGGGACGCACATCTCGGCGATCGCCATCACCAGGAACACCCAGGGACGCCCGGCCTCCGGCAGGACCACCAGCCCCAGCCAGCCGACCTGGCACAGCAGCACACCGCGCACGTACCGCAGCGCCATGGTTCTCTCGGGGCCCTGTGTGTTGCGGGCCACTCGCAGCCACTGGGCGATCAGCGCGAACCGCATGATCACGTAGCCGAGCCAGACGGCCAGGTACACATGGTCCTCGAACGCCCGCGACACCCCGGCGGCGAGGACCAGGACACCGGCGATCTGCACCAGTGTCACGACCCGGTAGAGCGCGTCGTCGTTGTCGTACGCCGAGGAGAACCAGGTGAAGTTCATCCACGCCCACCAGATCGCGAAGAAGATCATCGCGTAGTTGAGGATGCCCTCGCCCGCGTGTCCCGCCGCCACGGCGTGCACCAGCTGGCTGCCCGCCTGGGCGATGGCCACGACGAAGCACAGGTCGAAGAAGAGCTCCAGCGGCGACGCGACGCGGTGCGCCTCGTCCCTCCTCCGGGCGGTCATTCTGCGCAGGGGCCCGAGTCGGGCCGTCCTGGGCGTCGGATTGGGTTCGGAAGCGGCGCTGGACGTCATACGGCCAAGCACAGCAGAAAAGAGTCCAGGTCGCTCGGGTTGACGGTCGCAGGACCCGGCCGTACTGGGGTGGGCCCGGGACCCCGCGGCGTACTCTGGGACGCATGAGCACCGGCCCCGCCCCCGCCTCCGAACCGCGTGACGCGTCCGCACCGCGCGATCCGAAGTCCGCGCTGATCTTCGACGACCCGCTGAGCCAGCAGTCCTCGGACGACACGGACCGGGGATGGGGCGAGCAGTCCGGCGGTGACGGTGACAGCGTGGCGGACCTGAAGCGGTTCCTCGACGAGAAGCCGCCGCACCACCTCTGAGCCGCCGTATTTCGGCGCCGCCTGCCGCCCCCGCCCTGGCGAGCGCCGGTCCCGAGGCCGTCGCGGCCGGACCTGCGGTTGCGGATCCCGGCCTGGAGAGAACGGTCGCGGATCCAGGCCTGGAGCGAACGAAGGACGACTCCGAGCGTGCGGAGACGGCCCCCGAACGTCCGGAGACGGCCTCCGGGCTTCCGTGGGCCGGCCCCGGTCTTCTCCGTCAGTGCCGGCTGTTGCCCGAACCGCGCTGGGCCACCAGGACGTCGCGGATTTCCTTGAGCACCTCGAGCTCGGACACCTCGATGACCTCGTGGGTGCCCTCCTTCGCCTTCTGCCGGGCCGCCTGCCGGGCCAGGAACTTCGACATCGGCAGGACCATCAGGAAGTAGACGACGGCCGCGGTGATCACGAAGCTGAGCGTGGCGCCCAGCACGGAGCCCCACAGGATCCGGACGCCCGTCGCCATGTCCCCGGTGCCGGTGCAGGGACCTTTGAGGCAGGAGCTGTAGCTGTCGAGGTTCTGCGTGCCGATCGCACCCACCAGCGGGTTGATGACGCCCTTCACCACCGAGTTGACGATGTTGGTGAAGGCCGCGCCGATGACCACCGCGACGGCCAGGTCGATGACGTTGCCCCGCATCAGAAAGGCCTTGAAGCCCTCCCAGACACCGGGTTGCTTCTTCTCGCTCACCAAGAGGCCCCTCTGCACAAGTTGTGGAACAAACAGCTCCGCAACCTACGGCAGGGCCCGCCGGACCTGTCCAATTCGGTAGCACGATCGAGAGAGTTGACACCGATTCGATATCCAGGAGGGCCGTCAGTACGGCATTGCGCACGACGCTCAACACAGTGTCACCGCCAGCCGTGCGGTCGTGCCCGCCAGTCGCGCCGCCGTGGCCCGGGGCACGGAGAGGACCACCAGCGCCCCGGTCTCGGTGGCGGCGAAGTCCGGAACCTCGGCCACCCGCGCCCCGGCCGCGACCACGCGGCCCTCGCCGCCCCCGTCCGCCGCGATCACGTCGACCCGGTCGCCCGGCCTGAGCAGCCGCACCGTGGCCGCGTCGGCGATCCGCACCGGCGCCGTCACCGTCTCCACCGCGCCCCGCCCCCGCACGGACGCGGTAGCGGAAGGGGAAGAGGGAGAAGAGGAAGAAGAGGAAAGGGGGGAGGAAGCGGACGTGGACGGGGGAGCCGCCGTCGGATGGCCCCGTGCCCTCCCGGGGTCACCGGGGCCCGCCGCCACGAGGGCCGCCGCCGTGACGGCGAGCCCCGCGGCCACGGCCCGCCGCTTGTGACGGGTGAGGCGCCGCAGCCTGTACCGCCCGCCGCGCACGTGCACGGGGGCGAACTGCGGCACCTCGCGGATCGGAGGCGCGTCCACACCGGGCGGACGTACAGGATCCGTGCCCGGAGCCCGTACGAGATCCGTGTCCAGCGGGCGTACAAAAGGAGCGTGCTGTGCCATGGGACCACCACCTGCGACGAGAGATCGGCTTGCGATCCCACGATGAGGCTTCGCGGCGGAGCCCGTCGGCGCCGGTGGACTACCGGCGAGTTGTGGACAACTCCCTCACCCGAACGGGAAGTTCCACGGCGTGAAGACGCCCGTCAACGCCAGTCATCGCCCGTCACCGCTTGTCGTCGCCCGTCAGTGCCCGTCAGTGCCCATCGGTGCCCATCGGTGCCCATCGGCGCCCACCGAGCGCCCGTCGAGGCCATCGTCACAGCAGCTCGAAACCCGGATCCATGCCACCCAGCGCCGTCGTGCACAGACAGTCCCGCGTCCCGTTCTCCGGCAGGGCCGCCACCGCGTCGTACAGCACGTCCCGCAGCCGGTCCACGTTCGACGCGAACACCTTCAGCACCTCGTCGTGCGAGACGCCCTCGCCGGCCTCCGCGCCCGCGTCGAGGTCGGTGACCAAGGTCAACGAGGTGTAGCAGAGCTCGAGTTCACGGGCGAGCGCGGCCTCGGGGTGACCGGTCATGCCCACCACGGACCAGCCCTGCGCCTGGTGCCACAGCGACTCGGCGCGGGTGGAGAACCGCGGTCCTTCGATCACCACGAGCGTGCCGCCGTCCACCGGCTCCCAGTCACGCCCACGCGCCGCTTCGAGGGCGGCCTTGCGGCCGATGGGGCAGTAGGGGTCGGCCAGCGACACGTGCACGACGTTCGGCACGGTGCCGTCCGGCAGCGGCAGCCCGTCGAAGAACGTCTGCGTCCGCGTCTTCGTACGGTCGACCAGCTGGTCCGGCACGAGCAGCGTTCCCGGCCCGTACTGGGGGCGCAGTCCGCCCACCGCGCACGGTCCGAGAATCTGACGGGCGCCTACGGAGCGCAGCGCCCAGAGGTTGGCCCGGTAGTTGATGCGGTGCGGCGGCAGATGGTGGCCGCGGCCGTGGCGGGGAAGGAAGGCGACCCGTCGCCCGGCGATCTCGCCGAGGAACAGGGAGTCACTCGGCGGCCCGTAGGGGGTCTCGACTTGTATCTCGGTCACATCGTCGAGGAAGGAGTAGAAGCCCGAGCCACCGATGACACCGATCTCTGCGTTCGCCATGACAAGCACAGTAGCGGGCTTCGAAGGTCTGCCTCCGGAAACGTCGGGGACCCCGTCCTCCGAAAAGGTCGAGGACCCGTCCTCCGAAAACTCCGGGGGGAACCTGCCCCCGAAAACGCCGAGGACCCCATCGTCGTAAGACGACAGGGTCCCCGCGAGAAAGTCCTACGCGGCCGAGCTGCTGCTCGACGAGCCGCTGCCCGACGACTTCGAGTCCGACGACGACGAGGTCGTCGACGACGAGGACGACGTCGAAGTGGTCGACGGCTTGGAGGCCGGCGAGCTGCTCGACGAGGAGCCACGGCTGTCGTTGCGGTAGAAGCCGGAGCCCTTGAAGACAATGCCGACGGCCGAGAACACCTTCTTCAGGCGTCCACCGCAGTTGGGGCACTCGGTCAGGGCATCGTCGGTGAACTTCTGCACCGCCTCGAGGCCCTCGCCACACTCGGTGCACTGGTACTGGTAGGTCGGCACTTGTCTTCCTCCTGGCACTCTCACTCAATGAGTGCTAACGACGATCCATACTGACGTATTCCGCGAGATCAGTCCACTGTCACCGGCACTCGGTGACCGACGCCACGTGCGACGGTGCGTCCGCTCGGCCGCGTGGCCAGCCGTGAGCGCAGGGCCAACAGGGTCACCAGCGCCAGTGCCGTACCGGCCATCGGCACCAGGAATCCGGCACCGTTCCACAGGCGGTCCTCCAGCTGTCCGGCGACCGTGACGGCCGCCGCCTGGCCGAGCGCGACGGCGCCGGTCAGCCAGGTGAAGGCCTCGGTGCGGGCGCCCGCCGGGACCAGACCCTCGACCAGCGTGTAGCCGGTGATCAGGGACGGAGCGATGCACATGCCGACCAGGAGGCCGACAGCGGCGAGCACGACCACGGAGTGCGCGGCCCACAGTCCGGACGCGACGAGCGCCAGGGCGGCGTAGCCGATGACGAGCCGCCGCTGCGGGGCCACCTTCCAGGCGATGGCGCCGCAGACGACGCCGGAGAGCATGTTGCCCGCGGCGAAGACGCCGTACAGGACGCCGTTCAGACCGGGCTCGCCGATCGACTCACTGAACGCGGCGAGCGAGACCTGCATACCGCCGAAGACGGAGCCGATGCCCAGGAAGGTCACGATCAGCACGCGCACTCCGGGGACCCGCAGGGCGGAAGCGTGCTCCACGCGTGTGTGCCCGGCGGCTGCGACAACGGGCTGGGTGCTCTTCTGCGCGGCGAAGAGGAGACCGCCGATCAGGGTCAGCCCGGCCTCGGTCAGCAGGCCCGCGGCCGGGTGCACGGCGGTGCACAGCGCCGTGGCGAGCAGCGGGCCGAACACGAAGGTCAGCTCGTCCGTGACGGACTCGAAGGCCGCCGCGGTGGTCATCAGGGGCGAGTCCTGGAGTTTCACGCCCCAGCGGGCGCGCACCATGGGCCCGACCTGGGGCACCGAGGCGCCGGTCGGCACGGCGGCGAGGAAAAGGGCCCACAAGGGGGCGTTCGCCAGGGCCAGCGCCGTCAGGGAGAGGCCTGCCAGGGCGTGCACCAGGACGCCGGGCAGCAGGACGGCCCGCTGACCGTGGCGGTCGGCGAGACGGCCGGTGAAGGGTGCGAACAGCGCCATGGAGACGCCGGTGACGGCGGCGACGGCGCCGGCGGCCCCGTACGAGCCCGTGGTGTGCTGGACGAGGAGGACGAGGGAGAGCGTCAGCATCGCGAAGGGCTGACGTGCGGCGAAGCCGGGAAGCAGGAACGTCCAGGCGCCGCGGGTGCGCAGCAGCTGTCCGTATCCGGGGCGGGAGGTGACCGTGGATGCCACGGCCCGTGCCTTTCTGCCGCCTGGTAGCGCGGCCCCTTTTGTCGGGCGGCGCCGAGAGCTGTCCTCTTGCGCGGAACTGCGGTAGATGCCGCGCCGCCCACTGCCGGGGCGTCACGACCGCCATACGGTCGCGCCAGCTCTGCGTCAGGCAGAGTTGGTTCGATCAAGGTGTGCCTTCATCGTACAGGGGCGAGTGCTGCGATGCCTGTGAAAGTGAGCACCATGGCGGTGTTCGCCTGTGAATGCACATCGCCCCTTAATGTCCCGTTTACTGTCCGGAATGTCGGGAGTGCGGTTCGGCGCCGTTGCCCGCGAGGCCCAGCCAGCCCGCCAGCTTGCCGCCCTGGCCCACCGCGCGCAGCCGTCGCTCGGCCGCGTCCCGGACCGGGTCGGTGGCCACCACGAGCAACTCGTCGCCGCGTCGCAGAACGGTCGTGGGCAGCGGCACGAAGGAGGTCCCGTCGCGCACGACGAGGGTGACGGCGGCGCCCGAGGGCATGCGCAGCTCGGCCACCTCCACGCCGTGCATGCGGGAGCCCTTCGGGATCACGACGGACAGCAGATGGCCGCGCAGTCGCTCCAGGGGTGCCGATTCGATCCCGAGGTCGGCGGCGCCCTCGGACTCGCCCAGCCGCAGCTTGCGGGCCAGCCAGGGCAGCGTGGGGCCCTGGATGAGGGTGTAGGCGACGACCAGGACGAAGACGATGTTGAAGATCCGGCGGCTCTCCGCGATGCCACTCACCATCGGGATGGTCGCCAGGATGATGGGCACGGCGCCGCGCAGGCCCGCCCAGGACAGCAGCGTCTGCTCCTGCCAGGGGATCCGGAAGGGCAGCAGGCCGACCACGACGCTCAGGGGGCGCGCCACCATGGTGAGCACCAGGCCGATGACGAGGGCCGGCACGATGTCGTCGCCCATCTCGTGCGGGGTGACCAGCAGGCCGAGCAGGACGAACATGCCGATCTGGGCGATCCAGCCGAGCCCTTCGGCGAAGCCCCGGGTGGCGGGCCAGTGCGGCAGTTTGGCGTTGCCGAGCATCATCGCCGCGAGGTAGACGGCGAGGAAGCCGCTGCCGTGCGCGAGCGCGCCGGCGGCGTAGGCGGTGACCGCGATCGCCATCACGGCGATCGGGTAGAGGCCGGAGGCGGGCAGTGCCACGTGCCGCAGCCCCCAGGAGCCGAGCCAGCCCACCGCGAGGCCGATGGCCGCGCCGATGGCCAGCTCCAGGGTGATCTCGCCCAGCAGCACGTACCAGTGCTCCACGGGGCCCGCCGTGCAGAACGCGACGACGAGGATGACCACCGGGGCGTCGTTGAAGCCGGACTCGGCCTCCAGGATGCCCGTCACGCGCGCGGGGAGGGGTACTTTCCGCAGCACCGAGAAGACGGCCGCCGCGTCCGTCGAGGACACCACCGCGCCGATGATGAGCGCCTGCCGCCATTCCAGGCCGATCAGGTAGTGGGCGGCCGTGGCCGTCACTCCGACGCTCACCGCGATGCCGACCAGGGCCAGCGAGGTGGCCGCCGGCAGGGCCGGCTTGATTTCCTTCCACTTCGTGCCGAGGCCGCCCTCGGCCAGGATCACGACCAGGGCCGCGTACCCGATGACCTGCGTCAGTTCGGCGTTGCTGAAGTGGACGTCGCCGACCCCGTCCTGGCCCATGGCGATGCCTATGCCGAGGTAGACGAGCAGGCTGGGGAGCCCGCTGCGCGAAGAGATACGAACCGCTGCCACCGCGACGAGCAGAACGAGCGAGCAGACGAGCAGGAGCTGGTTGAGGTGGTGGACAGTCAGCGGCTGTTCCCTTCTCGCCAATCCGGGCACTGGATTCGAACGTGTGGATGTGAACACGTCGATCCGATGTGATCGCGTCGAGGTCAACGCGTGGAATCGAGGTGATCGCGCGGATCCCAGCACGTCGATCCGAACACCCGGAGTCGGTACATGAGTCCAAGTACTTCGTTACCTTACCTAACTCTTGACGCTTTCTTGACACTCCATGGGCCGAGATCGAACGCTCGTCCGTCCTGTACCCGACTCCGCGTCAAGGCGCGTCGGGCCCTGCGCCTATGGTTGCTCCAGCACTCCAGGACCGCCTGCCGCTCGCGTTAGGACAGCAAGGACAGCGATGCCCCCGAACACCACCGCCTCTTCCGGCCAGAAGCCGGGCAAGTCCGGCAGGAAGAAGGGGCGCAAGGCCCGACTGTTCCTGATCGTCCTGGTTCTGGCTCTCTTCGGAGGCGTTGCCTATGGCGGCTACTGGGGGGTCAGTACCGTCCGTGCCTCCTTCCCGCAGACCAAGGGCTCCCTCACGCTCGAGGGGCTGTCGGGCCCCGTGGACGTCAAGCGGGACGGCAACGGGATCCCGCAGATCTACGCCTCGTCCGACGAGGACCTGTTCATGGCGCAGGGCTACGTCCAGGCGCAGGACCGGTTCTACGAGATGGACGTACGCCGTCACATGACCTCGGGCCGGCTGTCCGAGATGTTCGGCTCGGGCCAGGTCAAGAACGACGAGTTCCTGCGCACGATGGGCTGGGACCGGGTCGCCAAGGAGGAGTACGACAAGAAGCTGTCGGCCTCCACGAAGAAGTACCTCCAGGCGTACGCCAAGGGAGTCAATGCCTACCTGAAGGGCAAGGACGGCAAGGACATCTCCCTGGAGTACGCGGCCCTTGGTTTCACCAACGACTACAAGCCCCAGGAGTGGACCCCGGTCGACTCGGTCGCGTGGCTGAAGGCGATGGCCTGGGACCTGCGCGGCAACATGCAGGAGGAGATCGACCGCTCCCTGATGACCAGCCGCCTGGGCCCGAAGCAGATCGCCGACCTGTACCCGGAGTACCCCTACAGCCGGAACAAGACGATTACGCAGGAGGGCCAGTACGACAGCGTCACCGGGTCGTACGTCCAGGGCAGCAGCACGACGACGAGCGGCGGGACGCAGTCCACGGCGGGCACCGGCCTCGCGGGGAACACCACCGCGCCGGGCGGCCTGCAGAGCCAGCTCTCCAAGCTCTACAACGTGCTCGACAACGTGCCCACCGCCGTCGGCGTGAACGGCAACGGCATCGGCTCGAACTCCTGGGTCGTCGCGGGCAAGTACACGATCACCGGTAAGCCGCTGCTGGCCAACGACCCGCACCTGTCGGCCTCGCTGCCCTCGGTCTGGTACCAGATGGGCCTGCACTGCACGAGCGTCTCCAGCAAGTGCCAGTACGACGTCTCCGGCTACACCTTCGCGGGCATGCCCGGCGTGGTCATCGGCCACAACCAGGACATCGCCTGGGGCATGACCAACTCCGGGGTCGACGTCACCGACCTCTACCTGGAGAAGATCACCGGCGAGGGCTACGAGTACGACGGCAAGGTGCTGCCCTTCACGACCCGCAAGGAAACGATCAAGGTCGCGGGCGGCGCGAGCAAGACGATCGTCGTCCGGGAGACCAAGGACGGGATGCCGCTGCTCTCCGACCGCGACGACGAACTGGTCAAGGTCGGCAAGAAGGCCACCGTCGACAGCGGGGCCCCCGACCGCGGCGACGGCTACGCCATCGCGCTGCGCTGGACGGCCCTTGATCCGGGCAACTCCATGGACGCCGTCTTCCAGCTGGACAAGGCGTCGAACTGGGCGGAATTCCGCACGGCGTCCGCGTCCTTCGACGTGCCCTCGCAGAACCTGATCTACGCCGACACCGAGAACCACATCGGCTACCAGCTGCCCGGCAAGATCCCGACCCGGTCGAAGGGCGACGACGGCTCGCTCCCGTCGCCCGGCTGGGACTCCAAGTACCAGTGGACCGGCTTCATCAAGCAGTCCGAGCTGCCCTACGAGTACGACCCGAAGCGCGGCTACATCGTGACCGCCAACCAGGCGGTCGTCGACAAGGACAAGTACCCCTACACGCTCACCACGGACTGGGGTTACGGGACGCGCAGCCAGCGGATCACCGATCTCATCGAGGCGAAGATCAAGGGCGGCGGCAAGATCTCGACCGACGACATGCGCCAGATGCAGCTCGACGACAGCAGTGAGATCGCCAAGCTGATCGTGCCCAAGCTGCTCAAGATCGACGTCGCCGACAAGAACGTCCGCGACGCGCAGAAGCTCCTGGAGGGCTGGGACTACACCCAGGACGCCGACTCCGCGGCGGCCGCGTACTTCAACGCGACCTGGCGCAACATCCTCAAGCTCGCCTTCGGCAACAAGCTGCCCAAGGAGCTGCGGGTCAAGGGCCAGTGCCTGAACGTCGCCCCGGTCGACACCACCGGCCCCGCGGACGAGAACCAGACCGTGCGCGAGTGCGGCCAGCGTGAGGCGGACCAGGCGCAACCGGACGGCGGCGACCGCTGGTTCGAGGTGGTCCGCAAGATCATCAACGACCCGAACAACGACTGGTGGAAGGCGCCCAAGACGCGCCTCGACAAGGCGGCCGACAACCGGGACGAGCTCTTCGCGCGAGCCATGAAGGACGCCCGCTGGGAGCTGACCGCCAAGCTCGGCAAGGACATGGACACCTGGAGCTGGGGCCGGCTGCACCGCCTGTTCCTGAAGAACCAGACCCTGGGCACCGAAGGCCCCGGCGTCCTGCAGTACATGCTCAACCGTGGCCCCTGGAGGCTCAGCGGCGGCGAGGCGACGGTCAACGCGACCGGCTGGAACGCCGCGGGCGGCTACGGAGTGGTCTGGGTGCCGTCCATGCGGATGGTGGTCAACCTCGACGACTTCGACAAGTCGAAGTGGATCAACCTCTCCGGCGCCTCCGGGCACGCCTACAGCGCCCACTACACCGACCAGACGGACAAGTGGGCCAAGGGTGAACTGCTGCCGTGGTCCTTCTCGGACAAGGCGGTCGACAAGAGCACGAGCGACACCCTGGTGCTCAAGCCGTGAGCCATTGACGGCGACCACGAGTCACCGACGGCGACTGTGAGTTACTGACGGCGACAGGTGAAAGGGCCCTCCACACACGCGTGGAGGGCCCTTTCGTCCGCCCGGCCCCGTCAGCCGAACCGACGCACCCCCGAAGGCGTCACCACCGCGTGTACGGGACGGTCGTGAGACTCCGCCGGGACGTGCTCGACGACCTCCGCGTCGTACAGCAGCACCACGAGGGCGGGATCGGCCCCCGCGCGCTCCAGGCGGGCCAGGACGCGGTCGTACGAGCCACCGCCGCGCCCCAGACGCATTCCGCGCCGGTCCACGGCCAGGCCGGGGAGCAGGACGGCGTCGGCCTCCTGGGCGGCCTCGGGGCCGAGCCGCTCACCCGCCGGCTCCAGGAGAGCCATCCTGCTGCCGTGCCGGACACGCTCCAGGGAGCCCTCTCCGGCGTACGCGCCCCAGTCCAGGTCGTTGTCCTCCATCAGGACCGGCAGCAGCACGCGCACCCCGCGCGCGTGGAGCGCGTCAAGGAGCGCGAGGGTGCCCGGCTCGCTCCCCACGGAGACGTACGCCGCCACCGTGCGCGCGTGCGCCAGCTCCGGCAACTCCAGCGCCCGCAGGGCCAGGGCCCCGGCGGATACCCGCAGGTCGTAGGGTGTCAACCTGCTTCTCACCGCGAGGAATCCTCGCCGCAACATTTGCTTGTCAGGCTCTGCCGCACGTCCCACGTGACTCACAGCTCACTCCGTACCGTTCCTTATGCGCTCATATGAGAGCTATTTAACGGGACCAACAGATTGCGCTCATAGCCACCGGATATGGTTACGCGCATGACTGAGTCGCACCCCAGGATCAGCAAGGCTGTCATCCCCGCAGCAGGCCTCGGCACCCGGTTCCTGCCGGCCACCAAGGCCACTCCCAAAGAGATGCTGCCGGTCGTCGACAAGCCGGCGATCCAGTACGTGGTCGAAGAGGCCGCGTCGGCGGGTCTCGACGACGTCCTGATGATCACCGGCCGCAACAAGCGCCCCCTCGAGGACCACTTCGACCGCAATTACGAGCTGGAGTCCGCCCTTCAGAAGAAGGGCGACGCCAACCGGCTCGCCAAGGTCCAGGAGTCCAGCGACCTGGCCACCATGCACTACGTGCGCCAGGGCGACCCCAAGGGCCTCGGCCACGCCGTCCTGTGTGCGGCGCCGCACGTCGGCCACGAGCCCTTCGCCGTGCTCCTCGGCGACGACCTGATCGACCCCCGCGACCCCCTCCTCGCCCGCATGGTCGAGGTCCAGGAGCAGCACGGCGGCAGCGTCATCGCGCTCATGGAGGTCGCGCCCGAGCAGATCCACCTCTACGGGTGCGCGGCCGTCGAGACCACCGCCGAGGGCGACCTCGTCAAGGTGACCGGCCTGGTCGAGAAGCCGGACCCGGCGGACGCGCCCAGCAACTACGCGATCATCGGGCGCTACGTCCTCGACCCGCACATCTTCGACATACTCCGTAAGACCGAGCCGGGTCGCGGCGGCGAGATCCAGCTCACCGACGCCCTCCAGCAGCTCGCGCACGACGAGAAGGTCGGCGGCCCCGTGCACGGCGTCGTCTTCAAGGGCCGCCGCTATGACACCGGCGACCGCGGCGACTATCTGCGTGCCATTGTCAGGCTCGCGTGCGAACGTGATGACCTGGGCCCGGACTTCCGGACCTGGCTTCGCAGTTACGTAGCCGAGGAGATGTAGGAACTTGAGCAGCGCCGCGACCCGTGTCACCGGCCAGGACCACCTCTGGTCGGTGACCGAGCACCTGGAGGACATCCTCGCGACCGTTCGCCCTCTCGAACCCATCGAGCTGCAACTCCTCGACGCCCAGGGCTGTGTCCTGGTCGAGGACGTCACGGTGCCGGTCTCCCTGCCGCCGTTCGACAACAGCTCGATGGACGGGTACGCGGTCCGGGTCGCCGATGTCGCGGGCGCGAGCGAGGAGTACCCGGCGGTCCTCACGGTCGTCGGCGACGTCGCGGCCGGCCAGGGCGAGCAGCCCCATGTGGGCCCCGGTGAGGCCGCCCGCATCATGACCGGCGCCCCGCTGCCGCCCGGCGCCGAGGCCGTCGTCCCGGTGGAGTGGACCGACGGCGGCCTGGGGGAGGGTCCCGTCTCCGGGATGCGCGCCCACAGCGCGTCCCCCGAGGGCGCCTCCGGCCAGGTGCACGTCCACCGCCCGGCCGAGGCACGCGCGCATGTGCGCGCGAAGGGCAGCGACGTGAAGGCGGGGGACCGCGCCCTCGAAGCAGGCACGATCCTCGGCCCGCCGCAGATCGGCCTGCTCGCCGCGATCGGCCGCGGCACCGTACGCGTGCGCCCGCGCCCGCGCGTGGTTGTCCTGTCCACCGGCAGTGAACTTGTCCAGCCCGACGAGCCGTTGGGCGCCGGCCAGATCTACGACTCCAACAGCTTCGCCCTGTGCGCCGCCGCCCGCGACGCCGGGGCCATCGCCTACCGGGTGGGCGCGGTCGCCGACGACGCCGTGACGCTCCGCGCCACCATCGAGGACCAGCTCATCCGCGCGGACCTGCTGGTCACCACGGGCGGCGTGAGCGTCGGCGCGTACGACGTCGTCAAGGAGGCCCTGTCCTCGGTGGGCGACGAGGACGAGGAGGGCAGCGGCATCGACTTCCGCAAGCTCGCCATGCAGCCCGGCAAGCCCCAGGGCTTCGGCACGATCGGCCCCGAGCACACCCCGCTGCTCGCGCTGCCCGGCAACCCCGTCTCCTCGTACGTCTCCTTCGAGCTGTTCGTCCGCCCCGCGATCCGCACCTTGTCGGGCCTGGACGACATCCACCGCCCCACCACCAGGGCGACCTTGGAGACGGGCAAGGCGCTGACCTCGCCGGACGGCCGCCGGCAGTTCCTGCGCGGGAGGTACGCCGACGGCAAGGTGACCCCGGTCGGCGGCGCCGGATCCCACCTGGTCGCGGCCCTGGCCCAGGCCGACGCACTGATCGTCGTCCCCGAGGACGTCACCTCGGTCGAGCCCGGCACCGAGGTCGAAGTGGTCCTGCTCGGCTGAGTGCCCCGAGTGGCGGTACCGTGTCGCGCACAAGAGGCCCGACCGGGAGCGCCGCGCAGACATGAGTACGCAGGACCGACTGACCCACATCGACGAGGCGGGCGCCGCCCGTATGGTCGACGTCTCCGGGAAGGACGTGACCGCGCGCACCGCCCGCGCCAGCGGCCGTGTCCTGGTCTCGCCCCGTGTGATCGAACTGTTGCGTGGTGAGGGCGTCCCCAAGGGCGACGCCCTGGCCACCGCGCGCATCGCGGGCATCATGGGCGCCAAGCGCACCCCGGATCTGATCCCGCTCTGCCATCCGTTGTCGGTCTCGGGTGTCAAGCTCGATCTGTCGGTCGCGGACGACGCGGTCGAGATCCTCGCCACCGTGAAGACCACCGACCGTACGGGCGTCGAGATGGAGGCCCTCACCGCGGTCAGCGTGGCGGCCCTCACCGTGATCGACATGGTCAAGGCGGTCGACAAGGGGGCTGTCATTACGGACGTACGGGTGGAAGAGAAGACGGGCGGAAAGTCGGGCGACTGGAGCCGGGCATGACGGCACCGTCGTACCGCGCGCTCGTGGTCACGGCCTCGAACAGAGCCGCCGCGGGCGTCTACGAGGACAAGGGCGGCCCCTTGATCGCCGAGGGGCTCACGGCGTACGGCTTCGAGGTCGACGGCCCCCGGGTGGTGCCGGACGGCGACCCCGTGGAGGCGGCACTGCGCGCGGGCGTCGACGCCGGGTACGACGTGATCGTGACGACGGGCGGTACGGGGATCTCGCCCACCGACCGGACGCCCGAGGCGACCCGGCGCGTACTCGATCACGAGGTGCCGGGCATTCCCGAGGCCATCAGGGCGTTCGGGAGAGAGAAGGTGCCCACGGCGGCGCTGTCCCGAGGGCTCGCCGGAGTCACGGGACGGACGTTGATCGTCAACCTGCCGGGTTCCACCGGCGGGGTGAAGGACGGCCTGGCCGTTCTGGAGCCCCTTCTGATCCACGCCGTCGACCAGATCCGTGGCGGCGACCACCCCAGACCCAGCGGCAGTGGGGGTGCGAGCTGAACAGCCCATCCTGGCCCGTCGAGCTGGTGGACGGCGATGTCGTCCTTCGGCCGATAAAGGTGCGCGACCAGCGGGCCTGGCGCGAGGTGAACCGGCGCAACCGGGACTGGCTGCGGCCCTGGGAGGCGACGATTCCGCCACCCACGCCCAGCGGTCCGATAGCGCACCGGCCGACCTACCGTCAGATGGTCCGGCATCTGCGCGCCGAGGCCAACGCGGGCCGGATGCTGCCCTTCGTCATCGAGTACCAGGGCCGTCTGGTCGGGCAGCTGACCGTCGCCGGCATCACCTGGGGATCGATGTGCTCCGGGCACATCGGCTACTGGGTGGACCAGTCGGTCGCGGGGCGCGGAGTGATGCCGACGGCCGTGGCGATGGTGACCGACCACTGCTTCCGCACGGTCGGACTGCACCGCATCGAAGTCTGCATTCGCCCGGAGAACGGGCCGAGCCGCCGAGTGGTGGAGAAACTCGGATTCCGCGAGGAAGGGCTCAGGCCGCGCTATCTGCACATCGACGGGGCCTGGCGGGACCATCTCGTCTTCGCACTCACCGCGGAAGAGGTGCCGGAGGGGTTGCTGGGGCGTTGGCGGCGGGCACGATCGATGCAGGCCCGTTCGGAGAACCAGAGCAAGCCCGGCACTCAGTAAATGAAATGTATGTTCGAAATTGATCGGTGCGTGATCGGCTCAGGGCATTAAATTCGCGCTCGCTGCGGCCTGCTGATCGCATCGGTCACAAAAAAAGCTCGAAATATCAGCCGGATCGTGCGACACACCGGCCGAATTGGCAGATGGCCTCATGCAAACCCCTCTACCGTGTGAGGCGTGAGCAGCAGCGGCCTCATCTACGCAGTCATCGTCGGGGCCTGGGCCGCCTACTTGGTGCCGATGTGGCTCCGTAGGCAGGACGAGCTGAACGAAGCCCGTCCGACGGAACGCTTCAGCACCGCCATCCGGCTGCTTTCCGGACGGGCGGGAATGGAGCGCCGGTACGCCAAGGACCTGCGGGCGCGCTCCACCGAAGAGGGGGAGCCCAGCGCCGGGCCGGACGCCGTCACCGACTCGGTGGACGTCCGGGCCTTCGCCATGCCTCCGGTCCGGCAGCAGACCAAGGCCCAACTCCCGCCGCCCGCCCAGCCCGAACCGCAGCGGGCGCCACAGGCCGCCGCCCGGAAGGGCGCCCCACAGGGCTCCTCGGCGGCCGGCCGGGCGGTGCCGCAGCAATCGGCCCAACCCGAGCCGAACTCGGGCTCGGGCTCGGGATTGGGCTCGGGACCGGGGCCGGGACTGGATTCAGGATCGGATTCGGCCAACTCCGGGGCCTCCAGGGTTCCGGCCGCGCGGCGGGCCTCCGCGGCGGAGGCCGCGGCGCGCGCCCGGCGCTCGAAGGTGCTCGCGCGCCGACGGCGTACGACCGTGATGCTCTTCCTCGCCTTCACGCTCGGCGCGATCGTGGCGGCCGTCGGGGGGCTCGCGTTCCTGTGGGCGCCCGGCGTGCCCGCCGTGATGCTGAGCTCGTACATCGTGTACCTGCGCGCCCAGGAACGACGGCGCTTCACGTACACCATGGACCGGCGCCGGGCCGAGGCCGCGGCGCAGCGGCTCAGGGAGCGGCAGCCGCGCCGGCGACCCACCCTCGACCCCGGCGCCGACGAGCCCGACGACAGCCCCGAGCCGGAGACCGACCCCGGTCTGTCCGCGCTCGCGGCCGACCGCCGCGCCCTCGTCGAGCAGACCGACCACGCCGAGTGGGTCGACCAGCAGCGTGAGCGCCAGCGGGGCCCCGGCCGGGGCGACAGCTGGGATCCGGTGCCGGTTCCGCTGCCTACGTACGTGACCGCGCCGGTCGCGCCCCGGGCCACGTCCAGTGTCGATCTGGGGGCGCCGGACGCGTGGAGCTCGGCGCGCTCCAGCGCCGCCGAGCCGAGCGAGCCGGAGGCGGAGCCCGCCGCCGAGGAGGGCCACGAAGCCGCCGAGACGGCCGAGGCCGCCGACGACGGTCGAAGTGACGCCCGGCGCGCCGCGTCCGCCCGGCGGGCCCGTGAGCGCGGTCGCACTCCGCTGTTCGACCAGTACGAGGACGGCGAACGGCCGCGTGCCGCCAATGAATGACCAGGCGCTCGGGAGCCCCGGCTGACCTGCCAGGAACGGATTTCCAAGCACCCCGACGGGGATGCTAGAGTTTCACTCGTTGCAAGGGCCTGTGGCGCAGTCCGGTAGCGCACCTCGTTCGCATCGAGGGGGCCAGGGGTTCAAATCCCCTCAGGTCCACTGCAATTCAGAACCCCGTCGGATTCGTCCGGCGGGGTTCTTGCCTGTTCGGCCACACTCGCTCGTTCACCGAACGGTCAGCGGCTTGGCGTAGCAGAGGCTCAGTTCGTGGAAGCGGTAGTAGCCGAACTTGGCACAGGGTTCGTAGCCGCTGGAGAGGTAGAGGGCGACCGCCTCGGGCTGCTTGGCGCCGGTCTCCAGGACCATGCGGGTGCGGCCGGCCGCGCGGGCGTCGTCCTCCAGGGCGGCCAGGATGCGGCGGGCGAGGCCGAGACCGCGGGCCTCCGGGGTCACGTACATGCGCTTGAGCTCGGCGTCGCCGTCCGCGTACCCCTCGTCGTTCCTGTCCTGGCCGCGCCAGCCGCCGGACGCGATCGGGCGGTCCCGCTCGTTGTAGGCGAGGAGGTAGAGGCCGAGCGGCGGCTTGAACATCGACGCGTCGAGCGGTGTGACATCGCCCTCATCGCCGTAGCGCTCGGCGTATTCGGCCTGCACCTGGTCGTTGAGTTTGACGGCGTCGGGGTGGTCGTACGGGACCGGGCGGATACTCATGCGAGGTATCGTACATCTATGCGCCCTCTGGGTGGAATGGATTAAGTATCGTGCCCGGGTGCTGACTGTTACCTCGGTGAATGTGAACGGGCTCCGGGCCGCCGCGAAGAAGGGCTTCGTGGAGTGGCTCGCGGAGACCTCCGCGGACGTGCTGTGCCTTCAGGAGGTGCGGGCCGAGCCCGGGCAGCTGCCCGAGGAGGTGCGGGCGCCGGGGGGGTGGCACGTCGTGCACGCCCCCGCGGCGGCCAAGGGGCGCGCGGGCGTCTCCCTGTACACCCGGCGCGAGCCCGACCGGGTGCGGATCGGTTTCGGGTCCGAGGAGTTCGACTCCAGCGGACGGTACGTCGAGGCCGACCTCCCCGGTGTCACCGTCGCCAGCCTCTACCTGCCCTCCGGTGAGGTCGGAACCGAACGGCAGGACGAGAAGGTCCGGTTCATGGACGAGTTCCTCGCCCACCTGAAGGAGCTGCGCGAGCGCGCCGCCGCCGACGGGCGCGAGGTCGTCGTCTGCGGCGACTGGAACATCGCCCACCAGGAGGCCGACCTCAAGAACTGGCGTGCCAACAAGAAGAACTCCGGCTTCCTGCCCGAGGAGCGCGAGTGGCTGGGGCGGGTGCTGGCCGCGGACGACGGCGGGTACGTCGACGTCGTACGGTCACTGCACCCGGACGCCGAGGGACCGTACTCGTGGTGGTCGTACCGGGGGCGGGCCTTCGACAACGACAGCGGATGGCGCATCGACTACCACGTCTCGACGCCGGGGCTCGCGGGCAAGGCCGTGAAGGGGTTCGTGGAGCGGGCGGCGACGCATGCGGAGCGCTGGTCCGACCATGCGCCGGTGACGGTCGTCTACGAGCTGTAGCGCTGCGGCCGCCGGTGACGGTCGGCTACGAGCTCTGGTCCCGCAGCCGCCGGTCCAGGGCCATCGACACTTCCGCCTCCACCACGCTCTTCGCCAGGGGGCGTAGGCGTTTGAGGTCCTCGGTGGTGCGGTTCTGCGTGAGGACGATGCCGGCGAAGAGGTCGGCGAGGGCGTCGGCGTGGTCGCGGACGCGGCGGGCGGCGGTGAGGACGTCGGCCAGGGGGATGCCCTCGCGGACCAGGGCCGCCGAGACGTCGAGCAGGCGGCGGCTGATGTGGACGATCTCGCCGCCGTCGGTGCCGAGGTACCCGAGGTCGAGGGCCGCGGCGAGGTTCTCCGGGGTGGCCTGGCCGGCGAAGACGTCGGCCAGCTCCTCGGGGGAGAGGCGGACGGGGGTCTCCTCGGTGGGCTCGCCGAGACCGAGGAGTTCACCGACGTCACGGCCGTGGTCGAAGGCCTCGGCCAGCTCCGCGATGCCGCTGAGGGTGTGGCCGCGTTCGAGCAGCGCCGAGATCGTGCGCAGGCGGGCCAGGTGGGTGTGGTCGTACCAGGCGATACGGCCCTCGCGGCGGGGCGGCGGTATCAGCTTGCGCTCCCGGTAGAAGCGCAGGGTGCGCACGGTGATGCCGGCCTCCTTGGCCAGCTCCTCCATCCGGTACTCACGCTTCTCCGCCACGTGCGAAACCCTACGTCGTACCGTCGGTAACTTTCGTGGTCGCAACCCTACCCATCAGTACGGAGCTGCTCTACGCTCCCATTGCGCCAGTGTTCACTGGCAGAGTCGGGCGGCTAGGGAGGCGTGGGATGGTCGGGATGACCGAGCACGAGCATGTGCGCGTCGCGGTGATCGGGTCCGGGTTCGGCGGTCTGGGGGCCGCGGTGCGGCTGCGCCGCGAAGGGATCACCGACTTCGTCGTCCTGGAACGGGCCGGAAGCGTCGGGGGTACGTGGCGGGACAACAGTTACCCGGGGTGCGCCTGTGATGTGCCCTCGCACCTGTACTCGTTCTCGTTCGCGCCCCACCCCGACTGGCCGCGCACCTTCTCGGGGCAGGAGCACATCCGGGCCTACCTGGAGCACGTCACCGACGTCTTCGGACTGCGCCCGCATCTGCGCTTCGACTCCGAAGTGAAGATGATGACGTGGGACCAGGAGAAGCTCCGGTGGGGGATCGAGACCAGCCGTGGCTTCCTCACCGCCGATGTCGTCGTGTCCGCGACCGGGCCACTCTCCGACCCCAAGATCCCCGACATACCGGGGATCGACTCCTTCCCCGGCAAGGTCTTCCACTCGGCCCGCTGGGACCACGACTACGACCTGCGCGGCAAGCGCGTCGCCATGATCGGCACGGGCGCATCCGCCATCCAGATCGTGCCCGCCATCCAGCCCGACGTGTCCCGGCTGACCCTCTTCCAGCGCACGCCGCCGTGGGTGATGCCCCGGGTCGACCGGGCCATCACCGGTGCCGAACGGTGGCTGCACAAGCAGTTGCCCTTCACCACACAGGCCCGGCGCGGACTGCTGTGGGGGATCAGGGAGCTGCAGGTCCAGGCGTTCACGAAGCGTCCTGACGAGCTGGGCCTCGTCGAGCGGCTGGCCAGGCGGAACATGGCGCGGGCCGTCCGGGATCCGGAACTGCGGGCCAAGTTGACCCCCGACTACCGGATCGGGTGCAAGCGGATCCTGCTCTCCAACACCTACTATCCGGCGCTCACCCGGGCCAACGTCGACGTCGTGGACTCCGGGCTCGCCAAGATCGACGGCTCCACGCTCGTCGCCGCCGACGGCAGCACGGCCGAGGTCGACGCGATCATCTTCGGTACGGGCTTCCACGTCACCGACATGCCGATCGCGGACCGGGTCGTCGGAACCGAGGGCAGGACGCTCGCGGAGGTGTGGCGCGACGGCATGAAGTCGCTGCGCGGGGCCACCGCGGCCGGGTTCCCCAACTGGATGACGATCATCGGTCCGAACACCGGGCTCGGGAACTCCAGCATGATCCTGATGATCGAGTCCCAGCTGAACTACATGGCCGACTACGTGCGGCAGTTGGACGTCCTGGGCGGACGCGCGGCTCTCGACGCGCGCCCCGACGCCGTGGAGGGCTGGAACGACAAGGTCCAGAAGCGGATGCTGCGCACGGTGTGGAACACCGGCGGCTGCACGAGCTGGTACCTCGACGCGAGCGGCCGCAACACCACCATCTGGCCCGGCACGACGACCGAGTTCCGTAGCGCCACCCGGCGAGTGGACCTGGGAGAGTACGAGGTGCTGCGCGCCCCTGCGCCGAACACATCCGGGCCGCGCGCACCCGAGTCGCGCACCAAGAGCTCCGGCACAAAGGGTGCCAAGAAGGTGGAGGCGGGAGCGTGAGTCGACTGACGCATGTGGAGCACGGGGCGTACGCGCCGCCCGCGCCGGCGCGCGAACTGACCGCCGTCTCCGCCGACGGCGCCCGGTTGCACGTAGAGGTGCACGGACCCGAGGACAACCCGGCCGCGCCCGTCGTCGTCCTCGCGCACGGCTGGACCTGTTCGACCGCCTTCTGGGCCGCGCAGATACGGGACCTCGCCGTCGACCACCGGGTGATCGCGTACGACCAGCGCGGGCACGGCCGCAGTCCCGCGAGCCAGACGTGCACCGCGGACGCGCTCGCCGACGATCTGGAAGCCGTGCTCGCGGCCACGCTCGCACCCGGCGAGAAGGCCGTGCTCGTCGGGCACTCCATGGGCGGGATGACGCTGATGGCGGCCTCGGCGCGGCCACGTTTCCGGGAGCACGCGGTGGCGGCTCTGCTGTGCAGCACGGGCAGTTCGCGGCTGGTGGCCGAGGCGCGGGTGGTGCCGATGCCGGCCGGGTGGCTGCGGACCCAGGTGACCAAGAGGATCCTCGGGTCGGCCGCGCCGCTCGGGCCCGTCACCCCGCTCGCCCGGCGGATCCTCAAGTACGCGACCATGGGCGCCGGTTCGTCACCGGGCATGGTGGAGGCGTGCGCGCGGATCGTGCACGCCTGTCCGCGCACGGTGCGGCACGCCTGGTCGAAGGTGCTCGACCTGCTCGATCTCGACCACGGCGTACGGGCGTTGGCGGTGCCGACGGCCGTGGTGGTGGGTACGGCGGACCGGCTGACGCCCGTGGTACACGCGCGCGCCCTGGTCGCGGCCCTGCCGAACTGTGTCGGCGTCACCGAACTGACCGGACTCGGGCACATGACACCGGTGGAGGCGCCGGAACTGGTCACCGCCCGCATACGCGAACTCGTCTCCACCTACGCAGAGATCAAGGAGGGCAGCGCATGACCAAGGTGAGCCTGGAAGGGCAGGTCGCGGTCGTCACGGGGGCCGCGCGGGGCGTCGGCGAACTCCTCGCCCGCAAGCTCTCCGCGCGCGGTGCCAAGGTCGCGCTGGTCGGCCTGGAGCCGGACGCGCTCAAGCAGGTCTCGGACCGGCTGCACGGCGAAAGCGGCTTCTGGCATGCGGATGTCACCGACCACGAGGCGATGGCCCAGGTCGCGGCCGAGGTGAAGGAACGGTTCGGGAAGGTCGACATCGTCGTCGCCAACGCCGGTGTGGCGAACGGCGGTCCCTTCGTCGAGTCCGATCCCGTCGCCTGGCGGCGGGTCATCGAGGTCAACCTCATCGGATCGGCGGTCACCGCGCGGGCGTTCCTGCCCGTGCTCATGGAAAGCCGGGGGTATCTGCTGCAGATCGCCTCGCTCGCGGCCATCACCCCGGCGCCGATGATGACGGCGTACTGCGCGTCCAAGTCGGGCGTGGAGGCGTACGCGCACAGCCTGCGTGCCGAGGTCGGCCACAAGGGCGTACGGGTCGGGATCGGTTACCTGTCCTGGACCGACACCGACATGGTGCGCGGGGCCGATCAGGACGAGGTGATGCGGGAGTTGAGGCAGCGGCTGCCGTGGCCGTCCAACAAGACGTATCCGCTGGGGCCGGCCGTCGACCGTATCGTCGCGGGGATCGAGCGGCGGTCCGGCCATGTGTACGCGCAGTGGTGGCTGCGCGGGATGCAGGGCGTCCGGGGCTACCTCCCGGGGATCATCGGGGCCGTGGGACAACGGGAGATGCGGCGGTTCGAGCCGCGGCTCAAAGGCGTGAGTACGGGGCTCGTGGGTGCCGGCGGGGCGGCCGACGAGCAGCGCCAGCAGGGGATATCACCGTGAGTGAGTGATCGAAATGCGTGCGTAGTCCGTGCGTGTAAGTCTGGTCGAGCCCGATCCCCCTCACCCACAAATGGGAGTGAAACCTCATGGGCAAGAAGGACCAGATGCAGAACAAGGCCGAGCAGATGAAGCAGCAGGGCAAGAAGAAGATGGGCCAGGACATCGGCCACGAGAAGGCCCGTCCCGGCGAGCACTCCCCGCAGCCGGGTGCCCGCACCTCGCAGCAGGGCGCGCGTTCCCCGCAGTCGGGTGAGCGCTCCCCGCAGAGGGGCGACCGGACGATCCCGGAGGCCGAGCGCGTGCAGCGTGAGGCGAAGGACCGGCTCGACCAGGACTACGACGTCTGACGGTTAGCTGCGCCGGCTTAGGCCGAGTTGTGGGGCGCCCCTGTTGGTTGGGGGCGCCCCACGCTTTTTGTCGGCGTCGGGGGGCGTTGTCGGGTGCGGGTGGGTGGGGGCTTGTCGCGCGGTTCCCCGCGCCCCTGACGGGGCGTCCCCCTGACCTCTAAGACCTCTATTGAGATCGTGGGGGGAGTTTTGGTCTTGATCTGTCGGGGGCGTTCGAGTAGTCGGGTGGGGAGGCTGCGTGGTGGGTGGTCAGGAGGTCCAGGGCCAGTTGGATGGCGGTGTCCATTTCGGTGTGGTGGCCCTCCGCCCAGTCCAAGGGGGTGCGCAGGACCGCCAGGTCCGGGGGGACGCCCTGGTTCTCGACGGACCAGCCGTAGGCGTCGAACCAGGCCGCGTTCATCGGCACCGTGATCACCGTGCCGTCGCCGAGGCGGTGGCGGCCGGTCATGCCGACGACTCCGCCCCAGGTGCGCTGGCCGACGACGGGGCCGAGCTTCAGCAGCTTGAACGCGGCAGTGATCATGTCACCGTCGGAGGCGGTCGCCTCGTCGGCGAGGGCGACGATCGGACCGCGCGGGGCGTTCGAGGCGTACGACACCGGCTGGGCGTTGCGTGTCAGGTCCCAGCCGAGGATCGTGCGGGTGAGCTTCTCCACGACGAGTTCGCTGATGTGGCCGCCCGCGTTGCCGCGCACGTCGACGATCAGTGCGGGGCGCGAGACCTCAAGGCGCAGGTCGCGGTTGAACTGGGCCCAGCCCGAGCCGCCCATGTCCGGGATGTGGAGGTAGCCGCACCGGCCCCCGCTCAACTCCCGGACGACCTCGCGGCGTTTGGCCACCCAGTCCTGGTAGCGCAGGGGGCGCTCGTCGATCAGCGGGACCACGGCCACCCGGCGTGAGCGGCCCTCGCCCGCCTCGGGGGTGAACGTGAGCTCCACCGTCGTACCGCCCGCGCCCGCGAGGAGGGGATAGGGGCCGGTGACCGGGTCGACCGGGCGGCCGTCGACGTGGGTGAGGACCGCGCCCTCGCGGATGCCGGTACCGGCGAGCGGTGAGCGTGCCTTGGAGTCGGAGGAGTCGCCGGGCAGGATCCGCTTCAGCGTCCAGCTGCCGTCACGCCGGACGAAGTTGGCGCCGAGCAGGCCCTGCCAGCGCTGGTAGTGGGCCGGGCCCTCGTTGCGGCGGGCGGCGGCGACGTACGCGTGGGAGGTGCCGAGTTCGCCGAGGACCTCGCGCAGGAGGTCGGCGAAGTCGTCGGGGGAGGCGACCCGTTCGACCAGCGGGCGGTACTGGGCGAGCACACCGTCCCAGTCGATGCCGCACATGTGGGGTTCCCAGAAGTAGGCGCGGGTGAGACGGCCCGCTTCCGCGTAGGCCTGGCGCCACTCGGCGGGCGGGTCCACCTCGTGGATGATGCGCCGCAGATCGATCCAGACCGTCGAGTCGGAGTCACCGGCCTCGGTCGAGGGGACCGCTCGCAGGTCGCCCTCGTCCACGACGACCAGCCGGGAGCCGTCGCCGCTGACCGCGAACCAGTCCAGGTGCTGGACGAGTTCGGACTTCTTCGCCTTGCTGATGTTGAAGAACTCCAGCGTCGGGCGGCCGGAGGTGTCGTCGGGGTTGACGAAGGTCTCGCCGAGGGCGCCCGAGATCGGCCAGCGCAGCCAGACCAGGCCGCCGCCCGCGACCGGGTACAGCGCCGAGTACTTGGAGGCGGTGACCGGGAAGGGGGTCACCCGGCTCTCCAGGCCTTCCAGTTCGACGCTCACCGCGCCGTCCGCGCTCTCGTCCTCGATCGGGTCCAGGCCTCCGGCGACCGGCCGTCCGTCGGGGTTGAGCGCGAAGGGGGAGGGGGTGGCGGAGGACAGCGGGACGAGGTAGGGGCGGCAGCCGAGCGGGAAGGAGAGGTCGCCGGTGTGGACGTCGTACACCGGGTCGAAGCCGCGCCAGGAGAGGAAGGCGAGGTAGCGGCCGTCGCGGGTGAACACGGGGTTCTCGTCCTCGAAGCGGCCGTTGGTGACGTCGACGATGAGCCGGTCCTTTATGCGTGCGATCTTGATCTGACGCAGGGAGCGGCCGATCCCCGGGTGCGACCAGGTCAGCCAGGCCCCGTCCGGGGAGAAGGCGAGGTCCCGGACCGGCCCGTTGATCGACGTGATCAGCTCAGTGACCTCCCCTCCCTCGGTCTCGGCCGGTGAGGTGTCGCCGGGCTCCGTTCGGTCGGCTTCCTCGGACCCCGTCTGCGAGGTGTCCTCGGACTCCGGCTGCGAGGTGTCCTCGGACTCCGGCTCCGAGGTGGTGCCGGGCTCCGCCCGGGAGGCTTCCTCGGGCTCCGCCCGGGACGGGGACGTGTCCCCGGACTCCTCCGTCGCGTCGAGGATCAGCAGGCGTCCGTCGTTCGAGGCGATCGCGAGGCGTTCGCCCTGGGGGTCGGAGACCATCTCCAGCACGCGCCCCAGTTCGCCGGAGGCGAGCCGGCGCGGCTCGCGCTGGCCGGAGGCCCGGGGGAGGAAGGCGATCTCGACGGCGTCCTCGCCGTCCGCGTCGGTGACGTAGGCGATCCGACCGCCGGAGCCGAGCATCTCGGGGAGCCGGACGCGTACGCCGGGAGTGTCCGCGATGGTGCGCGCGGGGCCGTCGCGGTGGGTGAGCCAGTGCAGGCTGCCGCGCACGACGACGGCGCTGGCCCGGCCCGTCTCGTCGACCGAGAGACCGTCCACGTGCTGCGCCGCGGGCACCTGGTACGTACGGCGTCCCGCGCGCGGACCGCCGAGGCGGACGTCGAGGCGGCGCGGGACCGAGTCCGGGGACAGGTCGTCGACGATCCACAGGTCCCCGGCGCACTGGTAGACGACCCGGGTGCCGTCACTGGAGGCGTGCCGGGCGTAGAAGGCGTCGTGGTCGGTGTGGCGGCGCAGGTCAGTGCCGTCGTACGCGCACGAGTACAGGTTCCCGATGCCCTCGTGGTCGGAGAGGAAGGCGATACGGCCGCCGACGAACATGGGGGAGTCGAGGTGGCCGTCGAGATCGGCGAGCAGTCGCCGTCCGTGCAGCCAGAGCCGCCCGGTGGCGCCGCCCCGGTAGCGCTTCCAGGAGGCGGGCTCGTGCGGCGGGGTGCCGGTCAGCAGGAGCGTCTTGTGTTCGCCGTCGAGGTCGGCGACCTGGATGGCGGAGACCGGGCCCCAGGGCAGCGCGCCGCCGGGGTCGCCGTCGGTGGGGACCTTGTAGGCCCAGGTGAAGTACGAGAAGGGCTGGCCGTGGGAGGCGACGGCGAGGATGTCGCTGTGCCCGTCCTTGTCGGGCGGCGACCAGCCGCAGACCTGGGTGTCCGCGCTGCCCCAGTAGGTGAGCCGGCGGGAGGGGCCGCCGTCCACCGGCACCAGGTGGATCTCCGGCACCAGGCTGCGCCAGCTCGTGTACGCGATCAGCCGGCCGTCGGGGGAGAAGCGGGGGTGGCCGACCTTGGTCCGGTCGACGGTGAGCCGCCAGGCGCGGCCCGGCCCGTCGAGGGGGGCCATCCACAGGTCGTCCTCGGCGGCGAAGCAGAGGTGGTCGCCGCTGAGATGGGGGAAGCGGAGATAGCCGGATGCGTTGCCCCCGATGGTCGCGTTGTCCCCGGGGGGCGCATGGTCCGTGGTCGCCTTCTCATACGCGTCGCTCACCTACCCATGCTTTTCCTCCCGGAGGCCCCTGGCAACTTGTGAGTAGGTGTCCTTTCGGACGGGCGTGACCCAACACACGTACGAAACGGTTTCGTTTCGCTTGATCTCGGGGTATCTTCGTAGGTGTACGAAACAGTATCGTCCGGAGCAGAGAAGGTGAGTGGGATGACTGAAGCCGCAACGGTGCGTCGCAGTCGGATCACCCCCGAGCGCGAGGCCGAGCTGTACGCGGCCGTGCTCGAGCTGCTCCGGGAGGTCGGCTACGACGCCCTGACCATGGACGCCGTCGCCGCCCGCACCAAGTCCAGCAAGGCCACCCTCTACCGCCAGTGGGGCGGCAAGGCCGAGCTCGTCGTGAAGGCGCTGCGGCACGAGAAGCCGATCACCAGCGACGTCGACACCGGGTCCCTGCGGGGCGACTTCCACGCCATGGTGCGGCGTGAGGACGACTGCCACATGGAGCAGAACTCCGCGCTGATGCGAGGTCTGGCCACGGCACTGCACGGAAACCCCGATCTCCTGAAAGCCTTCCGTGAGTGGATCATCGAGCCGGAGACCGAGATGCTCCGTGTGATCCTGCGGCGGGCTGTCGACCGGGGTGAGGTCCGAGCGGACAACCCCGCCCAGGAGTACGTGCTGCACATGATGATCGGCGCCTTCGCGGTGCGCGGTGTCATCGACCAGCTGCCACCCACCCAGGCCTTCCTCACCTCGTACATGGATGCCGTGATCCTCCCCGCTCTCGGCGCCTGAGATCCCTGAGACAACGCACACCCGCACCTGACGCGACCGCTCACGTCGTCGGGCTGATCTCCCCTGCCCAGTTGCCAGCAAACGACCTGACCGGGAGTACGCCCTCGTGGCCACATTCCTTTACAAACTCGGCCGATTCGCCTTCAGGCGACGCCATTTCGTCGCCCTGATATGGGTGGCCCTGCTGACGCTGGCGGGTGTCGGCGCCGCCTCCGCGCCCACCGCGGGAGCGTCCTCTTTCTCGATCCCGGGCACCGAGGCGCAGAAAGCTTTCGACCTGCTCGAACAGCGCTTCCCCGGGATGAGCGCCGACGGCGCGACCGCCCGTGTGGTCTTCAAGGCGCCCGCCGGCGAGAAGATGGGCGACAAGGCCAACAAGGCGACCGTCGAGAAGACCGTCAAGGCGCTCGGCGACGGCTCCGAGGTCACCTCCGTCTCCGACCCCTTCAAGTCCCACGCGGTGAGCAAGAACGGGTCGGTCGCCTACACCTCGGTGAAGTACAAGGTGTCCGGCATGGAGTTGAAGGACTCCTCGAAGACCGCCCTGGAGGAGGCCGCGCAGCAGGCGCGGGACGCCGGGCTGAGCGTCGAGGTCGGCGGTGACGCGCTCCAGGCGACGCCCGAGACCGGGTCGACCGAGGTCATCGGTATCGCGGTCGCCGCGGTCGTGCTCGTCATCACCTTCGGTTCACTGATCGCGGCCGGGCTGCCGCTGCTGACCGCGCTGATCGGCGTCGGTATCGGCGTCTCGACGATCACGGCGCTGGCGAACGCGCTGGACCTGGGCACCACCACCTCCACCCTGGCGATGATGATCGGCCTCGCGGTCGGCATCGACTACGCCCTCTTCATCGTCTCCCGCTACCGTGCCGAACTGGCCGAGGGCCGGGAGCGCGAGGAGGCGGCCGGACGGGCCGTCGGCACGGCGGGTTCCGCGGTCGTCTTCGCCGGTCTGACGGTCGTGATCGCGCTGGTCGGTCTGTCGGTCGTCAACATCCCGATGCTGACGAAGATGGGTGTCGCGGCGGCGGGCACGGTCGCCATCGCGGTACTGATCGCGCTGTCGCTGATTCCGGCGCTGCTGGGCTACGCGGGCCGCAAGGTCCAGCCCGCGGGCAAGAAGAGCAAGCTGCTCGGTGGCGGGCGCGCCGCGAAGAAGGAGGGCAAGCCCAACATGGGCACCCGCTGGGCGAGCTTCGTCGTGCGCCGGCCGCTCGCCGTGCTGGTGCTCGGTGTGATCGGCCTGGGCGCCGCCGCGCTCCCGGCGGCCTCGCTCGAACTGGGTCTGCCCGACGACGGTTCGCAGCCGACGTCGACCACGCAGCGCCGGGCGTACGACGCGCTGTCCGACGGCTTCGGTCCCGGCTTCAACGGTCCCCTGATGCTCGTCGTGGACGGCAAGTCCAGCGACGACCCCAAGGCCGCGGCCACCAAGGTCACCAACACGGTCAAGGACATGAAGGACGTCGTGTCGGTCAGCCCGGCGGCGTTCAACAAGGCCGGGGACACCGCGACGATCACGGTCATCCCCGACTCCAAGCCGTCCTCCGTCAAGACCGAGGACCTGGTGCACGCCATCCGTGACGCGGGCGGCAGCATCACGGCGAAGACCGACGCGAAGGTGCTGGTCACCGGTACCACCGCGATGAACATCGACTTCTCGCAGAAGCTGAACGACGCGCTGATCCCGTATCTCGCGCTGGTCGTCGGCCTCGCGTTCCTCCTCCTGATCGTGGTCTTCCGCTCGATCCTGGTCCCGCTGAAGGCGGCGCTCGGCTTCCTGCTGAGCGTGATGGCGGCGCTCGGCGCGGTCGTCGCCGTCTTCCAGTGGGGCTGGCTGTCCGGCCTCCTGGGCGTCGAGGAAACCGGCCCGATCATGTCGATGATGCCGATCTTCATGGTGGGTGTCGTCTTCGGTCTCGCGATGGACTACGAGGTGTTCCTCGTGACCCGGATGCGCGAGGCGTACGTCCACGGGGAGAAGCCCCACCAGGCGATCGTGACCGGGTTCAGGCACGGCGCACGGGTCGTCACGGCGGCCGCGGTCATCATGATCGCCGTCTTCTCCGGCTTCATCGGCTCCAGCGAGTCGATGATCAAGATGATCGGCTTCGGCCTCGCGATCGCGGTCTTCTTCGACGCGTTCGTGGTCCGCATGGCGATCGTCCCGGCGGTGCTGGCCCTGCTCGGGAAGAAGGCCTGGTGGCTGCCGAAGTGGCTGGACCGGGCGCTTCCCAACGTGGACGTCGAGGGCGAGGGCCTGCGCACGGCGGAGGAGAAGGGCCAGGGCCGCGGCGACGGGGGCCGGGACGAGGACCGGGAGCTGGTACGGGTCTGAGGCCTGACTGGCTGTCTGGCTGAGATGGTGAGGGGCACCCTGCGCTGTGGCAGGGTGCCCCTCACTGTTGTCCTGGCCGAGCAAGCGCCGGGGGAAGTGTCTACGTCGCCTCCCGCTGACGTATCAAGGGGCCGGTGACGCCGGACAGGTCGCGGACGGTCACGCTGTTGCGGTCGGTGACCGAGCGGCCGAGGGCGTGGTGTGGCCACAGGCCCCCGGCCACCCGGCGGCTGCGCTCGGCCCACTCGCGGGCGCGGGCACCGCCGGGCTTGTAGTGGTTGAGGGCGAAGCCTCCGGAGTGGATCCGTAGCAGGCAGAAGCCCCCGGGATAGTCCTTGACGGCGCTGACCTCCTGCTGGGTGACGTGCGGGGCTTGCGGCAGGACGGTGCGTTTGTTGCGGTGGGTGTGGCCCGCGTGGTGGAGGAAGACGCCCGGGGCGGCGGCGTAGGCGTCGAGGATCGCGCGCGCCTGGCGACGGTCGAGGCGCTGCCCGCGGCCCATGGGGAAGACGGAGTCCCGCACGGCCAGCGGATGGTGGCCGAACACCACGGTCGGCTGGTCGCCGCGCTCCTTCAACCGGGCGCGGAACCAGGAGAGTTGCTCGGCGCCGAGCCCGCCCGCGTCACCGCCGGCGCCTTCCTTCTCGTAGGTGTCGAGGCCGATGATCCCCAGCCCGCCGAGGTCACGGGCGAAGTAGGCGGGCCCGTCACCGCCGTGGAAGGTGTCGAGGAAGGCGTCGTGGAAGGCGGCACCGGGCTGTCCGGGCCGGTCGTGGTTGCCGCGTACGACGAAGTAGTCCTGCCCGTGGGTGCCGAAACCGTCCATGATCCGCCTGGCCTCGGCCAGGTCCCGCGGGGCCCCGCCGGCCGAGACGTCCCCGGCGGCCAGCAGCAGGTCCGCCCCCCGCCGACGCGCCTCCTCGACCAGGGCCCGGCTCATGGTCTCGGGGTACGGCGCGAGCCCCGGCGTCTGCGACACCCCGCGTATCAGGGGGATCCCGGCCACCAGGCCCGCGGCCGTCTCGCCGAGGTGCAGGTCGTTGCAGAGCGCGATGGACAGGAGGTGGCGGCCGGGCGGGGGCTGGGGCGTGGTGAAGGAGTACGGGCCGCCGACGGAGCCGAGCCCGTGGAGGGAGGTGCCGACGGCGTTGCCGCGCACGAGGTGCAGGGGTGTGGGTGTGGCGGCGACGCCCCGCGAGCCGGCCCGGTAGTAGTAGGTCTGGCCCGGTTCCAGGTCCGTGAGCTCCACGTAGTGGTGTGCGGTGGGCCCGTCCTCGGCCGCGGTGCGGTTCAGCCGGGCGGGGTGGGTGCCGTAGACGACCTCGCCCTCCGTCACCGCGGGCAGCGGATGACCGAACCCGTCGTCGGTGCCGGGTATGCCGGTGTACCAGGTGATGACGGCGCGGTCCTCGGCGAGGGTGACCAGTTCCAGGTGGACCGCGATCAGGGAGTCGGGGTGCCGGCGGCCTGCCCTGCGCGCGGCGGCGGTCCGCAGCAGAGCGGGGACGAGGAGGGCGCCGGAGCGCAGGACGTCGCAGGGGGAGGGGAGAGCCGACAGGGCGGCGAGGGGAGCGGGGAGACAGCAGCGCATGCCGGGTAGGTGCCCCCCGGCAGTGAACGGCGGCCGTGGTGGCGGGGGCGGCACCAGGTATGGGGCGCGACAACTCGGCCCGCGAGCGCCGCCTCCGACCCGGAGCCCGGTCCCGGACCCGTGGCAGCTCCGAATCCTCGAACTACGCTATGGCATCATCCGGTCTCAGGCTCTCTCACCAGGGGAGTCGCCGGCCTTCGTCGAACAAGCCTGGGGGAACTGTGAGCACTTCGGAACTCCACTGGTTCACGAGCGGCCACAGCAGCGGTCCCGAGGTCGGCGACCGCGTCGAGACAGCCGTCGTCCCCGCCACCCGGGGGCGGTTCGTGGCGCACGTGTCCGTCCGCTGACCGTGTTGCAGGAGTCGGTCTTCAGATCCGCGGACCTGCCGGTCGGTGACCGGTTCGAGGCGTGGACGCAGCGCATGGGCCGTACGCACGCGCCCATGCAGTTGGCCAGCGACCGCGCGGCGGACTACCGCGCGCACCAGCGCATGATCGGGCTGGGCGAGGTCACGGTCTGGCCGGCGACCTTCGACCATCTGGTCTTCCGCCGGACGCCGAAGCTGATCCGCCAGTCCGATCCCGAGGTGTACCACCTCTCCCTCCTGCTGAGGGGAGAGGGAGCGGCGGTCTGGGACAGACAGCAGGCCGCGTACCGGGTCAACGACATCCACACGAACTGTTCCTCGCGGTCGTACGAGATACACACCGGCCCCGACCCGGTCAGCCTCGTGGGAGTCGAGATCCCGCGGTCGCTGGTGGCGCTGCCCGCGAACCGGGCCGACCAGGTGATCGGCAGCCGGATCTCGGGCCGTGAGGGAGTCGGCGCGCTCCTGGCGCAGTTCCTCGTCCAGCTGGCCTCGGACACCGGCTCCTACCAGCCGTCGGACGGACCCCGGCTGGGCACGGTCCTCGCCGATCTGGTCACGGCGGTCTTCGCGGGCGCCCTGGACGCCGAGGCCCTGCTGCCGCCGGAGACCCGCGGCCGGACGCTGACCCTGCGCATCAAGGCGTTCATCCGCCGGCATCTGGGCGACCAGGAGCTGACTCCCGCCCGGATCGCCGCCGCGCACCACATCTCGCGCAGCCATCTGTACCGCCTCTTCCAGGCCGAGGGCCTCACCGTGGCCTCCTACATCCGCGATCAGCGGCTGGACAACGCCCGCCGCGACCTCGCCGACCCGGCACTGCGCGCGATGCCGGTCCATGCCGTCGCCGCCCGCTGGGGCTTCCCTCGCGCCGCCGAGTTCACCCGGGCCTTCCGCGCCGCCCATGGCGTTCCGCCGAGTGAACTCCGGAGGCAGGCGGTGGCCGAGGAGCGTGAGGGACGTCCGGAAGGCCGTGGACGCTGCGCCAAGTAGGTGGCGACTGTGCGCCAACGACAGGCGGGCGGTCGGCCGCGCATTCTGGTGATCGCCGCGCGGCGAGGGACGGGCGGACCGGAAGGGGCGGGCCAGGATCGCGGGGGTGTCCTGGCACGGCCCTGGCCGGATCGGCTACGACATGTCCTCGGCCGGATCGGTTACGACGCGCCCCCGGCCCGACCGGCTACGACGCGGTCCCGGCCCGGTCGGCTACGACACGTACCCGGCCCGCTCGGCTACGACGACAGCGCCGACCGTACCGCCCGGACCAGGGCCTGCGCCCGTGGATCCGCCGTCACCGTCTTGCGGAAGCCGTTCGTGACGTAGCCGAAGGCGATGCCCGACTCGGGGTCCGCGAAGCCCAGGGGGCCGCCGCGGCCGGGGTGGCCGAACGAGGCCGGGCCCAGCAGCGGGGAGGCCGTGCCGTGGAGCATGTAGCCGAGGCCGAAACGCGTGCTGATGACCAGGGTGCGGTCCGGTCCCGCCGACGCCTCGGCGCGGGCCAGGTCGACCGTGGCCGGGGTGAACAGCCGGGTGCCGTCCAGCTCGCCGATCAGGGCGGCGTAGAAACGCGCGAGACCGTCGGCCGTGGCGATGCCGTTCGAGGCGGGGAGGGCCGCCGCGCGATAGGCGGGGTCGTTGTCGTCGGGCGGCGGGGTGATCGCGGCGAAGGCGCGGACGGTCGTCGAGTCCGGGTCCTTGTAGGCCTCGGCCACCGACCGCTTCGGGCGGGTGCGCAGGGCGCTCGACGGCTCGGGAGCGTCGACCCGGCCCGCGCGGCCCACCCGGTGGGCCTCGGCCTGCGGCAGCCCGACCCAGAGGTCCAGGCCGAGCGGGGCGGCGATCTCCGTCGCGATGAACTCGCCCACGCCCCGGCCGCCGGTGACGCGGCGGACCAGTTCGGAGAGCATCCAGCCGAAGGTGTGGGGGTGGTAGCCGTGGTCCGTGCCCGGCTCCCAGAGGGGGGTCTGCGCCGCGATCGACTCGGCCGTACGGTCCGGGTCGGCGGCCTCGGCCGGGGTCAGCGGCGCGTCGACCACGGGCACGCCCGCCTGGTGCGACAGCACATGCCGGACCAGGAGGTGTTCCTTGCCCCGAGCCTCGAACTCGGGCCAGTACTTCCCGACCGGTGCGTCCAGGTCCAGCTCGCCGCGCTCGTGCAGCATCAGGAGTACGGCGGCCCCGACACCCTTCGTCGCCGAGTGCATGACGTGGGCCGTGTCGTGCTCCCAGGGTGCCGAATCGGCCGTACCGTCCACGTCCCGCGTGCCGCCCCACAGGTCGACGACCTTGCGCCCGTGCCGGTACACGGAGACCGCCGCACCCCGTTCCCCGAGCGTCTCGAAGTTGCGTGCGAACGCTTCCCTGACCGGCTCGAAGCCCTCGGCCACTTCGCCGTTCACGTTCACGTCCGTACTCCCTGTCGCCCGGCCACCCTCAACAGTGGATGTAACACCCACGCGGAAGGCTCGATTCCTAGCCGAGCAGGATCGTGACCTCGATGTTGTTCCGGGTCGCGTTCGAGTACGGGCAGACCTCGTGCGCCGCGTCCACGAGCTTGGTCGCGACGTCCTGGTCGAGGACGGGCAGCGAGACGCTCAGGGCGACCGCGAGGCCGTAGCCGCGCTGCTTGTTGGGTCCGATGCCGACCTTCGCGGCGACGGTGGAGCCGGTCAGGTCCAGTCCGGCGCGGCGGCCCACCAGCACCAGCGCGTTGTGGAAGCAGGCGCTGTACCCGGCCGCGAAGAGCTGCTCGGGGTTGGTGCCGTTGCCGTCACCGCCGAGCGCGGGCGGCATCGCGACCTTCAGCTCGATCTGGCCGTCCTGGCTGGTGACATAGCCGTCCCGGCCGCCGTGCGCGGTGGCCTCGGCGACGTACATGATCTTCGTCGGGCGGGTGTCGACAGCGGTGCCGTCGATCATGGCGGGACCTCCCCCAGGACGGAAAACACAGGAGTGCGCAAGTACATCGTGCACAAGGTACCGGCCGGTACGGAAGATGCGCCTACCAGGGGGTAGAAACCGTCGGTAACCCCCGCCCGGGCAGGTCAGCGTCCGCGTCCCGCCGCACCCTCCGCGCGCTCGGCCAGCCCCCACAGCTCGTGCCGCAGCCTGGCCACCTCGTCCCCGGCGAGGCCGGTCGACGCCAGCAGCGCTCGCGGTACGCCCGCCGCACGCTCCCGCAGCGCCTCACCGCGCCCGGTGACCGCCACCAGTACCGACCGCTCGTCGCGCGGCGAGCGTTCACGGCGGACCAGACCGGCCGACTCCAGGCGCTTGAGCAGCGGCGACATCGTGCCGTAGTCCAGCCGCAGCGCGCCCGCCAGCTCCTTGACCGTGGTCTCGCCGCGCTCCCAGAGGAACAGCAGGACGAGGTACTGCGGGTAGGTGAGGCCCAGTTCCTCCAGCAGCGGGCGGTACGCGGCGGTCACCGCGCGCTGGGCCGCGTAGAGCGCGAAGCACAACTGGTCGTCGAGGAACAGCGACCCGGCCGATCCGAAGTCCTCTTGGTCCCCTTGTTTCGTCACGCGCCCATTGTCACGGAGTACGCACAGCTGTCGAGCGCGGATCGAAACCGAAGGGCAGCTCCAGCCGGTGGGTGCGCATCAGCTCGTCGTCGGAGAGCAGTTCGCCGGTCTTCCCGTCCGCCGCGATCGCGCCGTCGCTCAGGATCAGCGCCCGGGGGCACAGTTCGAGGGCGTACGGCAGGTCGTGCGTGACCATGAGGACGGTCACGTCCAACGACCGCAGGATGTCGGCGAGTTCGCGGCGTGAGGCCGGGTCCAGGTTGGAGGACGGCTCGTCGAGGACGAGGATCTCCGGCTCCATCGCGAGGACGGTCGCGACGGCCACCCGGCGGCGCTGCCCGAACGACAGATGGTGCGGGGGACGGTCGGCGAAGTCCGCCATGCCGACCCGCTCCAGGGCCGTACGGACGCGGTCCTCCAGCTCGGCGCCCTTCAGCCCGGCCGCAGCGGGCCCGAAGGCCACGTCCTCGCGCACGGTCGGCATGAACAACTGGTCGTCCGGGTCCTGGAAGACGATGCCGACCTTGCGCCGGATCTCCGCCATGTGCCTTTTGCCGACCGGGAGTCCGGCCACCGTCACGGTTCCGGCGCCGCCGGTCAGGATGCCGTTGAGATGGAGGACGAGCGTGGTCTTGCCGGCACCGTTCGGACCGAGCAGCGCGACACGCTCGCCACGCCCGATGCGGAAGTCGACGCCGAAGAGGGCCTGGTGGCCGTCGGGGTAGGCGAAGGCCAGTCCGGCCACTTCGAGAGAGGGGGTCACAGGGTCCATCCCAGCAGGCAGACGACAAGGGCGGCGAACGGGAGGGCGAGGGCGTACGACCACTGCGCCCGGGACGCGGTCACCTCGTCGATGACCGGCATCGAACCGGCGTATCCGCGGCTCACCATGGCGAGGTGGACACGCTCACCGCGTTCGTAGGAGCGGATGAACAGCGCGCCCGCCGACTTCGCGAGGACGCCCCAGTGCCGTACACCCCGGGCCTCGAAGCCCCGCGACTCCCGCGCGATCCGCATCCGCCGCATCTCGTCCGTGATGACATCGCCGTAGCGGATCATGAAGGAGGCGATCTGCACGAGGAGCGGGGGCAGCTTCAGTCGCTGGAGCCCCAGCAGCAGTTCGCGCAGTTCGGTCGTCGAGGCGAGGAGCACGGAGGCGGCGACGCCCAGGGTGCCCTTGGCCAGGACGTTCCAGGCGCCCCACAGGCCGTTCACACTGAGCGACAGCCCGAGGACGTCCACCCGCTCGCCCTGCGCCACGAACGGCATGAGCACGGCGAAGGCGACGAACGGGATCTCGATCAGCAGCCGCTTGAGCAGGAAGGCGGCCGGCACCCGGGCCTGGTACGCCACCGTCGCCAGCAGCGCGGCGTACAGCGCGAAGGCCCACATCGCCTCGCGCGGGGTGGAGACGACCACGACGACGAAGGCGAACGTCGCGGCGAGTTTGGTGTGCGGAGGCAGGGCGTGCACGGGGGAGTGCCCGTGCCGGTAGAGCCGGTGGGCGTGACCCGCGCCCACCTCAGGCCACCTGCGAGGGGGAGACGTCGGCGGTGCGGCGCCTGCGCACCGCCCAGAAGATCCCCGTGCCCGCGACGACGGTGACGCCGACGCCGATCACGCCCGCGAGGCCGCCGGAGATCCGGGCGTCGGAGATGTCCTTGACGCCGTACCCGGCGAGCGGGGAGTCCTCGGTGTGGTGCTTCTTGGTGTTCTGGTCGATGCCCTGGTCCTTGGCGACCTTCTCCAGGCCGTCGGGGCTCGCGGAGGCGTAGAAGCTGACGAAGCCCGCGAGGACGAGGGAGGTGACGAGGCCGACCGCCCACACCTTGCGGCGGGAGGTATGGGCGGCCACGGGGACGGCGGCGGGCGCGGGTGCGTCGACCAGTTCGCCGCCGACGCGCAGCTTCAGCCGCTGCTGCAGACCGCGGGCCCCGTACACGAGGTCAGGTCGTACGGCGATGACCGCGCCGACCGTGAGAGCGGTGATGGTGGCCTCGCCGATGCCGATGAGGACGTGCACGCCGATCATCGCGGTGGCGACCTTGGTGATCGGGACGTCGGTGGTGCCGCCGAGGGCGTAGATGAGGGTGAAGGCGACGGCGGCGGCCGGGACGGAGAGGAGCGCGGAGACGAAGGCCGCCACGGTGATGGAGCGCTTCTTGCGCGGCAGGACCTTCACCAGGCCCCGGAAGACGGCGTACGAGACGACCGTCGTGACGATCGCCATGTCGGTGATGTTCACGCCGAGTGCGGTCAGGCCGCCGTCGGCGAAGAGGATGCCCTGCATCAGCAGGACCACGGAGACGCAGAGGACCCCGGTGAAGGGGCCGACGAGTATCGCCGCGAGCGCGCCGCCGAGCAGATGTCCGCTGGTCCCGGCGGCGACCGGGAAGTTCAGCATCTGTACGGCGAAGATGAAGGCGGCGACCAGGCCGGCGAGCGGCGCGGTCTTCTCGTCGAGTTCGCGGCGGGCGCCCCGCAGGCTCACGGCGATGGCGCCGGCGGCGACCACTCCGGTGACCGCGGAGACCGGGGCGTTGATGAATCCGTCAGGGACATGCACCGTTCGATGATAGTGCCTTGTTGCGAATGACTTGCAAGAGCGAGGCTCCCATGAATAGCGGCGAGGCGGTGATGCATGACGAGGGCCGATCAGGGAACGCGATGGATAAGGGAGTCCGTGGGCGAAATCTCCGAAATGTGCGACATTGGAGAGGTGACGGATTCATATATTCCACGCAGGTAACGCAGCGCAAGGAGTCGGTTCATGTCTGCCGTCGAACAGTACGCACGAGCCCACATCGTCACCGACACGGCAGACTCCGCCGAGGATGAACACCAGGTCGTCCCGGTGGCCCTCAGCTACGACCCCGACGCTGATCCCCGCCAGGTTCACATGACGCTGCCCGGCCCCCACGAGTGGGCCTTCCCCCGGGAACTCCTCGAACGGGGCCTGCGTGGTCCGGTCGAGTCCGGCGACGTACGCGTGTGGCCGTGCGGCCGGGTGCAGGCGGTCGTGGAGTTCCACTCCGCGCAAGGCGTGTCCGTGGTGCAGTTCGACTCGAAGGTCCTGATCCGCTTCCTGCGCCGCACGTACACAGCGGTGACTCCGGTGGCTCACTGACGACCCTTCTACTCCGCGTGCGGCATCACTCCGTGTGCGGCATCGGCTCGCGTGCCGTGCGCGGCATGAGTCTGTGCAGCGTCTTGTCATGTCCCGATCAAAGTTGGCCAAGACCGCCGTCACCCCGGGCGGGCCCGCGGCGAGGCCGATGTTCTCGCGGACGAAAAGGACCGGGCGAAGCTGGAGGAGCTGAAACAACCGTGGCTCACCGATGACGACTTCACGACCGCCGAGCTCCACGCCATGCGCCGTCGCCCTCAAGCGGATGAAGGAGTGCCTGGTAGGGGGCCTCGGCTCGCTGCTGTCCGTCAGCGTCGGCGCGTGCTGAGAGTCGGTTCCGTTGTGCTGGGTGTCTCGGATGTGCCGCGTGCGGCCGCGTTCTGGATGGGGCCCGGGGATACGTCCCGCGCAAGGAGATGGAAGACGACTGGGTGGTGCGGGTGCCGGCGGAAGGGGCCGGAGTGCGGCCGGCGCTCTACGGCCGGGCACGCACCTCGTTCGCGTGGCTGACGACAGCCCGGCCCGCATTGGTCCCGAAGCCGCCAGGTGTGGCGGACACCCTGCTGGAGGCGGGCGAGGAACCCATCGATTTCTCCCCCATGCCGCTCGCCGGGCTGCACGGCGGGCCCGGGCTCCCTCCTGATCAGGACTGAGCGGCGGCGGCTCGGCGGTGAGGGATGCCGCCCATGCCGAGGGTGACTCCTGGGGGCGGGTGCCCCGGGGCCGGTGGGGCGCGAAAGAAGCGGAAGCCCATGTTCCGTGACGTTCTATGACGTCGGTCACAGCGCCCCACCAATCAACCTGCACGCTTAGTAGACGAGGCATGGCGGACATCTGAGGATATGTCCGTCTTGGCCCGGATGTGGATCCCGCCGCGTGTCCCGGGATTCCGCGTGGTCGGCCCGCACGCCTGTTGCCGTGTGAGGTAAGGCTTCTGACGCCGCGACAGTTTTCCTCCTGCGGCCATGTGCGGACCGGAGACCCGTGGGCACTGCCCCGGCGAGGTCCCGGGACCTACGAGGCGACGTAGTGGCGGGACCCTTTGCGCTCCCTGTCGAGCCGTTCTAAGAATGTCGACCCACAGGACGTCGCCGCAGTTCGGAACCGGTGTTCACGCAGAGCCGACCGCGCACCGGGTGCTCGGCGTCACCGAGTGAGTAGGAGCCCCCCACATGAAGTCGTCCCGAACGTCCGCGAGACTCCTCGCCCTCCCTCTCGGCCTGGGTCTGGCCTCCAGCGCGCTGGGCGCGGCGGTGCCGGCGAGCGCCCAGACGGCCGCTCCCCCGTCCGCTGCCGCCGGTACCTCCGTGGCGCGGTACGACGGGTCGGGTGAGGAGGCCGCGAACAACAAGGCGTTCTTCGAGGCCGTGCTCAAGTCCGTCGCCCAGAAGCGCGCCGCCCAGCCGAACGCGCAGGCGGTGACCATCTACTACAACGCCTCCCAGGCACCGAGCTTCCGTTCGCAGATATCGAGCGCGGCCTCGATCTGGAACAGTTCCGAGTCCAACGTCAAGCTCCAGGAGGCGTCGAGCGGTGCCGACTTCTCCTACCGGGAGGGCAACGACGCGCGCGGGTCCTACGCCTCCACCAACGGTCACGGAAGCGGCTACGTCTTCCTCGACTACTCCCAGAACCAGCAGTACGACTCGGTCCGCGTCGTCACCCACGAGACCGGGCACGTGCTGGGCCTGCCGGACGACTACAGCGGGCCGTGCAGTGAGCTGATGTCGGGCGGCAGCCCCGGCCCGTCCTGCACCAACCGCTACCCGGACACCACCGAGCGCTCGCGTGTCGACCAGCTGTGGGCCACCGGACTCGCGCAGGCGCCGGGCACGGCGACCGGGCCCACTGACCCCTCGAGCGCTGCACCGCCGGTAGGGACCGTGGCGCCGGGCCACGGCCCGTGGTATCCGCGCCACAGCACGCCCTGGAGTTGATCGCTTTCCCGAGCGGGAAGCGGCTCGCTGCCGAGGATGGCTTCAGCCACATGCTCAAGACGGCCGTCCGAGCACTCTTGCAGGCCGGCCGATGCAGGCCGGCCGACAGACGCTGGTCTTTTGTATGGCTGTCCTGGGGGGCGGAGCCGCTCGCACGGCGACGCCCTGCAGCGGCGTATCGATGCGATCATCGCCCGGGCAACGGAAGCGGACTCGACCTGGTCCTGGTGCCTGTGGCAACTCGCCAGGGACAAGCATGAGTTCGGCAGCACGTACTACGGCTCTCTCAAAAAGCGCGAGCACCGACGCCTGGCAGGCGCAGCAGGCCCGGACGGGCTCGGAGGAGTACAACCGCTGCTGGACGGACGGCGGCCAGGCGGCACTGCACGGAGATGTCGACGGCGCGATACAGGCACCATCGCCCCACGTTCATCAACACGATCGGCAAGTTCGGGGAGAAGATATTCGGCGTGCCGGTCGCCGTGGTCGCGACGGGGATCGGCTTCTACTGCACGCCCGAGACGCCCAAGGGGCCAAGCGACACCCATGTGGACGCCCCGGCAGAACCGGGAAAGGTGAGGTAGCAATGACGCACTCCGCAGGCCCGCCCACGCGCGGGCGCCGCCGCCCGGACCTGCGGCACTGGCTGAGACCCCAAAGTTCACAGATGCTCGTCTTCGGCTTCTGCATGTCCGTTGGCGGGCTCGGCGGTGGGGTGCGCTCCGCGTTGGACGGGAAGGGGATCTGGACGATCCTCGGTACCTTCGCCCTGGGGATTTTCGGCTTGCTCGTTGTTGTGAGCTACTTCGTCAACTACGAGGACCGGCGAGGCCGCCGCTGAGCCCCTTGGAATCAATCATCTTCTAGGGATCCTTCAGCGCAGGGCCGAGGAGCCGCGCGAGACGCGTAGCGCTTTTCAGCCCTGTCCGTGGGGGGAACTTGGCCGCCTGGCGCTCGACCGCCCGAGCCACTGCTCGACGTGGCGTCCCGTCACCGGGGCACCTCACGTTGACCGGGGTCTCGGCAGCGGAGGACTACTGGCCCGACGACCGTTTCGCTCCGGACATCAACGCGGCTCGGATCGCTCCGGCCCGAGATCATGCGGCCGAACAGTTCAACGTTGCCGCACTCGCCGACGACTCAACGCCATTTGGCGACAGGTGGACTGACTGTGCCGGCCCGCGCCCGAAGGGCGTGTGGTGCGCACGGCGAAGTTATTGCCGCATCAGCAAGGCTTGACTGAGCAGAGTCGCTGAACAGCTTTCGCCAGCCGGCAGGACTACCTGCCTGCGATGAGCAGGCGGTATCCGTAGTCCATGCTCTGCTGGCCCAGCAGGTCGGCGTGGCGGCGGTGCCAGGTGCCGGAGTCGAGGTCGGAGCGGAGCCGGGCGATCGCCGGCTCTACGACGGAGGGCGGTAGCTGGGCGAAGGTGGAGCTGGCCTGGCGGATGATTGGGTCGAGGTAGCACTCCGGTCGGCGCCAGTACGCGCACTGGAAGCCGTCGGTGAAGTCGTGCGGGATGGAAAAGGGCGTCACAGTGTGCGCGTCGAGCGCGTCGGCGACCTCGGTCACAGGGGTGAAGCGGGCATGGTCCAGCTCACGGATCTCCGGCAGGTACTCCTCCAGTAGCCACAATTCCGTCCGGTGCGTGGGATCCCAGGTGAAGACGACCTGCCTGTCGGCGACGCGACGCAGTTCGCCGAGTCCACGGTGCAGGTCGGGCCAGTGGTGGACAGTCATGACGGCCATGGCCGTGTCGAAGGAACCGTCCGCGAACGGCAGGGCTTCGGCCGCGGCCTTCACCTTGTTCGTCCCGAGATGTTGGCCGAGCATGACCTCAGAAGGATCGACCGCGGTCACGCTGACGCCTTCCGGCTCGTAGGAGCCAGTGCCGGCGCCGACATTGACAACCGTGCGGGCACCTTTCAGCGCTTGGCCGATGAGAGCATGCAGGCGGGGGTCAGGGCGTCGGATTTCGCTGTATCCGATACCGATGCGGTCGTAGGTCGCCGACGGACGGTCGGCGGCGGCGGTGTCCATGGGATCAAGCCCAGCAGATCGAAGGGGCGGAAGACCAAAGATTCAAAGATTCAGCGTGGGCCGGATGTTGATGTTCCGACCGAGCGTGGTCGAGCGTGCGGGCATGGCGCAGAAGAGCTGCTGTACTCACGGGTATTCGACACGATGCCCCGGCGCGGACGCGACCGGTAAGGCCAGCGAGAATCCACGCATCACGATGACAAAGCCGAGGGAGAAGCCGTGAACAGACCGGTCCGGCGCCGCGCCACGGTCCTGTATGCGATATCCGCGACCTGCGGGGCCATCGGCACCCTGCTGTGGGTGCGCAGCCAGACCAGTACGCCCCCCAGTCTCTCGTCATCCTCCTACGGATCCTTCCTGGCAGCCGATGCCTACACCTCGTCAGCCTGGCGGGTGTGGTCACCGGCAGTGCCCGAAGAACGTCTTGGCCTGTACCTCATCGCGGCCGGGCTGGTGCTGGCTGTGGCGGCGCGCCTGTTCGCCGTCCGGCGTGACTGAACAGCGCCAAGGTCACGCCTGCGCTGACGCTCTGACCGGATAGGTTTGCCGGGCTGGGGCTGGGGCTGGGGCCGGGGCTGGTCTGGCACCCGTCAGGCTGCCATCTTGTGATCACGAGAAGGCAAGTTCTGGAGGCCGGCGACGAGATTGATCGTCCGGCGCTGGTCTTGGTGCACGGTGCCGGCCGAGGCGCGCGGATGTGGCGACGTCAGCTGGGAGCGTTGTCCGACAGCTTTCACGTCGTTGCTCCTGACCTGCCGGGGTTTGACGGTAGGCCGGGCCCGTTCAGCCTGGCGGCGGCAGTCGAATCCGCCACCGAGGTCGCCCGGCAGCTACGGCCGGTGCACCTGTGCGGCCACTCTCTTGGAGCGATCGTGGCGGCACGGGTTGCAGCTGAAACCCCGGACCTCGTTGCCCGGTTGGTTCTGTCCGGTGGGCCTGAGATCGCACCAGGCAGGACGTCATCGCGGCGGCTTCGGATCGCACGGCATCGCCCCGGCTGGCTGGTGCGCGTCATCTCCGACCTTCCCGATCGCGTCGGGTGGATCGACATACTGGACGCTCTGGAAACGAGCGATCTCTCCGGTGTACTTCGGCAGATCGCCGCGCCCACGCTTGTGCTGTGCGGGAAGCGGGATCGCGCCGGCCTGCCGGATGCCCGACGGACGGCGGCGGCCATCCGGGAGCCCGCCTGTCCGTGGTTCCGCACGCCGGGCACCTGGTGCCCATGACGGCGCCGCATGCATTCAATGCCATCGTCCGGGGATTCCTTGCCCCCGAGCAGCGGCAGACGCGTTGAGGACATCATGGGCAGGCTGCATCACGCGGCTTTGAGTGATCTCCCACCCCAGCGGACGCCCTCATGCCGGGTCAGCCTGATCTCATCGGTGAACCCCTGCCCAGCACGTCAAAACGGCAGGCCCCGTAGGTCCACGCCGACGGTGGGCCGGGGCAGCTCGGCCAGGTCGTACGTCACGGCGGCCAGCGGGCAGAGCCGGGTGCCGACAGGCTGCCGGAAGGTGACCGGCGCAGACATCTGGCGCCATCCGAACCGCGTGGAGAGCGGGACCAGCTCCGGGCGGCACAGCAGCATCACCGTTTCGGCCCCGGCCGCCCGTGCGTGTTCGACCGCGACGCTGATCATGGTCTTGGCGATGCCCCGGTCCCGATGAGCAGGGTGCACCAGCACGCTGCCCAGCCCGGCGACACGGCGCGGTGCCCCATCGAATGCCATCTCCCGCAGCAGCCACCCCGTAGAAGCCACCAGCCGGCCGTCACAGACGGCCGTGAGCGTGTGTTCCTTGTCCGCCCGGATCAGACCGAGTCCGTCGACTCCGAAGGGGTCGGGCAGACCGTCGCGGAGTGCGACGTTGTCCTCCCGGTCGCCGGGGCCGGGCGCATAGCGCAGTCGGAGGCCTCCAACACCGTCATCACCGTCGTCCACCGCGTGCCCCGACGCGGCCGGGCCGGCTGTGGGGTCAAACCGGTACCGCAGACAGTGCAGGCCGCTGGACTGGACGGTCCCGGCCTCCTGAGCACCCAGGCGGCGCAGCGCCGCGATCGAGGCCGTGTTGCCGGGCAGGACGAACGCGAAGACGACCGGGAGCGCGAGTCGACGAAACGCCAGGTCCAAGCAGGCACGGCCTGCCTCTCCTGCGATGCCGCGGCCCTGTGCCCGTGGATGCACGGCGAAGCCGAGGTCGGTCCCGTACCAGGCCCGGTTGCGCAGTCCCACCCGCCCGAGGAAGGCATGGGTCGCCGCGTCCCTGACCGCAAAGTCGCCGTAGCCGTGCCTCGCCCAGTGAGCGACGTGATCGTCGCACATGGCCTCGGCCGCCGACCGGCTGTCCGCCCGGCCGGTCGCCAGCCACCGCATGACGCTGTCCTGACTGACCACAGCCTCGAACAGATCGTCGCTGTCCTCGCGGCGAATCGGCTCCATCACCAGCCTCCGCGTGCGCAGAACAGGTCCACGTAACCGAGCCACTCGGCAACTCCCCTCAGCCAACGACGGGAGGAGAGTACCCGGCAACCTGTGGAGCGATCTGGTCGGCGACCGGTACACCTGTCCGGTCGCAGCACTGGATACGACCTCGACCGGACCCAGCGCACAGAGCGCGTTTGGGATCAACTGCTGTGCCAGTTCTGGTTGGGTAGCTTGATCGGCATGGAGCAGGGGCGGGTAGGTGAAGCGTTTCGTCTTGAGGCGGGGCAGCTCGCGCGGACGATGACGGGGGTCTCGGGGGCCGAGTGGCGTCTGCCGACGCGGTGCGCACCGTGGACGGTGAGCGAGTTGCTGGCGCATGTCCGGGTGGTGATTGCCTGGCTGCCGGGCATGCTGGCCGCGCCGGCGCCGAACCGTGCCGAGGTCTCGGCGGTGGAGTACTACCGGCCCGACGACCGTTTCGCTCCGGACACCGACGCGGCTCGGATCGCTCTGGCCCAGGATCATGCGGCCGAGCAGCTCAGCGGTGCCGTGCTTGCCGAGGACTTCAACGCCACTTGGCGACAGGTGGACCGACTGTGCCGGGCCGAGCCCGAAGGGCGTGTGGTGCGCACCCGGCACGGCGATCCGATGCTCCTGTCGGAGTTCCTGCTGACGCGCGTGGTTGAGGTCGCCGTGCACGGCCTGGACCTGGCCGACGCCCTGGGGCGCGAGCCGTGGCTGACTTCCCAGGCAGCAGATTTGGTGCAGGATCTTCTGCTCGGGCCGGAGGGGGCAGCGGCACTGGAGAAGCTGGGCTGGGGTCAGCTCCGCTTCCTGCGCAAGGCGACGGGGCGCGAGCCGATCACCAGGGAGGAAGCAGGGGACGTCAACCGCTTGGGCATCCGATGGCTCACGCTGGGTTGAGAACGTTGGCAACTGACGTCAAAGAGACGGTAGATCCCCATCGCGCTCTCATGGCGCGGAACGAGGCCGGGGCGCACGGAATTACTTCTCCAGCCCCCTGACCAGGGAATTCATTACTGCACGAGCACGCCTTGACTGAGGACTCGCGCAGGGCGGCGAAGGGCCGCAGGACGGGGACGAGCTGGGAGCACAGGCGGTAGGCGGCGTACGCCGAGTACATCCACGACGGTGTACGCGGCGATCGACACACCGGTGGCCAACGCCGCGTCGATGGCGGCCCAGTTGGGGCGCCGCCCACGCGTTCGCCACCTCGTGCGCGAACACGGCCGCCGGCACCGCCACGAACGGCATCGGCACCAGCCCGATCAGCACCGCCGCGGTGACCAGCGGCGTCACGGGTGCTGCTCGCGCACGTCCACCAGCGTGCCGCCCGCATGCGCGACCAGCGTCTTGGGGTCCATGGGGAACACGGTGTACGGGGTGCCGGCCGCGGCCCACACCACGTCGTGGCCGAGCAGCGAACGGTCCGCGAGCACCCGCGTCCTCGTACGGTGGCCGAAGGGCGGCACCCCGCCGATCGCGTACCCGGTCGTCTCCCGTACGAGCTCGACCCTGGCCCGCGTCACCTTCTCGGCCCCGAGTTCCCGCCGCACGAGCTCCACGTCCACGCGCGACGCCCCGTCCATCAGCACCAGCACCGGCACGCCGTCCGCGGCGAAGATCAGCGACTTGCAGATCTGGCTCAGCTCGCACCCGATCGCGGCGGCGGCCTCCTCGGCGGTACGGGTCGCGTCCGGGAAGCGGCGGATGCGCAGCAGCAGATCGGCGAGACCCAGGTCCGCCAGGGCCTCGGCGAAACGGGGGTGGGCTCCGGACTCTTCGGCGGCGTCGGTCGTCATGGGCGGCACGCTATCGGTCGGTGTAGGAGGCACGCGAGCGGGTTCCGGCGCGCCGCGTGCCGGGTCTCGTACCGGTCCTAGTCCCACCAGAAGCGCCACAGCGGGGCATCGACCAGGGAGGCGGCGTAACGGGGGAAGGGGGTCGGGGGGTCGTTGACGATGTTGTCGGCGGTGGTCAGGAGGTGTTCGAGCGCGATGTGGGCGGCCTGCTGTTCGTCGCGCGGCGGGCTCGCGACGGAGACGTACAGCGTCGCTCCGACGACGGTGAGGACACGGGCGCCGAAGCGGTCCTCCCAACTGCGCAGGAGAGCGCAGAGCAGGGGCAGTGGCGCCTCCGCACGCCAGCCGACGACGGCGGGGATGTCGGCGCTGCGTGCGGCGGCGACGAGGCCGAGACGGGCGTCCGTCGCGTTGTACGGGTCGTCGGCCATGAGGTGGGCGAAGGCCGAGCGGGCGGCCTCGTCCGGGTCGACGCCGCAGGAGGCGAGGGTGGCGGGGGCCAGCCCGGGCCAGTGGTCGAAGGGCGCGCCGGGGTCGTCCTCCCACGGCTCCACGAACGGCGCGATGTCCTCGGGCAGTTCGAGCGGTTCGGACGGAGCGGCGAGCCGGGCGAGTTGGTCACGCCGGTACGCGCGCCAGCTCTGCTCCAGCTCGGCTTCGAGGTCGACGGCGGCTATCTCGGCGAGGTCGAGCGAGCGCGGCCGGTCGTCGTCCCCGTAACAGAGGATCGGCAGCAGACCGGTCTCGCCCTGCTGCCGCTGGCAACGTGTCCACCAGGCCAGGGGGTCCGACGGAGGCGTGTCGGAGCGCCACATGACGGGGGAGCCGTCGGGGACGGCACGGCCTGCGGGCAATCCCGCGGGCAGTCCCGCGGGAAGGGAGAACGTCATGCGCGGAGCGTAGAGGCCCCCACTGACATGGCTCCCGAGTCGCTCTCAAGTCCCTCCCGAGCCGCATGACGCAGGGCCCCCCGCCCCCCGCCCGCACAGGTCCTGGTTCCCCGCCCGGCTAGCTCCCCGCCTTCAGGAGCGCCGCCACGATCGGGCCCGCCGTGTCGCCGCCGTGGCCGCCCTGTTGGACGACGCCCGCCGCGGCGAGGTCGCCCTTCCACGCGGTGAACCAGCCGTTGGGCTTCTTCTGGCCGTCGACCTCCGCGGAGCCGGTCTTCGCGCCGTAGTCGGGGCCGAGGCCGGACATCGCCTCGGCGGCGGTGCCGTACGCCGCCGTGTACTGCATGAGTTCGCGGAGCTGGGCGAGGGTGGTGGCGGAGAGGGTGCGGGAGGCCGTCGCCAGCTTGCGGTTGTCGACCGTCGGAGACACCAGGTACGGCTGGTGGAAGGCGCCCGTCTTGACCGTGGAGGCGACCGAGGCCATGTTCAGCGGGTTCATGCGGACCCCGCCCTGGCCGATCAGCGAGGCCGCCATCTGGGCCGCCGACTGGACCGGGACCGAGCCGTCGAAGGACGGGACGCCGATGGCCCAGTTGTTCATGGACAGGCCGAAGTACTGCTGCGCCTGGTTCGTCAGGTCAGAGTTCGACAGCTTCTTGGCCTGGCTGATGAAAGCGGTGTTGCAGGAGCGCGCGAAGCTCGCCTTGAACGTGCCGCCCTTGATCTCGAACTTGTCGTCGTTCTGGAACTTCCAGCCGCCGTACGTCACGTACTTCGGGCACGGGTGCTGCTTGTCGGCCGAGGCGAGCCCCTTGTCGATGAGCAGCGACGACGTGATGACCTTCATGGTGGAGCCGGGGGCCAGCGAGCCCTGGAAGGCCGTGTTGAAGCCGTGGCTGGTGTTGGCGACCGCGAGGATCTCGCCCGTCGAGGGGCGCATCAGGACCACGGACGCCCGGTCCTTCTTGGCGACCTGCTGCTCGGCGTCGGCCTGGAGGGTCGGGCTGAGCGTGGTCTTCACGGTCCCCGGGGTGCCCTCGCTGAGGGTCACCAGGGTCTTGTCGGGGGTCTTCTGGGTGCCCTTGGTGGCGGCCTTGCGGACCACACGCAGTTCGATGCCCGCCTTGCCGCCGGCGATCTTTCCGTACTTCTCGCGCAGCCCGTCCAGCACCGTGCCCAGCGAGGGGTACTTGGCCGTGGTGATCTCGCCGCCGTCCCGGTCGAGAGCGGTGACCGGGGGAGTGCCCGCAGGACCGGTGACCAGGCGGTCGCCGTCCTGGAGGTCGGGGTGCACGACCGACGCCTTCCAGCCGACCAGCGCCACACCGTCCTTGGCGCGCCGCACGACGGTCAGTTTCGAGTCGTACGCCAGGGGCTTGCTCTTGCCCTTGTACGTGACGGTGGCCTTGACGGAGAAGGGGACGGAGGACCCGGACGCCGTGCCCGGAGTCAGCTTGACGCCGGTGATGTGGGCGTCCTTGCCGTAGCCGGTCAGCAAGGTCGTCGCGGCCGCCGAGTCGTCGGTGGCCGCGGCCGCCTTCGCGACGTCACCGCTCTGCCAGGCGGTCAGGAACCGCGTGGACAGCGCCGTGACCTCGGCCGCCGACGGCGGACCGGTCTTCACGGCCTTGTGGGCGGCGGTCTCCGACGTGCGGTCCTCGGCCGACGCCCCGCCGCCGTACAGGCTGTAGGCGCCGAACGCCCCGCCGCCGACGACCACCGCGATCAGCCCGCCGACCACGGCGGGCTTCGTCTTTCGTCGCTCGGCGACGCGCCTTCTGTTCCCCACAGTTTTCGATCCTCCGCCTGTTCCCCAAGTCCCCCGGCACCCTCATGCTCCTCAACGAGAACCCCTACCCTAGGGTCCCGCCCTGTCAAGGGTGACTTCAGCCGCCCGTTCGTAGCACAGCTGCGACGATCGGACCGGCCGCGTCCACCCCGTGACCGCCTCCCTGGGTCATCGCGGCTGCCGCGATGTCGTTCCGATAGCCGGTGAACCAGCTGTTCGACCTGGACTGGGCGTCGACCTCGGCCGAACCCGTCTTGGCGCCGATGGTGCCGCCGAGCCCCGCCATCACCTGGGCGGCGGTGCCGCTGGTCGCGGTGAGGTTCATCATCGCGCGCAGCTGCGCCGACGTACTGCTGGGCAGGCCCTTCGCCGTCGCCAGTACCCGGTCGTCGAGCTTGGGCGAGACGATGACCGGCTGCCGGAAGGTGCCCGTCAGCACCGTCGCTGTGACCGACGCCATGTTCAGCGGGCTCATCTGGACCTGGCCCTGGCCGATCGCGTTCGCGGCGCGGTCCGGGCCGCCGGAGGCGGGGACGCTGCCGTCGAAGGAGGGGATGCCGGTCTTCCAGTTGTTCTGGCCGAGGCCGAAGCGCGTCTGTGCCTCGGTCGTCAGGGACTCGTCCGTGAGCGGCTTCTCGTCGATCAGTTTCACGAAGGCCGTGTTGCAGGACCGCATGAAGCTGTTGGCGAGGCTCGCCTTCTCGTTCGGCGCGAGGTTGGTGAGGTTGTGGAAGGTCTGGCTCTGCCAGGTCGCGGTCTCCGGGCAGGGCGCCGGGCCGTTCATGGTGGTCACGCCGTTGTCGATGAGCATCGCCGCGGTGATGATCTTCATCGTGGAGCCGGGGGCAAGGGTGCCCTGGAAGGCCGCGTTGAAGCCGTCCGCACGGTGGTTGGCGACCGCCAGCACCTCACCGCTGCTCGGCTGCACGGCGACCACGGAGGACTCGGCGTACCGGGCGACCGCCTTCTCCGCCGCGGCCTGCACGCTCGCGCTGAGGGTGGTGCGCAGCTTGCCGGCCTTGCCCTTGGCGAGGGTCACCAGGGCGGTGTCCCCCGCGCCCTCGGTCGCGTGATGGATCGCCAGCTCGACTCCGGCCGTACCGCCCGCCGTGTCGCCGTACTTCTCGCGCAGCGCGTCCAGGATCGGTCCCAGCGAGGGGTACTTCTCCTTCGTCAGGACAACGTTGTTCCGGTCCACGGCCTCGATGGGCGGGCTCGCCGAATCGCCCGTGACCAGCGTGTCCCCCTCCTGCAACTCGGGATGCACGACGGACGGCTTCCAGTCGACCAGCGCCTTCCCGGTGGTCTCGCCGCGTACGACGGTCAGCCGGGAGTCGTACGCGAAGGGCTTGGACTTCCCTTCGAACGACACCGTCGCCTTGACGGAGAACGGCACGGTGACTCCCGTCGCCGCCCCCGGGGTGATCTTCACACCGGTGAGGTGTGCGTCGTCGCGGTAGCCGGCCAGCAACTCCTGCGCCTTCTGGGCGAAGTTGGTGTACGCGGCGGCCTTGGCGGCGTCCCCCTGCTCCCAGGCGGCGAAGAACTTCGTCGAGGTCTCCTTGACCTCCGCGCTGCTCGGCGGTCCCGTCTTCACGGCCGCGGGTCCGCCGTTCCCCGAGCCCCCGCCCTCGCTCCCGCTGAGCGCCGACATCACATTGAAGGCGCCGTATCCGGCACCCCCCACCATCACGGCGAACACACTGCCGATGACGGCGGCCTTTGCCCCCTTGCGCATCGCGCGAAACCCTCCCCGTGGACCCCTCCCCCGAACTTCTGAACGCGTTCAGAAAAGCCGGTCTGCAGGGCACTGTATGCGGGACGAGTGGCGAGTGGGGTGGAGGTTCTCCGAATCGTTAAACCCGGATGTCCAGCCGCATCCGTGAACGCCGGTCATCGACCGGGATGAACGGCTCGCCCCAACGCGCCCTGGACAGACCGGTCTTGGGCAAGGCGAGGGTGGATCATGGCCGTTTCTTGGGCGTGAGCCTGACACGATGACGCAGCTTCACCAGTTTCACCGGCCTCACCAGTTTCACCAGCGTGACCACCCTCACTGCCCTCACCGCGAACGCTTCGTGGAGACCTCATGCATAGACCTCGCCCCGCTGTCGGGGTGTCCGTGGCCGTGCTCATCGTGGCGGGGGTGATGAGTGGCTGGGGTACCGGCAGGGCGACGGCGGACGCGGGTTCGGCCGGGACGTTGTACGTGAACCACGACGTGACGTGCAGCGACACGGGCGCGGGCACCCAGAGCGCGCCCTTCTGCACGGTGCAGGCGGCGGCGGACGTGGTGGAGCCGGGGCAGACGGTCCGGATCGAGTCGCCGGACCATCTGTCGTACTCGGGGTCGGTGACCTTGACCAGGTCGGGCACCAAGGACGCCCCGATCACGTTCACCGGGGCGCCCCTCGCCGTGGGCGGTTCGGAGGCGGAGCTCGCGTCCACCGGATCCGCGCCGGCGCTGACGCTCAAAGCGGTGCACGACGTACGGGTCGAACACCTGGCGTTCTGGTACCGCGGCGGGGACGGGGTGGCGGTGACGGGCTCCCAAGGCGTCGGCCTCGACCGGCTGTCGTTCCCCCGCCCCGCAGTGCGGGCCCCCAGCGCGGGGACCGCGGTCACCGTGGACGGCGCGTCCTCGGACGTGACCGTGTCGCGGAATCGGATCGGCGACGGATACGCCTACGGCGTGCGGGTGGAGCCGGGAGCGGCGCGGGTCACCGCGACGACCAACGTGGTGACCACCCCGGGGCTGGGCGGCATCGTAATGACGGGGACGACCGGCGCGAACGTGACGAGCAACACCGTCATCGCGCCCTGCGCCACCGGAATCTCGCTGGACGGCCAGATCTCCGGGACGGTGGAGAACAACGTGGTCGCCTCCACGGCGGCGAGGCAGAGCGCTACGTGCCAGGCGCCCACCGCTCCGCTGTACGCGGTGTCGGCCGAGTCGGCGGGTCGGGTCACCGGCGACTACAACGTGGCGGCGAACGGTGCGGGCGGCTCCGCCCGCCCCCGCCCCGAGTACGCGTGGGCCGGCACCCCCTACGCCACCACCGCGGCACTGCGGGACGGGACCGGGCAGGGTGCGCACGACATCGACGGGCTCAACGCGCAGTTTCTGGCGGTACCGTCCGAACACTCCCCACTCATCGACTCGGCCGACGCCGACGCGCCCGGCGAGCTCACCACCGACATCGACGGTGTCCCGCGCGTGGACGACCGGATCGTCGCCGACACCGGCACCGGCACGACGACGTACCTCGACCGGGGCGCCTTCGAGCGGCACGACATCATCAACGTTCCGAACGGCGGCTACCCGTCGCCGACGACCGGCGTCGCGCCGTTCGTCACCTCGTGGAAGACCGACGGCGCCACCAGTTCGTGGGGCGAACCACTCACGTACTCGTTCGACTTCGGGGACGGCACCGCCCCGGGCACCGGCACCCCGGGCGACCCGATCACACACAGCTACACCACGCCGGGTAGATACTCCGCGAGGATCACGGTGACTGACGCCGACGGATCGACCCGGACCGGGTGGTACGGCGAGGGCGTGGCGGGTACGGCCACCCCGCCCGCCGCGTCGCTGTCCGCCGCCGCCGACACCGTGGACGGGCAGGTCAACGCGGGATACGCGCGGTTCACCCTTGCGGCACCGGCGGACGCGTGGGAGGTCGCCTACCAGACCCTGACATTCGGTGACGGCAACCTGGAGAACCTGCCCGCCGGCCTCCAGGCGGAGCACCAGTACCCCGCCCCCGGCACGTACACCGCCACGCTGACGCAGACGGACCGGCTCGGCCGGGTCACCACCGCCAGAACGACCTTCCACGCCGCGGACGCCTTCGTCCCCATGACCCCGCAGTTCGACACGGAGAAGACCATCGCGGCCCACGGGGTCCTGAAGCTCTCGGCTGCCACCATGGGGGCCGACTCCGACGGCGTGGACGCGGCCCAACTGCAGATCGTCGCCAGGGAGGCCAGGGCGGGCGGCTCCCTGACCCTCTACACCGACGGCACCACCCGGCCGGGCACCTCCAGCATCAACTTCGAGCCCGGCCGGACGACCACCAACGAGGCGACCGTCAAGGTCACTCCGACCGGCTCGGTCGACGTCTACAACGGCAGCTCCGGCCCGGTGACCGTCGAGGTCGGCACGGTCGGCCTCCAATCGCACGCCCAGTTCGCCCGGACCTACCACCCGGCTACGCCGGTCCGTCTGCTCGACACCCGAAGTGGCACCGGCGCCGCCGCCGGCCCGGTCGCGGGCGGCCGCGCGGTGACACTGACAGTCGCCGGCACCCACGGCGTCCCGACCGGGGCGAACGCGGTGGTGCTCAACGTCGCGGCGACCACCACCAAGGCCTCCGGCAGCCTCACCGTCTCCACCCACGGCACCTCCGACTCCAGCGTGACGGGCCCGTTCTGGACGACCGGGCAGACCGCCTCCGACCAGATCGTGCTCCCGCTGGTGGACGGCAAGGTCGTCCTGCGCAACACCAGCAGGGCGTCGGCGAACCTCGCCGCGGACCTCGTCGGCTGGTACGGCCCGACCGTGAGCGGTGCGGAGTTCCAGCCGGTCGGCCCGGCACGGATCCTGAACACCCGCACCGGCACCGGAAGCGGCAGAACCGCCAAGCTCGGTGCCCACGCCACGCTGAAGCTCAAGGTCGCTGGTGCGCACGGGGTCCCTGCGAGCGGGGTGAGCGCCGTGGACCTCAACCTCACCGTGCCCTCGCCGTCCGGCACCGGCTATCTCATCGCCTACGCCGACGGAACCTCCCGCCCCGGCGTGCACTCGGTCGACTTCACCGCCGGACACACCGTGGCCGACCGCGCGCTGGTCAAGGTCGGCACCGACGGCGAGATCGACCTGTACAACGCGGGCTCCACCGCTGTCGACGTCTACGCCGACCTCCTCGGCGACTACACCGTCCACCCGGCGGGCTGACCGACCGACGACCACCAACGGCAACGACGCGGGGCGGCTTGGGCCGTCTCCGCGTCGTGATCTTGAGGGGGCGACGCCGGACGGAGGCTGTCGACCGCCTTCCGGGAAATCCCTCGTTGCTCGGCATGAGGTGCGTGTAGGTCCGGAGAGTGAACCCCGGGTCGGCGTGACCGAGGTGGGAACTCAGGGCCGGGATTCCCTCGCCGGTGTCCAGCAGTATGGACGCGTAGGAGTGCCTGAGCACATGCGCATTCCGTCCTCGGGGGCTGACACATCGCGCTCGCCCGCTTCCCGTGCCAGGATGATATCTGCGGCTGTCAGAGCGGGCTTCCGGTGGTGATCGCTGAAGTTCGAACTCTCCTGGACCTCTGCCCCTTTTTCTGGTGCACCCGCCTTTCGGCGTGATGCCTGATTCGGCCCGTCTCCGAGGGATAGTTCTGCCCACACTGAATCTGCTGTTCTGCCTAATTTCCTACTTGGACCGTGCAGGGAATCCGCTGGAAGGGCGCACCTGTAAATGGCATAAACGGCGGATAGCGAGGCTCTCGTGTTTATTGATCGAAATCGGATCGCGCGCGTAGTAGGGGTTTCCTCTGCTGCTGCGCTGCTCGCTGGTACAGCCGGCTTGGCCGGCGCCGAGGCTGTGATCACAACCGGGAACGGCGCAGTGGTGCATTCGGCCAGCAACCCGCGCCCACCGCTCCCCTCACATACACAAAATGCGCCGAGTGGAGGGAGCGGCGGCGGGCACATTCCCAACACGCCCAACACGCCAACTGCGACGAACGACCCGAACCGCCAGGGTGGCGGCATTCCCAACACGAACAGCACGCACCATATCCTGGGATGACGGCGCCAACGCAGACACGACCAGGACCGTACCCATGTCACGGATGGCGCAATTCGGCGTGCTCTGCCCAACGGTTGCGCTCATGGTGGCTTTATGGAAGAGCCGAATGTTGTTCGGTCGCACGAAGACGCAAGTGGACGGCCCCGAAACCTTCCCGTAGCGATCGTGATGGCTGCAGGTCTGGTGACCGGCGGCGGCATACTCGCCTGGTTCGGATTGAAGGACGTTAGCGAAGCGCTGTCGTTCGCGGGCCGGACAACCGGCTTCTCCGCATTGGTCTTCGCCCTGCTGATGTTTCTTGCCGTAGTTGCCGCTTGCGACTACTGGGGAGGGCGGAGCTTCAGAGCATCGGGAATGTTCGTCCTGGCCGCCGTTCTGCTTGTCCTGATCATCAACGCCGGACTTTTGGCGATGCAGATAGAAGGACGCGAACCCACGAACTGGCTGATCGCCTGGATTGCTCTTATAGCCTGGTCGGGCTGGGCATTATGGGTGCTCCTGCGGCGCGAAAAAGTCTGGAAAGATATTCCAGCACCCCGCGCGTTCGCCGTGGGGGCCCTGGCGACGACGCTTTTGGCGTTCGGTAACTTTGCGTACTCGCAGGTTTATCTACCCTATTCCACCCCTATGCTCGTCTCGGTTACGGCGGAGTTTGAAAAGCCTGTGGCGAACGATGTCACCGGTGGCACTACGGTGCCGCTGCGTCTGACGCTGAAGAATGGCGGGAAGGTCTCCGCATATGTCCCCCAGAGTATCTACGTGGTCCAGGGGCAATATGAGGACACGAGCCAGGTGGCGGGAACTCGCAAGAACTGGCTGTATGGCGCATCGAACGGTGTTGTCCGGGATAATTTCCAGATCAAGGGCGCGACCGTGATCGAGAATGGCATGATCTTCTATCCCGGCACGGACACGTGGTTGGACCCCGGAGAGACTCGGACGGTGGATCGTGTTATCCGGCTGCCAAAGGATGTCAAGTATCAGACCCTCATGGCTTACGCCGAAGCCATTCTGGTAAGAAAGGATCGGGTATCTCTCGACACTCCCGACGTGCAAAAGTCCTGGGATGAATCATCACTTAAACACGTCAGCGATGCTCCGGAATGGGTGAGAGGTGGCGCACCCGCGAGCGTTGATTTTCTGAAGTGGACGTTTCCTCTGCGTGAGGGAAGTTATCTGACTGCGGCGACAAGAAGGCGAAAACAACTCACCACGTGGTGGGTGCTGCAGAATCCGAACATTTCGGTGACCGTCTCCCCTTCAAAGGGGGAAGAGAATGTCAGGCCGACTGCGCGAGATATGAGCACCCTCCTTGCGCGGTACGGACTGGAATCGATCGACAGTGGGTTCGCCGAGATGCCGATGGAGGCGGTGCTGAAGGGCCGGTGAGGACGACGACCTCGAGGGCGCGGCTGACAACCGCGCCCTCGTGGTGTGTCCGTGCAGCTAGACCCAGGTGTCCAGCCACATCCGCGAGCGCCACTGGTCTATGGGGATCGCCGTGCCCGTGTACAGGGGCCAGAAGTAGATGAAGTCTGCGAGATCTGCCCTGATGGGGCCCCGACCAGGGCGTTTGGCACTGATCGGGGCCGTGTCAGGCTGCTTGGGCCGTCTCTGGGCCGTGATCTTGTGGAGTGGAGGCCAGATAGAGGCTGTCGACGGCCTTTCGCGTACGTCCCTCGCTACTCGGCATCAGGTGCGTGTACGTCCGGAGCGTGAATCCCGGATCGCCGTGACCGAGGTACTGGCTCAGGGCCCGGATGTTTTCGCCCGCGTCCAGCAGCACCGACGCGTAGAAGTGCCTGAGCGCGTGCATGCCGTGCTCGGGGGCCGACGCGTACCGCTCGCCCGCCTCCCGCGCCGGGATGATGCCTGCGGCAGCCAGAGCGGCCTTCCAATGATGGTCGTTGAAGTTGCTCACGCGCACGTGGTTGCCTTCGACCCCGCTGAACAGGAGTCGTTTCGTCACGAGCGTACCGTCCGGCGTACGCCAAGGGAGCGTCACATCGACCGGGGGGAACTCCTTGGCGTGGTCCCGGAGGGCGGCGCTCACGGCCTTCGGCAGCGGCACGTCACGAACCTTGCCGCCCTTCGGCAGCGCGAACACGTACTTACCGCGGATGCGCTTGAGCTGGTGGCCTACGGCCAGCCAACCGCCCTCGTAGTCGAGTTCGTCTTCGGACAGACCGAAGATCTCCCCTTGCCTCAACCCGCACCCCGCTCCGGAGTCGACGGCGGCCCGGAAGCGCCGTTCGAGGGCGGCCCGCACGCCGAACGTCTGGTCTGCCGTCCACGGGGTGACGCGCGGCTTGCCTGGCTTCGGAAGCTGCACCGTTCGGGCGCGGCAGGGGTTCTTGCTCAGGAGTCCGTCGTCGACGGCCGCGCTTAGCGCTGCCGAGACGGTGCCCACGATGATGCGGCGGTGTGATTCCGCCGGCACGGTGTCTTCCAGGGCCGCGATCCAGTCTCGGATGTGCTCCGGCTTGAACGAACCGAGCGGGCGAGTCCCGATGTGGGGGTACGCGTGCAGGCGGAGCCGACGTTCTGCTGCCTCCCGGCTGTTGATCTCGCCCGTGTGCGTCTTCACCCAGCGTTCCGCGTACTGCCGGAAGGTCGTTCGCGCGGTGCGAGGGTCGACGTACTGGCCGCGCGACATGTCGGCCTCGATATGGGTGAGCCACTTCTCAGCGAGCCGCTTTTCCCTGTCGCGGAACGATTTGCTTTTCTCGGTGCCGTCGGGGCCGATGTACCGGGCGCGGTACCTCAAGCCAGTGCCGTAGCGGTCGGATTTCACCTTGACGGTCTTGCCGTCGGGCGTGGTCTCGGTCTTGAACCAGCGGTCTTGAATGTGGCCTGCCATGCGGCGGCGGTCCCTTCTGGGCAAGGAGAAGGGAGGGCCACGGTGTGGCCCTCCCTGGGGAAGCGGTGCGGTGCGCGGTGTCTGGCTGTATCAGCCGGCGTCCTGGTCGGCGCTCTTGCGCTGGGTGACGTAGGTGCGGACGTCGGCAGGGTCGTAGCGAACGTGCTTGCCGATGCGGAAGCCGGGCGGGCCGCTGCGCTTCCGGCGCCACTGGTAGACGGTCTCTTTGGGCACGTCGAACATCTCGGCGATGTCGTCGGGGGTGAGGTACCGATCGGGCAAGCCGCTACGGAGGGTACTTCGGGGGTCGGGTTGAGCGGGATGGGAGCGGCTCATAAGGGGCCTCGGCATCGAGTCGGGATGGCTCGGGGGCTTCTCGCGGTGCGCTTCTGTCCGAGGTTCGGATTTCTGCGTCACCGCGTCATCAGCGTCACTTGAGGCTCTGACCTGCTGTTTTGGGTGACGCGGCGGATTGGGGCTGCGTCACCGCTGCGTCATCGGCTGCGTCACCGGGTGACGCAGGTGACGCAGGATGACGCAGAGCCGGCCGTCTGCGTCATCGCTGTTGCCGCAGGTCAGCGGCCGTTTTCCGAGCCGGGTGACGCAGGTGACGCAGCGTCTTCCCTCTTAGGACAAAGAAGGGGCTGCCTGTTGTAGTTCGGTGCGCCTCACAGAGCGAAGAAGGAGCCGCTGCGCGGCACGACCTTGAGGCGGCGTTCCGCCGAACAGCAAGAGGAGCACGTGCTCCTCTTGCTGTTCGCTTGAGCGTGCGGATCGCGGATCAGAACGCCCGCGTCTGCTCGTGGGGAGGCAGGGTTAGGACGACGGTGCGGGTCATTTCGAGGTAGCGGCCCGCCTTGGTGCGGCCCGAGTCGATGAGGACACCCCGGGCCGCCAGTGTCGGTTGGAGGCGCTTGAGGCGGTCGGAGAGGACTTTGCCCGTGGTCGGCCACCCCTTGGGCAGGGGACGGCCGTCCTCGCCGCTGTAGAGGCGGCCGAGGCAGGACAGCCACTCCGTGGACGTCATCTGCTGCGCCGCGCCCGGCTCGATGGTGTCGGCATACCGCAGGACGGTTTGCGCGAGGAGGTCACCCTCGATCACGTCGTCGTTCAGGTCGTCCAGACTGGCCCGGTATGCGGGGAGCGCTCCGAGGCCGGTTGCCGCGTCGAACTGCGCGCACAGGTGCGCGAAGTCCGCCATCCGCAGATCGGTGGGGGTCTCCGCGTCCACCGCGCGGACCTTGACCGTAAGGTCGAGGAGCGAGCCGAGGACCACGGGCAGGACTTCCGCGTAGTCCGCCCAGAGTTCGGCTTCGGTGCGCCGGACGCGGGGCCGCTCCAAACGCAGAGGCAGGAGCCTCTCCGCTAGGTCGGGGCGGATGACGCCGACGTCGATGCCGGTGAGGAGCAGGGGGCGGCGGTAGCCGACGCGGAACACGTCTCCGTCGGTGAACAGGGCGCGCTTGACGCTCTCGGCTCCGGTCACGATGCAGCACATCGCGTCCGACAGATCCGGGGTCATGTGGGAGAGGTTGTCCAGCGCGGTGATCCATCCCGCCGCCACCGCCGCAATGAGGTTCTCCTCGTCCTTCGGCGCCCGTCGCAGGTCACCGCTCATCCCCTCGATGATCCGGGTGAGCATCCGGCCCCCGGTCGACTTCCCCGCCCCCTGCGGCCCGGTGAGGAACGGCGCCGGTACCGGCACGGATGGCCCGAGACAACCGATCAGCCAAGCGATGGCCAGGCATTCGGTTTCGGCGTTGGCGAAGTTGCACAGCCGCATCAGCAGGTCGATGCCCTTGCCGTCGGTGTCCTTGGCCGGCAGGGGAAGTTCCCCGGTGAGCTGCGTGCGCCGCCAGCACACCTCACGCGGGTCGGGGACGAGGACTTCCCAGCCGGTGGGGTGGATACGGACGGACTGCCCGTCATCGCGGCCCAAGTCCAGCCACGTCGCCCCGTCGAAACCGGGAGCGACACGGATGTGCACGGCGTGCGTGTCCGCGTCCAACGCGAGGGCTTCGATCAAGTCCAACGCCTCCTTCATCGCCGACCCGTTGAACACGCCGCGCCCGTCCTTGAACAGGCCGACCATGAGTTCCTGCCGGTGGCTGCCCGTGGTGCCCTGCGAGCGCATCGGGCGGGCCACGGGGTGGCCGTTCCGCTGCGCGTACACGGTCCCGTCGGCAGTGCGGAAGTACCGGAAGTGGGACTGTGCGTAGTCCGCGATGATCTGGCGGGCGGGGTCCTTCTCGTCCTCAGACATGGCTCAGTCCCAACGTGGTCAGGGCGTTGGTCCACGCGTCGGTGCAGTGCCGGGGCGACTCCCCCTTGGCCTGCGCGGCGGTGAACAGCCGCGCGGTGTGCGCCTCGGTGAGGCAGCCGCACCGGCCGTGCGTGGACAGCACAGCGAGGAACGTTCGGTAGACGGTGGCGTGCACCGCCTCACGGGCCTCGGTGATGCGCTGCTCCGCCATGGCGATACCACGGTCCAAGTAGGTCGGCGTGCGGTGCGGGCACTCCCCGCCACCGACCGGCGCGGGCACCGTGACGGCCACCGGTCGGACCGTGGCCGGCTCCTTCACGGTCAAGGAGCGCACGACGTCCGGCAGGGCCGTCATGGTGCCGGTACCGGGCCCGAGCCACCGGGCGTACTGCATGGACGACTTGACGTCCACGCCGGGCCGTACGGCGTTGGCGGACTGCATCGCGCCCCGATAGAGCCAGTGCTCACCCCGCGTCGTCGGCACGACCCGCGTGACGGGCAGGCTCGCACGGGCCCACGCGATGGCGTCGGCGTTGTCGAGATCCACCACGGTGAGACCGGCGCCGCCGGGGTGGTAGGCCACGCCCGCCGCTTCCCGCCACGCCCGCCGCCATGTGGGCGAGTTGATGACGTTCGGGTCGATGGTCGCGGCGGCCCAGCCGTGGCAGGGCGCCGGGCAGGTACAGGGGCCGGGGGCTTTCATGTTCGGCCGGCCGCCGCACGCGTTCTTCGCGCAGGCGCGACAGTTCCCGAACGGCACCTTCCCCGCCCGGAGCGGCAGCGGCGGCACACCGGCCGCCGCAAGGTTCAGTGCGGTCCGCAGGTGACCGGGCAGCGCGTGCACTCGTCGGATGTCGGTCGGTTGGGTCATGCTGGAGACCTCCACAGGTCTGTTGACGGCTGGTGGACAAGGGCGGCCCATGGCTTTGGCGAGACGGGGGCCGCCCTTGGCGTAGCTACTGGCTCTTGGCCTGGTGGTCGGTGATGGCGTGCTGCCGGGCGACGGATGCGGCGACGGCGGCGATGTTGCGCGGGTCGTCAACGACGGTGTTGTAGCCATCCCTGTTGCAGTGCTCCCAGACGGCCAGGGCGATGGCTTCCATGAGGGGGTCTCCGTCGGTCCAGACGGCAGGCTTCGTTGCGGGCGCGGTCATGGCTTCCTTTCGAGGGCTGTTCAGCCGTGGAAGTGGTTGCGCTTGATGACGGCTTTGCGGATGTTGACCGTGGTCCCGTCGCGGTGGCCGCTCGCGCTGAAGACCTGCACGGCGACCCATCCGCCGAAGATGACGGCGGCGAGAATGATGAGCTGATGGATCAGCGCGGCGAGCGCGGCGATGAACGTGGTCAGTAGCACGAGGCCGCCGCACACGGCGCCGAACCCGATGCCCCCGAGTGCGATGTTCACCGCGGCGCGGGACACTGCGGGCTTGGTGGCGACGGGTTCGGGTTTGGTGGGCTCGATGGCGTAGCCGGTGACGACTCGCCCGTCGGGCAGGACGATGCTCGCCACCGCAGGGATGCCGGCGGGCTGCATGGGCACGAGGGGCGCGGCCTGAACGGGCGCGAGGGGGGTGGGTTGGTGGATGGTCACGGCCCGTTCGCCGGGCAGATGGCCGAGCTGTTCGGGGTACATGCGGAATCCCTTCCGGTCACGGTTCAGGGAGGAGGAGACACCCCCTTCCGGGGGCGCTGAGAGGGGGGTTTCGGGGGTCTGACCTGGGGTGCCTCCCTGCCTCCCTGAACGATCAATTACGCAGGTCAGAGGCAGGGAGGTGGGTCAGGGAGGGGGTCAGGGAGTTCTCCCTGCCTCCCTGACCCGGGGCGGGTCGGCTCCCTGTCACTCGGAAGCGGAAGCGGAACCCGTCTCGTCGCGGTCGGCGAGCGCGCGGGCGAGGCGGTCACGACCGATGACCATGCGCCCGTCGGACTTGTACGGTTCGGCTCCGGTGCCGTCCAGCACGCGCTTGAGGTCGATGAACGACCACTTGCCGTAGGTGTCCGGGGCGAGCACGGCGAGTCGCTTGAGGACGTCCTGAGTGAGCACGCGGGTGTCCGTGCCGACGACCGAGGCGATGTCGGCGAGCGGGTCACGGACTTCGCGGTCGTTGTCGACGACGTGCAGCGTGGTGATGCCGTTGCGCAGGGTCTTGGCGCGCTCGGCGAGCGCTTCGGCCGCGTCGTCGTCGATGTAGTGGGTGCGCACGGTGATGGATGCCTGGCCGGCCGGGATGGTGATGCCGTCCGAGGCGACCACGAGGGTGCCCTTGTCCAGGCCGGGGCGCAGCAGGTTGGGGGCGGCGCCGCCGTCGACGGCCTTGTCCCCGAGTGCCATGCGGGCCTGCTGTTCGGTGCCCAGGGCGAGCGAGGCGCGGGTGTGGGCGCCTTCCCGGACCAGCTTGGGCAGGTTGTCGTTGGTCGGGTCCTGGGTGCCCTGCCACATCAGCACGTCCACGGCACGGCCCTGGTTGTGGATCTTCCGGACGGCCATGAAGTACCGGGAGGTGGCCTTGGATCCGCCGTAGGGCCGGTTCTCCTCGTCCTTGGCCGGGCACATGAACGCCACCTGTGCTTCGTCGACGATGACGATGAGCGGTGGGAAGACGGCGTGCGGGTCGCTCTGGCGTGCCTGGAGACGGCGGTTCATCTCGTCCACGGCGGCCTCGGCCATCTCTGTCGCCTGGATGACGTGGTCATCGGTGGGGCCCTGGATTAGGACGTCGGCGATGCCGTCCATGAAGCGCCAGTCTCCGACGCCCTTGAGGTCGGCGGTCCAGAACTGCACGGAGCGGTCCAGAGCCAGCCACAGGGCGAGGGAGCGAAGAGCGGCAGTCTTGCCCTGGTTGGACAGACCGGTGATCAGAAGGTGACGTTGGAAGAGGCTGATCTGTGCGGCATCGCCGCGCAGATCCTGACCCCACGGGGCCTTACCGGTCTTGTAGTTCGCGGTCAGGGTCTCGTCGGTGACCAGCGGGGAGGGGCCGATCGGCTCGTCCAGCGCGCCGGAGTCGGCCACCCACAGCCGCACTGTGCGCGCCGCGGTCGGGATGGTGATGAACACCTCGTGTTCGTGCCGGGTGAGGTTCTCTGCGAGCTTGCGCCGCTTGCCCTGCACCTCGTTCGTCGACACCCCCGAGGGCAGCGTGACGTCGACTTCCACGCCGCATCCGGCGATCCGGATCGGTCCGAGCATCGAGGCGCCGGCGTCGCCCATCTCCTTGATGGCGTTGCGCAGCGCGGGCACCCCGAGGTCTCGCAGTGCCTTGACGACGATCGAGGGGGTGATCGGCTCGCCCTCACCGTTGCGGACGTTGGCGGGCAGGGCCCACTGCGGGGCTGCTTGCTGCTTGCTGCCGACGGTCCACAGGGCGAGCAGGGCGAGGAACGGGCCGATCGTGAGGGCCGGACCCCATACGACCTGCACGATCCGGATGAGCAGGGCGATGAAGTCGATGGTGGCTCGGAGTGGGGTGATGACGTCGGTGACGTCGTGGTTGTTGATGGCCATCACGACCCCGAGCGCGACCAGTACCCCGATGCTCACGCCGGTGCCGACCGCAATGCCCTTGGCGGCCTCTACGGGCGAGTGCAGGAGGTCCATGCGGCGGTGGTGGCGGGCGGCACGGAAGCGCTGCAACCGCTCCTCCCACTCCTCGGCCGCCTCAAGGTTCCCCGCGGCTTCGGCCGTACGGATCATGCGCTCGTAGCGGGCTCCGGTCTTGCCGTCCCAGGTGCGGCGGGCCACGATCCGGCCCCCGTTGAACGTGTAGAGGCCGTGCCGTGCCACCGCCCGCACCGTGGTCTTCGTGGTCTCGTGTGTGACCGCGGTCTTGACGGCGCGTCCGGAGCGCACCCACAGCGGCGCCGGGGGCGCCGGCGGGGTGTCGGGTACGACGGTCAGCACCGTGGGCGCCGCGGGGTCGGTTGGGGGGTCGGTGGGCTTGTGGAGGTGAATGACGTTCTCAGACATGCTGAGGGTGCTCCTGACTGCCCTTTTAGGGCGGGAGTTGTGGAGGGCGCCGGGGTGGCCGTGTCCGTGGCAGGGGGCGGGCACCCCGGCGGGTGGTGCGGGCTGGTCACCACCAGCCGGAAGACTTCTTCGCGGCCTTGGCACGGGCGGCCTCGGTGATGAGTCGCTGCCGCTCGCCGTGCAGGGCGGTCAGTTCCGCGTTCAGCCGCATCTCAGCAGCCGACCCGGTGGCGTCCATCCGCTCTTCGGCACGGCCGGTGCTGCGGCCGCGGGAGGCGCGGTAGGCGCCGCCGGCCAGGGCGCGGGCCATGGCGCGGCGCTCCGAGCCGTTCAGCGGCCACCACTCGCCCCGGCGGACGGCTTCGAGCTTCTTCTGCGTGTGCTGGATCTCGCGGTCCAGACGGCGAATGTCGGAGTTGGCCATGGTCATCCCTTCCTGGGGTAGGTGTGGCCGGCGGGCGGCTGGTCGCACCGGTTGGCGTACAGGGCACGGGCGATGGTCTGTTCGAACTCGTCCGGCTCGCGGTCGGGGGGCAGGGAGTCACCGAGGGCGGCCATCAGGCCCACGGTGCGGGCGCAGTCATCGGCGGCGGTCTCACGGCAGATGCTCAACAGGCCTCCTGGTGGGCGGAGTCGTGGCTGTCGGGGTAGGCGCACAGCACGCACATGCCGAGCGAGCGCGGCATGCAGTAGCTGTAAGTGATCTGGCACTTGGGGCAGGTGCGGCGGGCGAGCATCGCCAGCGCGAGCGCGCCCCACTTCCGCGACGTCATCGGCCGTACGGGCTTGGCGAGGTCGACGCGGTAGAGGTAGGCGACCCGGACGTTTCCGGCGCGCCGGTTGACGCGCATGACCTGCGCTGCGATCGGCTGACCGCCCGGACGCAGCCCCCGGGCCCGTAACTGCCGGCGGGTGGCCAACTGGTCGTCGTCGGGGGCGAACTTCCAGGGGTAGGTGGGGATGCCGTAGCGGGCGCCAGACGGGTCGAAGCACTTGCCGAACGCGGCCGACATCAGGCGACCACGCGCTTCCACGCGGCCCGCAGGCGGACCTCGGATGCGGAGTGGCCGGCCGCGCGGAAGCGGGTGGCCATCTCCCGGTACGAGAGGGCGGGGGTTTCGCTGTGGCGGATCTCGTCAACCAGCGCGTCAAGCGCTTCGTCGGTGAGGGCGGGCGCCACGTCCAGCGTGAACGCGGATACCGGCTCGGTGGGTCCCCAGACGGGCAGTTGCCAGTGGGGTGTGACGTCGGGTGTGACGCGGTTCGTCACGCTGGTCAGGGCCCTGCCGGTGTCCTCGCCGTCCCGTGCCGTCTCCAGCGTCGACCAGGCCCGGGAGAGGGTCTGTGCGGTCTTTGCTTGGACGCGTGCGACGCGGGCGCCGGCCTGCGTCACGGCGGTGAGCCGGGTCTCCTCGGTGGTGGCTTCGGCTCGGAGGCGGGCGCGGGCCACGGCGGCTTCGTCGCGGGCCTCTTGCTGGATTCCGCGGATCGCTCCGAGGGCGTTCGGGGTGAGTGCGGTGCGCTCCCACAGTCCGTGGACCAGCCACAGGGCCTTGGCGGCGATGGGCAGCCAGGCCACGGCCAGCCATGCGCCGGCGGACTCTTCGGCGGTGAGTGCGTGGGCGATCAGGACGCCGGCGGCGATCAGGCCGAAGGACCAGCCGACCCCGGTGACGGCGTGGCTGTGGTCGCCTTGCGCTGCGAGGCGGCGTTCGTAGGCGAGGGTGGCCAGCCATCCGCCGTCGATGCCGAGACCGACGACCAGGGCGACCGGCCACGGCATCGCCGTGCCCAGCCACATCACGACCACGGCCAGGGTGAGGACCATGGACACCGCCGTCATCGCGACGGCGGGCAGCACGGTCTTGGTGGTCCTGGCGTTCATGCCGCACCTCCGAGGGAGAGCAGGGCGGCGAGGATGAGCAGGGCGCCGGCGGCGTAGGTGAGATCGATGGCGCGGCGCAGGCAGGTGAACTTGGCGACCGCGAGCCGGGCGAGTCCGGCGATGTCGGCGGCGAGATCGGCCGAGAGGGCACCGGGGATCTCGTCGGGGGTGAGGGTCGCCCACAGCGGGAAGCCGTGCAGGCCGCGCAGGTTCGGGCGGACCGACCGCAGCAGCAGCCCCGCCGCGACGATCAGCAACCCCATGCCCGCGATGCCGGCCGCGAGGGCGGGGCGGGTCAGGGGGAGGTCGTGCCCGACGGTCCACGTCCCGGCGAGGACGGCGCCGACGAACGCCAGCAGCAGGCCAGTCTTCGTGTCGGTGCGGGCGATCTCCGCCTTCACTTCCGCGTGTGCGGCGGTGAGGCTCTGACCGGTGGTGGCGCTCATGCCGCGCCCCCGGTCGCCTCGTCGGTGGTGCGGTTGGCGAGGATCCGCCACTCGGTGAGGACCCGGGCGAGGGCGCGGCGCACGCGGCGGGTGTCGACCTCGTTCGGGGTGTGGTCCATGGCGATGATCTGCGCGTCGATCAGGTCGACATCCGCCAGGATCAGCGGCATTTCCGACTCGATCGCGGCCAGGTCCGCATCCGTCGGTTCGTTCCAGTCGGCGAATGCGGTAACAGCTTCCTGAACAGTGACGATGTGGTTCATTGGGTCGTGTTCTCCCTAGTCGGTGGTACGGCCCGAAGCGGTCCCCGGGGGGCATCCCGGGGACCGCGCGCCGTTGAGGTGAGAGCCGCACGCGAGTGGTGCGGCGGGCCGCAGAGTTGCGGCCGGTGCCCCGGGCCGGATTCGATCCGGCACCGTCGTGGCCCCCGTCGCAGCGCGGCGGGTCCGAGGCGAGAGCGGGCGGTCAGCGCTGGACGACGTCCTTATCGAGGTCGCGGTGCCGGACGGTGACGTCGTGGCCCGCGTCGCGCAGCAGTTCAGCGAGTGCACGGGCGAAGGCGGGGGCGCGGTGCCGGCCTCCCGCACACCCATCGGCGACGGTGACGGTTCCGGCGGACGGGCCGGACGTGAACGCCTCCACCGCCGTGGCGGTCGCGAGTACGAGGGCCGCGATACCCGGCGTGGACAGCACCGCCGTGCGTACCGGCTCGTCGTCCGCGGTCATGTACCGCAGTTCCGGGCTGACGTGCGGGTCTCGGAAGTGCTGGCGCAGGTCGATGGTCATATGCGCGGCGGGCGGCTCGTCGTGCAGGTAGCCGAACGAAACGATCTCGATAGCGGCAGTCATGAGGGACTCCTAGGAGGTGAGGGGGCAGTTCCCGGCTCCCCTCACCCGCCCCGACAGTTCGGCGGGGCGGGATCGGGCAACCGGCAGCGGCGTTCGGCCGCTGAGCCGATCGAGACGAGGGGCGAACCCTCGTGAAGGTGCTGCGGACTTCAGATCACGCAATGCCAGTCACCGCCCCGGGGGGCGGATCCGGGCGGGCCACCCGACCCGACATGGGCGGTCGGGGTGGTGACCCGCACCCATCGACCACCCGTGTTCGGGTGGCTGGGTCGGCACTCTGTTGAGTTCTCAACCAACGGGCGTTTCCTTCGTACTCACCCCTGCGGGCTTTCCTCCGGACGCTGCCAGCGCAAGCGGGCAAACTTGGAGGTGTTGCACCACTTGCTCAGCTTGTTGGTACAAGCTGATGCAGTGATGCTGCACCCACGGGCAGTGAGCCGTCAAGGGGTTAGGGGCTACATGTACCAACAAGAGGTGCGAGTGCGTCATGATGGGGCCATGAACAAGCAGCCGAAGTACCGGCAAGTCGCTGACGTCCTGCGCCGCGAGATCGACAACGGCACCTACGCGCCGGGGGCGCGGCTGCCCTCTGAGAACGACTTGCAGCAGCGCTTCGACGCGTCCAGAAACACGATCCGCAACGGACTAAGCCTGCTGGTCAGCGAAGGTCTGATCACGTCCAGCCAGGGGCTTGGATACGAGGTCAAGTCGCACGAGGTGTTCGAGCTGAACGCGACACGGTTCGAGAATCTGACCTTCCCGCAGAACGGCGACGCCTACAGCACCGACGTGACGAACGCTGGTCGGCGGCCCCACCAGACATTCCGCGTGGAGATGCTCCCGGCTTCGAAGTACGTCGCTGAGCGACTCAAGGTCCCGGCAGGTACGAAGGCGGTATTGCGGTTTTGTCATCGCTATGTAGACGACGTTCCGTGGTCCACGCAGGCGACCTACTATCCGTCCTGGCTCGTCGAGGCGTCGCCGCGACTGGCTGAGCCGGGAGACATAGAGGAAGGCACCACTCGATACCTCGCCTCGCGAGGCATCGAGCAGGTCGGGTACTTCGATGAGATCGCCGCCCGGATGCCCACGCCGGAGGAAGCCCGACTACTGGAGATCGGAGCTGGCGTGCCAGTGATGCTCTGGACGCGTACGGGCTACTCCGCCGATCGCCCTATTCGGTGCACGATCACAACGTTCCGAGGGGATCTGAACCGCATGAACTACGAGATCGGCGAGCTGTCCGCCCGAAACGAGAACGCGTGATCATCACTCCCGCAGAACCACACGACGTGACCAAGTTGCTCAACTTTCGCGAGGAAGCGGCAGCCTGGTTGCGTGGTCTGGGGTCCGACCAGTGGAGCCGTCCGTATCCCGCCGACAAGCTGTTGGCCACGATCGAGGCAGGCACCGTGTTCATGCTCCGGGACGGGCATACGACCGCCGGCACGATTACGCTCACGCCGGACGCCGAAGAGGGGCTGTGGACGGACGGTGAACTGGCCGAACCGTCGATGTTCGTCAACAAGCTCACTGTCGCTCGCGAGTACGCGGGGCAGGACCTCGGGGGCCGGCTACTCGACTGGGCCGGCGACCGTGCGCAACGTGCGGGCGCACGGTGGCTCCGTCTGGACGCGTGGACGACGAACGAGGGGCTTCAGCGCTACTACCTTGCCCACGGTTTCACGCACGTTCGCACTGTCCGGGAGGGCGGGGCAGTGAACGGCGGTCCCCGGGTTTCCGGCTGGCTCGCACAGCGGGCAGCGCGGCAGGCTGATCACGGGTTCGCGGACCGTGCGCCGGCGCCCGAAAGGCTTCGGTTTGCGGCTTGAGCGTGACTCGCGCGGCCCTTTGTGGCCATCCTCCGGCCAATGCACGGCAGATGTTGCTGCCCTGGAGGAGTGCGGCGCAAGTTAGAAGCTATCTGGCTGCACATATCCGACCGGTCTTAAACCGCCGTGGGTTTAAGTCCAGCACTATTGCTGCTGATAGGCGAAGGGCCCGGCACGTTGGCCGGGTCCTTCGTGGCTGTCCTGCTCATAGAGGCTGCGCCTGACCAGCTACAAGAGGCCGGCCTCGGACAATCGTTGCCAAGCGATACGGACATGATCCTCCGTAAAGAGGTGCTGCTTTCGACTATTCCATCCCCTGATACAGGCAGTCACAGACTCAGGCGTAGGTGGTGGAATAACGAGTTCTTCGGCGGCAAACAGGACAGTGCTCAACAGCTCCATCCCAAATGCGTCTTCGAACCCTGCCGTTAGTGTCTGGAACTTGCTCGCGGTCTCTTCGAATTCCGGATACTTCTTCAGGAGTCGCTCGGCGTCTTCTGCGGAGTCTTTATTGATCTCCAAGATCGCCTGAGCGCCACTAGTGCCGTCACCGAAGCCTGTAACGAAGTGGCCCTCCATTGCCGAAACAGCCCTGTCTAGGGGCTGCGAGTACGGGCCGTAGATACCTTTTTCGAAGTGAAGTCCTAGTGGAAGTTTCAGCTTCTGTAGGAAGTATGCAACCTTGTGCGCTTCCAGCAGTGAGACCCGAGGCTCGAAGGCGAGCCCGCGTGCAATTCCATTCCGGATGTAACGGCTGAGCGCGGCGAGAAATGCGGCGCGTTCGCGGGTCATCGCTGGTGCTTCGGTGGCATTCGGCATCGAGGAGGCGCTTGGTGCTCCAGCTGGCTCCCAGACACGAACTTCCACCCCGGGAATAGTTCCCAATGTCTGAAGGATCATTGGTTCGACATCGCGCCATGCGAGCCCACCGTTACCGCATCCAAGAGGTGGTACTGCAATGGACTTCATTCCGCGTTCGACAATCTCGTCTCGCAATGCGACGAGGCCCGAGGCGATATCCTCGATTCGGGAGGGTGCGCGCCAGTGGCGTTTCGTTGGGAAGTTGACGATGAATCTGGGGTTGCCAAACTGCTTAACCTCATGCACATGCATTCGGCCGACCGTGACGTCACCGCGATCGCAAGACGCCTTGTAATCCTCGAAGTTCTCCGGATAAGCCCGCTTGAACTGCAAGGCGATGCCCTTGCCCATGACGCCCACGGTGTTCACCGTGTTAACAAGGGCATCGACATCTGCTAGTAGCAGGTTGCCGGTGCCGCGCGTGATCATCGTTGTCCTTCCCTGAAGGGTCCGTTCGTTACTGCCACGTCAGTAGTACCACTCGCGTCTGACACTCACTGGGATCTCGGTCCCCGCCTCCCGGAGCAGATGCCGCACCTGCTGAGCGTGATCATGATCGAAGGTTGCAACCTCCTGCACGGCGGTCACTGGAAGATGCTCGTGCACGAGAAGTTCTGCCATGCGTCGTCGCATGCGATCGCCGTCGTCGACCGTGTTCGCCCAGTACGGTGCTGCCATGATCTCCCAGTCCACGACGCGTGGCATCATGCTCAGGTCGGTGAAGTGACGGGTGATCGCGCTCGCGCAATTGCCGTCACTGAACACGTACGGCCTTCCGGACGTCCTGACGGCGTCTACGGTCGTGACCAGGTAGACAAGTGGAGTCTGCCCCTCGCGGTACGTAGGTACGCCGCCCCGACTGATCACATACATCATGGGTGATCGCGGGGCGAAGTAGAACGGAACGTAATCAGAAGGGCGTCCGTAAGGGGGCGCAACGATCTGTCGCGTGCGTCGTTCAGCCTTGACGTCCCTGTCGCCGCACTCCATCAGCACTCCGCCCCTGGCTTGCATGACAGTGTCCGAGACCAACTGCTTCTCGGCCAGGATGTCGGACAGGTGGCGCACGTGCGTGAAGTGGAAGAGTTGCCGTTCCCCTACGGTCATCACGAGAACTGAGTAGACCACAGTGGCGCGTTGCTTCGTGCGCTGTTGCACAGTTAATCAGGCTGGCCAGCAGCGGGCTTGAGGGCAGTCCGTGATGGCAACGTAGATCTGGCGGACGCACACGCAAGGCCGACCCCGGGACGGGGCTGGTTGCGCGATCGTCTCTCCCCGGGCATCCAGGGGAGAGATATGTCGAGAACTAGCGAAGCGCCTCTGTGTGTAGGCGCTTCGCGGTGGCAGCGAGGATGCGCCGAAGTTTCTCCCTGTTGATGCCATAGGTCTTGAGAGCGTGGCAGTTGGGGCATAGGGCGATCATGTTCCAGGGGACGTCGGGTCCGTCCTTGGCCAGGTCTTGTACGTGGTCGACCTGCAAGATTGGGTTGCCGGCTGTGGTGAGCTCTTTGGGGTGGCCGGCGCATTGGGGGCTCTCGCAGTTGCCCTTGCTGCGTCGAATGACTGCTGCTCTGGCGCTGGGGTCACGGACGAAGCGGTCCGCGAGTGAAGGCTTCTTGAGCCGCCCTCGCCGCTCGGCGTTGGCTTCCGCGTTCTGCGTCAGACGCTTGTACGCGTCCTCGTCTCTCTCGGAGGTGTCACGTACTTCCGGGTCTACGTCACTTGGGCGGTAGGAGACCGTCTCGTCGTACAGGGCGCCCGAGTCCGCATCCAGGGCCTCGAACACTTCCGCGGGCCACGTCTCGCGCTCCGGGGAGGGAACGGGGGCCAGGATCCAGTGGAACTCGCGTCGCCACTTCTTGTCGGCTCCCCTTCCCCAGCGCAGCCGGCGTTGGGCGATGACCGCCCAGGTCTCGAAGCCGAACTGCCCTTGGTACGGCTTGTGCCAGTATCTGAGAGGGCGCCCCGCGGCCTGGTACTCGGCCATCAACTCGTTGCCATCGATGACCTTCTGGTCGCCCGAGAGTCCGTCTCCTACATAGGCGATCCAGTTCGTGTCCGGGACGCGGCTGTCGTTGTAGGGCCCCTTCTCGTCCGAGAAGGCACTCAGGATGCCATCGGCGAGGCAGCCGATCCCTGCCATCTTTTGACCACCGTAGGCCCGCCAGATGGCGTCGCGATCCTTGAAACCCTCACCTAGTTGGGGACGTAGCGCGTCGGCCCACCGGCCGGCGAGTAGATCGTGCAGCGCGAAGTCCCCTAGGAGGTCGGGGGGCAGCGGGTAGAAGTAGCGCAGGATGAGGCCGGCTGCGGCAGAGGCTGCGGCTTCAGGGTGTGCTTGCAGCAGCGCATAGTCGTCCTCGCGGAGACCGCCGGCGGGGTCGACCTGGTCCAGGGACTCCGCGGTGGGGCGTCGCTCACGGCTGGTGAGGATGAGGTCCTCTGCACGATCCAAAATCCACAAGTTATCGCGCACGAGTGCCCAAAACGGGTACCGCGCACCGGCCAGGCCATCGTCGACCTGGGCGTACTTCTCCATCAGCGGGGCTACAGCATCGCGCGTTGCGGACCAGGATCGCATTCGTGGGGCGCCGGCAGCGGCCTGTCCGATCGCCCACAGGAGAAGTACGGGCCGGTGCAACGTAGTGCCGGCTGCGCTTCGTGCCGGCCGTAGGTCTCCCACACGGCGGTGGAAGGTCTTGGGCGGCTCCACGACGGTGAAGCCCTCCCGCCGCAGCCACGCCACGGCGTGCTTGAGGCCACCGCTGAACCCTGGCGATGAGGGCTTTAGCGCTTCGCCGAAGTCGTACTTGTGGGCGACGCCGGCTATGGCCTTTGAGTCGTACTGCCGTCCCTCGTGCACGAGTAGGTACGTTGCAGCCGCGTGGAAGCGATAGGTGGCACGGAACTCGTCCACCCCAAGTCGGTCGTGCTCGTCAATCGCTCGCAGGATGCCCGCCCGGGTGATCTCAGAAGGAGCCATGGCTGACACCGTAGGTCACAGCACTGACAACGGAGTTGTGGCTGTTTCACCTTTCGCGTGTGATCGTCGTGTGGGTCTCCGCGGGGTACCTGGAAGCAGGCGCTTAACCCTCCACCACCTTGCGCGGGCGACCCCGGCCCTTGGCTGAACGGAGTCCAAGGTGTTGAAGCGTCCTGGCGTGATACAGCTCCTTGAGGGCCGCATCACGCGCGAGCTCCTTCAGAACCTTTTCCGTGGCGGCCTCGTAGTTGGTGCGGGCCCCACCTGCAGTAGTCGGCGACCAGATCACGTTGCCGTCCGAGTCAGTTCCCTTCTCGAAGCGAACTAGAGTGCCCTCAAAGAGGAGATGCTGCATCTGGTCAGTGCCGTCCACCTTGCGGAGCTTGCCCTCAGACCGTCCCCACGCGAGTCCTGCGAGTGCGTCAATGACGTCTTTCAGCGGGACGCCACAGAATCGTGCAGCGCCAAGGACACCGCCGATCACGTAAAGGCCGGCTGGGGATCCGTGCAAGTACTCCGCGCGGAACTGCTTGGGTGACAGGCCTGTTCCATCTGGCGAACGGCGAAGGTCCTTCCAGCCGGGGATCCGCTCATACGCGTAGTCGAGAGCGGCCACGGTTTCGCCGACGACCGCCTCCAACTCGTCATTGAGGTTCCCGCTTGACCCAGCACGCTCTTCGAGAACCTTGCGTACGTTTGTCTCGCGCGCATCGGGAGTGCGATCCCTGAAGCCGACCACGGTGGCTGTAGTGAATCCCCGCATGTGTGCGGTCGAGTACAACGCCTCCTCACGTGCGGCAGAGCGGAGATAGACGAGCCGGGCAGGTTCGTCAGTGAGGAGTCGTGCGCGCCGCCCTACCTGCGTACCGAACCGATTCGCATACGAACTCTGGTCAAGAGCTGTCATGAGTGCTGGCGAGATCGGCTTTGTCATCCCTGCCACCACGAACATCCTCGTGACCTCGTCACGGTCACTCTGCACGAGTACCTGGATGGGGGCGGCACTTGCCTTCAGGACGCCTTCCTTCTTCTGATCCTCACCGAAGGAGGCGCCCTTCACGCGATCCCAGACCCGGGCGAGCGCCTCCAGCGTGTGCTGCCCGTTCTCGATGTGCATAGGCGTGCCCTGGTAAACCGTGAGCATGCCGAACTCGACGCCAGGAGCGATGGGGTTCTTGACACCCTCCCAGCGGTACGTCTCCTGGCCGTCGATGTCTGTGGGGATGGCCAACTGGATCTGCTGAATCGGCGTGTCGGGGCGGTCGTAGAGTCCGTTAGCGATCTTCTCGACATGCTTGAAGTCGATCGGGCGGTTTCCGTACTCCTCGTCATCAAGATCAAAGTCCTTACGGACGATCACCCCTGACTCCGTGCGTGCCCTCAGCTCCACCAGGGCCGGGACTGGGTGCACGAAGTTGAACGAAGGCATCTTTCCGATCATGGTCCGGAACGCCGGGGTCTTGAACGAGACCGGGCGCATGTCCATGCCCTCAGCCATCGCCTGCATGTTCGCCTCGGATGTCATCGGCTCGCCCCTCTCCAAAATTTTGCCTGGCGATTTTTTTTCTGGTCGCCTCGCGCGCGTTCGCGAGCGTAATCTTGCGCTGCATCGTTCTGCAACCCGTTCTCGGTTCACGGCCGGCCGGCTCGCGCCTCCTGGTGGCCGGTACTGGCAAGTGTTCGCAGCTCAGATGAGGTGTGCGGGTCGTTTCGCCAAGGAGGTGCGGCGAGTGAGAAGCGGTCGCCCGCAGGGTGGGCTGCGGCTTACGGAAGGCGCTGTCGTCGTGCGCCGCGCGCGCGAGGGAGGCATGGAAGCCTCCCTCTACGACCTTGGGTAGTTGCGGCACCTCACTCCGTGTGATTACGCTCCCCCCGTGAGCCAGGCAGGTGGCGAAAAAATCGCCAGGCAAAAAACGAGGGAGCCGGGTGACCCCCGAAAAACCCCTCGCGGGCTCACGCCGACGCGGTCGCCGAGGGCAGAACCCTCCACGGCGTCGCGATGGAGTCCAGATGTTGTCGGTGGAGCCGCGCCCCAAGTCCTCGAAAACTGAAACGCGGCCCACCTATAGCCCTCGAAAGGGGCCCAATGTCAGTAGACAGGAAGTCACCCCCGCCCGACAACCATGGCGAGGACCAGCCGCCCGACGACCGCGAGGGGCAGCTGGCGGCGATGAAGGTGGCGGCCCAGCTCGTGTGGGTTGCCGTCGTCCTCGCCCTCGTTGATACCCGGATCCCGCTGGATCTCGGGGAGTACTTCGCCAGCATCCTGAGTGTCTACGGCGCTTACCTGCTGGCTCGTATGGGTGGCCCCGAGCCGCCGGCTGGCGGTCTGCTGGTGGCGTAGCGGAAGCTTTTCGAAGTTTGTCCTGGCACGGTCGGGCCGGCTAGCCGCACGGCGCCCACAGCCGTGATTCCCCCGGGTGTCCCCCGAGGAACGCTCCGTTGCCCTTCTTGCCAGGTGGGGCAGGTCGGAAGCGGCCCGCTGTAAATCTGCTGCGGGGCGTAGCTGGGGCCGTCTCTGGGCCGTACGAGGGTGGCCAACAACAGCCAACAACGACCGCCAACAACAACGATGGCGCGGCAGCCTGCCGCGCCATCGGTCTGTGTCTGTGCAGCTAGACCCAGGTGTCCAGCCACATCCGGGAGCGCCACTGGTCTATGGGGATCGCGGTGCCCGTGTACAGGGGCCAGAAGTAGATGAAGTTCCAGGCGATCAGGAGGACCAGGACGCCCGCGCTCGCCGCGCCGATGACGCGGCGGCGTTCCGTGGAGCCGGGTGGGCCGAGGATCGCGCCGATCATCATGGCGACCGCCAGGCACAGGAACGGGACGAAGATGATGGCGTAGAAGAAGAAGATCGTGCGCTCCTGGTACATGAACCAGGGGAGGTAGCCGGCCGCGATGCCGCAGGCGATCGCGCCCGCCCGCCAGTCGCGGCGGAACGCCCAGCGCCACAGGACGTAGACGATCGCGAAGCAGGCGGCCCACCAGAGGAGGGGCGTGCCCAGGGCCAGGACCTCGCGGGCGCACTTGTCGCCCGCGTCAGCGGGGCAGCCGTCCTTGCCGGGCAGCGGGGACTCGTAGAAGTACGAGACCGGGCGGCCCAGGACGATCCAGCTCCACGGGTTCGACTGGTAGGTGTGCGGGGACGAGAGGCCGACGTGGAACTCGTACACCTCGTGCTCGTAGTGCCACAGGCTGCGCAGCCAGTCGGGCAGGAAGGTCCAGCTGCCGCCCTTGCCGTCGGTCGCGGCCCAGTTGCGGAAGTAGCCGCCCTTGCCGTTGGTGGGGGAGAGGATCCAGCCGGTCCAGGAGATGAAGTACGTGGCGATCGCCACCGGGACCGTCGCGAGGAACGTGATGCCCGTGTCGTGCTTGAGGGCGGCCACATACGGGTGACGGGCACCCGCGACCCGGCGCGCGCCGACGTCCCACAGGACCGCCATCAGGCAGAACGCGAAGAGGACGTACAGGCCGCTCCACTTGGTGCCGAGGGCCAGGCCCAGCATCAGACCGGCCGTCCAGCGCCAGGGGCGCCAGCCGAGGCGGGTGGACTCGGCGATGTGCGTGTCGGGGCGTACGAGACCGTCCGCGTCCGTGGGCAGGGCGGCCGCCAGCCGGGCACGCGCGCGGTCGCGGTCCACGATCAGACAGCCGAAGGCCGCCAGCACGAAGAACATCAGCACACCGTCGAGCAGCGAGGTGCGGCTCATCACGAAGTGCAGCCCGTCCACCGCCATCAGCGCGCCCGCGAGACAGCCCAGGAACGTCGAGCGGAACATCCGGCGCCCGATCCGGCACAGCAGCAGCACCGACAGCGTGCCGAGCAGCGCCGTCATGAAACGCCAGCCGAACGGATTGAAGCCGAACATCCATTCGCCGAGCCCGATGACGTACTTGCCGACCGGGGGATGCACCACATAGGCGGCGTCGGAGGGGATGCCGACGTGCCCGTTGTTCTGCAGGATCAGGTCATTGGCGTTCTTGTCCCAGTTGACCTCGTACCCGCGGTGGATCAGCGCCCAGGCGTCCTTGGCGTAGTACGTCTCGTCGAATATCACCGCCTTCGGGCTGCCCAGGTTCCAGAACCGCATCAGCCCCGCCATCAGGGTCACGAGCAGCGGGCCGCCCCAGCCCGACCAGCGCGTGATGCGCTCCGCGACCTCGTGGCGCAGCCCGAACGCAGCCCAGATCCGGGGACTGGGCTCGGCGTACGGCGGCACGAGCCGATCACGCACATCGCCTCTGGGTGGCGCGTTGTATCCGAAGCGGCGCAGCCGCTGCTGCCACGACGGCCGCCGTTCTTCGGCTGCCTGGCCCTGCCGGGTGTCCGTGGAGGACGCGGTACTGGTCACCGCGCCATCGTAGGGAACAGGTCTGTGGGAGTCCCGTGCACGGGCCTAATGGGTGGATGCGGCTGCCGCCGAATGCCCCTGCGAGGATGGAACCGTGACAGGAACCCTTGTTTTGGCCGGCACCCCCATCGGCGACGTGGCCGACGCCCCGCCCCGGCTCGCCCAGGAGCTGGCGGGCGCGGACGTCGTCGCCGCCGAGGACACCCGCAGGCTGCGCCGGCTGACCCAGGCGCTGGGCGTGCAGCCCACCGGGCGCGTGGTGTCGTACTTCGAGGGGAACGAGGCCGCCCGCACGCCCGAACTCGTCGAGGCGCTGGCCGGCGGGGCGCGCGTGCTGCTGGTGACCGACGCCGGGATGCCGTCCGTCTCCGACCCCGGGTACCGGCTGGTCGCCGCGGCCGTCGAGAAGGACATCAAGGTCACCGCCGTACCCGGCCCGTCCGCCGTGCTCACCGCGCTCGCGCTGTCCGGGCTGCCCGTCGATCGGTTCTGCTTCGAGGGGTTCCTGCCGAGGAAGGCGGGCGAGCGGCTGTCCCGGCTGCGGGAGGTCGAGGGCGAGCGCCGCACGATGGTCTACTTCGAGGCTCCCCACCGCCTCGACGACACCCTCGCCGCGATGGCCGAGGTCTTCGGGGACGGGCGGCGGGCCGCCGTCTGCCGCGAGCTGACCAAGACGTACGAGGAGGTCAAGCGCGGACCGCTGGGCGAACTGGCGGCCTGGGCCGCCGAGGGCGTACGCGGGGAGATCACGGTGGTGGTCGAGGGTGCGCCGGAGAAGGGCGCCGAAGAACTGGACGCGGGCGAACTGGTGCGCAGGGTGCGGGTGCGGGAAGAGGCGGGAGAGCGCCGCAAGGAGGCCATCGCGGCGGTCGCGGCCGAGGCGGGAATTCCCAAGCGCGACGTCTTCGATGCGGTGGTCGCGGCAAAGAACGCGGCGCACAGCGCCCCATAGAAGAGCAAAGGGCCCGCACGGAAAGCAAAGCTCAGGCCGTGTCTTTGAGGCATTCCGACAAGGAAAGGCCAAAACGACTCCAATAGTCGACAGGCCTGATGCGTTCCCGCTCGGAGAAGCGTCCACTGGTTGAAGGGACGTACCCGTCCCTCGCCCCCGCCGACCGGGGGCGCTTGTCCAGCGGAACAGCAGGAGCTGGCATGAGTGAGATCGCAGGGCAGACCGGCAACCGCAGCGCGGCGACCGCCGTCGTCAACGAGTCGTATTCCTTCGCATGCATGCGCTGCGGGCACGGCTGGGAGCAGTCGTTCGAGATAGAGCACCACCGCGACGCCGAGGGCGGCGAGTTCGTGATGTACGTGGCGGACGGCCATGTCGTGCCGTCGCCGCTGAGTCGGCCCTCCTGCCAGAACTGCGACGGACACGTGGTGCGCATCATGCGCGCCGGACAGGTGTCCTCCGTCCAGAACTCCATGCACCAGCACACGCACCGACCGGTGCCGGCCCACCCCGAGCAGGCCCACGGCGAGCAGACCCACGACGAGGCCGTCGACCAGCCGGCCGTGCCCAGGGAACCCCACCACTGGCACCTCTCCGACCTGCTGCACCCCTTCCACCACCGCAAGGCGGGCTGATCGCGGAAGCGCGGTGACCTCGCCCGGGTGAGGTCCGGTCCGGCATGCCCCTTTCGTAGGATCGGGGCATGCCCTCCGACAAGACCGAAGCGCCACCGCTCCCCGAGCCGCTGCGCGTCCCCGTCGCCGACTCGCACACCCACCTCGACATGCAGTCCGGCACCGTCGAGGAAGGCCTCGCCAAGGCCGCCTCGGTCGGCGTGAGCACGGTCGTCCAGGTCGGCTGCGACCTGAAGGGCTCCCGCTGGGCGGCCGAGACCGCCGCCGCGTACGAAGCCGTCCACGCCACCGTCGCCCTGCACCCCAACGAGGCGCCCCGTATCGTGCACGGCGACCCCGACGGCTGGTCCCGCCAAGGCGCACGACAGCCCGGCGGCGACGGCGCCCTGGACGAGGCCCTCGCCGAGATCGACCGCCTCGCCGCCCTGCCCCAGGTCAAGGGCGTCGGCGAGACCGGGCTCGACTATTTCCGTACGGGCCCCGAAGGCAAGGCCGCTCAGGAGCGCTCCTTCCGCGCCCACATAGAGATCGCCAAGCGGCACGGAAAAGCCCTGGTCATTCACGACCGGGACGCGCACGCCGACGTGCTGCGCGTCCTGAAGGAGGAAGGCGCGCCCGAGCGGACCGTCTTCCACTGCTACTCCGGCGACGCGATGATGGCCGAAATCTGCGCCCAGGCCGGGTACTACATGTCCTTCGCCGGAAACATGACCTTCAAGAACGCCCAGCCACTGCGCGACGCGCTGGCCGTGGCCCCCCTGGAACTCGTCCTCGTCGAGACCGACGCGCCCTTCCTGACCCCCGCCCCCTACCGCGGACGGCCTAACGCGCCCTATCTCATTCCGGTCACGGTGCGCGCCATGGCGGCCGTGCGCGGCATCGACGAGGACACGCTGGCGACGGCGCTCTCGGCGAACACCGCACGGGCCTTCGGTTACTGAGGGATAACGCTTCCGGCCATCTTTGGGGGTCACACCCCAGGGCAGTATCGCGACACAGCGTAGCCGCGTTGCTTGGGAGAGTGACGACCGCTCCGCTAGGTTCTGGTCGCCCGATCCGGACCCCCCTGGAGCGTGTCGTCGTGAGCAACTCGCAGAACGAGACGTTTGGCCTGACTGGAACGTCGTTCGAGGACCGAGAAACTGGTGAGCAGCCGTCGTACGGTGCCGGAAGCCCGGACCGCGGCGGCTACGCGGACACCTACCGGCCCGCGTACGAGGCACTGGCGGCGTCCCAGGCGCCGACCGAGCCGATACTGCCCCGGCAGACGCAGACGTTGGTGCAGACGCAGGCGCTCGGTGATGCGGCGGAGGATCCCCGGTCCGGCGGGCGGGCCGCTGCCCGGCGCGCCGCCCGGCGCCGGCGCACCGCCGAGCGTCCCGACCCGCTGCGGCGGCTGCTGCCCCAGGCACTGGTCGTCGCCTTCCTCGCCGGCGGCACGTCCGCCTTCGTCGCCAACGACAAGGCCATCGATCTCAGCGTCGACGGCAAAGCGCGCACGCTGCACACCTTCGCCGACGACGTCACCGAACTGCTCGCCGAGGAGGGTGTGCGGGTCGGCGCGCACGACGTCGTCGCGCCCGCCCCCGGTACCGAGCTGACCAGCGGTGACGAGATCGCGGTCCACTACGGGCGGCCCGTACGGCTCACCCTCGACGGACAGCCGCACGAGGTGTGGACGACGGCGCACACGGTGGACGGGGCGCTCCAGCAGCTCGGGGTGCGCGCCGAGGGGGCGTACCTGTCGACCTCGCGCTCCCGGCGCATCGGCCGTGAGGGCCTCGCGCTCGACGTCCGCACCGAGCGGACGGTGACGATCATGGCGGACGGGCGGGCACGGACGATCCGGACGAACGCGGCGACCGTCGGCGAGGCCGTCGAGAGAGCCGGGATCACCCTCCACGGCGAGGACACGACGTCCGTCCCGCCAGGGAGCTTCCCCCGGGACGGACAGACGGTCAGCGTGATGCGGATCACCGGCACCCAGGAGGTCCGCGAGGAGGCGATCCCCTTCCGGACGACACGGACGAACGACCCCTCGCTGTTCCGTGGCACCGAGGTCGTCGACCGGGCCGGGGAGCCCGGGGCCCGGCGGGTCACCTACCTGCTGCGGACCGTCAACGGGGTCAGGCAGAAGCCGCGGAGGGTCGGCGACGAGGTGGTCCGGGAGCCGCGTGGACAGGTGGTGCGGGTCGGTACGAAGCCGCGGCCCGATTCTCCGCAGGGTGCCGACCATCTGAACTGGTCCGGGCTCGCGGCGTGCGAGTCCGGCGGCCGCCCCGGCGCCGTGGACCCCTCCGGCACCTACGGCGGCCTGTACCAGTTCGACACCCACACCTGGCACACGCTCGGGGGGTCCGGGCGGCCCCAGGACGCGCCGGCCGCGGAGCAGACCCGCCGGGCGAAGAAGCTGTACGTCCGCCGGGGCGCGAGCCCGTGGCCCCACTGCGGAGCCCACCTCCACGGCTGACGGGTTCTCCGGCTGCGGGCCCCGTGGGGGTTGTTCGCGCCCACGCGGCGGAGCGCGCATCCAGCAGCGCCCCGCGCCCCCTGAGGCGGGGGCTGCGCCCCGCGCCCCCGTAGTCTTGGGGCGTGAACAGCCCCACCCCCGACGCCCTCCTGGGCCCCGCCGACGTCCGCGAGCTCGCGGGTGCCCTCGGTGTGCGGCCCACCAAGCAGCGCGGCCAGAACTTCGTGATCGACGCCAACACCGTGCGCCGCATCGTGCGCACCGCCGGTGTGCGGGCCGACGACGTGGTCGTCGAGGTCGGCCCGGGCCTCGGCTCGCTGACCCTCGCGCTGCTGGAGGCGGCCGACCGGGTCGTCGCCGTGGAGATCGACGACGTGCTCGCGGGGGCGCTCCCGGCGACCATCGCCGCCCGTATGCCGGCCCGCGCCGACCGCTTCGCCCTCGTGCACTCCGACGCCATGCACGTGAACGAGCTCCCCGGCCCCGCCCCCACCGCCCTCGTCGCGAACCTCCCGTACAACGTCGCCGTCCCCGTGCTGCTGCACATGCTCGACACCTTCCCGACCATCGAGCGCACGCTGGTGATGGTGCAGGCCGAGGTCGCCGACCGGCTCGCCGCCGACCCCGGCTCGAAGGTGTACGGCGTGCCGAGCGTCAAGGCCAACTGGTACGCCGACGTGAAGCGGGCCGGCTCCATCGGACGGAACGTCTTCTGGCCCGCGCCGAACGTCGACAGCGGCCTCGTGTCGCTCGTCCGGCGCGCCGAGCCCGTCAGGACCACGGCCTCCAAGCGCGAGGTCTTCGCGGTCGTCGACGCCGCCTTCGCCCAGCGACGCAAGACGCTGCGCGCCGCCCTCGCCGGGTGGGCCGGTTCCGCGCCCGCCGCCGAGGTCGCGCTCGTCGCCGCCGGGGTCTCACCGCAGGCCCGCGGGGAGTCGCTGACGGTGGAGGAGTTCGCCCGTATCGCCGAGAACAAGGCCGAGGACAAGGCCGAGGGCAAGGCTGAGAACGCCGAGCACAAGGCCGAGAACAAGGAGAGCGCTCAGCCGTGACGGAGTCGAAGACCGAGCCCACGACGCACACGGGCAAGGGCACGGGGACGGGCACGGACGTCGTGACCGTACGTGTCCCCGCCAAGGTCAACGTCCAGCTCGCCGTCGGCGCCGCCCGCCCCGACGGCTTCCACGACCTGGCCAACGTCTTCCTCGCCGTAGGGCTGTACGACGAGGTCACCGTGACGCCGGCGGACGAGCTGCGGATCACCTGCGAGGGCCCGGACGCCGACCAGGTCCCTCTCGACTCCACGAACCTGGCGGCCCGCGCGGCCCTCGAACTCGCCCGCCGGTACGGCGTCGAACCGAGGGTCCACCTCCACATCGCCAAGGACATCCCCGTCGCGGGCGGCATGGCGGGCGGCAGCGCCGACGGCGCCGGCGCGCTGCTCGCCTGCGACGCCCTCTGGGGGACGAACGCCTCCCGCGAGGAACTCCTCGACATCTGCGCCGAGTTGGGCAGTGACGTGCCGTTCAGCCTGGTGGGCGGGGCGGCGCTGGGTGTCGGGCGGGGTGAGCAGCTGCGGACGCTGGACGTCGGCGGGACCTTCCACTGGGTCTTCGCGATCGCCGAGCGCGGGCTGTCGACCCCGGCGGTCTTCCGGGAGTTCGACCGGATGAACGAGGGCGTACGGATCCCGGAGCCGGTCGCCTCGCAGGAGCTGCTCGACGCGCTGGCCAAGGGGGACGCCGGGGCCGTCGCCCGCGCCGTCGCTAACGACCTCCAGCCCGCCGCCCTCTCCCTCTTCCCTGCCCTCGCCGACACGCTCGCCGCCGGGCGGAACGCCGGTGCGCTCGCGGCCCTGGTCTCCGGCTCGGGTCCGACCACGGCCTTCCTCGCGGCGGACGCCGCGTCCGCGCGCACGGTCGCCGACGCGCTGCGCGCCTCAGGAACCTGCCGGACGGTACGGGTCACCGACGGCCCCGCTCCGGGCGCGACGGTCGTGGAGGATCTCTCTACGTCCTCCTGAGCCACGCGCTTCCCATTCCTCAGCCACTGTCTTGCCGGTGAAGCTCCACTCGTAGCGGGCTGCGTCGGCGACGGCGCCTGAGCACCCGGATCCTGCCAGGGGATCGTCAGTGCCCTCCGGCGAGGGCTGGGGCGGGAAAGGGGGTGGCTCGGGAGGTGAGGGAGCCGGACTACCCTTGAGGGTCGATCGTCCCCCTTGTTCAGGAGAGAAATGGCCGTCAACCTGGTCAATGTCGAGTCCGTCAGCAAGGTGTACGGCACCCGTGCCCTGCTCGACGGAGTCTCCCTCGGCGTCAGCGAGGGCGACCGGATCGGTGTGGTCGGGCGGAACGGCGACGGCAAGACCACCCTCATCCGCATGCTCGCCAAGCTGGAGGAGGCCGACACCGGCCGTGTCACGCACTCCGGCGGGCTGCATCTGGGAGTGCTGACCCAGCACGATTCCCTCGATCCCGCCGCCACCGTCCGGCACGAGGTCATCCGGGACCTCGCCGACCATGAGTGGGCGGGCAACGCCAAGATCAGGGACGTCCTGACGGGACTGTTCGGCGGCCTTGACCTGCCGGGGTTCCCGCAGGGGCTCGACACGGTGATCGGCCCGCTCTCCGGCGGTGAGCGCCGCCGTATCGCGCTCGCCAAGCTGCTCATCGAGGAGCAGGACCTGATCATCCTCGACGAGCCCACCAACCACCTGGACGTGGAGGGCATCGCCTGGCTCGCCCAGCACCTGCGGGAGCGGCGGTCGGCGCTGGTGTGCGTGACCCACGACCGGTGGTTCCTCGACCAGGTCTGCACCCGTATGTGGGACGTGCAGAAGGGCGCGGTGTACGAGTACGAGGGCGGGTACTCCGACTACGTCTTCGCGCGTGCGGAGCGTGAGCGCATCGCCGCCACCGAGGAGGTCAAGCGGCAGAACCTGGTGCGCAAGGAGCTGGCCTGGCTGCGGCGCGGCGCCCCCGCCCGTACCTCCAAGCCGCGCTTCCGCATCGAGGCCGCCAACGAACTGATCGCGGACGTGCCGCCGCCCCGCGACAAGAGCGAACTGATGAAGTTCGCCAGCTCGCGCCTGGGCAGGACGGTCTTCGATCTTGAGGACGTGACGGTGCAGGCGGGCCCGAAGGTCCTGCTCAAGCACCTCACCTGGCAGCTCGGACCCGGCGACCGGGTCGGGCTCGTGGGGGTGAACGGAGCCGGCAAGACCTCCCTTCTGCGCGCCATGGCCGAGGCCGCCCGCAGCGACGGGGAGACGCAGCCCGTCGCCGGGCGGATCAGCACCGGCAAGACCGTCAAGCTCGCCTATCTGTCGCAGGAGGTCGCCGAGCTCGACCCGACCTGGCGGGTGCTGCAGGCCGTGCAGGCCGTCCGCGACCGGGTCGACCTGGGCAAGGGACGCGAGCTGACCGCGGGACAGCTGTGCGAGACGTTCGGCTTCAACAAGGACAAGCAGTGGACGCCCGTCGGGGACCTCAGCGGTGGTGAGCGGCGGCGGCTTCAGCTGCTGCGGCTGCTCATGGACGAGCCCAACGTCCTCTTCCTCGACGAGCCCACCAACGACCTCGACATCGAGACGCTGACCCAGCTGGAGGACCTGCTCGACGGCTGGCCCGGCTCGATGATCGTGATCTCCCACGACCGGTTCTTCATCGAGCGCACGACGGACAACGTGTTCGCGCTGCTCGGCGACAGCACCCTGCGGATGCTGCCGCGCGGGATCGACGAGTACCTGGAGCGGCGCAAGCGCATGGAGGAGGTCGCCGCGGCCGCCGTGCTCGCCGCCGCGCCCGCGCCGTCCGCCAGGGCCGCCTCCGCCGCCGACGCCCGCGCCGCGAAGAAGGAGCTGCAGAAGATCGAGCGTCAGCTCGACAAGATCTCCGAGAAGGAGAGCAAGCTCCACACCCAAATCGCCGACAACGCGACGGACTTCGAGAAGGTCGCCAAACTCGACGCCGAACTGCGCCAGTTGACCGGTGAGCGCGAGGAACTGGAGCTGCGCTGGCTGGAGCTCGCGGAGGACGCGTAAGCCGCTGGCGGGTGGCGCGCGCGTCCCGTGAAGGGGGCGTGAAGGCGCATAACGAGGGCATCACGGGCCGGTCCTCCCTTGGGAACAGGGGGAGTACCGGCCCCTTGTTCGAGGTCCCCAGAGTGATAGAAAGGTCCGTCTGAGAACAGTCTGAGAACCACCGGTGTGGCGCGAAAACGGCGCCGCCGACCGCGCCGCCGGTGGGGCGCCACATCAGTGAACGAGGGGGAACGCGCTGATGAGTCAGCCGCCGAGTGAGCCGCCGCAGGGTGACTTCGGAGCACCGCAGGACCAGCCACCGACGCCGTCGACGCCACCGGTTCCACCGGCGGCACCGGCGCAGGGAGGGTTCGGCGCACCCCCCAACACGCCCCAGGGCACGCCCCCTCCGCCCGCCGGTCCGCCGGCGCCCGGTTACGGATACCCGCAGCAGCCCGGGCCTTACGCCCAGCCCGGCCCGTACGCACCACCGCCGCAGCAGCCGGCAGCCCCGTACGCACCGCAGCAGCAGGCGGGCCCGTACGCACAGCCGCCGCAGCAGCCCGGTCCGTACGCCCAGCCCGGTCCGTACGCCCAGCCCGGCCCGTACGGTCAGCAGCCCGCATACGGTCAGCAGCCCGGATACGGGTCCGGGTACGGCTATCCGGGCCAGGCGCAGTATCCCGGCGGCCCGGCCACCCCGCCGCCTCCTCCCGGTGGTTCGAAGAACCCCTTCAAGGGCCGCCCGGCCATGGTCATCGGCGCCGCCGTGGCCGCGCTGCTCGTCGTCGGCGGGACGGTCTGGGCCGTCAGCGGCGGGGGCGGCGACGACGGCAAGAAGCCGGTCGCCCAGGACAGCAAGGGCACGAAGGCCTCCTCCTCCGCGGATCCGGTCAACCCCGGTGACGGCAGCGGCAACGGTGGCGGGGACCCCGAGAACCTCAACTCGGGCCGCCAGGCCGGTGAGGCGAAGGTGCTCTGGTACAAGCAGGCGCCCGACGCGCCCGGTTCCGGCGCCGACGCCCCCGGCCTGTGGATCACCGACAAGACAGCGGTGAAAGCCGCGTACACGCAGGTGTTCGCGTACAACGTCGGGGACGGCAAGCCCACTTGGGCCCCGATCACGTTCCCGCAGCCGATCTGCGCGGTCACCCCGCAGAAGACGTCCGACGACAAGGTCGTCGTGGCGTACAAGAGCGGTGCCGGCGACAGCGCCAAGTGCAACCAGCTCCAGCAGATAGACCTCGACACCGGTGCCAAGGGCTGGAGCGGCAAGGTCGCTGACGGAGCGCTCTTCGACAGCACGCTCACCATCGAACTGTCGGTCACCGGCAAGACGCTGATGGTGGGTCGCTCGCAGTCCGGCACGGCGTACGACATCACCAGCGGCAAGAAGCTCTGGGACAAGAAGAACTACGGCCAGGCCTGCTACCCGGCCGCGTTCGCGGGCGGCGCCAAGCTGCTGTCCGTCGCCTCCTGCGGTGCCGCCACCGACACCGAGCACGACGAGGTGCAGCAGCTGGACCCGGCCACCGGCAAGGCCAAGTGGACCACGAAGATCCCCAAGGGCTGGTCGGTCGAGCGCACGTACTCCGTCGACCCCGTCGTCATCTACATGACCAACAAGGACCAGAAGAAGGTCAACGTCACCACGTTCAAGGACAACGGTGCCGTCCGCTCGCAGCTCAAGAGCAGCGACGCCTTCAGGCCCGAGTGCGGTTTCGCCATCCTCGACCGCGACCTGACAGGCTGCTTCGGCACCGCCGCCGACGCGAACACGCTCTATCTGCCGACCGAGGCGAAGAGCGGCGCCAACGAGATCGTCGCCTTCGACCTGTCGACCGGCAAGGAGAAGTGGCGCGTCAAGTCCCCGGCCGCCGAGTCGATGCTGCCGCTGAAGATGGACGGCACGCGGTTGATCGCGTACGTCGAACCGTCGTACGACGCCGGCGGGCAGATCGTGTCGATCCCCACGACCGGAAGCAGTCACCAGCCCACCAAGCTGCTGCAGAACCCACAGGGCACGGCGTCGGTCGAGAACGGCTTCTTCTCGAAGGCGGTCGACTACGTGGACGGGCGCTTCTACCTCTCCACCACCCGGCTGACGGGCAACGACCAGTCGAAGGAGAAGTTGATGCTGGCCTACGGCAAGTGACGCACGCTCACGCCACCTTCGCCCCGTTCGCCACCTTCTTCGTCTCCCGCATCTCCGTCCCCAACGCATCCGCATCCGAGGTAGACACGTCATGAGCCAGCCGCCACCCCCACCACCGCCGAACCAGCCCCCACAGGGTGGCTTCGGCGCGCCGCAGGACCCTCCGCCGGGTGGCTTCGGCGCCCCTCAGGACCCTCCGCCGGGCGGGTTCGGCGCGCCCCAGGCTCCGCCGCCCGGTGGGTTCGGCGCCCCGCCGCCTCCGCAGGGTCCCGGTTACGGCTACCCGCAGCAGGCGCCCCCGCCGGGGCCCCCGGCCCAGCCGGGCTACGGCTACCCCGGCCAGCAGCCCGCCCAGCCCCCGGGCCCCCCGTACGGCTACGGCTATCCGCAGCAGCCGCCGACCTACCCGATGCAGCCCCAGGTTCCCCAGGGCGGGGGCGGCGGGCGGAAGCCGAACAGCCAGGTGGTCATCATCGTGGCGGCCGTGGTGGCCGTCGCGCTGATCATCGGCGGCGGGGTCTGGTACGCGAGCTCCGGCAAGGACGACAGCAAGAACAACTCCTCCGGTACGAGCGGCGGCACCGGAGGCAAGGGCGGTTCGGGCGGCGACAAGACCACCGGTTCCACCGGCAAGGAGAAGGTCCCCGCCGACACCAGCTCCAAGGTCCTCTTCCAGGTCCCCGCGCCCGCCGTGCCCGCGGAGAGCAGCGTGTCCACCGTCGGCTCCTGGCTCACCGACAAGGTGTACGCCAAGAGCGGCGACGCCGAGATCAACGGCTACGACCCCGACTCCGGCGCCAAGGTCTGGACGATCAAGCTCCCCGGCCCGGTGTGCACGGCCAGCCGCCACACCACCGATTCCGGCCGGACCGCGATCGTCTACGAGCCCGCCATGCCGACCAAGGCGAAGCCTTCCCACGGCTGCAGCGAGCTCTCCGCCCTCGACCTCGCCGCGGGCAAGCTGCTGTGGACGAAGTCGGTCAAGTCCGGTGACCAGAAGATCGGCCTCGAAAACGTCACCACCAGCGCGAACACCGTCGCCGTGGGCAGCACCAACGGTGGCGCCGCGTTCGACATCTCCACGGGCAAGGTGCTGTGGGCACCCAAGCCCACGGACACCTGCTACGACGCCGGGTACGGCGGCGGCGACAAGCTGGTCGCGGTCCGCAAGTGCGGCGAGTACGGCAGTACGCGGCAGTTGCACATCCAGACCATCGACCCGACCTCCGGGAAGGTGATCTCGGAGTACAAGATGTCGCCCGGCATCGAGTACGCGAGCGTCGTGTCGACCAACCCGCTGGTGGTGGCCGCCGACGTCGGCGACTCCGCCGGTGACGGCAGCGGCATCTCGGACTTCTTCTCCATCGACAACAAGACCGGCCAGTTGCGCACCAGGATCTCCGCGCCGGGCAAGACCTACGCCGCCAAGTGCGACGGCATCAGCAGGATCGAGGGCTGCACGAAACTGGTGGTCGGCAACGACAGGCTCTACATCCCGACCGAGCAGCACGACGGCGGCCAGTCCGGCCAGATCAACGAGATCGTCGCCTTCGACCTGGGCACCGGCAAGCAGACCGGCCAGCGCGCGGACGCGGGCGACGGCTACGACATCTCCCCGCTGCGCATGGACGGCGGCAACCTCCTCGCGTACAAGCGTCCGCCCTACGACAAGGGCGGTCAGATCGTGAGCATCGACGGCACCTCCTTCAAGGAGACCAAGCTCCTGGAGAACCCGGCGACCGAGGCGGTCCGCGACGCGGAGACGAGCATGCTCCCGGACTACGCCGAGATCCTTTACAGCGAGGGTCACCTGTACATGTCCGCGGTCTACGCCCACAAGCCGTACAGCGCCTCCGAGAAGGAGTACCTGGCGATCGCGTTCGGCACGCAGTAGGTCAACTTCTTTTGACCATGGCCCCGTCCCAGCTCAGGGACGGGGCCGTTCGCTTACCCCTCATCACTCCCGAATGCGAGGAATTTCGATATTCCGGGGCACTTCTCACCGGTAGGGGAAGCGCAACGTCGAACAAGCGTGTAGCTTCCGGGGGATGGAGAGCCGGGGGGCTCCTAATCCACGGGGAACCAGTGGGGATGCTTGGGGGGACTGGGGGGTTGCTCGATGGGAGTGCGGCTCATGGTGGTCGACGACCACCGACTGCTCGCGGAGGCGTTGGCCTCGGCGTTGAAACTGCGGGGGCACCGGGTGCTCGCCGCGGCGGCGCCCGCCGCGGGAGCGGCGGAGCTGGTGATCACCAGGGCGCCGGAGGTGTGCCTGATCGGTACGGCGACACCCGCCGAGCCGGGAATCTTCGACCCGGTGATCAGGATCAAACGGGAGCGTCCGCAGGTGGCGGTCCTGGTTCTGGGTCCGGTCCCGAACCCGCGCGGTATCGCCGCCGCGTTCGCCGCGGGCGCGTCGGGCTACGTGCGCCACGACGAGCGGATAGAGGGAGTCGAGCGCGCCATCATGAAGGCGAGGGCGGGTGAGGCGGCGGTCGCCCCCGCCCTGCTCCAGGGCGCCTTCAGCGAGCTGCTGAACCCCGCCGCCCAACCGGACGACGAGGGCCAGCGGCTCCTGCAGATGCTCACTCCACGCGAGGTGGAGGTCCTGGTGAGGGTCGCGGACGGGGAGGACACGAGGCTCATCGCGGCCGGTATGGGGATAGCCCCGTCGACCGCCAGGACCCATGTCCAGCGGGTGCTGATGAAGCTGGGGGTGGGGTCGCGGCTGGAGGCGGCCGCCCTGGCCGCGCGGACGGGCTTGCTGGACCGGGCGGGGCCGGTGGCGGCGGGGCTGGGGAGTGCGGAAGACCCTGGGCCCGCGTAGTCACCGCGTACGCAAAAGGCGTTGGGTCCGACGGTGAAGTACCGCCGAACCCAACGCCGCAACGCCGCAGTCGTCATACGTTCAGAGCGCGATGTCAGGCGTGTTCGTGAGTCGCCGGCACGGTGCGCGGTGAACGACCGGTCACGTGCAAACGGTGAAGAGCTGCGCCGCGGTGGCGAGCACCGCGTTCAGCGCCGCGGTGATGTTGGCCGGGACGGGCGGGACGGCCGCCAGCGCGGCGGTGAGGACCTGCAGCTGCGCCTGCAGCTGCAGAGCGAGGGCCGCACAGGTCGGCGGCGTCGGAGGCGCTGCCGGGAGGCATCCGGCGGCACGGAGCTGTGCGACCGTGGCCTGGGCCGCGGCGACCGCCGTCTGGGCCGCGGCGACGTTGGGCGTCGGCGTGGCGGCCAGAGCCGTCGCGGCGGCCTGCAGCTGCGTGGAGAGCTGACCGCTCAGCGTGGCGCAGACCGTCGGGGTCGTCGGCGGCTTCGGGCCCTTGGACTCCTGGACGACGGGCTGCGGGTCCGAGGCGGCGATGGCCGCCGGGGCTATCGCCATGGACAGGGAGGCCAGGGCCGCGGCCGAGGCGACAGCGGACCCGAAGCGCTTGAAAGAGAACATTCCGCGCCTTTCTTCGTGTGTTGTGTGAAGAAGTTGGGGAGGTATCCCCGAGCCCAGGAGGCCCCGCGGCGCGGCCTCCGGCAACTCCACGTGTCCTATGCACTCCAGGCCGTGCTGTTCGCCAAGGTCCTCACTGGAAGGAAAGGCGCAGGTCAGAGGCGCGTGACGGAGATGCTTCGAACGGGGGTGCTCGCTACTGTGAACGGGCGACCACCCGGAGTGATCATTCTTCGTCGGGCAACGGCGCGGGCGGAGCCAGCGGGCGCAGCCACAGCCACACCAGGAAGAAGATGCCCAGGGCGAGCATGCCGAGGCCGGTCCAGAGGTTGATGTTGACGCCCTGGGCCTTGGCGAGTTCGGCGTTGGAGGCGGTCAGGCCCGCGAGGGTGACGATGACGCCGTAGACGACGAACAGGCCGCCGATGACGGTGCGGATGTCGAAGAGGCGGGTCGCGGTCGCGGACTGATGCTCCAGCTCCGTGACCTCGCGCTGGACATCACGGTCCGAATAGTGGTCGGACATGGTTGCTCAGGCCTCCTGCGTCAGAACGAGAACGGGATGTAGCAGGCCGCCGCCAGGATCAGCGCGCCCCAGCCCAGCAGTGCCGGCCTGCGGTACCACGCGTCGTCGCCCACGGCCGGCGGCTCGGCCATGCCGGGGGAGACGGTGCCGTAGACCAGGCCCTGGAGGTCCTCCGCCGGTTTGGGTGCCGTGAAGAGGGAGACCGCGACCATCACCACCGCGCCGGCCACGAAGCCCGCGATCGCGGAGACGAAGTTGGCTCCCTGGTCGGAGGGGATGGCGATGATCCCCTGCTTGTAGATGACGAAGTAGTTGACCATCGCCGCCGTCGTGCCTGCCAACAGGCCCCAGAAACCCGATTTCGCCGACGCGCGCTTCCAGAACATACCGACGATGAAGGCCACGAACATCGGCACGTTGAAGAAGGAGAAGAGGGTCTGCAGGTAGGCCATGATGTTGGAGAAGGAAGACGCCAGGAACGCCGTGCCGATCGACGCCAGGACGCCGATCACCGTGATCAGGCGTCCGAAGCGGACGTAGTAGGAGTCCTCCCGGTCGGTCATGACGTAGCGCCGCCAGATGTCGGACGTGAACACCGTGTTGAACGACGAGACGTTGGCCGCCATGCCCGCCATGAAGGCCGCCAGGAGCCCCGTCACCGCGATGCCCAGCACGCCGTTCGGCAGCAGTTCCTGCATCAGGTACGGGACCGCGTCGTTGTACTGGAGGTCCGAGCCGCTCGTGCCGATCCTGGGCACCAGGACCGCCGCCACCAGGCCCGGGATCATCACCAGGAAGACGATGAAGATCTTGGGGAACGCCGCGATGAGCGGGGTGCGCTGGGCCGCCGACAGGTTCTTCGCCGAGAGCGCGCGCTGCACCTCCGCGAAGTTCGTCGTCCAGTAGCCGAAGGAGAGGACGAAGCCGAGGCCGAGGACGATGGTCAGCCAGTTCGCGCCCAGCGGGTTCGCATGGCCGATGCCCGTACCGCCCCAGGCGGTGGTGAAGTCACTGCCGTGGGTCTTGTCGAGCGAGTGGGTCAGGCCGTCCCAGCCGCCGACCCGCTTCAGACCGAGCGCGGCGATCGGGATCAGGGCCGCGAGGATCACGAAGAACTGCAGCACCTCGTTGTAGATCGCCGAGGACAGGCCGCCGAGCGTGATGTACGCCAGGACGAAGAGCCCCGCGATCACGATCGCCACCCACTGCGGCCAGCCGAGCAGTGCCTCGACCACGATCGCCAGTGAGTACAGGTTGACGCCCGCGATCAGGATCGCCGCGAAGGCGAACAGGACCGAACTCAGCAGGTGCGCCGCCTTGTCGAAGCGCAGGAGCAGGAACTCGGGGACCGAGCGGACCTTCGAGCCGTAGTAGAACGGCATCATCACCAGGCCCAGGAACACCATGGCGGGGATCGCGCCGATCCAGTACCAGTGCACGGTGTAGACGCCGTACTGCGCGCTGTTCGCGGCCATCCCCAGGATCTCGGTCGCGCCGAGGTTGGCGGAGATGAACGCGAGGCCGGTGATCCAGGCGGGCAGCGACCGCCCGGAGAGGAAGAAGTCGAGGCTGGTCCTGACCGAGGCCTTGGCGGCGAAACCGATGCCGAGCACGACGAGGAAATAGATGCCGAGGATCGTGTAGTCGAGCCCGTTCGTGGGGAGCCGGAGCCCTGCGGCGAGGTATGTGGGGGCATGCATGCCCGTATCCATGCCCCAGGAGTCCCACGATGCTGCCCAAGCTGCACAGACACCCCCCAAACCCCCGCGGGCATTGACGTCCCTGTTGCTTTGTGGTTTGTTGTGTTCGGTTATGTTTGATGGTTGGGTGTGGTGTGGATGAGGAGTCCAGCGGTGAAGAAGACCTCGACCCGGCTCGCCGACGGTCGTGAGCTGATCTACTACGACTCACGCGACGACAAGGTGCGCGACGCGGTGGACCGCCGCCCGCTGGAGCCCACCGTCACCAGCTCCCAGGTGCGCCGGGACCCGCTCCTCGGCGACTCGGTCGCGATCGCCTCGCACCGCCAGGGGCGCACCTACCACCCCCCGGCGAACGAGTGCCCGCTGTGCCCCTCGCAGGGCGACCGGTTGAGCGAGATCCCGGACTCCTCGTACGACGTCGTCGTCTTCGAGAATCGCTTCCCCTCGCTCGCCGGCGACTCCGGGCGCTGCGAGGTCGTCTGCTTCACCTCCGACCACGACTCGTCCTTCGCCGACCTCACCGAGGAGCAGGCGGGGCTCGTCCTGGAGGCGTGGACGGACCGCACGGCGGAGCTGTCCCATCTCTCCTCCGTCGAACAGGTCTTCTGTTTCGAGAACCGCGGCGAGGAGATCGGCGTCACCCTCGGCCATCCGCACGGGCAGATCTACGGCTACCCGTTCACCACCCCGCGTACGGCCCTGATGCTGCGCTCGCTGGCCGCGCACAAGGAGGCCACCGGCGGTCAGAACCTCTTCGACGACGTCGTCGCACGCGAACTCGCCGAGGGCGACCGGATCGTCCTGGAGACCGAGCAGTGGGTCGCCTTCGTGCCGTACGCCGCGCACTGGCCCTACGAGGTCCACCTCTACCCCAAGCGGCGGGTGCCCGACCTGCTCGGGCTCGACGAGGAGGCCCGCACAGAGTTCCCCCAGGTCTATCTGGAACTCTTGAGGCGCTTCGACCGGATCTTCGGTGAAGGGGAGCCTCCGACGCCGTACATCGCCGCCTGGCACCAGGCGCCGTTCGGCGCGCTGGCCGAGTTCGAGGGCGTGAACAGGGACGACTTCGCGCTTCACCTCGAGCTTTTCACCATTCGCCGCACTTCCGGCAAGCTGAAGTTCCTCGCGGGTTCCGAGTCCGGCATGAGCGTGTTCATCAACGACGTGCCGCCGGAAGCCGCGGCCCAGCGACTGCGAGAGGTAGCGAGTTCATGAGTGGGAAGTACCTGGTCACGGGTGGCGCGGGCTATGTCGGCAGCGTGGTCGCGCAGCATCTGATCGAGGCCGGTCACGAGGTGACGGTCCTCGACAACCTGTCCACGGGCTTCCGCGAGGGCGTCCCGGCGGGGGCTTCCTTCATCGAGGGCGACATCCGCGACGCCGGCAAGTGGCTGGACTCCTCGTACGACGCCGTGCTGCACTTCGCCGCGTTCTCGCAGGTCGGCGAGTCCGTCGTGAAGCCCGAGAAGTACTGGGACAACAACGTCGGCGGCACCATGGCGCTGCTCGCGGCGATGCGCGAGGCGGGCGTGCGCAAGCTGGTCTTCTCCTCCACGGCCGCCACGTACGGCGAGCCGGAGCAGACCCCGATCGTCGAGTCCGCGCCGACGAGGCCCACCAACCCCTACGGCGCCTCCAAGCTCGCCGTCGACCACATGATCACCGGCGAGGCGGCGGCCCACGGACTGGGCGCGGTGTCGCTGCGCTACTTCAACGTGGCCGGCGCCTACGGGGCGCAGGGCGAGCGCCACGACCCCGAGTCGCACCTCATCCCGCTCGTCCTCCAGGTCGCGCAGGGGCGGCGGGAGGCGATCTCCGTCTTCGGCGACGACTACCCGACGCCGGACGGCACCTGCGTCCGTGACTACATCCACGTGGCGGACCTGGCGGAGGCGCACCTGCTGGCCGTCGAGACGGCCACCGCCGGTGAGCACCTCATCTGCAATCTCGGCAACGGCAACGGCTTCTCCGTCCGCGAGGTCATCGAGACCGTCCGCCAGGTCACGGGGCACCCGATCCCCGAGGTCATGGCCCCGCGTCGGGCCGGGGACCCGGCCGTGCTCGTCGCCTCGGCGGCGACCGCGCGCGAGCGGCTCGGCTGGAACCCGTCCCGCGCGGATCTCGCGGGGATCGTCGCGGACGCGTGGGCGTTCGCTCAGAACAAGGAGCGGTAGGTAATTCGGTGGGCGTTCGCGAGGGGTTCGAGGAGCTGTACGGGACCGCGCCGGAAGGCGTCTGGGCGGCGCCGGGGCGGGTCAACCTGATCGGCGAGTACACGGACTTCAACGAGGGGTTCGTGATGCCGCTCGCCCTGCCGCACACGGCGGTGGCGGCGGTGTCGCGGCGCACGGACGGGGTGCTGCGGCTGCACTCCGCCGACATCGAGGGCCCGGTCGTCGAACTGCATGTCGACGAGCTGGCGCCGCTGACCAACACCAGCTGGGCCGCGTACCCGGCGGGCGTGGTGTGGGCGCTGCGCGAGGCGGGGCACGCGGTGACGGGCGCGGACGTGCACCTCGCCTCGACCGTGCCGACGGGGGCGGGCCTGTCCTCCTCCGCCGCTCTGGAGGTCGTGACGGCGCTCGCCCTCAACGACCTGTACGAACTCGGCCTCACCGGGCCCGAACTGGCCCGGCTCGCCCAGCGCGCCGAGAACGACTTCGTCGGCGTGCCCTGCGGGATCATGGACCAGACGGCGTCCGCGTGCTGCACCGAGGGGCACGCCCTGCACCTCGACTGCCGCGATCTGTCCATCCGGCAGGTCCCCTTCGATCTGGCCTCCCAGGGGCTGGAGTTGCTGGTCGTCGACACGCGGGTGAAGCACGCGCTGGGCGACGGTGCGTACGCCGAGCGGCGCGAAGGGTGCGAGGAGGGCGCGCGGCAGCTCGGGGTCTCACATCTGCGGGATGTCGCGTACGAGGAGCTCGACGCGGCGCTCGCGCGCCTCTCGGACGAGCGCGTACGCCGATACGTCCGCCACGTCGTCTCGGACGATCACCGGGTGGAGCGGGTCATCGCGCTGCTGGACGCCGGGGACGTCCGGGCCATCGGTCCGGTCCTCACGGACGGGCACGCCTCGCTCCGGGACGACCTGCGGATCTCCTGCGAGGAACTGGACCTGGTGGTCGCCACGGCCAACGCCGCGGGGGCGCTGGGTGCGCGGATGACCGGGGGCGGCTTCGGCGGCTCGGCGATCGTGCTGGTGGAGTCGGCGGACGTGGACACGGTGACGAAGGCGGTGACCGAGGCGTTCGGCTCCGCCGGTCATACGGCTCCTCGGGTCTTTCCGGCGGTGCCTTCGGCGGGCGCCCGGCGCTTGAGCTGAGGCTCGGGTGGGTTCTTTGTCTGCGGACCGTGGGGGCTGGGCGCGCAGTTCCCCGCGCCCCTAAAGGCCTCAGGGCAACTGCTTGGTCAGGGTGTATTCCGTGATTCCCGGGGGATAGTCGGGGATCACGCACACCACCTCGTAGCCGTGTTTCTTGTAGAACTCGGGGGCCTGGAAGTCCCAGGTTTCCAGGCGGGAGTTGCGGCAGCCGCGCTCCTCGCGGGCGAGGCGCTCGGCCTCGGCGAGGAGCCGGCCGCCGAGGCCCGCGCCGCGGTGGGGCGCGTCCACCCAGAGGTACGTCACGTGCAGCCACGTCGTCCAGGTGTGACCGACGAGCCCGCCCGCGAGCGCCCCGTCGGCGTCCAAGGCCCAGACGTGGAGCGGTAGTTCCCGTTCGGCAGGGGTGCCGCGCAGAGCGCGGAGGATCGGGGACGCCTGTGTGTTCGTGTCGCGCAGTCGCCGGCGGAGCAGATCACGCCGGTCTTTGTCGTCTCCTGTCTCCATACGAAACATACGGCTCACCATAAACGCGTCGGCCAATCAGTTCTGCAAATTGCCTTCCGCTGCCCGCCCCCGGTCGTACCCTGTGAACAGCGCCGGTGGGGGCCGGTGCTGATCAGGGGGCGAGACAGTCGGGTACGACGCCCGAAGTGGGGGTAGCAGTTCCAGCACGGCGGCGGCCGTGCGGCTGCGGCACTCCGTTTTCCGAGTTCGAGCGGGCTCGGGATCACTTCGGGTGTCGTACCTGCGCCGGTCCGTCCCCCGACCAGTGGGGGTATCAGTGGTTCGCATCCGTGTCCTGGTCGTCGACGACCACCGCATCTTCGCCGAGTCGCTCGCCGCCGCCCTGGCCGCCGAGCCCGACGTCGACGTGTCCGCCGCAGGCAGCGGCCCGGCCGCGCTGCGCTGCCTGGAGCGGGCGTCCGCGGAGGGCCGCAGATTCGACGTACTGCTCGTCGACGCCGACCTGGGCGGCAATCTGCCCGGCGCCCGTCCTGCCGTACCGGTCCAGGAGGGCAACGAGGACGGGCTCGTCGACGGCATCTCGTTGGTCGCGGGCGTCCGTTCGGGGCAGCCGAGCGTGCGCATCGTCGTCCTCGCCGAGAAGGACGATCCGCGCCGCGCCGCCCTCGCACTGCAGGCCGGCGCCTCGGGGTGGGTCGCCAAGGACTGTTCCCTTTCGCGGCTGCTGACCGTCATACGGGGTGTGCTGCGCGACGAGACGCATCTGCCGCCCGCCCTGCTCACCGGCGTCCTGCGGGAGTTGACCGCCGCGCGCAAGCACCGCACCGAGAGCGAGCGGCTGGTCGAGTCGCTCACGCCGCGGGAGCGGGAAGTGCTGCGGTGCATGGTCGCGGGGCTGGGGCGGAAGGCCGTCGCGGAGCGGTTGTTCCTCTCCCCGCACACCGTCCGGACCCATATGCAGAACGTGCTGGGGAAGTTGGGCGTCCACTCGACGCTCGCCGCGGTCGCCCTAGCCCGCCGCGCCGGGGTCGGACCCGTCGACCTAGCCGGGGATGTTGTCGAACGGGGCGGTCAGCTGGCGTAGCAGGGATGCGAGTTCACCGCGCTGCGCCCTGCTGAGTTCGGCCAGGATCGCGCGCTCCTGGTCGAGAAGTCCGGCCAGCGCCTGGTCGGCGCGATCGCGTCCCTCGTCCGTGAGGCGCACGAGAACGCCCCGGCGGTCGCTCGGGTCCGGGAGGCGCTCCACCAGGCCCTTCTTCGTCAGCCGGTCGATGCGGTTGGTCATCGTGCCGGAGGTGACGAGCGTCTGTGTGAGCAACTGGCCGGGGGAGAGCTGGTACGGCGAGCCCGCGCGCCGCAGTGCGGTCAGCACGTCGAACTCCCAGGGCTCCAGGCTGTGCTCGGAGAACGCCAGCCGTCGGGCGCGGTCCAGGTGCCGGGCGAGCCTGCTCACCCGGCTGAGTACCTCGAGCGGTTCCACGTCGAGGTCAGGGCGCTCCCGGCGCCATGCTGCGACCAGCCGATCGACCTCGTCCTCCATGACGATCAGTGTAGTGGTTGTGTCGACATGAAGTCTCTTGATATCAAGCTTCTTGACATCGAGATACATGGGGCGGGAAAGTAGCAGACATGACCACTCCCACCTGGGACCCCGCCCAGTACCTGCGCCACGCCGGCCACCGCGCCCGCCCGTTCATCGACCTCCTCGCCCGGGTCCCCGACCTCCCCGGCACCCCGCCCCGCATCGCCGACCTCGGCTGCGGCCCCGGCAACGTGACCGCCCTCCTCGCCGACCGCTGGCCCACCGCGCGCGTCACCGGGTACGACAACTCCCCCGAGATGCTCGCCAGGACGCAGCCGTACGCGGGCCCCACGGCCGGCGGCGGACGCCTCGACTTCGCCCACGCGGACGCCGCGACCTGGACGCCCACGGAGACGTACGACCTGATCGTGTCGAACGCGGCGCTGCAGTGGGTGCCCGGGCATCTGGAGCGGTTCCGCGACTGGGTCGCCGCACTGGCGCCCGGCGGCACCTTCGCCTTCCAGGTCCCCGACAACATCGACGCGCCCCTGCACGCCCTGATGCGCGAGCTCGCCGCCTCCGCCCGCTGGAAGAACCGCCTCGAAGACGTCCTGCGACACGAGGACTCCGTCCACGAACCACAGGTCTACCTGGACCGGCTGGCCCGCCTCGGCTGCGACACGGACATCTGGCAGACGACGTACCAGCAGATCCTGACCGGTGAGGATCCGGTACTGGACTGGGTGAAGGGCACAGGACTGCGCCCGGTGCTCACGGCCCTCGCCGACGACCCGGAAGCCCGCGACGCCTTCGTCACCGAATACCGCGACCTGCTCCGCGACGCCTATCCGACGGCCCCGTACGGCACGGTGCTGCCCTTCCGCCGCCTGTTCGCCGTGGCGCACAAGGGAGCGTGAGCGGAGGCTCGCCGCCATCGACCACGTCCAGCTCGCGGCCCCGCCCGGCTCGGAGGATCTCCTGCGCGTGTACTACGTCGAGGTGCTCGGCATGAGCGAGATCCCCAAACCGCCCGTCCTCGCCGCCCGCGGCGGCTGCTGGTTCCGCGCGGGGGCCGTCCAGCTGCACCTGGGGATCGAGAAGGACTTCCGGTCCGCGAAGAAGGCCCACCCCGGGCTGCGCGTCACCGGCATCGAGGCGTTCGCCGCCCACCTGAGGGCCCACCAGGCCGAGGTCACCTGGGACGACAACCTCCCCGGCCACCGCCGCTTCTACTCCGAGGACCCCGTCGGCAACCGACTGGAGTTCCTGGAGCCACTCGGATCCGCGGAGCCGTTCGGGTCCATGGAGCAGCCCGGGTCCTAGGACTTGCGATGCCCGATCAAACGCGGCTTCGGCTCCAGACCGTCCAGGCCGTGCCACGCCAGGTTCACCAGATGAGCCGCCACCTCCGCCTTGCGGGGCTTGCGGACGTCCAGCCACCACTGGCCCGTCAGAGCGACCATGCCCACCAGGGCCTGGGCGTAGAGGGGAGCCAGTTTCGGGTCGAAGCCGCGCAGCTTGAACTCGCGGCCCAGGATGTCCTCCACCTGGGTGGCGATGTCCGAGATCAGCGACGCGAAGGAACCCGTCGACTGGGGAATGGGCGAGTCGCGGACCAGGATCCGGAAGCCGTCCGTGTACTCCTCGATGTAGTCCAGAAGGGCGAACGCGGCCTGCTCGCACAACTCGCGGGGGTGACCGGCGGTGAGGGAACCGGTCACCATGTCCAGCAGACGGCGCATCTCGCGGTCCACCACCACCGCGTACAGACCCTCCTTGCCGCCGAAGTGCTCGTAGACCACCGGCTTGGAGACGCCGGCCTTCGCCGCGATCTCCTCCACCGACGTCCCCTCGAAGCCCTTCGCCGCGAACAGGGTGCGACCGATCTCCAGCAGCTGCTGACGGCGCTCCGCACCGGTCATGCGGGTGCGGCGCGCACGCCGCGGCTTTTCACTGCTGCTCGGGGTGCTGCTGGAGTCGGTCGCCACGCCGTCAATCATGCCGCTTCAGCGGTTTCCGTCTTGCCCCGGGAGGCCGACCCGCCCGTGTCGCGCTTCGAATCGATACGCGAGCGTGACGGCCAGCGCACGTCGTACGCCCAGCCGAGCTGCTCGCACCAGCGGATGATCCGCGCCGAGGAGTCGACCTGGCCACGCTGCACGCCGTGCCGCGCCGAGGTCGGGTCCGCGTGGTGCAGGTTGTGCCAGGACTCACCGCAGGAGAGCACGGCCAGCCACCACACGTTGCCCGAGCGGTCCCGCGACTTGAAGGGCCGCTTGCCCACCGCGTGACAGATCGAGTTGATCGACCAGGTGACGTGATGCAGCAGCGCCACCCGGACGAGCGAACCCCAGAAGAAACCGGTGAACGCGCCCCACCAGGACATCGTCGCCAGACCACCGATCAGCGGGGGAAGAGCGAGGGACAGCACCGTCCAGTAGATGAACTGGCGCGAGATCGCGCGGATCGCCGGGTCCTTGATCAGGTCCGGCGCGTACTTCTCCTGCGAGGTCCGCTCCTCGTCGAACATCCAGCCGATGTGCGCCCACCACAGGCCCTTCATCAGGGCCGGCACCGACTCCCCGTAGCGCCACGGCGAGTGGGGGTCACCCTCGGCGTCGGAGAACTTGTGGTGCTTGCGATGGTCGGCGACCCAGCGGACCACAGGGCCCTCCACCGCCATCGAACCGGCGATCGCCAGCCCGATCCGCAACGGACGCTTCGCCTTGAAGGAGCCGTGCGTGAAATAGCGGTGGTAGCCGATCGTGACGCCGTGGCAACCCAGGTAGTAGAAGAAGACCAGCAGGCCGATGTCCAGCCAGCTCACCCCCCGGCCCCAGGCCAGCGGCACCGCTGCCACGAGGGCGACGAACGGAACAGCGATGAAGAGAAGCAGCGTGATCTGTTCGAGTGACCCCTTGCGCTCGCCACCCAGCGTGGCGGCGGGGAGCGAGGCGTCGTCGGGCGACCGCGGGGCGTCGTCGATCACGTCGGAACTCGTGGGCATGAGCATCCCCTGTGGGGTTCGAGGGCGGGGGAGATGGCCGGTTACGCGACCTCAGAGTCCTCCTGCCAGCTGACGGGAGGCCCTACGCATCCGTAACTTACGGCGTCGTAAGTATGGCAGCGCGCAGCCTGGCGGCAAGAGCCCAACAGCCTGCGCGTCCGCATGGACACCTATCCTTGGACTCGGTCGGACAGCGCGGTCCGTTCTGTTTTCTTCCCGGATGCCACGTCCCTAAGCGGCACCCCGCCGCGCGACCACCATCCGGGTTCCCTCCCTGACGAGCTTCAGACGAGCTTCCACACTCTTCAGCCGAGCTTCCACACTGCAAGGAGCCGCACCTGTGAGCAGTGCCGACGACCAGACCACGACGACCAGCAGCGAACTGCGCGCCGACATCCGCCGCCTGGGCGACCTGCTCGGTGAGACCCTCGTCCGTCAGGAGGGCCCCGAGCTCCTGGAACTGGTCGAGAAGGTCCGCCGCCTGACCCGCGAGGACGGCGAGGCAGCCGCCGAGCTGCTGCGCGGCACCGAACTGGAGACCGCGGCCAAGCTGGTCCGCGCCTTCTCCACGTACTTCCATCTGGCGAATGTCACCGAGCAGGTGCACCGCGGCCGCGAACTGCGCGCCAAGCGGGCCGCCGAGGGCGGACTCCTCGCCCGAACGGCGGACCGGCTCAAGGACGCCGACCCCGAACACCTGAAGCAGACCGTCAAGAACCTGAACGTCCGCCCGGTCTTCACCGCCCACCCGACGGAAGCCGCCCGCCGTTCGGTCCTCAACAAGCTGCGCCGTATCGCCGCCCTCCTCGAGACCCCCGTCATCGAGGCCGACCGCCGCCGCTACGACACCCGACTGGCCGAGAACATCGACCTGGTGTGGCAGACGGACGAACTGCGCGTGGTCCGCCCGGAGCCCGCGGACGAGGCCCGCAACGCCATCTACTACCTGGACGAGCTGCACGCCGGCGCCGTGGGCGACGTCCTGGAGGATCTCACCGCGGAGCTGGAGCGCGTCGGTGTGCGGCTCCCGGACGACACCCGGCCGCTCACCTTCGGCACCTGGATCGGCGGCGACCGCGACGGCAACCCGAACGTCACCCCGGCCGTCACCTGGGACGTCCTGATCCTCCAGCACGAACACGGCATCAACGACGCCCTGGACGTCATCGACGAACTCCGCGGCTTCCTCTCCAACTCCATCCGCTACACCGGCGCCACCGAGGAACTCCTCGAATCCCTCCAGAGCGACCTGGAGCGCCTCCCCGAGATCAGCCCCCGCTACAAGCGCCTCAACGCCGAAGAGCCCTACCGGCTCAAGGCCACCTGCATCCGGCAGAAGCTGGAGAACACCAAGCAGCGCCTCGCCACGGGCACCCCGCACGAAGAGGGCCGCGACTACCTCGGCACCGGCCAGCTCCTGCGCGACCTCACCCTCATCCAGACCTCGCTGCGCGAGCACCGCGGCGCCCTGTTCGCCGACGGCCGGATGAACCGCACCATCCGCACCCTGGCCGCCTTCGGCCTCCAGCTCGCCACCATGGACGTACGCGAGCACGCCGACGCCCACCACCACGCCCTCGGCCAGCTGTTCGACCGCCTCGGCGAGGAATCCTGGCGCTACGTCGACATGCCCCGCGACTACCGCGCCAAGCTCCTCGCCAAGGAACTCCGCTCCCGCCGCCCGCTCGCCCCGACCCCCGCGCCCCTCGACGCCGCCGGTGAGAAGACCCTCGGAGTCTTCGGGACGGCCAAGAAGGCCCTCGAGATCTTCGGGCCCGAGGTCATCGAGTCGTACATCATCTCGATGTGCCAGGGCGCCGACGACGTGTTCGCCGCGGCCGTACTCGCGCGGGAGGCCGGCCTGCTCGACCTGCACGCCGGCTGGGCCAAGATCGGCATCGTCCCGCTCCTGGAGACGACGGACGAACTGAAGGCCGCCGACACGATCCTCGAGGACATGCTCTCCGACCCCTCCTACCGCCGCCTCGTGGCGCTGCGCGGGGACGTCCAGGAGGTCATGCTCGGCTACTCCGACTCCTCGAAGTTCGGCGGCATCACGACCAGCCAGTGGGAGATCCACCGCGCCCAGCGCCGCCTGCGCGACGTCGCCCACCGCTACGGCGTACGCCTGCGTCTCTTCCACGGCCGCGGCGGCACCGTCGGCCGCGGCGGCGGCCCCTCCCACGACGCGATCCTCGCGCAGCCCTGGGGCACGCTGGAGGGCGAGATCAAGGTGACCGAACAGGGCGAGGTCATCTCCGACAAGTACCTCGTGCCCTCGCTCGCCCGCGAGAACCTGGAACTCACCGTCGCCGCCACCCTCCAGGCCTCCGCCCTGCACACCGCCCCCCGCCAGTCCGACGAGGCGCTGGCCCGCTGGGACGCGGCCATGGACGTCGTCTCCGACGCCGCCCACAACGCCTACCGACGACTCGTCGAGGACCCGGACCTTCCGGCGTACTTCTTCGCCGCCACCCCCGTCGACCAGCTCGCCGACCTGCACCTCGGCTCGCGGCCCTCCCGCCGCCCTGACAGCGGCGCCGGTCTCGACGGCCTGAGGGCCATCCCCTGGGTCTTCGGCTGGACCCAGTCACGGCAGATCGTGCCTGGCTGGTTCGGCGTCGGCTCAGGCCTCAAGGCCCTGCGGGAGGCGGGACTGGACACCGTGCTGGACGAGATGCACGAGCAGTGGCACTTCTTCCAGAACTTCCTCTCCAACGTCGAGATGACCCTCGCGAAGACCGACCTGCGGATCGCCCGCCACTACGTCGACACCCTCGTCCCCGACGACCTCAAGCACGTCTTCGCCACCATCGAGGCCGAACACGAGCTGACCGTCCGCGAGGTACTGCGCGTCACCGGCGGCAAGGAGCTCCTGGACACCAACCCGGTCCTCCAGCAGACCTTCTCCATCCGCGACGCCTACCTGGACCCGATCTCCTACCTCCAGGTCGCGCTCCTCAAGCGCCAGCGCGACGAGGCCGCGGCCGGCGCCGAGCCGGACCCGCTGCTCTCCCGCGCGCTGCTCCTGACGGTGAACGGTGTGGCAGCCGGACTGCGCAACACCGGCTGATCCCCCCGACAGCGGCCGGCGGTGTCCCCTCGACCGAGGGAACACCGCCGGCCACTCACAGCACCAGGAACGTGGCCGTCAGCTGCGCGATCCCCGCCCCAGCCAGCACCCACGCCACCCGCCGCAGTCGCAGGCCACCCGCCACCACCACCGAGGCGAGCAACAGAGCGCCACCCAACGGGACCCAGGCATAGAGAAGGCCCGCCGGACCACTACGGACGACATCACTGCTGCCGGGCTTCACCGTCACCGTGTACGTCCGGCCCTTGCGCACCGCGACCGCCTCGTCGATGGTGACGTGCGCCCGCGCCCGCGACCCCGTCGAGGTCGGCGCGTACGTCCCCGTACAGACATCGCCGGAGCACCCGGTCACGGTCATCGTCCCCTGCTCCCGGCCCTTGCTCAGCATCACGTGCTGAGCCGTGCCCCAGGAACCCCAGACGCCCGCGATCAGGATCAGCGCCGCGACCGTACCCATCACCGCGAGCCGCCCCAACCGCAGCGCCGGATGGGTGCTCCGACGGGAGCCTCGATGTGCGGCGACGGCAGGCATGGCGGCGATCCTTGGCCATGGCTGCGCGCCCGGTCAACTCCGGCCGGTTCCGGTGGGCGACAAGTCGGCAGTTGTACGCGTACATCGACCGCCCCGCAGAAACGATCAGGAGTTGTACGTGCCCTGCGCCCGCTCCAGCCCCTCGATGACGAGGCACTCCACGGCGTCCGAGGCCCGGTCCACGAAGTAGTCGAGTTCCTTGCGCTCCGCCGAGGAGAAGTCCTTCAGGACGAAGTCGGCGACCTGCATCCGCCCCGGAGGCCGCCCGATGCCGAACCGCACCCGGTGGTATTCGGAGCCCATCGCCTTCGTCATCGACTTCAGCCCGTTGTGACCGTTGTCGCCACCGCCGAGCTTCAGACGCAGGACGCCGTAGTCGATGTCCAGCTCGTCATGGATCGCGACGATGTTCGCCGTCGGCACCTTGTAGAAGTCCCGCAGCGCGGTCACCGGGCCACCGGACAGGTTCATGTACGACATCGGCTTGGCCAGGATCACCCGGCGGTTCGCCGGGCCCGGCGGGCCGATACGCCCCTCGATCACCTGCGCCTGTGCCTTGCCGGCCCGCTTGAACCTGCCGCCGATCCGCTCCGCCAGCAGGTCGGCGACCATGAAGCCCACGTTGTGCCGGTTCATGGCGTACTCGGGGCCGGGGTTGCCGAGGCCCACGATCAGCCAGGGGGCGCCCGCATCGGTCGTCACGTCGGTGTCTCCCATGTGTCCTTGATACGCGGCAGCCGCCGCTCCTGAGGGGAGCGGCGGCCGGCACAGATGAAGATTCCGGGGGAATCAGGCCGATCAGGCTTCGGCGGCCTCGGTGCCCGCGGCCTCGCCCTCGGGCTCCTCGGCCTGGGCGGCCAGGACCTGCAGGACGACCGCGTCCTCGTCGATCGCCAGCGTCGTGCCCTTGGGCAGCGGGATGTCCTTGGCGAGGATGGAGGCACCGGCCTCCAGGCCCGCGATGGAGACGGTGACCGACTCCGGGATGTGGGTGGCCTCGGCCTCGACCGTGAGGGTGTTCAGCACGTGCTCGAGCAGGAAGCTGCCCGGGGCGAGCTCGCCCTCGGTCTGCACGAAGACCTCGACGGTGACCTTCTCGCCGCGCTTCACGAGGAGCAGGTCGACGTGCTCGAGGAAGCCCTTGATGGCGTCGCGCTGGACGGCCTTCGGGATCGCGAGCTCGGTCTTGCCCTCGATGTCCAGGGTGAGCAGGACGTTCGGGGTGCGCAGGGCGAGCTGCAGCTCGTGGCCCGGCAGCGTGATGTGGACGGGCTCGGTGCCGTGGCCGTAGACCACGGCGGGAACCTTGCTGTCACGGCGGATGCGGCGGGCGGCGCCCTTGCCGAACTCGGTACGGGTCTCGGCGGCGAGCTTGACCTCGGACATGTGCACTCCTCGTAGAAATCTGGGGAAACCAGGGAAGGCGGTCACCCGGCCAAACCATCGGCCTGCTACGAAGAGCGCGTCGATAACGGACCGCCGCACGCGCCTTTTCAAGCGGTACGGCCTCCCTCGCCGAGCAACTGTGACAGCTTACTGGGCGGGAAGGCCGTACCAGAAATCGATCTATGCGAGGACCGTGCGCCGGTCCTCGCACTGCTCCTCCTACTGCTCCTCGAACAGGCTCGTCACCGAGCCGTCCTCGAAGACCTCACGGACCGCGTTGGCGATCGTCGGTGCGATCGACAGGACCGTGATCTTGTCGAGCTCCAGCTCGCCCGGGGTCGGCAGGGTGTCCGTGAAGACGAACTCGCTGACCTTGGAGTTCTTCAGACGGTCGGCCGCCGGGCCGGAGAGCACGCCGTGCGTGGCCGTGACGATGACGTCCTCCGCGCCGTGCGCGAAGAGAGCGTCGGCGGCGGCGCAGATCGTGCCACCGGTGTCGATCATGTCGTCGACGAGGACACAGACGCGGCCCTTCACGTCACCGACGACCTCGTGGACGGTGACCTGGTTGGCGACGTCCTTGTCGCGGCGCTTGTGCACGATCGCCAGCGGGGCGTCCAGCCGGTCGCACCAGCGGTCGGCGACGCGCACGCGTCCGGCGTCCGGGGAGACGACGGTGAGCTTCGACTTGTCGACCTTCGCCCCCACGTAGTCCGCCAGGATCGGCAGCGCGAAGAGGTGGTCGACCGGGCCGTCGAAGAAGCCCTGGATCTGGTCGGTGTGCAGGTCGACCGTGAGGATCCGGTCGGCGCCCGCCGTCTTCATCAGATCGGCGATCAGACGCGCCGAGATCGGTTCACGTCCACGGTGCTTCTTGTCCTGCCGCGCGTAACCGTAGAAGGGCACGATGACGGTGATGCTCCGCGCGGAGGCCCGCTTCAGAGCGTCGATCATGATCAACTGCTCCATGATCCACTTGTTGATGGGAGCCGTGTGGCTCTGCATCAGGAAGCAGTCGGCGCCGCGCGCGGACTCCTGGTAGCGGACGTAGATCTCACCGTTGGCGAAGTCGAAGGCCTTCGTCGGGACAACCCCGACACCCAGCTTATGGGCGACCTCCTCGGCAAGCTCGGGGTGGGCGCGGCCGGAGAAGAACATCATCTTCTTCTCGCCGGTCGTCTTGAACCCGGTCACAGCACTGTCTCCTCAGAGGTGTCTCAGCTGGGGCGCGAGGAGTCTTCTCATCCGGAGCGCGAGAAGCCTTCTCAGCTGGGGGTACGGGTGCGCATTTATGCGGGTGTGCACTTATCACGGTACGCCGTGTCAGACGCACCTGTTTCCGGTCAGGCTTCGCCCTCCGGCTCCCGGGAGGCCACCTCCGCCGCCTTCGCGGCAGCGCTTCCGGGACGCTTGCGGGCCACCCAACCCTCGATATTCCGCTGCTGGCCACGGGCCACGGCCAGCGAACCGGGTGGCACGTCCTTGGTGATCACGGAGCCCGCCGCGGTGTACGCGCCGTCCCCGACCGTGACAGGAGCCACAAACATGTTGTCCGAACCGGTACGGCAGTGGGAGCCCACGGTGGTGTGGTGCTTCTCCTGTCCGTCGTAGTTCACGAAGACGCTCGCCGCACCGATGTTCGAGTACTCGCCGATCGTCGCGTCGCCCACGTAGGACAGGTGAGGGATCTTGGTGCCCTCGCCGATCGTGGCGTTCTTCGTCTCCACGTACGTGCCGATCTTGGCCTTCAGGCCGAGGCGCGTGCCTGGACGGAGGTACGCGAACGGGCCCACGCTCGCCTGCGGCCCGACCTCGGCGCTGTCGGCGACGGTGTTGTCGACGCGGGCTCCCGCACCCACCGTGGTGTCCTTGAGGCGGGTGTGGGGGCCGACCTCGGCGCCCTCGGCGAGGTGCGTGGCGCCCTGGAGCTGGGTGCCCGGGTGGACGATCGCGTCCTGCTCGAAGGTGACGGTCACGTCGATCCAGGTCGAGGCGGGGTCGACGACGGTCACTCCGGCGAGCATGGCCTCGGTGAGCAGCCGGTCGTTGAGGATGCGGCGGGCCTCGGCGAGCTGGACGCGGTTGTTGATACCGGCGATCTCGCGGTGGTCGCCGGCGACGGCCGCCCCGACCCGGTGCCCGGCCTCGCGCAGGATCCCGAGGACGTCGGTCAGGTACTCCTCGCCCTGGCTGTTGTCCGTCCGCACCTTCCCGAGCGCGTCCGCGAGGAGCTGCCCGTCGAAGGCGAAGACCCCGGAGTTGATCTCACGGATCGCGCGCTGCGACTCGTTCGCGTCCTTGTGCTCGACGATCGCGGTGACCGCGCCGCTGGCGCCGTCCCGCACGATGCGGCCGTAACCGGTGGCGTCGGGGACCTCGGCGGTGAGCACGGTGACGGCGTTGCCGTCGGAGGTGTGGGTGGCGGCGAGCTGCCGCAGGGTCTCGCCGCTGAGCAGCGGGGTGTCGCCGCAGACCACGACGACCGTGCCGTCGACGACGCCGCCCAGCTCTTCCAGGCCCATCCGTACGGCGTGGCCGGTGCCGTTCTGTTCGGCCTGTACGGCCGTCCGCACGCCGGGGTCGATCTCGGCGAGGTGCGCGGTGACCTTCTCGCGGGCGTGACCCACCACGACGACCAGGTTCTCGGGCTCCAACGCGCGCGCGGCCGCGAGTACATGGCCGACCAGGGAGCGGCCGCACAGTTCGTGCAGGACCTTGGGTGTGGCCGACTTCATACGGGTGCCCTCACCCGCTGCGAGAACGACGACGGCTGCCGGAGGATTGACGCTCACGGATATGCCCTTCGGCTTCGGATGGCTGGGGTGTGGACATCCGCAGGATACCGGGGCGTATCAGCAGTGACATGAGAGCGGGCCCTGACAGAGCTGTCAGGGCCCGAACTGCGCATTGCTCCCCCGCCAGGACTTGAACCCGGACAGATGGCACCAAAAGCCACAGTGCTGCCAATTACACCACGGGGGATGAAACTCGACTAAACCGGACATTTGGTCAGGTCGCCGAGTCGGCACCCAACACTATGCCGTACCAGGCGCCCTCGATGCGACGGTACAGATCGGCGCTCTGGAGAACGTAGATCACGAGGCACCCCCTGTAGTTGTCGCCGACGTTCTTGCGGGTCGTTTTCGGGTTGTGTTTCTTGAGTGTGCTCTTGTTGAAGGAGCTGTCGTCGACCCCGACGTGATCCGCCCAGTAGTGCTCGGCGGCGGCCACATCGGCGGACTCGTGGATCATGACGCGGAAGCGCAGGCGTTCCCGTTCTACCTGGAGCAGATCGAGCCAGGCGAGGAAGACGGAGATCATCCCTGGGTCGCTGTTGACGAAGAGAACTTGTTCGCGGCGGCTGTACGGCTTGTCCTTGGTGCCCTCGGCCCAGTACAGGCCGACGCCCACGAGGAACAGTTCGCGATCGGTGAGTTTCCCGATGGCTGCGGCCGCCGCTCGCTTGGTTTCCTCGCGTACCCGGTCCTGCTCGGCGCGCAGTCGTGCGAGCCCCGCGTTCATGCGGGCTCGCTGTTCCTCCGGGGTGCAACGGGGTTCCGGGTGGGGCAGATCCCGCACCCATAGCGAAACCGAACTCTTCGAGCAGCCCAACTCCGCCTGGATCTCGTTGTACGTCCAGCCCTGCCCCCGCAGCTCACGAGCCCTGTCCCGCAGGTCGTCCTTCGCGTTCGGGCGCTTCGTCCACTCCGGGGGCGGCTCGCCCGCGACGAGGCGTTGAAGGGTCTCCTTGTTATGGACCTGAAGTTCGTCCCGGATCTGCCGGAGGCTCAGTCCCGCCCGGCGCAGCGTGATCGCCCGCTCGCGCAAGGTCTCGAAATCCGCGTACTTGTTCTGTGAATGTGCCATGGGCATACCGTCCGGGCGGAATGCGACCTTCCGGGGGTGAACGGTGAGTGAATCAGCAGTTCGAGGGATATTGGTGGGTTTCGCTTCTGTTCGATTGCGGGGTGTGGTGTAGGCCAGGAGGTGAAAGTCACCGGAAATGGGGCGGGGTGCGAACGTAGGCTGGAGCCATGACCACGACGGGGGAAGAGCACACCACGGCCGGTACCGGGCCGTGGTGGTGGGTCAGATGGCGTAGTGCCGTGTTGGACGCGAGCCTCGCGTCGGCGTCGGCGGTGGAGTGTGCGATCGAGGGGATTCCGTTCGCACGTGACGCGGGCCTGCCGGTTGCGGTGGGCGTGGGTTTCGGGCTGGTCGCCGGGTCCGTGCTGCTGTTGCGCCGGCGCTGGCCGATCGCGGTCGTGCTGGTGTCGATCGCCATCACGCCCGCCCAGATGGGGTTCCTGATGGGACTCGTCGGGCTGTACACGCTCGCCGCGTCCGAGCTGCCGCGCCGGATCATCGGGGCGCTCGCGGGGATGTCCTTCGCGGGGATGCTGATCGTCACGTTCGTGCGGGCGCACCAGGGCATGGTGCGTGGGGACGTGACGATGGGGGACTGGTTCGTTCCGTTCGTCTCCATCACGACCGCGATCGGGATGACCGCGCCGCCCGTCCTGCTCGGGCTGTACGTGGGGGCGCGGCGGCGGCTGATGGAGAGCCTGCGGGAGCGGGCGGACTCGTTGGAGCGGGAGTTGCAGCTGCTCGCCGAGCGGGCCGAGGAGCGGGCGGAGTGGGCGCGCAACGAGGAGCGGACGCGGATCGCGCGGGAGATGCACGACGTGGTGGCGCACCGGGTGTCGTTGATGGTGGTGCACGCGGCGGCGCTGCAGGCCGTGGCGCGGAAGGATCCGGAGAAGGCCGTGAAGAACGCCGCGCTGGTGGGGGATATGGGGCGGCAGGCGTTGACGGAGTTGCGCGAGATGTTGGGTGTGCTGCGTACGGGGGACGGGTTGTCGTCCGTGCGGGTGCGGGCGGTGCCGTTGGCGGCCGTGGGGGTGGCGGCTGCGGCGGCGGCTTCGCGGGCGGTCGATGACGGGGCCGAGGGGCCGAGTCTTGCCGAGCTGGATGAGTTGGTCGGGCAGTCGGCGGCTGCGGGGATGGTGGTGGATCTCTCGGTGGAGGGTGACACCCGGGGGTACGCGGCGGAGATCGAGCAGACGGCGTACCGGGTGGTTCAGGAGGCTCTGACGAACGTGCACAAGCATGCGGCGGGGGCGAAGACGCATGTGCGGCTCGCTCATCGGGACGCGGAGATCGCGATGCAGGTCGAGAACGAGTGTCCGCCGGAGCCGGGGTCGGCGTCGGCCATGCATCTGCCCAGTGGTGGTAATGGCCTGGTGGGTATGAAGGAGCGGGTTGCCGCGCTGGGGGGAGTGTTCGTGTCCGGGCCGACGGATTCGGGTGGGTTCCGGGTGTCGGCGGTGATCCCGGCGTAGGCCCTTCGGGGGGCGTGGTTGTTGGCTGCGGGTGGGTGGGGGCTTGGCGCGCAGTTCCTCGCGCCCCTGAGGGGCGGGGCTGCGCCCCGGCCCCCACCGGTGCGCGGCGGAGGGACCCTCGATGGGGTGGTCAGCCGGCCGTCAGGCGGACCGGGGCGATGCCGGACAGGAGGGTGGTGAGGGCGGTGTCGATCTCGGGGCCCAGGTACCAGTCGCCGGTGTGGTCGAGTGCGTAGACGCGGCCCTCGGAGTCGATGGCGAGCAGGGCGCGGGAGTCGGACTCCTCGCCGAGGGGGCAGACCTCGGTGTCCAGGGCGCGGCCGAGGTCGCCGAGGGTGCGGGCCATGTGGAGGCCGTGGAGGGGGTCGAAGTGGAGCGCGGTCGGCGCCAGCTGGCGGCCGGGCCCGGTGGGCTTCACGTGCAGTCCGCCGAATTCCGCCCAGGCCTCCACCGCCGCGGGGAACACGGCGTGCCGGTGTCCCGCGGGCGACTCGTGGCCTCGCAGTGCGTCGGCCCAGTACTCGGCCTGCTTTATGTCCCAGCGCCCGGGTTGCCATCCGGCGGAGCGCAGCGCGGCGTCCACGGGTACGGAGAAGCGTGTTGAGGGTCCGCCCTGCTCGAGCGGGGCCGAGAGCTTGGGGGAGGGGGAGCGGTCGGCGTGCATCTGCCCTTCGTTCGTCGAGGGTCGGGACATCGGCGCGCTGGCGGGGGCGCCGTCGTACGTACGTGTGCGGGGGGAGTTCAGGAGCCGCCGGCCGTCGGGTCGACGACGTGGACGCCGAAGTGGTCGCTGAGCGCCGTGCAGGCGCGGCAGGGCGCGGCGAAGCTGCCGTGCAGTGGGTCGCCGTCCTCGCGGATCCGGCGTGCGGTGAGTTTGGCCTGTTTGAGGGCTCTGCGTGCCTCGCCGTTGGTCATCGGCTTGCGGGCGGCGCGTTTGCTGCGGGTGGCGTCGACGGTGGCGATGTGGCGGGAGATGAGGATCGCCTCGGCGCAGCGGCCGGTGAAGCGGTCGCGTTGCGCGCTGGTGAGGGTGTCGAGGAAGTCCTGGACGAGGGGGTGAAGGGCGGGCGGCTGGTCGCCGCGGGCGGCGGTGCCCGTGAGGGTGGCGCCGCGTACGGAGAGGGCGGCGGCGACGGTGGGGAGTATGCCGTCGCGGCGGTGCAGGAGGGTGGGTGCGTGGGCCGCCTCGGCACTGCTCCAGCCGACGCGCGGGTCCCCGGACGTGCCCGTATGTGTCGCGTTCATGATCGTTCTTCCCTCCCATGCATCCCCCGATGCGGCTACAGACTGCCAAATGGCGTGGCGGGTGCGGTAGCTGGGGCGCGCGACACGCCCGGGCTTCGTCATACCGTCACGGCGGGGTGACGGCAGGTCACGGAACCGGAGGCCCGGTGACCGGTGTCTTCCCACCGCATAGGCTGTCGATATCCGCGATCCACACAGCTATTGAGAACGCCGCAGGGGGCAACCGCCATGACGACAGGTCGGCTCGGGCAGCAAGCCGCGCCGCCGAACGCGGCCTACGCCGGGCAGGTCGTGCATTTCCCGGATCCGGTCCGGGCCGCTCGCCACCCCAGGGGTGTGCGGGTCGATGCGCACGGCTACCCCGACTTCTCGCCGTACGCGCGCGGCGCCGCGGAGATCGCCGAACCCCCGGAGGGTTTCGGCGTGGACGAACTGCGGTTGACGGACTACGTGTCGGCGAACGCCGCGCTCGCCACCGCGGGGCACGATCTGTGGGACACGATTCCGCCCGTGGCCACTCCGCACGGCTGGACCTGGCATCACGTGCGGGGCACGCGGCGCCTGGAGCTCGTCCCCGTGGAGGTCAAGGCGCTGCTGCGGCATCACGGCGGTATCGCGACGGCGGCCGTGGATCACGGCAAGCGGGGGACGCGTCCGTTGCAGGACACGCGGCCCGCGCACTTCGGGCTGCCGAAGTCGGCGGTCGCGGTGAGCGAGCAGCAGGTGCTCGGGGTCGAGGAGGACCTCGGCTATCGGCTGCCGGGTGCCTATCGGTCCTTCCTGAAGGCTGCGGGCGGGTGCGCGCCGGTCGGTGCCGCGCTGGACGCGGAGCTGGGTCTGCTGGTGGACCAGCCGTTCTTCACGGTGCGCGAGGAAGCCGCCGTGAACGACCTCGTCTACATCAACAAGTGCCTGCGCGACCATCTGACCAAGGACTATCTGTGCGTCGGATTTGTGCAGGGTGGCCTGCTCGCCGTCAAGGTGAAGGGTGACGCGATCGGGTCGGTCTGGTTCTGCGCGTACGACGATGCCCGCGACCAGGACGCCTGGCCGCCGGCCGAGCGCGTGCAGCGGCTGTTGCTGCCCTGCGGCGCCGACTTCGACCAGTTCCTGTCTCGACTCGCGGGCAATCCGCCGGAGTTGGAGACGGTGGCGAACCTGATGGTGGACGGTGGCTTCGCGCGTGCCGTTCCCGTCTCTTCCCTGGGGGAGTGAACGTCCGATGGTGACCTTCGCGCAGGCGCAGGAGCGCGCGGAAGAGTGGATCAACGGCGAGGTGCCCGGGTACCAGCACCGTGAGGTGCGGGTGCGGGAGTTCGAACTCGGGTTCGTGGTGTGGGCCGAGGACCGCGTCGACGGTCCGCGTTCCGACGGGGGCGCGCAGCGGCTCGTCATCGCGCGGGACAGCGGGGAGGCGACGCTCTGGCCCGGGCTGCCGGTCGGTGAGGTGATCCGCCGGTACGAGGAGGAGTACGGGGTGCCGCAGGCGGCCCCGGAAGCGGCACCGGCGCCTCCGGCTCGGGTCGATCTGAACCAGACGTCGTTCTTGCTGAGCCCTCCGGAGTGGTTGCAGGAGGCGGCGGACAAGCTGGGCATTCCGGATCGGCGGGCGGGTGCGACGGCCGGTGGTGCCCAGGGCGCGGGTAGCGGGGCCGGACTCGGTGCGGGTTCCGGTGCGGGTCCTCACGCGGGTTCCCATGCCAACGGGGCTTCCGCAGCCAGTGGTTCGACGCCGCCTTCTCCTTCTTCTCACCCTTCTCCCTCTTCTCCTTCGCCCTCTTCCCCTTCGGACGCGCCGCCGCCGTGGCCCGCCGCCGCGGCCGGTGACGAGCGGGACGCGGGTCCGCGGGATGCCGTGGGGGTGCCGGGCGTGCCCGCTTCGGCGACTCCGTGGGCGGGGACGGACACCGCCGGGGACGGGGGCGAGGACCGTTCCGTGCCGCTGCCGGCGACCGTGTTCGCGCCGCAGCTGACCGACGTCGACGACAAGGCGGGTCCGGGTGCGCCGCCCGGTGTGACCCCGGACGCCAAGACGGCTCTGATGTCCGGCGGCAGTCAACTCCCGCGCACGGCGCAGGCGCCCGCGGTCGACGACCGCACGGCCCCGTCGGCGTACGGCTACCCACAGGCAGGCCCTGGTGCGCCGGGCATGCCGGGCACGCCGCCTCCTGGTGGTCCGGTTCCGGGTGTTCCGGCTCCTGGTGGTCCCCAGGGCATGCCTCCCTCTGGACCGCCGGCCACATACGGCTACCCGCAGGGGCCCGGTGGTGCTCCCGGGACGCCTCCTCCTCCCCCGCCGCCTCCCGGCGGCCCGCAGGGCACGCCCCCGCCGGGTGCGCCCGGGTACGGGTACCCGCAGGGGCAGCCCCCCGTCGCGCCGCCGCGGCCGCTGCCGCCGAACGCCGGTGACATCGCCGACGCCGCGACCAGCAAGGCGCAGGCGCCGCCGAGGGGCGCACGGGGTGGTGGCGTGAGCGCGCCGCCTCCGCCGAGCGCTCCGGGCGTACCGGGTGCGCGGCCGGGGAGCGCCCCGCCGCCTCCGCCCCCGCCGCCGTCGTCCGGGCCCGGTGCTCCGGGCACCCCGGCGGGCGGGTACGTACCGACGCAGCTCGTCTCGCAACTCGGCCCGAACGGGCCCGGGGTTCCTGGTGCGCTTGCCGCCCCCGGCGCTCCGCAGCCTCCGGGTGGTACGCCCCCCGGGGGTGTCCATCACGCCGCGACGATGCTGGCGGGTCCGCCCGCGGGTGGACCCGGCGCGCCCCAGCCTCCGAGTGCGCCCGGTGCGCCCGGTGCGCCTGGTGCTCCGCAGCCTCCGGGCACCCCGCCCGGCGGTGTCCACCACGCCGCCACCATGCTGGCCGGTCCTCCGGCTGGTCCTCCGGTCGGCCCTCCGGTCGCCGGTCCCGGCGTACCGCCGCCCCCGCAGGCCTCCGGCATGCCTCCGGGCGCGCCGCAGCCGATGCCGGGACAACCCATGCCCGGACAGCAGCCGCCCCCAGGGCAGCAGCCTCCGGCGTACGGCTACCCGCAGGCCGGTCAGCCGACCGTCGGGCCGGGGTATCAGGCCGTACTGCGCTACCGCGCGCAGGACGGTTCCGAGCAGCAGTTGATCCGGCGCTCGGCGCCGGGGACCCCGCACCCGGAGTGGCAGATCCTGCACGAGTTGCGCGCGATGAACGTGCCGCCGCAGCAAGTGCTTGAGCTGCACACGGAGTTGGAGTCGTGCGAGCTGCCGGGCGCGTACTGCGCGCGGATGATCCGGGAGAGCTGGCCGCAGGCGCGGATCACCAGCATCGCGCCGTACGGCACGGATCACGCGAGCCGTCAGCAGGGTATGCACCAGCTTCTCGCGCATCAGGGCGAGTTGCACCAGGTGGCGGACGGTCCCGCGCGTCCGGCGCCGGTGCGGGCGCCGATTCCGCCGGTGCAGCCCGCACCGCCGGTTCCGCCGGAGGCGATCGGGCAGGAGCTGGCGGCGGCGTTCGGGCCGGGTCTGTTCCGGTTCGACCAGGCCGCGGTGTCGCGGCAGGGTGTGCCGAACATCGTGGCGCACACCCTGGTGGTGGCCGGACTGCCGGTCGACATGGGCCCGTTCTTCTGGGCGCAGGCGCAGCCCGGCCGTCCGGTGCCGACGCTCGCCGAGCTGGCGCAGGAGCGTGGGGTGCAGCCGGCCGCGGACGCGGGCTCGTACCTCGTCATGGGCAGTGACTTCGGCAAGGCGATCTGTGTCCAGTACGGCACGGCGAACATCGTGGCCGTGCCGGTGGAGGCGGGTCCGGGCGGTGCCTCGGTGCCGCCGCAGTTCGTGAACACGGGGCTGCCCGAGTTCGCGCGCTGTCTGGCTCTGCTCGGCCGGATGTGGCGGCTGCGGTTCGGGCTCAACCAGGAGCAGGCGGGCCGCTGGACCGTCGACTTCCAGGCGCAGCTCGCCTCGCTCGACCCGGCGGCGCTCGGCTCGCCGGAGAGCTGGTGGTCGGTGCTGCTCGAGCAGATGTGGGACGGCTTGCTGTGATGCGCCGCTGAGCGTCCGTCAGGGAGCCGAAAGGGTTGGTCCCGGTCGTATGACCGGGTCCAACCCTTTTTTTACGCGGCTGACCGCTACGAATGCGCGGAGTGTCGCGTTATGAACACTTACGCCTGATCCACCAAGATGTGCGCCACATCGTGTTGTACGTCGCACAGTGGAGAGGGGCCCAGGGATGAGCAGCGCATCGGTGTCGCCGCACGGCTTCGTGGCCGTATGGAGGCGCGGTTACCGTCCCGAGCAGGTCGACGCGTACTTCGCCGCGCTCTCGCAGGTCCGCGACACCGCCTGGGAACGGGCCGCCCGGCTGACCGTCCTGGCCAAGGAGATGGACGCGGAGGTCGGTCGGCTGCGGGAGGTCGTGGCGCGGCTGGCCCCGCAGACGTACGAAACGCTCGGCGAGCGCGCCTGCCGGATTCGCCAGCTCGGTGAGGAGGAGGCCACGGCGGTGCGGGAGAACGCGCGGAGCGCGGCCCGGCTGGCCGTCGAGGAGGCCGAGGCGGAGGGGCGGCGGATGCGTGAGGCGGCGCAGGCGTACGCCGACGAGCTGCGTGGCGAGGCCGAGGAGCGCGCCCGGCACCGTCTCCTCGCCGCCCGCGCCGCGGCCGACGAGATGCGGATCGCCGCCCGTCGCGCGGTCAAGGAGGGCCGGGGGGAGACGCTGGCGGCGCTGCGCGAGATGCGGCAGCGCACCGAAGGCCTCCTCGACGAGCAGGAGAAGGAGCACGCCGAGCGCTGGGAAGAGGCGGAGCGGACGGCGGTGGAGCGGGCGGCCGCGCTCGACGCGCACCAGGTGGAGCGGGGGGTGCGCGCCGAGGCCGCGTTGGTCGAGGCCGAGCGTGCCCTGGCCGAGGCGGAGGAATGCGCTCGGCACGGGCAGGAGGATGCGATGGCGCAGGCCGCCGAGGTGCTGGACGAGGCTCGTGTTCATGAGGAGCGGATCGCCCGGGAGACGGAGCGGGTGCTGCGCGAGCACGGGGAGCGGTGGGACGGCGTACGGGCGCAGCTGGATCAGGTGCGGACGAGTCTCATGACGCTGACCGGGCGGACACCGGTGGAGTAGGGGGCGGGGTGGGGGTCGTTCCTGCGCTGCCGGCCGGCCCTTACGGCGTTCTCCGTACCGCGCCCGCCAGGATCCACCCCTCCACCGCCTCGTACTGCCTGCGCTGTTCCTCCGCCTTGCGGCGCCCGGAGATCACCGTCCCCAGCCACCCGTAGGCGAAGCCCAGGGGAATGGACACGAGTCCGGTGGTGGTGAACGGGAACCAGTTGAAGTCGGCCTCGGGGAAGGCCGAAGTGGGGGAGCCGGAGACCAGGTTGGTGCCGGTCATGAGGATGAGGACGGTCAGGGTGCCGCCGATGAGGGTGCACAGGAGGCCCGTGCGGGTGTAGCGGCGCCAGAAGAGGCCGTAGACCAGAGCGGGCGCTATGGCCGAGGCGCCCAGGCAGAACGACAGCGTGACCAGGGGTTGCAGGCTGCGGTGCTGGACGAGGGTGGCGAGCAGGATCGCCGGTGCGCCGACCGCGAGCGCGGAGACCCGGGCGAGGGTCATCTCGCGGCGCGGGGACAGCTCCCTGATCCGCCCGGCGAACACGTCGTGGGCGAGGGAGTTGGCGCAGGCGAGGATCATTCCGGCGACCGAGGCGAGGAGCGTGAGGAAGATCGCCGTCGTCACGGTCGTGAAGAGGAGGGTCTCGGCCGTCGACACGTCCGGTCCGAACGCGGCCCTGGATCCCAGCAGATACGCCGTGTTGCCCTGCGGGTCGGCGCTCGCGATCACGGACCGTCCGATCAGCGCCGTGGCCCCGAACCCGACGACCGTGATGACCAGCACGAAGACGGCCACGCAGGGTACCGCCCAGGACATCGAGCGGCGGACCTGACGGGCGCTGCCCGCGGTGTACATGCGCATGGTGATGTGCGGCAGGCAGGCGCCGCCGAGGACCACGGTCAGCTCCGAACTGATCATGTCGATACGGGGGCTGGGGCCGCCCGCGAACTGCAGGCCAGAGTGCAGGAAGGCGGTCCCGACGCCGCTGTTGCGGGCGGCGGTGTCGAACAGGGCCCCGGGGTCCCAGCCGAAGCGCTGCAGGATGAGGGCGGAGACCACGGTGCCGGAGCCGAGCAGCATCACGATCTTCAGGATCTGGATGAGGGCGGTGCCCTTCATGCCGCCGATCGCCGCGTAGCTGATCATCAGTGTGCCGAGGCCGATGATGCAGCCGGTCTTGAGGGAGTCGCTGGAGAAACCGAGGATGAAGGCCAGCAGATCGCCCGCGCCGGCGAGTTGGACCAGCATCAGCGGCAGCAGGGCGACGAGGGTCGCGGCGCACGCCGTGATGCGTACCGCGCGCCCGGGCATCCGTCGTGCGAGCGCGTCGCCCATGGTGAACCGGCCCGCGTTGCGCAGCGGTTCGGCCAGCAGGAACATCAGCAGCATCAGCGACAGGGCGGTGCTGAGGGCGAGGACGACACCGTCGTACCCGGCGAGAGCGATGACGCCGCCGGTGCCGAGGACGGTCGCGGCGGAGATGTAGTCCCCGGCGATGGCGAGACCGTTGCGCATCGGCGACAGGGAGCCGTAGCCCGTGTAGAACTCGTCGAGGTCGTCGCGGTCCGGTCCGGTCATCACGCACAGCAGCAGCGTGATCGTGGCGACGGCCGTGAACGCCACCAGTGACATGGCCCGTGCGGAACTGCTGAACCCGACCATGCTCGTCAGGGCGGTCACCTCGGACATCCGGCTCATCGGGTCGCCTCCCGCTTCGCGTCCAGCTGGGTCTGCCGGCGGATCCGGTCCGCGATGGGGTCGACGCGCCGGCGCGCGGTGTACTCGTACAGCCCGATCGCCAGGCAGGTCACCGGCACCTGGAGCAGTCCGAGCAGCAGTCCGATCGGCAGTCCGTCGGACACTTCGCCCGTCATCAGCCCCGGCGCGAACGCCGACAGGAGGAGGAAGAGGGTGAAGTAGCCGAGTGCGGTGAGCGTCGCGACCCGCCGTTGCCGGCGGTAGGCGCCGCGCAGGACGCGGAGGTCGCTGTGCCTGCCGAGTGCCTGGTGACGCGGTTGTCGCTTTCTCTCGGGTGCGGGCGGCTGGGGCTGCGGTTGCCAGGGGTAGGTGAGGTGCGCGGGGGGCGTGTGGTGGGGGGACGGGTACGGGGACGGGTGCTGCGGCGGGTCATACGGGTCGTACGACGGCTGGTGCCGCCTCTGGTGCTCGGGGGACGAGAACGCGTCTTGCATCCCGTGATCTCCTTGCGTGGCTCGGGCCCGGTGTGGACCGCAGGGAGTTGGGGGGTGGGCGAGGCACGCACGCTACTCGCAAGTAGCCGGTTTACGTGAGGCTTTCACCAAACTGAGCGGTCGGTATGCGCTTGCTTCGGCGACCCGGGGTGTTACCCGCGTTTACACCGGGAGTTCATCGACCGTTGGCCCTGTCTTCAGTCCCCGGGATTCTTGATGACCGGAAAGCGCCGCGGTGCCACGAACAGCAGGACCAGGAAGGCGAGTGCGGCGGCGCCCGCCGCGCCCAGGTAGACGGCGTGGACCGCGTCGGCGACCGCGTGGCGCACATGTTCGGCGGGCGCGCCCGAATCCAGCGCCCGCGTCACCGCGTCCAGGTCCCCGGCGCCGCCGAGCCGCGCGGCCAGCACCCCGTTGGCGATCGCGCCGAACAGGGTCGCGCCGATGGTCTGGCCGGTCTGGCGGCAGAAGAGGACCGACGCCGTCGTCGTGCCGCGTTCCTCCCAGCCGACCGTCGACTGCACGCCGATGATCAGGGGGAGTTGGAAGAGGCCCAGGGCGCCGCCCAGCAGGAGCATCAGCAGGGCCGGCTGCCAGGGCTCGCCGGGGTAGGGCAGGAAGGGGAAGGCCAGCAGGATCAGCGTCGCGGTGCCGATGCCGAGCATCGCGGTATTGCGGAAGCCGATCCGGCCGTAGACGTGCTGGCTGAACGCCGCCGACACCGGCCAGCTCAACGTCCACACGGAGAGCACGAATCCGGCGGCGACGGGCGCCAGGCCGAGGACCGCCTGCGCGTACGTGGGCAGGAACACCGTGGGGGCGACCATGAGCAACCCCAGTGCGCCGAGGGCCAGGTTGACGGCCGCGATCGTGCGGCGCCGCCACACCCACCCGGGGATGATCGGCTCGGCCGCCCGGCGCTCGATCACGACCACGCCGCCGATCAGCGCGAGTCCCGTACCGAACAGGGCGAGCGACGGGGCCGACAGCCAGTCCCAGGCGACCCCGCCCTGCACCAGCGCGGTGAGCAGCACACCGCCGCAGGCGAAGACGGCCAGCGCGCCCGCCCAGTCGATCCGGGGGCGGCGGCCGGAGGACTCCCGTACCGGCTCGTGCAGATGGCGGACGATCAGCCACAGCGCCAGCGCGCCGATCGGCAGGTTGATGAGGAAGATCCAGCGCCAGTCGGCGTACGCGGCGAGAACCCCGCCGAGGGAGGGGCCCGCGATCGCCGAGGTCGCCCACACCGTGGACAGCTTGGCCTGGATCTTGGGGCGCTCCTTGAGCGGGTAGAGGTCCGCGGCGAGCGTCTGCACCGTGCCCTGCAACGCGCCGCCGCCCAGGCCCTGCACGATCCGGAAGGCGATGAGCGCGGCCATGTTCCAGGCGGTGGCGCACAGCAGCGAGCCGAGGAGGAAGACGGCGGCGCCCGCGACGAGGACCGGCTTGCGGCCGAAGGTGTCGGAGAGCTTCCCGTACACCGGCAGGGTGACCGTCACCGCGAGCAGATAGCCCGAGAACAGCCAGGAGAAGACGGAGAAGCCGCCGAGGTCGCCGACGATCTGCGGTACGGCCGTGGAGACGATGGTGGAGTCGAGCGCGGCCAGCGCCATGGCGAGCATCAGGGCGGCGACGACGGCACCCCTGCGGCTGCGCGAGGACGCCGGCTGTTCCGTCGCCGCGGCCCGTATTCCGGTGTCCCCCTGGCCCACTGGAGCGCCTCCCCTGATCGGTTCCCCCTGCAACTATCCGCCGTCCCCCACCATCTCACTTGACCTTCACGTAGCGGGAGGGTGGACGCTGACCCGGTCCGAGGGTGGAGGCAACCCCGAAAGGGACTCCACCGAAGGGTGGACTGCCCCTAGGGGTCTCTCCCCACTAGGGCTCGGGGGGCGTTCGTACCGGCGGAGGACGAGACGGGCCGGGGCCGTCCTTAACCTGGCTTTATGCCGCTGAGGGCGGTGGACCGGACCCACGGGGGTGGGGTTTTCCCCCGTAGAAGACTGCGCTGGGCACCAGCGCGCCGGACCACCCCCCGCCACCAGACTTACCGACGTAGCGAAGAGCACTTCATCCGCTGACCGACATAGGAGATACACCGTGACATCGGCTGTGACCATTCCCAGGCACGGGGGCACTGGAGGGCGTACGGCCGTTGCCGCGCGGGCGCGGCAGGTCGTCAAGGCGTACGGGTCCGGGGAGACCCGGGTCGTCGCCCTGGACCAGGTCGACGTGGACATCGCGCGGGGGCAGTTCACCGCGATCATGGGCCCCTCAGGGTCCGGCAAGTCCACGCTGATGCACTGCCTCGCCGGACTCGACACCGTCACCTCCGGCCAGATCTACCTCGACGAGACCGAGATCTCCGGGCTCAAGGACAAGAAGCTCACGCAGTTGCGCCGGGACCGGATCGGGTTCATCTTCCAGGCGTTCAACCTGCTGCCGACGCTGAACGCGATAGAGAACATCACGCTGCCGATGGACATCGCGGGCCGCAAGCCGAACAAGGGCTGGCTCGACCAGGTCGTGGAGACCGTCGGGCTCGCCGACCGGCTCAAGCACCGGCCCAGCCAGCTCTCCGGCGGCCAGCAGCAGCGTGTCGCGGTGGCGCGGGCACTCGCCGCGCGTCCCGAGATCATCTTCGGGGACGAGCCGACCGGAAACCTCGACTCCCGGGCGGGCGCCGAGGTACTGGGCTTCCTGCGCCGCTCGGTGGACGAGCTCGGCCAGACCATCGTGATCGTGACGCACGACCCGGTGGCGGCCTCGTACTCGGACCGCGTGCTGTACCTCGCCGACGGCCGGATCGTCGACGAGATGTACCAGCCGACGGCCGATCAGGTCCTCGACCGCATGAAGGACTTCGACGCGCGGGGGCGTACGTCATGACCGTCCTGAAGACCTCGATGCGCAACTTCTTCGCGCACAAGGGGCGGATGGCGCTGTCGGCGGTCGCGGTGCTGCTGTCCGTGGCCTTCGTCTGCGGCACGCTGGTGTTCACCGACACCATGAACACGACGTTCGACAAGCTGTTCGCCGCCACCTCCTCCGACGTGACCGTCTCGCCGAAGGCGGTCAAGAGCGACAGCACCCCGCAGAACGGCCGGCCCGACTCGCTGCCCGCCTCGGTCCTGGAGCGGGCCAAGAAGGCGGAGGGCGTCAAGTACGCCGAGGGCGCCGTCAGTTCGATGAACGTGACCGTCGTCAACAGCGCCAACAAGAACATGGGGTCGAGCACCGGAGCCCCGACGATCGCCGGCAACTGGACGCGCAACGACCTGCGTTCGATGGAGATCACCTCCGGTCACGTCCCGCGCGGGCCGACCGAGACGATGGTCGACGCCGACACCGCCGACAAGCACCACCTCAAGCTCGGCGACGAACTGCGCACCATCGCCGTCACCGGTGACTTCAAGGCCCGGATCGTCGGCATCGCCACCTTCAAGGTGACCAACCCCGGTGCCGCCGTCGTCTACTTCGACACCGCCACCGCCCAGCGCGAACTGCTCGGCGCCACCGGCCGGTTCACCAACATCAACCTCTCCGCCGCCACCGGTGTCACCAACGACACGCTCAAGCAGAACGTCATCTCCTCGATCGGCGCCGGCGCGTACAAGGTGCAGACGCAGAAGGAGTACGCCGACGAGAACCGCTCCGGCGTCGGCTCCTTCATGGACGTCATCAAGTACGCCATGCTCGGCTTCGCCGGGATCGCCTTCCTGGTCGGCATCTTCCTGATCATCAACACCTTCTCCATGCTGGTCGCCCAGCGCACCCGCGAGATCGGCCTGATGCGGGCGATCGGCTCGTCCCGCAAGCAGGTCAACCGGTCCGTCCTGGTCGAGGCGACCCTGCTCGGCGTCTTCGGCTCGATCCTCGGCGTCGGCGCGGGCGTCGGACTCGCGGTCGGCCTGATGAAGCTCATGTCGGCGGCGGGCATGGACCTGTCCACCCGCGATCTGACGGTCAAGGCGACCACCCCGGTCATCGGACTCGTGCTCGGTGTCGTGGTCACCGTCCTCGCCGCCTATCTGCCCGCCCGCCGGGCCGGCAAGGTCTCCCCGATGGCCGCGCTGCGCGACGCCGGTACACCGGCGGACGGCAAGGCCGGTCTCGTCCGCGGCATCATCGGCCTGGTCCTCACCGGCGCCGGAACCTTCGCGCTCTTCACGGCGGCCCATGCCGACAAGGCGAGCGATGGTTCGCTGGTGCTGGGCGCGGGAGTCGTCCTGACCCTGATCGGGTTCGTCATCATCGGCCCGCTGCTCGCGGGCGGTGTCGTCCGGGTCATCAGCGCGGTGCTGCTGCGCTTCTTCGGCCCCGTCGGACGGATGGCGGAGCGCAACGCGCTGCGCAACCCGCGCCGCACCGGAGCCACCGGCGCGGCCCTGATGATCGGCCTCGCGCTGGTCGCCTGCCTGTCGGTCGTCGGCTCGTCCATGGTCGCCTCCGCGACCGACGAGCTCGACAAGACGGTCGGCACCGACTTCATCATCCAGGGAAACCAGCGGATCGTCCCGCAGGCGGCGAAGGCCATCGAGACGACACCCGGCCTGACGCGCGTCACCCACTACCGGGACCTGGAAGCCAAGCTGACCACCCCTGACGGCGCGTCGGACACGCAGGGAGTCACGGCCGCCGACCCCACCTACCCGCAGGACCTGCGCCGCAAGACCACGGCCGGTGACCTGAACGCCGCCTACGGCAAGGACTCCATGTCCGTCGGCTCGAAGTTCGCCACCGAGCACCACGTCAAGATCGGCGACACGCTGACCGTCGCCTTCAAGGGCGGCAGCACGGCGAAGCTCAAGGTCGCCGCGATCACGGCCGACGACGGGGTCATCGACCAGGGCGCGCGCTACACCAGCACCGAGACCATGCGCAAGTACCTCCCGGCCAACCGGATCCCGCCGGACCAGATCATGTTCGCCAGCGCCAAGAAGGGCCAGGAGAAGCAGGCGTACGCGGCCCTGAAGAAGTCCATGGAGCCCTACCCGCAGTACCAGGTCCGCGACCAGACCGACTACAAGCAGGAACTCAAGGACCAGATCGGCCAGCTCCTGAACATGGTCTACGGCCTGCTCGCCCTCGCGATCGTCGTCGCCGTCCTCGGCGTGATCAACACCCTCGCCCTGTCGGTGGTGGAGCGGACCCGCGAGATCGGCCTGATGCGCGCCATCGGGATGTCCCGCCGCCAGCTGCGCCGCATGATCCGCCTGGAGTCGGTCGTCATCGCCCTCTTCGGCGCGCTGCTCGGCCTCGGCCTGGGCATGGGCTGGGGCGCCACCGCCCAGAAGCTCCTCGCCCTGGAAGGCCTGAAGGTCCTGGAGATCCCCTGGCCGACCATCATCGGAGTCTTCATCGGCTCGGCCTTCGTGGGCCTGTTCGCCGCCCTGATCCCGGCGTTCCGGGCGGGCCGGATGAACGTACTGAACGCCATCGCCACCGACTAGCCGGCGGCAGCACCAGCCGCCGCGAAGCCACCGTATACGGGGGTTACGGGGGACGGGCCCGGGCCAGGAGGACATCACCTCCTGGGCCGGGCCCGCGGCCGTACGCGGTGCGTCAGGTGTGTCCGGTGCGCCGCTCCAGGAGTACGTAGCCGTAGGCGGCGCCCACGACGTCGTACGCGGCGTGGGGATGCAGACGGCCGGCGTACGCCTGGACGTCCTGGACCGAGTGGTCGGAGTCGTCGAGGGCGATGAAGTCCGGGGTGACACCACCCGTGCCGCCCGTCCAGAAGACCCGGCAGCGCGCGACGAGCCGACTGCTCGGGCCGACGTTCGCCTCGACGCTCGCCCCGTCCGGGACACGCGCCAGCAGCCGTTCGACGGCACTCACGCGCGCGGGCTTGCGATACGCGGCGGACTCGCCCAGCACGGACAGCGGGAGCGAGGGCGTCAGCGCGAGCGCGGCCGCGACGACGGCCGTGGGCAGGTGCAGCGCGTACGAGCGCAGCCACGGGCGCGGACTCCAGCGGGCCCGGGAGAGCGCGTCGGCGAGGGCGAGGGACAGGACCGGCATCGGGACGGCGCTGTAGTGCCAGTCCGTGCCCCAGTAGTGCGGGTCGGAGGAGAGGAAACGCCAGCCCAGGGTCGGCAGGGCGACCAGGAGGAGCGGGGAGCGCAGGGCCAGCAGACCGGTGGTGGGGATCAGCAGCCAGGCGAGGGTGCGGAGTTTGGTGCCCAGGCCGTCGAGGGGATCACCGCCGGCCTTGTTCCAGTAGGTGTAGGTGTCCGCGGTGTTGAAGGCAGGGATCACCACCGTGAAGGTGAGCACCGCGGCCAGTACTCCGAGGACGGCGGCCCCGAGCGCGTACAGGGCCGTACGCGGGGCGGGCTTCCGGGCCCGCACGGCCACGACCAGGGCGATCGCGGCCAGGGTGAGCCCGAGGTCCTCCTTGACGAGGACCAACGGGAACGCCCACAGCAGGGCCGCGCGCCACCGTCGCTCCAGGACCGCCTCCAGGGCGAAGGCGATCAGCGGGACGGCGAAGCAGATCTCGTGGAAGTCGAAGTCGACGGCGCGCTGGATCCCCCACGACAGCCCGTACGCGAGACCCAGCGCGAGTCCCCGGGAGCGGCCGAGGAGCCGGGCGGCGGCGCGGGTGACCGGGACCGCGGACACGGCCAGCAGCGCGGCCTGGGCGACGAGGAGGGTGACCGGGGTGGGGAAGAGACGGTAGGCGGGCGCGAGGAGGGCGGTGACCGGGCTGAAGTGGTCGCCGAGGAGGTTGCTGCCCGGGCCCCTGAGATCGGCGACGGGGGCGCGCAGGTGGGCGTAGGCGCGGACGGCCTGCTCGAAGATGCCGAGGTCCCAGGAACGGGTCGCCAGATGCCGCCAGCGGCAGACCGACAGGGTCGCGTACGCGGTGAAGAGCAGGACCGCCAGGAGCTGGGGGTCGCGGGGGCGCCGGTCACGGGCGGGGACCGCCGTGACCGGCGAGGGTATGGGGGCGCTGTCGCTGCGACCACCGCCGAAGGGCCGCCGCCAGGCCTCTTTGAACTCCTCGATGGTCATGCGGCTCCCGGTACGTGATCACGTGTCACGGGGTATACGCCCGGGACATGGGGTGTGGTTGACGGTTCGGGGTGTGGTGCGGCTCACTTCCAGTGGGTGGGGTGGGGTGGGGTGGGGTGGGGTGGGGTGGGGTGGGGTGGGCGTGGTGGATCGCCGGTCCGCGGGCCGGTGGGGGCTGGGCGCGCGGTTCCCGCGCCTCTCTGAAGAGGCGCTCCCGGAGACGGGCCCACGAACCAGGCCCGATGCCGTCCACCTCGTGCGTCTCACAGGGAGCGCAGCGCCGTCGTAGGCTGGACAACCCCGGCCCGTCGAGACGTGTCGGGCGGTTCGCGTTGCCCTCTCTCCGGGATGGAAGCCCTTCATGAGCCTGCACGGTCTGCTCGACGCCGTCGTCAAGGACGCCGCCCTCGCGGAAGCGGTGAAGGCCGCCACCGACGGCAACCGGATGCACATCGACCTGGTCGGCCCGCCCGCCGCCCGCCCCTTCGCGGTGGCGGCCCTGGCCCGCGACGTCGGCCGCACCGTACTGGCCGTGACCGCGACGGGACGCGAGGCCGAGGACCTGGCCGCGGCGCTCAGGTCCCTCCTCCCGGCCGACACGGTCGCGGAGTACCCGTCGTGGGAGACGCTCCCGCACGAGCGGCTCTCCCCCCGCTCGGACACCGTCGGCCGCCGCCTCGCCGTGCTGCGCCGCCTGGCGCACCCGCGCCCCGACGACCCCGAGACCGGCCCCGTGTCGGTCGTCGTCGCCCCGGTGCGCTCGGTGCTGCAACCGCAGGTCAAGGGCCTGGGAGACCTGGAGCCGGTCGCGCTGCGGACGGGCCAGGGCGCAGACCTGGGCGGGATCGTCGAGGCGCTCGCGGCAGCCGCGTACTCCCGGGTCGAGCTCGTCGAGAAGCGCGGCGAGTTCGCCGTACGCGGCGGCATCCTGGACGTCTTCCCGCCCACCGAGGAGCACCCCCTCCGGGTGGAGTTCTGGGGCGACGACGTCGAGGAGATCCGTTACTTCAAGGTCGCCGACCAGCGCTCCCTCGAGGTCGCCGAGCACGGACTGTGGGCGCCGCCCTGCCGTGAGCTGCTCCTGACGGACGAGGTGCGGGAGCGGGCGGCCCGGCTCGCCGAGGAACACCCCGAGCTGGGCGAACTGCTCGGCAAGATCGCCGAGGGCATCGCCGTGGAAGGCATGGAGTCACTGGCTCCGGTCCTCGTCGACGACATGGAACTGCTGCTCGACGTCCTGCCCAAGGGCTCGATGGCCGTCGTCTGCGATCCGGAGCGGGTACGGACGCGGGCCGCGGACCTGGTGGCGACCTCGCAGGAGTTCCTGCAGGCGTCCTGGGCGGCGACGGCCGGCGGCGGCGAGGCCCCCATCGACGTCGGCGCGGCCTCCCTGTGGGCCATCGCGGACGTCCGCGACCGGGCCCGCGAGCTGGACATGATGTGGTGGTCGGTGTCGCCGTTCGCGGCCGACGAGGAGCTGGACGCGGACACCCTCAAGCTCGGCATGCACGCTCCCGAGACCTACCGCGGCGACACGGCCAGGGCGCTCGCCGACACCAAGGGCTGGCTCGCGGACGGCTGGCGCACGGTGTACGTCACCGAGGCGCACGGCCCCGCCGCCCGTACCGTCGAGGTCCTCGGCGGCGAGGGCATCGCGGCCCGCCTCGACGCGGAGCTGACCGGGCTGACGCCCGCCGTGGTGCAGGTCGCGTGCGGTTCGATCGACTACGGCTTCGTGGACCCGGCGCTCAAGCTCGCCGTCCTCACGGAGACCGACCTCTCCGGCCAGAAGGCGGCAGGCAAGGACGGCGCGCGCATGCCGGCCCGCCGCCGCAAGACCATCGACCCCCTCACGCTCGAAGCCGGCGACTACATCGTGCACGAGCAGCACGGTGTCGGCCGCTACATCGAGATGGTGCAGCGGACCGTCCAGGGCGCGACGCGCGAATACCTGGTCGTGGAGTACGCCCCGGCCAAGCGCGGCCAGCCGGGCGACCGCCTCTACATCCCCACCGACCAGCTGGAACAGATCACCAAGTACGTCGGCGGCGAGGCCCCCACCCTGCACCGCCTGGGCGGCGCCGACTGGACGAAGACCAAGGCGCGCGCCAAGAAGGCGGTCAAGGAGATCGCGGCGGACCTGATCAAGCTGTACAGCGCGCGCATGGCAGCGCCCGGTCACGCCTTCGGTTCCGACACCCCCTGGCAGCGCGAACTCGAGGACGCCTTCCCGTACGCGGAGACCCCCGACCAGCTCACGACCATCGCCGAGGTCAAGGAGGACATGGAGAAGACGGTCCCGATGGACCGCCTGATCTGCGGCGACGTCGGCTACGGCAAGACGGAGATCGCGGTCCGCGCGGCCTTCAAGGCAGTGCAGGACGGTAAGCAGGTCGCGGTCCTGGTGCCGACGACGCTGCTGGTGCAGCAGCACTTCGGGACCTTCTCCGAGCGCTACTCGCAGTTCCCGGTGAACGTCCGCGCCCTGTCCCGCTTCCAGACCGACACGGAGGCGAAGGCCGTCCTGGAAGGCCTGCGGGACGGCGCGGTGGACGTCGTCATCGGCACCCACCGGCTGTTCTCCGCCGAGACCAAGTTCAAGGACCTGGGCCTGGTCATCGTCGACGAGGAGCAGCGCTTCGGCGTCGAGCACAAGGAGCAGCTGAAGAAGCTGCGCGCCAACGTGGACGTCCTGACGATGTCCGCCACCCCCATTCCCCGTACGCTCGAAATGGCGGTGACGGGCATCCGGGAGATGTCCACGATCACCACCCCGCCGGAGGAGCGGCACCCGGTGCTGACCTTCGTCGGCCCGTACGAGGAGAAGCAGATCGGCGCGGCCGTCCGCCGCGAACTGCTGCGCGAGGGCCAGGTCTTCTACATCCACAACCGGGTCGAGTCGATCGACCGGGCGGCGGCGCGGCTGCGTGAGATCGTCCCCGAGGCGCGTATCGCGACGGCGCACGGCCAGATGGGCGAGCAGGCTCTGGAGCAGGTGGTCGTCGACTTCTGGGAGAAGCGGTTCGACGTGCTCGTGTCGACCACGATCGTCGAATCCGGCATCGACATCTCCAACGCCAACACGCTGATCGTGGAGCGTGGCGACAACTTCGGCCTCTCGCAGCTGCACCAGCTGCGCGGCCGGGTGGGCCGAGGCCGTGAGCGCGGCTACGCCTACTTCCTGTACCCGCCGGAGAAGCCCCTGACGGAGACCGCGCACGAGCGGCTCGCGACCATCGCCCAGCACACGGAGATGGGCGCGGGCATGTACGTGGCGATGAAGGACCTGGAGATCCGTGGCGCGGGCAATCTGCTCGGCGGCGAGCAGTCGGGTCACATCGCGGGCGTCGGCTTCGACCTGTACGTCCGTATGGTCGGCGAGGCGGTCGCGGACTACCGGGCCTCCCTGGAAGGCGGGGTCGAGGAGGAGCCGCCCCTGGAGGTCAAGATCGAGCTGCCGGTCGACGCACACGTCCCGCACGACTACGCGCCGGGTGAGCGGCTGCGTCTGCAGGCCTACCGCGCCATCGCCTCCGCCAACACGGAGGAGGACGTCAGGGCCGTACGCGAGGAACTCACCGACCGCTACGGCAAGCTGCCCGAGCCGGTGGAGAACCTGCTGCTCGTCGCGGGCCTGCGGATGCTCGCGCGGGCGTGCGGTGTCGGCGAGGTCGTGCTTCAGGGCAACAACATCCGCTTCGCACCGGCGGAGTTGCGCGAGTCCCAGGAGCTGCGCCTCAAGCGGCTCTACCCGGGCACGGTCATCAAGCCGGCCGCCCACCAGCTCCTCGTACCCCGCCCGAAGACGGCGAAGGTGGGCGGGAAGCCGTTGGTCGGGCGGGAGTTGCTGGGGTGGACCGGGGAGTTCCTGGCGACGATTCTCGGGTCGTAGAGGCCGACGATTCTCGGGCCGTAGGTCGTAGAGGTCGTACGGAGTCGTAGCGGCCGGTGGTGGAGGCCGGGCTCACGTCGACGGTGGCTGGAACAGCATTCCCGTCAGGGTGCGGAAGACCTCCTCGGGGTCCTGGTCGCCGACCGCGCCGTCCAGGTTGTGGCCGAGGAGCAGCGTGGCGAAGCCGTGGGCCAGGGACCAGGCGGCGACTCCGGCGAGGCGGGGGTCGGTGCCGGGTTCCTGCACCCGGTCGGAGACGGCCCGGCGCAGGCGGTCCGCGGTCAGGGCGCGGGCCGTGGTCAGCTCCAGGTCGTTCTCGCGCAGCAGCTCCGGCGTGAACATCACCTGGAAGTGCGCGGGGTGCTCACGCGCGAAACGTACGTAGTGGACGCCCGCGTCCCGTAGGTCCGTGGCCTCGGTGAGCGCGGCCGACAGCAGCGCGTGACCCTCGACCGCGATCGCCGTGAGCAGGCCGGTGCGGTCCTTGAAGTGGTGGGCCGGAGCCGCGTGCGAGACGCCTGCCCGGCGGGCCAGGTCGCGCAGACTCAGCGCGGACGGGCCTTCGGCGGCGATGACGTCGAGCGCGACGCTCAGGATCGCGCGACGCAGATCGCCGTGGTGATAGGGGCGTTCGGGAGTGGTCTTCGCGGTCTCCATGGTCATCAGCGTACGCGGAATCTAGGCATTGACAAGTTCGACGGGTTCGGGCAATCTTGTCAGTGTCAAGTTGTCGCGTGGGTGGGAACGGGACGAGGGGGTTCGTCATGTCGGAGCACGGTAGTGAGGTGGTCGGGATGGTTCAGGGGGGCGGGGCTGGGACGGGGGCAGGGGGCGGGATCGAGCTCGGCGAGGTGCGTCGGCTGTGGCACCTGTTGGAGCCCCTGCACGCGGTGCTCTACTACGCGCCGGAGGTCTTCGAGGAGTCGGCCGCGCTCGGGTACGCCGGGTCGGCGGAGGAGCGCTGGCCGACGTACTTCCCCTTCCGTGCCGCGCCGTTGGGGGCGGTCGGGAGCGAGCGCGTGTCGTCCGCCTTCTACAGCTTCAGCCCGCGGATGGTCGCCGCGCACATGGACTCCGCGTGGGACACCGCGAGCCCCGCGGACGTGGTGAAGGCGAGAGAGCGGGGCCTGGACCGGGCGTACCGCGCGATATTCGGCGACCGCGCGGCGAGCCCCGAACTCATCGAGGCCGCAGGGCTGTTGCGCCGTGCCGCCGAGGCCGCGAACACCGCGGGCCGGCCCATGGCCGCGGCCAACGCGGAGCCGGCGTGGCCGACCGCCCCGCACCTCCAGGTGTGGCATGCGGCGACGATCCTGCGCGAGCACCGGGGTGACGGACACCTCGCGGCGCTGCTCGTCGCCGGGCTCGACCCCGTCGAAGCGCTCGTGTCCTTCGCGGCGATCGGTGCGGCCTCCGTCGAGCGCTTCGAGAGCCGCGGCTGGAGCCCGGAGGAGTGGAGCGCCGCCCGCGAACGCCTCGCCGCGCGCGGCCTCGTGACCGAATCCGGCACCGCCACACCCGTGGGCCGCGAGCTCCGCGCCGAGGTCGAACGCCACACGGACCAACTGGCCGCCGCCCCCTGGCTCGCCCTCACCCCGGCCGACCGGAGCCGACTGACCGAGCTGCTAGGCGAGTTCTGGGTCGCTGTGCTGGGTTCGGGGCTGCTGCCTTCGGAGTCCACGTTGGGAATCGGAAGGGTGTGACGGGAGGGCGCAGGGGCGTGGGGGTGTGAGTGTGCGGGCGTGAGAGCGGACGTCGCCGGGCGACGCAAGTGAAGCCGCCCGCGGGGGTGGGGCTTCGCGGACGGCCTCGGTGTCACGGTCGATCGGTGGGTGTGTCGTGCCTCGCGCGTCTGCGCGGCTACGGCTGATCGGGGTCTACGGCTGATCGGGCCGGTCGGTCGGTTCGCGGTCCATGCCCGTAGCGCCCTCGATCTTCTGCTGGGCGTCGTCGACCTGGTCCGTGTACTTGTTGCCCGTCTTCTCGTTGATCTCCCGTTCCCCGGCGTCGGACATGTCCTTGCCCTTGGACTTCGCATGGTCCTTGAACCTGTCGAAGATACCCATGCGGGAACTCCTTCCGGAGGTGTGTCACCACCGACGATACGCCCGGCGTGCACCTATTGCCCGTTGAAGGAGGGTATGGGCTGGGCATGCCCGCCGCTACCGTGGGCACCAGGGAAACGCGCCCTGTGCAGGGCGGACCCGGGGAACAAAGGGGAGGGGCGTCGTGGTGCGTCTGAGGGGTGGGGCGGCGGCTGCCGCATTGGTGCTGTTCGTCGTCGGCGCGGGGGTCAGCGGCTGCAAGAAGGACACCACGGGCTCGGCCGGCCCGCAGGGCACGGCGGCCGGCGGCGCCGCGCTCAGCGCCGTGGACTCGCTGACCGTCAAGGGGCGCGCGCCCAAGACTGGCTACAGCAGGGCGAGGTTCGGCACGGCCTGGGCCGACACGGACTCCAACAAGTGCGACACCCGCGACGACATCCTCAAGCGGGACCTGAAGAACGTGAAGTTCACCGGTGGCACCTGCAAGGTCGTCTCCGGGGCGCTCGACCCGGACCCGTACTCCGGCAAGGACGTGACGTACAAGCGTGGCCGCAGCCTGGTGGACATAGACCACCTCGTCGCGCTCTCGGACGCCTGGCAGAAGGGCGCCAAGTACTGGGACGCGAGCAAGCGGATAGCGCTGGCCAACGACCCGCTCAACCTGCTGTCCGTCGACGCGAGCACCAACCGCAGCAAGGGCGACGGCGACACCGCGACCTGGCTCCCGCCCAACAAGGGGTACCGCTGCACGTATGTGGCCGCGCAGGTGGCCGTGAAGAAGAAGTACGGGTTGTGGGTCACCGACGGGGAGAAGGCCGCGATGAAGAAGGTGCTCTCCGAGTGCCCCGGCCAGAAGCTTCCCTCGGGTGGCAATCCGACCCAGGCGCCGAAGCGGTTCACCGCAAACTGACGTTGTTTCATGCCGCTCGGCGCAAGGGCAAGATGACGAGAATCTGTCAAGAAAGTGAGGAGCCCGCAAAAAAGTTCACAAGTAGCAAAGGGGCGAGTCGAAACAAGTCGACTTGGTTCAGCAAGATCCGGTCAAGGTAAGGCCAAAAACGTTCCTCGCGCCTGTTCGCGGCATGTTCACAACAGTCAAGATCAGCGGGTTTTCTGTGCTTCTCCTGCGCGTTCCCCCTGCCTGATCTCTCTTGACTGTTGGAGTCGAAGCCGTGCGCATTCGGCCTGCCCGCCGTTCCCGCCAGCCCCGCCGTCCCGTCAGCCGTATGCACCGCATCCGGCGGCAGGTGGCCATGGTCGCCCTGACGGCGCTCGCGATGATGCTGACGACCCAGCAGGCGGTGGCCGACGGCCGCGAGTTGGGCCAGGTGTCCCTCTCGATGCCGAGTCTGTCCTCCGTGATGGCCTGGTTCCAGGACCCGCACTGGGGCCGGATCCCGCACCAGAAGTCGGGCACCGCGGCCGGACACGCGCACCACGTCTCCGCGAAGACGACCGACGCCAAGCGCGGTGTGGGCAGGGCGCCGGGCAAGGGGAAGGGTGAACTCGCCGCCTACCAGCCGCACAAGCCCGCCGTTCAGCAGGGCAAGAGCCGCGGCGGCGGCACCTACAACCCCAAGACCAGCAAGCGCAACGCGGCCAAGTCCTCGCGCACCGACACCGTCTACGACAACGCCGACGGCAGCACCACCCGCCGAATATCCCCGACGCCCGTCAACTACCAGGTGGGGAAGGGGAGATGGGCGCCGATCGATGTGGACGTGAGAGCCGGTCCCGACGGCCGCTGGCACGAGAAGGCCAACTCCGTCGGTGTCGACTTCGGCGCCAAGGCCGGTGCCTCCGGCCTCGTCTCCTTCGCCGCCGACAGCGCGCACTCCCTTTCCTACGGACTCAAGGGCGCGGCCTCCGTCAAGGGCACGGCGGACGGCTCGCGCGTCACGTACGAGAACGTCCTGACGGACACCGACCTCCAGGTCGCCCCCACCGCGACCGGGGTCAAGGACGCGGTCGTCCTGCGTTCCGTGGACGCGGGGAACAGCTGGACCTTCCCCCTGGACCTCAAGGGCCTCACGCCCGTCCAGACCAAGAGCGGGTCGGTCGACCTGCGTGACTCCACCGGCAGGACCGTCGAGCGCATCCCCGCGTCGTACGCCTACGACTCGAAGGTGAACCCGCGCTCCGGGGACCCGGCCACCACCCACGACGTCAGCACCGAGCTCGTCCACGACAAGGACGGCTACGCGCTGAAGGTGACCCTCGACGACAGCTGGCTGCACGACCCGCGCCGCGTCTTCCCGGTCACCGTCGACCCGCAGGTCACGGACGGCTGGACCACCACCTACGCCGAGTCCGGCGCCGCGGGCGACCACTCCTACGAGCAGACCGTCAAGGTCGGCTCCTACGACTCCGGCACCCACTCCGCGGTCAGCTACGTCAACCACTGGGACACCGCCTGGGACGGCAGCGGTGTCACCGTCTCCTCCGCGACCCTGCACCTCTTCGACACCTGGGCCGCCACCTGCACCGCCGAGCGATTCGACGTCGCGCTGGTGACGAAGGCCTGGACCCCGGAAGGTGTCACCAGCTACCCGGGGCCGACGTACGGCTCCTCGATCGGCAACGCCACGCCGAGCGTGCCCAACGCCTGCGCCAACACCGGCGCCGACCGCTCCGTCGGCGACAACGTGAGCGTCACCCTGTCCACGTCCGCCATCCAGGGCTGGATGAACGGCACCACCGCCGACTACGGCCTCGCGCTCTACGCGTCGACGACCGACAACCTGCACTGGAAGCAGTTCGGCTCCTTCAACGACCCCGGGCTCGGCCCGTACATCGTGGTCACCTACACGGGTAACACGGCGCCGCAGCTGTACGAGCAGTTCCCCGCCGACAACGCGGTCGTGGGCACCACCACCCCCGAGCTGACCGCCTGGGCAGGCGGCGCCAACTCCAGCGGCAGCGCCGGCCAGTACGTCTTCAAGGTCTACGACGCGACCAACACCCAGGTCGCCACGTCCGGTCTGATCTCCACCGGCGACTGGACGGTCCCTGCGGGCAAACTGGCCTGGGGCAAGCCGTACACATGGACGGTTCAGGCGTACGACTCCACGACGGGCCTTTACTCCACGGCGGATCCCTACGCGCTCTCGGTCCAGGTGCCGCAACCCGTGATCACCTCGGGGCTGTCGCAGAACAGCAGTGACCACGGCTTCGACGCGTCGATCGGCAACTACACCACCTCCGACACCGACGCCTCGATCTCCACCGTCGGCCCCTCGCTGGACGTGGAGCGCGACTACAACTCCCGCGACCCGCGCTGGACCGGCGCGTTCGGGTCCGGCTGGTCGAGCATCTTCGACGCGCGGGCGACCGAGCAGTACACGGCGTCGGGCGCGGTCTCCAGTGTCAACGTCACCTACCCGGACGGTTCGCAGGTCGGGTACGGCAAGAACAGCGACGGCACGTTCGCCCCGGGCAACGGGCGGTTCGCCACCTTCACCACGGTCACGGGCGGCGGCTACAAGCTGACCGACAAGGACGACACGGTCTACACGTTCACCCAGTCCCTGGGGTCGGGCGCGTACGGTCTGCTCTCCGTGACGGACGCCAACGGGCGGTCCATCACCTTCACCTGGACCAGCGGCCACATCACGAAGATGACGTCCGCGGTCTCCACCCGTTCCCTCAACCTGACCTGGTTCACACCGTCCGGCGCGTCGGCCGCGCACGTCCAGACCGTCGTCACCGACCCGGTCACCGCGGGCGACTCCTCCACCGCGCAGACCTGGACGTACGGCTACACCGGCGACCAGCTCACCAAGGTGTGCTCGCCGCTGTCGTCCACCAAGTGCACGACGTACGGCTACACGAGCGGCTCGCAGTACCAGAACGCCTCGCTCGACCTCGACCCGCACGCCATGTGGCCGCTGTCGGAGGCCTCGGGCGCGACGACGGCCAAGGACGCCGTCCTCGCCAATGAGGGCACCGACAACGCGACCTACGAGAACGTGACGACGGGCCAGAGCGGTGGCCCGCTCACCGGCTCCTCCACCACCGTCGCCTCCTTCAACGGCACCTCCTCCGACGTCTCGCTGCCGAAGAACACCGGCAACGACACCGACTCCGGCGCGCTCTCGCTCTGGTTCAAGACCTCCGCGGGCCCCGGCGTCCTGTACTCGTACGCCTCCCAGCCCATCGGTTCCGGACAGGCCGCGGGCTTCTACACCCCCTCGATCTACGTCGGCACCGACGGCAAGCTGAACGCCGAGTTCTGGTACAGCGGCGGCATCAACCCGATCGTCACGACCGCGTCGGTCGCCGACGGCAAATGGCACCACGTGGTGCTGTCGGCCGCGGGCAACTCGCAGACGCTGTTCGTCGACAACGCGAAGATCGGCTCGCGCACCGGCACCGTCTCCATCCAGAGCGCGGTCGCCTTCGGCAAGAACCAGTCCTTCAACTACCTCGGCACCGGATTCCTCGGCGGGAACTGGCCCGACGAGCCGCACCAGAGCTCCACCGAGAAGACCGGCTACGCCACCTACTTCAACGGCTCGGTCGCGGACGCCGCCTGGTACGGCCGCCCGCTGGTCGCCGCCGACGTCAACGCCCTGTACCAGTACGGCACCCACGCGGCGAGCCTGCTGACCTCCATCACCCGGCCGTCCGGCAAGACGTACGCGGCCATGCAGTACGACCCGGGCACCACCACCCTCACCCAGCTCACCGACGAGAACGGCGGCGTCTGGAAGCTCGGGGCGCCCACGGTCACCGGCTCCAGCCAGACCTACCGGGGCGCGGTCCTCGGCGCGGCGCCCGCGGGCTACTTCCGTCTCGGTGAGGCGGCCGGCGCGACCACCGCCGTCGACGAGGTACGCGGCGGCAACGGCACGTACAGCGCGGTGACGCTCGGCGCGACGGGACCGTTCAGCGACCAGAAGGCCGCGACCTTCGACGGCAGCACCTCGTCCATGGCGCTGCCCAGCGGCATCCTGCCCGGTGCGGGTGCCGAGTCGGTCAGCATGTGGTTCAAGACCTCCACGGCGAACGGCGTGCTGCTCGGCGCGTCCAAGGACCCGCTGAGCTCGGGGACCACCACCGGCAACTACACGCCCGTCCTCTATGTCGGCAGCAGCGGAAAGCTGTACGGCGAGTTCTACTTCTCCGGCGGATCCACCAAGCCCATCGGTTCCGCCGCCGCGGTGACCGACGGCAAGTGGCACCACGTGGTGCTGTCTACGGCGGCCACCAGCCAGGCGCTGTACCTCGACGACGCGCTGGTCGCCTCGCAGACCGGCACGGCCGCGATGAGCGTCCAGACCACCCAGTACGTCGGCGGGGGCTTCATCGGTGGCAACTGGCCCGACGAGTCGCACACCAGCACCACCAGCAACACCGGTTACGCCACCTACTTCAAGGGCTCGGTCGCCGAGGTCGCCGTCTACCGCTCCCAGCTGGCCGCGCAGGACGTGGCCCAGGAGTGGGAGGCCGCGAAGAACTCCACCGGCCTCCTCCCGGTGGAGACGGTCAAGGTGACCTCGCCGGCGAACGCCACGCTCACCTACACCTACGACGTCGACAACGGCAACCGGGCGTTGACCGAGACCGACGGCCTCGGCAACAAGACGAGCTTCGGCTACGACTCCGCCGGTTTCGAGCACACGGTCACCGACCCCAACGGCTCGATGAACATCACCGGTCACGACGTACGCGGCAACATCGTCTCCTCGACCGCCTGTCAGGACGAGTCCGCGAACAAGTGCTCGACCGAGTACTACACGTACTACCCGGACGACACCACGGCCCAGCTGACGACGACCGACCCGCGCAACGACCAGCTGCTGACCGAGCGCGACGGCCGTTCGGCGTCGGCGACCGACACCACCTACCTGACCTCGTACGCGTACGACGCGCAGGGCAACCAGACCGGTATCACCGGCCCGGCCGTCCCCGGCTTCTCGCACGGCCGCACCACCACGACCGTCTACAGCGACGGCACCAGCACCTACCCGTCCGCAGACGGCGGAGTGGTGCCCAAGGGCCTGCCGGTGAAGACGGTCAGCCCCGGCGGCGCGGTCAACCAGGTGGCGTACTTCAAGAACGGCGACGTCGCCTCGACCACCGACGCCATCGGTCTGGCGACGACGTACACCTACGACGGCCTCGGCCAGGTCCTCAGCCAGAAGGTCGTCTCGGACACCTACCCGAACGGCCTGACCACCTCGTACACGTACGACCTGAACGGCCAGGTCACCGAGGAGCACGACCCGCAGCTCACCGACCGCGTCACCGGCGCCACGCACGCCGCCGTCTCCTCGACCGTCTACGACGAGGACGGCAACGTCACCTCGCAGACCGTCGCCGACGCGAGCGGCGGCGACACCGCGCGCACCGAGACGCAGACCTACGACGCCTACGACCACCTGCTGACCGAGTCGGACGCCAACGCGGTCGCGGGCGCGAGCAACGGCAACACCACCACGTACACCTACGACAACCAGGGCAACAAGACCAAGGAAGTCACCTCGGCGGGCAACGAGACCCGCTACACGTACGACGACAACGGCAACCTGCTCACCCAGGCCCTGATGTACACCGGTGACCCGGTCAACCCGGGGACCGCGACCCTGCTCACGGAGTCCTCGCGCGCCTACGACCCGGCCGGCCGACTCCAGTCGGTGACCGACGCGATGGGCAACACCACCTCGTACACCTACCTGGATGACGGTCTGACCGCCGCGGTGAAGCGGACCAGCTCCGACGGCACGAAGAGCTACGTCCTGGAGTCGGACACCTACGACGCCGCCGGGAACCTGCTCACCTCGACCTCCGACAACGGCGAGACCGTCACCAACTACAAGGTCGACGCGGCCTCCCGCACCACCTCGACCACGGTCGACCCGACCGGCGTGGACCGCGTCTCCACGGTCTCGTACACCCCGGACGACCAGGTCGCGAGCGAGAACGACCACGACGCCACGGGCTACGACCGCACCACCACCAGCTCGTACGACGCCATGGGCAACGTGCTCAGCGAGACGCTGTACGGGGACGCCTCCGGGCACCCGGCCGGCTGGTGGAAGCTCAACCAGGACTCCGGCACCAACATCACCGACTCCTCCGGCACCGGCAACACCGCCACCGCCGGATCGGGCGTGACCTGGTCGGACAGCGCGGCGAAGTTCGCGGGCACCACCACCGGCACCGGCAACGTCGTCGACACCACCGGCCCGGTCCTGGACACCACCGCCTCCTACACGGTCTCCGCCTGGGTCAACCTCAGCGACACCTCCACCTACCGCACCTTCGTCGCGCAGGGCGGCACCAACCGGGCCTCCTTCTACCTTCAGTACTCCAAGGCCGACAACGCGTACCGCTTCCACGCGGCCAACGCCGACGTGGCCTCCCCGACCGCGTTCTACGACGCCACCGCCACCGCGGCACCCACGCTGAACACCTGGACGCACCTGGTCGGCGTCTTCGACTCGACGACCGGCTCCATGAAGCTGTACGTCAACGGCGCCCAGGCGGGCTCGGGTACGAACACCGCGCCCTGGACCGGCACCGGACCGCTCTCCATCGGCGGCACCGAGAAGGCGGACGGCACGACGAGCGACGTCGTCGCCGGTTCGGTCGGTGACGTGCAGGTCTACCAGCGGGCCCTGTCCGCGACCGACGTCACCTCCCTCTACGGCAAGGGCCGCACGGGCGGCACGGTCGGCTCCTCCACCGAGCAGACCACCAAGTACAGCTACGACAAGCGGGGCCTGCCGACGTCCACGACGGACGCCGAGCAGAACACCACGACGTACGCCTACGACGAGGCCGGCAACCTCGCCCTCTCCACCGCGCCCGCCGTCCAGTCCGAGCCGGACGGCACCACGCCGGCGACCGTCCACCCCGTCACCACCAGCGGCTTCAACACCTTCGGCGAGGGCGTCGAGGAGGAGGACCCGAACGGCCTGGTGACGACCACGGCGTACGACGCCAACGGCAACAAGGTCTCCGAGGCGCTTCCCTCGTACACCCCAGCGGGCGGCTCGACGCCCAACGCGGGCACCACGGTCTGGAAGTACGACAGCGAGGGCAACCAGACCGACGAGATCAGCCCGAGCGGCAAGACCACCTCGTACCTCTATGACCAGATGGGCAACCTCGCCCAGATCACGGCGCCCGACGGCACCAAGACGCACGCGCTGTACGACACCAACGGCGAGCAGCTGTCGGCGACGGACGCCGCGGGCGCGCAGACCCAGGCGACGTACGACTTCATGGGCCGCCAGCTCACCTCGTCGACGATGGAGCGCTACCCGTCGACGAGAACGCTGACGACGACGAACTCGTACGCGGTCACGACCGGCAACCCGTACGGCGCCCACCCCGCGTCGACGACCTCGCCGGGCGGTGTCTCGAACACATACGCCTACAACCGGGCCGGTGACGTCACCTCGGTGACGGACGGCGCGGGCAACACGACCCGCTACGGCTACGACTTCGAGGGCAACACGACGAAGACGACGCTGGCGGACGGCACCTGGACCGAGACGGACTACAACGCCTCGGACGACCCGACGGCGACGCGTGAGTACGACGCGAGCGGCACGAAGCTGTCGGGGACCTCGCAGCAGTACGACGGCGTGGGCAACATGGTCTCCTCCACGGACGCCAACCAGCACACCACCCGCTGGACGTACGACGCGTCGGGCGCGATCACGCAGCAGGTCGAGCCGGTGGACGCCGCGACCTCGATCACCACGACCTTCGGCTACGACGCGGCGGGCAACCGCACGCGCTTCACCGACGGCCGCGGCAACTCCTGGCGCTACACGTACACGCCGTGGGGCCAGCAGGAGAAGGTGATCGAACCGACGACCGCCACGTACACCTCGGCCGCCGACTCGACGACGACCTTCGCCTACGACGCGGACGGTCAGCTCACGACGGCCACTCTTCCGGGTGGCGTCACGACGTCGATGACCTACGACGTCAACGGCCAGCTCAAGACGATGAACGGCTCGGGCGCGGACGCGGCGACGGCGAAGCGCACCTTCAACTACGACGCGGACGGCCGGGTCCTGTCGGCGGACACGGACGAGGCGGGCATCGCGGGCGCGGTGGACCACCAGGCCGCCACGCACGACGCGTTCACGTACGACGACCGGGGTGACGTCCTCACGGCCTCGGGCTCGGCAGGCTCCTCCAACTTCTCGTACAACGACGACGCGTCGATGCTGACGCGGGCGGACGCCGCCGGCACGACGTCGTACGGCTATGACACGGCGGGCCGTCTGTCGTCCCTGAACGACGCGGCGACGGGCACCCAACTGACCTACACATACGGTCAGTTGAACGAGGTCAAGTCGGTCAAGTACGGCGCGACGGGCCAGACCCGCACGTTCGGTTACAACAGCTCGCACGAGCTGACGAGCGACGTCCTGGTCCAGGGCGCGTCCACGCTGGCGAGCTTCTCGTACGGCTACGACGACAACGGCAACCTGATGTCGAAGGCGACGACGGGAGTCTCGGGCGCTTCGTCGAACACGTACACGTACGACTGGTCGGACCGTCTGACGTCGTGGAACAACGGTTCGACGACGAAGAGTTACGCGTACGACGCCTCGGGCAACCGCATCCGCAACGGCTCGGACGTCTACACCTACGACGCCCGTGACGAGCTGACCTCGGACGGCACGCACACCTACGACTACTCCGCGCGCGGCACGATGACGCAGGAGTCGCAGACGTCGGGTTCGGTTGCGAACAAGACGGACGCGTTCGGCGGCCAGATCGCGGCCGGCACGCAGTCCTACACCCTGGACGCGCTGGGCCGGAACATCACCGACACGGACACGACGGCGCAGTCCACGCGCACGTTCGCCTACTCCGGCGCGGACAACACGATCGCGTCCGACGGCGACAACACGTACACGTACGACCCGGCGGGCGGCGTGATCGGCGTCAAGCCGTCGGGCGGCAGCGGGGTGCTGGCCCTGACGGACCTGCACAGCGACGTGGTGGGCACGTTCACCTCGGGCGCGTCCTCGCTGACGGGTTCGGCGTCGTACGACCCGCTGGGCAAGGTGGTCTCACCGACTGACACGGTGACGGGTCATCTGGGCTTCCAGTCGGGCTGGACGGAACCGGGCACGGGTGACGTGGGTACGGCCTCGCGCTGGTACAGCCCGGACACGGGCCAGTTCCTGAACAAGGACACCATCTCGCTGAACGCGGTGCCGAATTCGGTGGCTGCGAACCCGTTCGCCTACGTCGACGACAACCCGATGGCGGGCACGGACGAGTCGGGCAACTGTTCCTGGTACGACGTGGTGTGCGGGGCGAAGAAGGCCGTGCATCACGTCAAGCGGGCGGTCTCGCACGTGGCGCACAAGGTCTACCACGCGGCCAAGCACATAGCCCGCAAGGTCGTCCACGCGGTCAAGCACGCGGCGCACAAGATCGTTCACCATGTGCGGGACGTGTACCACGCGACGGTGCGGGTGGTGCGGCGCGTATACCACTACGCGGCGCGGCATGTCAGACGCGTCTATCACGCGGCTGTCCATGCGGTGCATACGGCGTATCACAAGGCCTCACGTGTGGTGCATCGCGTGGTCCACGCGGTGAAGAAGGCGGCGCACAAGATCGCGAGCCATGTGAAGAAGGCCGCGAAGGCGGTCGCCCATGTGGCACGGACCGCGTACCACGCCACGGTCAAGGCGGCGAAGGCGACGGCGACGTACGTCAAGCACCACGCGGCGGCGATCACCTCCTTCGTGGTGTCGACGGCGGTGTTCGCGGGCTGTGAGGCGTTCACGGCCGGCCTGGGCACGATCGGGTGTGCCGCTGCCGCGGGCGCGGCGGGCTCCCTGGTCGAACAGGGCTTCAAGTGCGCGGAGAACGGCGGCGGGGACTGCAGTGCCGGCGCGTTCGGCGAGTCCGCGCTCGAGGGCGCGGTCTCCGGTGCGGTCGGCGGTGCGCTGGGCGCCCTGGGCGGCAAGATCCTGGCGAAGGTGGCGCCCAAGGCGATGAAGGTCGTGGGCGGACTGTTCGGCAAGGGGGCGACCGAGGCCGGGGATTCCGCGGCGGCGGACGCGACAGAGGAGGCGGCTTCGGCGGCGGAGTCGGAGGGGGCGGGGACTCGGAGTCAGTCGCGTTCGGGGGAGGAGGAGTCGGGCGGGAGCTGCTCGATCCACAGCTTCACAGGCGCGACACAAGTGCTGATGGCGGATGGCACAACCAAGGCCATCGACCACGTCCGAGTGGGAGACACGATCACGAACTCGGTACCTGGAGTGACCGGTACGGAGGCGCACAAGGTCACCGCGGTGATCGTGACGCACACCGACCACGACTTCGTCGACCTCACCATTGAGAAGACTGCCAAGTCGGCGGCGACGCAGAGTGCGAAGGGCGGGGCGAAGTCCCTGGCCCGGAAGGTGGCTCGCAAGGCCGCGTTCGGCCTGGCGGCATCGGCGGCGGTACTGGGCGCGCTGGCGGCGAGCCACGGCCATGGCCACGGCCAGCAGCCGGCGACTGCTCCGGTGGCGGCGGTCAGCACGGTTTCCACTCAGGACACCAAGGTCGTTGTCGGTACGGAGGCCACGCAAAGCGCGCACCTGACGACGACCTTCCACCACCCGTTCTACGACGAGACCCAGTCGGCGTTCGTCGACGCCAAGGACCTCCACACAGGAGATGTTCTCCAGACCCCGACCGGCACCGCCGAGGTCACCGGTGTCCGCCTGTACCACGCGAATACCACCACGTACGACCTCACCATTGGGTCCCTCCACACCTACTATGTGGAGGCTGGCTCGACGCCGGTCCTGGTCCACAACACCAACTTCATTAGCAGCCCCGGTTCTTCCGGATCCGCTGCGTGCTCGGCAAATTGGGTGCCCGAAGGAGGATTCCAGAATTCGACACCGCCCGCTCCTAGTACACGGAGTGGCTGGTTTAGGTTCCAAAGTGCTGCCGCAGGGTCGAGATCAGATATTGGGGGACGGTCGTTGGTTCCCCAGTACAGTGCGCCGGACGGAGCCGGTGGCGTTATCACCGCGAAGTTTGACTCTGCATTTGGCGATGAGGCAATCGATCGGAAGCTGGGATTGACCGGGTTCGGCAAGGACGAGGCGGAGCGACAAGTTGCTGTCGCCGCTCATCATGGCTTCCAGGCGGTCTATGAATTGCCGTCTCAAGCGAAAGTTGATGCGGCCGACAAACTCCTATCTGGTTGGGGAGTTAAGGGAATCATTACTCGAATCGGAAGCTGGTCCCTGCCATGACAGACCACCTTTTGAAGGCGCTTCTCTCGGTTGTTGCAATGCTTGAGGATGCGGTCAAGTTCGGAATGGATTCGCACGCGGCGGTAAATGCGCTTGAGGGTCTGGCCTTCGAGCTTGATCAGATGAGCGACTCCGAGCGTGCGGAATTCATGGAAGCCATTAATCGAATTGCAGATTCGGCGGATCCTGCTCAGCGAGAGTGGATCCGAAATCTCCCGGGAAACCTAGGAATCTAAAGCACCGGAGTTGAGACGCCAAATAACCGAGCCCCCGCTCCAGGCGCCCTGGAGCGGGGGCTCGGGGCGTCCTGTTGTCTATCTTCGCCGGCGGTTATGCGGACCGTACACATGCGCACCAGCCTGGTCACCGACGCGCTGCGGATGGCAGCCGCGACCCGCGGCGGCCTGGACGGCGCAGTGTTCCACTCCGACCACGGGGCGCAATACGGCTCCCGGGCCTTCGCCGGCCTTTGCGACCAGCTCGGGGTCTCACGGTCGATGGGTGCGGTCGGCACCAGTGCGGACAACGCGGCCTGCGAAAGCTTCCACGCGTCTCTGAAACGCGAGACCCTCCAGGCAGCCCACGACTCCGGCGACTCCGGCACCTGCCGCCGGACCGTCTTCGCCTGGCTGACCCGCTACAACACCCGCCGCAGGCACTCCGCCAACGGCCACCTCAGCCCCAGCGAATACGAACGCCGACACCACACCGCTAAACTCACGCTCGCCGCGTGATCAATAACCGCGTGCCCACTTTCATGAGGGAAGGCCCGACTGCGTCCATGGCTGACTGCGTCCATGGGTGAGGGGAAGGGCCGCGAGGAAAGCGTCTCGACCGGTTCCCTCGGCGACAATGCATCAATGCGCCGCATCAGAGCAGTCCACGTCGACGAACTGCCCCTGCTTCAGGACATCGAGCGCGCCGCCGGGCGGTGTTTCGCAGACATCGGTATGCCGGAGATCGCCGACGACGAGCCCCTCACGCTCACCGACCTCGCCCACTATCAGTTGGCCGACCTCGCCTGGGTCGCGGTCGACGAGGTCGACAGGCCGGTGGCGTACCTCATCGCGGAACACGTCGACGACAACCTGCACATCGAGCAGGTGTCGGTGCACCCGGACAGCGCGCGGCGCGGCGTCGGGCGGTCGCTGCTGGACCATGTCGGTCACCGGGCCGGGGCGGACGGGATACCCGCTCTGACCCTCACCACCTTCGCCGACGTCCCCTGGAACGCGCCCTACTACGTGCGTTGTGGGTTCCAGTTCCTGGATGACAGTGCGCTTGGTCCCGGGCTCCGGGACATCCGCCGACGCGAGGCCGCCCACGGTCTGGAGCGCTGGCCGCGGGTCTGCATGCGCCGGCGTCTGTGACCTCCGGGTTCGTTACGCCTCTGCGGCGAACAGATCTTCCGCGGTGGTGGCCGTGAGGGCCCGGTCGAACCAGGTGCCCAGCAGTTCCAGGTCGGTGCAGCCGGTGATGCGCTCGCGGGCGGCCTCGGGGATGTCGATGGCGCGGAGGTCGAGGATGCGGAGGATGTCCTCGGCTCGGCCTTCGGCTCGGCCTTCTGTACGGCCTTCTGTGCGGCCCTTGATCCGGGTTTCCTCGATGAGGGTGCCGCTGCCGGGGAAGCGGCTGGGGCGCAGGGTCATCAGGTGCCTCCAGAATGCGCGGCTCTGGGTGTCGCCCAGGCCGACCTCGGTGTATTCCGCCCAGTCCTGCGCGGTCTCGCCTCCGATGGTGGCGAGCGCCGTCGCCAGCGCCTCCAGTATCGCAGGGAGGGCGGGATCGTTGGCGTGGGCGAGCGCGGAGAAGACGGCTAGGGCCAGGTCTTCGGCCGCCTCGTCCGGGTCGATGATCGTGGGGAGGTTTTCGGGACCCAGGACCAGTGGGAAGACCGTGATGCTGGTGTGGGCGGGGAGGCCGATGCGGATGGGCTGCGCGGCCCAGGACGCCGTGGGCTTGTCCTGGCAGACGACGAGCAAGAGGGGTGGCAGCTTGTATTCGGCGTAGAGATACGCCAGGTAGTACGTCCAGCTGTTGAGCTTGTCCGGGTCAGGTCTGCCTTGCGCCTCCACGGCGAGCAGGTAACTTCCGCTGTCCGCCGTGTCGACGCGCATCAGGGTGTCCACACGGCGCGCCATGGGTTTGATCTCGGTGAGATCGGTGTCCAGGAGCTGGATCGTGGTGGGTTCGGGTAAGGCGATGCCCGCTTTCGGGAGGGCTCGGGCGAACAGCTCCGGGTCCTCCCTGAAGATCTGGTGCATCGCCTCATGCGCTGAGCTGACCATGTGACGGAATGTAGTGATGTGGATGCGTTCCGTCGCAGGGCTTGGGGTCGGTTCAGCCGTTCGAGTGACTGTGCCTCAGGTCTATGTCACGAGCCGACGATGGAGAGGCGCGTCAGCGCGTCACCGGCAGAGCCGTCGCGAACCGGTGGCCGTCGGCGCGGGTCTGGACCGGGAAGTCGACCTTGAGGGCGCCCTCCTGGCCCTCGACGGTCAGGTGGGTGACCACCTTGAGGCCCAGGAAGGTCTTCTTGGGCGCGCTCGCGGTGACGTACGGGCGCGGGAGGTTCATCAGCAACTTGCCCGGCTTGCCGCCCCGGTTGCCGTCGAAGAACAGGATCCGCTGGTTCGTCAGGACGAGGTACATCGGGCGCGGGGTGACCGTCGCCATCACCGTTCCCGCGCTGAGTACGCCGACCACCGCCGCGGTGAGGGCCTGCTTGCGCACCGAGACCGTTCCGATGCCGGCCACGCTCGTGAGCTCGACCTGCTCGCCCTGGAGCAGCAAGGGGGCCGAGACTTCGAGCAGTTGTCTGGCGCGACGGGCGTTGAGTGCCATGGGCGGGGCTCCTGGTGGCGGCGGCGGTCTTCACAGCGACGGTGACAGCGGTGGCATGGATTGTTCCAAGCCAATGGATTGTTCCAAGCCAGAGGCAAGGCGAGAGGTCACCTCCCACAAGGCGAACTCAAGTTCGAGTCATGGCCCGGTCAAGATCAGTCATCGAAGAGTCAAGACGACGTCCGTATGGCCTGTTTGGGCATTGTGTTCCCACAACCTCCCCACACCTGGGCGAAAACCGTCTCCAACCCGCCACTTACCATCCGCTCCATGTCGACCGACGCGTCCCTCCCACCCCCCGACTTCGACGTCGCCTCCGCCTTCCCCGAGGCCGGCTGGCTGCGGCAGGCCACCGCCGCGCGGGACTGGGCGGGAATCAGGCAGTACGCCGGCGGACTGCCGCAGGGCACCGATCGGGCGTTCCTCGTCCGGGTCGTCGCCGAGGTGCCCGGCGTCGAGCACTTCCTGCGGGAAGTCGTCGCCGCGGCCCCCGACGACGTACTGGCTCTCACGACGCTCGGGACCCGCGAGATCGAGATCGGCTGGGAGATCCGGAGCAGCGCGCGCGCCGAGCACGTCAGCCGGGAGCAGTTCCGGCAGCTGCACGAGCACTTGCGGCAGGCCGAGCAACTGCTCATCCGGGCCACCGCCCTCGACCCGTCCCACGACGCGGCCTGGGCCGCGCGCCTGACCACGGCGATGGGACTGCAACTCGGGCAGAACGAGGCGCGGCGGAGGTACGACCGACTGGCCGCGTACCACCCCCATCACCTGACCGGGCAGGCCCGGCTGCTCCAGCAGCTGTGTCCCAAGTGGAGCGGGAGCTGGGAGGCGGTGCACGGGTTCGCCCGCGAGTGCCTGCTCAACTCGCCCGAAGGGTCGCTCAGCGGTGGTCTGGTGGCGGAGGCGCACCTGGAGCGCTGGCTCGATCTGCCCTCCGCGGGGAGTGAGCGGACCGACTATCTGCGCCAGGCCCACGTCCACGCCGAACTCGTCGAGGCCGCCGAACGGTCCGTCCTGCACCCGTACTACCGACCCGCGTACGGGTGGGTCACCATCCAGGGCGTCTTCGCCGCGCTCTTCTCGCTGACCGGCGACACCGCACGCGCCGCCGCGCACTTCCGCGCCCTGGGCAACCTGGCCTCCGAGTACCCGTGGAGTTACCTCGGCAAGCCCGCGGACGCGTACGTCAAACACCGTTCCGCCGCCCTCGGAAGAGGCTGAGCGGATGCCGAACAAGACAGGCAGAGGCAGACGATGAGCCAGGGCATCCATCACACCGAGGTCGACGGCGTACCCACCCTCTTCGCGTACGCCACCGGGCCGATGCGTGCCGGACTGGTCTTCCGCGTCGGCGTCGCCGACGAGACGCTCGCCGGGGCCGGGATCACCCACCTGGTGGAGCACCTGGCGCTGCACCGCCAGGGCCTGGCCGACTACCACTTCAACGGCGCGACCAAGGCCGCGTTCACGCACTTCCACGTGGAGGGCGCGGAGCACGAGATCGTCGCCTACCTCGACGGTGTGTGCACCTCCCTCCTCGATCTGCCCATGGAGCGGCTGGAGACCGAGAAGGAGATCCTGCGCACCGAGGAGGCGAGCCGCGAGCCCGGACAACTGCCGCTGTGGCGGTACGGGGCGCAGGGGTACGGGCTGGTCAGCTATCCGGAATGGGGCGTACGGGGGTTGCGGCCGGACGACGTACGGGCATGGGCCGGGGCCTGGTTCACCCGGGACAACGCCGTGCTGTGGGTCGCGGGGGAGCGGCTGCCGGCCGGGCTCTCGCTCAAACTGCCCGCCGGTCAGCGGCGCCCGATGCCCGCCGTCACCTCCGCCCTCCCCACCGCCCCCGCCTACTTCTCCGACGGCAAGGGCGGTGTCCTGCTCGACGCCGTCGTCACCGACACCACCGCCGCCCGGCTCTACGCCGGCGTCCTGGAACGCGAGCTCTCCCGCTCCCTGCGCCAGGAGGGCGGCTACTCCTACACGGCGGCCGGCGACTACACCTCCCGCCGGGACGGTTTCGCGACCGTCACCGCCTTCGCGGACGCCCTGCCCGCCAAGCAGGACGCGGTCCTCGGCGGGTTCGTCGACGTGCTCGCCGGGCTTCAGGTGGGCCGGATCGCGCAGGCCGACCTGGAGGCCGTACGCGGGCGCAGCGACGCCAGGCTGACCGCTTCCGACGCGGCAGTACGGCGGCTGCCGGGCGCGGCGGAGGAACTGCTCGCCCACCGTCCGCCGCGCGCGCTCGACGAACTGCGTGCCGAGCTGTGGGCGATGACACCGCAGCATGTGCACGCGGTGGCGCTGGAGGCCGCCGGGACGGCATTGCTGCAGGCTCCCTCGGGGCACCGGGCCGACTGGGCCGGGTACACGGCGGCCCCGACCACGTCGTCGTACGCCGTCACGGGCACGCGGTTCGAGGCCGTACGCAGGGACGGCCCTGCCATGGTCGTCGGGGGCGAGGGGGTCAGCCTGACGGCGGGAGGCGAGGCGGCCACCGTGCTCTATCGCGCGTGCGCCGCCCTGCTCAGTTGGCCCGACGGCGGGCGCCGGCTCATCGGCACCGACGGGCTGTCCGTGGAGGTGGAGCCGGGGGAGTACGGGATCGACGCGCACACCATGGCGACCATCGACGCGGCGGTGCACCCGAGCGCGGTGGTGCAGCTGCCGCCCCGGCAGCGGCAACAGCAGCAGCGGCGGCAGGGGGGTGCCGCTTCGGCGGGGCAGGCCGGAGGATCCGGTGTGGCTCAGCAGGCTCAGCAGAAGGCGTCGGCGCGGCGTACCGGCGGGCAGACGGCGATGCTCGTCATCTTCGGGCTCCTCGCGGGACTCTGGTCCCTCCTGGCCGTCTCGTACACCGTCTTCGGCGCCTCGGACCCGGAGACCAGCACCGGGGAATGGGCCGCCCTCACCGTCTTCCTCTGGGCCATCGGGGCGCTGCTCGCCTGGCCGGCCGTCAGGGTTGTGCGAAGCACCCGGCGGGGGTGAACCGCCGGGTGCCTTGAGTGTGGATGGGGGTTGCCGGGTGACCTCAGCGCAGATACGGGTTGCCCGGCGCCGGACCCGGCATGGGCCCGGGTGTCCGCCCCGCGTTCGCCGTGGCGTACTTCGGCGTGCGCTTGTCGAACAGCGCGAACAGCAGCAGCCACACCGCCATCGCCAGAGTGACGACGGCGACCGCGCCGAGGACGGGATCGCCCGCGTCCGACTGAACGGTCGCCCACGGCAGCGTCACCAGCTCGTACAGCAGAAACGCGGCGAAGGCGCCCCAGTCCGAGCCCCTGCCGCGGCGGATCGCGACATACAGGAACGGCACCCACACCAGCAGACCCAGCGACGCGACCGCCAGAACCGACCACGCGACCCGCTGGGCCCAGCCGGCTTCCAGACGCTTGTCCACGCTCATGCCCATGTCCATGCCCTCACACCCCCGAGCACCCACGAGCGCCCTACGAGCCCCCCCCCGAGAGGTCTCCCGGGTCCCGAGAAACCTCTCGGGGGGCGTCATGCTCCCATCCAGCGGGTCACACGTGCTGGTGTTCGCCCTTCAGGGACGTCACGATCCGGGTCGCCAGCTTCTTCGCCGTGGCGGCGCCGTTGTCGTGGCCGTCCGTGGACAGGACGCTGACGACGTCGGTGCCCGCGCGCACGGCGATCAGGGTCGTGCCGTTCTCCCAGGCGCTGTCGGTCAGGGTGAGGGTGTACGCGGCGTCGCCCAGGCCGGGCATGGTGGCGCCGGTGACCTTCACCTTGGTGTGTGTGTCGGAGTCGGTGAAGGTCGCGCACGTGGTGGCGATCTTCTCCACGTCCGTCAGCACGGTCGTCGAGGTCGTGCCGCGGTAGGTGTCGACCTCCTGGGCGATGTCCTCGGACGTGTTCTTGCTGACGTAGTCGTTCTGGGCGAAGGACACCCCCGAGTCGCCGGTGATCGTTATCCAGCTGGTGCCGCTCAGCAGGGAGCAGTCCGGCTTCGGCGCGGGGGAGGAACTCGGGGCGGTGTACGTGGTGCCGGAGTCCCGCGCGCCGCTCGGGTCGACCGCGAAACCGGTGGCGAAGAACGACGCGGGCGCCAGCGCCTTCTTGAGCTGAGCACCTGTCAGCAGACCGGCGTTGGGGTCCTTGGCCGGCTTCGTCTTGGCGGACGAGGGCTGAACGGTGGTGCCGGAGGAGCAGGCCGCCAGGGCCAGCGGGAGCACGGCTGCGGCGAGCAGGGCCTTGGCCGTGCGAGAGGGGTGAAGCATCGGGATGTCAGAGTCCTTCTTTGAGAAATGGTGCTGTTGAGCCGAGCGGACTCTAAGGGTGCACAGGCCATGCACAGGCATCCGTGTGCCAAAGATAGGTAAAAGAGGGAGCCGAAGGGCCCGGGGTTCCATGGACTCCCCATGTTTTGCCGTGGCTTGAGTGATTCTTGTGGCGATTGGGATACGGGGTTTCCCGATCAAGGGGGTGGCGTCGGTTACGGTGCGATCCGCCCCGCGCGCCGGGGGCCGGTCACCCTCTCTCGTCGGTGAGCCGGGATGGGCGCCGACGGGGCCCAACTGTCTTGAATTGTCTTGATTCGATCTATATGGCCGCATGTCCTGCGCGTTTCGCGCGCCGTGACGTGCGCGTGTCATGAATGGGGTGGGGATGTCCAGCCATCGGATGTCTAAGAAGGGCCGTTACATCGCTTGGGCGACGGCAGGCGCGGCCGTGGTCGCCGGGGCCGGGATCGCGGCGCAGACGTCGATGGCGGCGACCACCTGGCCCGCCCAGAAGACGTTCACGGGACGCGCCTTCGACACCTGCGCCGCACCCTCGCTGACGGCGATGAAGGCCTGGCACACCGGCTTCTACGGAGCCGCCGCCGTCTACATCGGCGGCAAGAACCGCGGCTGCAGCCAGCCCAACCTCACCGCGTCCTGGGTGAAGTCGGTCAGCACCCTGGGCTGGAAACTCATACCGCTCTACGTCGGCGCGCAGCCGTCCTGCCAGACCGGCTCCAACCCGGAGAAGCTCACCGCCACCAACGCCGCCTCGCTCGGCGCCACCGACGCCGCGGACGCGGTGACGAAGGCGTCCGCGCTGGGCATGAAGGCGGGCAGCCCGATCTACCTGGACATGGAGTCGTACGACATCACGAACGCGGCGTGCAACAAGGCCACGCTGACGTACGTACGCGCCTTCGACAAGGCGCTCCACGCCAAGACGTACCGGACCGGTTTCTACGGCTTCACCAGCTCCAGCGCCAAGGCCATCGCGACCGCGACCGACAAGACGGACCTGCCGGGCAACCTCTGGTACGCGCTGTGGGACAAGGTCAACACCACGACCTCGGACTGGCCGTGGGGCTCCACCCAGTTCACCAGCCACAGCCGCGCCCACCAGTACATGGTCAACAGCAAGGAGACCATCGGCGGTTACACGATCACCGTGGACCGTGACGCCTGGGACGCGCCGGTCGCCATCACCGGCTGACACTCGGACGCATCCCGAGAGCGCCGGCGAGCATCAACCGGAGAACAACCAGAGGAGGAGCAGGGCATGAGGGTCGAAAGGCTGCCGGCGGTCGTCGGACCGTCCGCCGTCCGTGCCGGACTGGCGGCGCTTCCCGTCGTCAGCCTGGGGCTGTTGTGTCCTGTCCCGTCCCTCGTGATCGCCCTGCGGCGCGGCACTCGCGCGGACTGGGCGGTCTTCGGGGGGTTCTGCGCGGTGCTGGTGGCGTGGGTCATGCAGCTCTCGCTCACGCCCGAGACCACCCACGGCCTCGAGTTCGCGGACGACGTGCTCCTGATCCTGGTGTCGATGGTCGGCGCGGCGGTGCACGCCTGGACGGTCTGGCCCCGGCGCGTCGGGTACTAGCGGCGCACGGGCCGCACCGGCCGCACGAAAACACGGAAGCGCGGAAGAGCGAAGAAGCGGAAGTACGGGAACCACGTGGTCAAGCGGGTCAGGCAGGTGCCGCAGGCGCAGCGCGCGAAGGCGGCGCGCGACGCCACGCAGGAGTCGAGGCTCGCAGCCGGTGTGCGGGCGGTACTCCAGTGGCCGCGTGTACTGGGCGGCAGGGGGATCGCGATGGTGGCGGGTGCCGTGATCGTCGCGGTCGCGGTCGCGGTCACCGGGTACTTCCTCTCCCGCACCGACACGAAGCCTCAGGTGCCCGACACCCGGGCCCGCCACTACAAGGACGTCGACGCCTGCCTGCTGACCGGCAAGGACGGGATCACGGCCGGGACCACCGCGGCCGAGGTCTGGCAGGGCATGCAGGACGCGTCCCTCACGACGCACGCGCGCGTGAGCTATGTCCCGGTGACCGGTGAGCAGTCCGCGGCCAACGCGCGGCCCTACCTCAACGGCCTGCTCCAGCGGTCCTGCGACGTGGTCGTCGCGACCGGAAGGCCCGAGGTCACGGCGGCCACGCAGACCGCCCCGCAGTACCAGAAGGTCGACTTCGTGCTGGTGGGGGACGCCGGAGCCGACTCCACGAGCGCCAAGAACATCACCGTGACACGCGTCGGCGACGGACTGCGCGCCGAGGTCGCCGGGGTCGTCGAGCGCGAGGTCAAGGCGCGCGGTTAGCCGCGGCCGGTACGACAGGACACGATCGGTCGTACGAGCGGATGTGAACGGTCGTACGAGCGGACGGTGGCCGTCCCGCTCGTCACGGCAGCCGCGCCGGTATCTGAAGTCTCCGCGAATCGTTGGTCGAATGGCTGGCCGACAGCCGGGCCACTGCCTACCATCGATCACCGCAAGACTTTGTGCACCGTCGCACAATCTCCTCGGGAGGTTTCCTTGCACCGCCGCCGTCGCACCGCGTTCGTCCTCTCCGCCGCGATCGTCGCAGCGGCCCCCCTTCTCACGGCGTGCGGTGGCGAGGCGCACCCAGGCGCCGCGGCCGTCGTCGGTGGCCGGCGGATCACGGTCGCGCAGTTGGAGAGCCGGGTGAACGAGGTGCGCTCGGCACAACGGGCCGCCGTCAAGGACGAGGCCCAGTACGAGCAGGCCATCGCCAAGACCGGCAGCCTCGCCCGCGACACCCTGCACACCATGGTCCTCGACCAGGTTCTCGACCGGGCCGCCAAGGACGCGGGCGTGAGCGTCACCCGCGCGGACACCCAGCAGATGCGGACGGCGCTGGAGGGCCAGGCGGGCGGTGCGAAGGCGCTGGAGACGGCCTGGCTGCAGCAGTACGGGGTGGCGCCCCAGCGTCTCGACGACAACCTCCGTACCGAGATCGAGGCCCAGAAGCTCGCCGCCGCGCTCGGCGCCGACATGAACACCACCGACGGCAAGGCCACGTTCTGGAAGGCCATGTCCGACGCGTCCAAGAAGCTGAACGTCGATCTGAACCCGCGCTACGGCGCCTGGGACGTCCAGAAGAGCAGCCGCGTCGATGTGAAGACGCCGTGGCTGCGGGAGGTCACGTCGACGGGGGCGCAGCAGACGGCGTAGGAGGTCACTGGGGACGGGGCTGTGGATAAACGGTTCATCCGCCTCCCAGCCTGTGGATAACTCCTGGGGGCGTCGGTGGCGTGCGTTACGTTCGTGGGGTGAACGCAACCAGCTCCGACGCCACCGCCCAGGTTCCCGACCCCGGCCGTATCGTCCTGCTCACCACCAGCCACCGCGTCGCCCCGGGGCTGCTGTCCTGGCCCGCCTGGCAGGTGCTGCGCGCCGCCGACCAGGTGCTGTGTGCGGACGGCGCGCATCCACAGCTGCCGTATCTGCGTGAGGCGGGCATCGGCGTCGACGAGGCCTCCCCCGATGCCCAGGACTTGGTGGACGCCTGCGCCGGTGGCCGCACGGTGGTCGTCGTCGCCACCGGGGAGGGCGAGCCGCGCCTCACCGACGGACTGGCCCGCCTCGCCGGCTCCGGCCGCATACAGATGCCCGACCTGGAGCTGCTCCCGGCCTCGTACGACCTGCCGGGCGCTCGCCTCCTCGACCTCGTCCAGGTCATGGACCGCATCCGCGTCGAGTGCCCGTGGTCGTCCCAGCAGACCCACAAGGGCCTCGCGAAGTACGGGATCGAGGAGGCGTACGAGCTCGTCGAGGCGATCGAGGAGGGCGACCGGGACGAGCTCAGGGAAGAGCTCGGCGACGTTCTGCTCCAGGTCGTCTTCCACGCCAGGATCGCGGAGGAGGACGCCGAGACTCCCTTCTCCATCGACGACGTGGCCGGCGGCATCGTCGCCAAGCTGATCCACCGCCACCCGCACGTGTTCGGCGACGAGACGGCCACGACCCCCGAGGAGGTCAAGGAGCACTGGCTGCGCACCAAGGCCGAGGAGAAGCGGCGGACGTCCGTGACGGAGGGGATACCGCTGGGCCAGCCGGGCCTGGCCCTCGCGGCGAAGCTGGCATCGCGCGTGCGCACGGCGGGACTTGAGGTCGAACTCCCCCGCGGCGAAGGCGTCGGCTACGAGCTGCTGGCCATCGCCGCCCACGCGGAGGCCGAGGGAGTGGACCCGGAGGCGGCCCTGCGCGCGGCGGCGCGGGCCTACCGGGACGCGATCCGTGCGACGGAGACGGGCTGAGGGCCGGCGGTTCGGGGGTTACGTGCGGGGGGCGCGGCTCGTCGGGTTGTGCCAGTTGGGGTGGGGGCGGTCCAGGAGCCACTCCGCGGGGCCCAGCGGGCGGGGGCGGCTGGGGTCGGCGGGTGGGAGGAGGTCGTGGAAGATCTGTTCCGGCGGGGTGCCGAGGGCGGGGAGGGCCTCGGCGATCTCCTCGACGAGCTGGGGCGGCCCGGCGAGATAGACGTCGTGGCGGGCCCAGCCGGCGCGGTTGCCCAGCGCGGTCAGCAGTCGCTCGGTGGCCTGGGCCTTGGGGCGGCCGGGTGCGGGGGTGATGAAGGTGACGCCGAGGCGGGGCAGCCGGGACTGGAGTCGTTCCACGGCCGACCGGTCGTAGAGGTACGAGGTGTCGCGGGCCACGAGGAACAGCCGGGCCTCGTGCGTGGCGTCGAGTTGCTGGAGCAGCGCCTTGACGGGGGCCCATCCGGTGCCGGCCGCGATGAGGGTCAGCGGCCGTTCCACCGGCGCCCGCAGGGTCAGGGCGCCGCCGGGTGCGCCGAGCCGCAGGACATCGCCCTCCCGGGTCCGCCGGACCAGGGCGGTGGACAGCACCCCGTCCTCGACGCGGCTGACGTGCAGGTCGACGGTGTGGTCGGCGCGGGGCGCGTTGCCGAGCGAGTACGGGCGCCAGATGCCCGGCAGATGGGGGACGCTGACGCTGACGTACTGGCCGGGGGAGTAGCGCAGCCGGTGACGTGGGCGGAGGGTCAGGACGACGAGGTCGTCGCCGTGCCGGGTGCGGGACACGACCTCGGCGTCCCACCAGGGCGGTTCACCCGCGTGCTGTGCCTCCCACGCGCCCTGGAGCATGACGTTCGTGATCGCCCCGTACGCCTCGGCCCAGGCCTTCTCGGCCTCCGCGCTCCAGGCCGACCCCGCGACAGCGGCGAACGCGGCGATCAGGCTCGCCCCGACGGCGGCGTAGTGCTCCGGCTCGGCCAGGTACTTCCGGTGGTCCCGTCCCAGCTCGCGCAGGTACCCCGGCAGCGTCGGATCCTCCAGCCGCTCCATCACATACGTGAGTGCCGCGAACAACCGGTCCCGCTGTCGCTCCATGTCCTCCGGGAAGTCCAGGGGGAAGAGCCCGCGGACGTCCGGGTTGTGCCGGAAGAGATGCGAGTAGAAGTACTTGACCGCGAACTCGGCCCGCCTTTCGACGACCGCGAAGCTGGATCTGAGTATTTCGGGGTCCACGGCGCGAATTTATGGAGGAGGCGAGCCGTGGAGTCAAACAGCAGCCGATTTCGGGATGGCCCGGGATGAACGGGGCACGGCCCGCACCACCCCTCACGCACACACGCCGCCCCCCACCCCCGCACCGCCCCCACCCCGCTCCCTCTCCCTCCGCCGCGCCGTCCCTCCCCTCCCTCCGGATACCGTCAGGGAGTGACCGATCAGCCGCCGCCGTTCAGCCCCGCCCCGGAACTCTTCACCTGGGAGTTCGCCAGCGATCCGTACCCCGCGTACGCCTGGCTGCGGGAGCACGCCCCCGTACACAGGACGCGGCTGCCGAGTGGGGTGGAGGCCTGGCTGGTGACGCGGTACGCGGACGCCAAGCAGGCGCTCGCCGACGCGCGGCTCAGCAAGAATCCGGCGCACCACGACGAACCCGCCCACGCGAAAGGGAAGACGGGTATTCCGGGGGAGCGCAAGGCCGAGTTGATGACGCATCTGCTGAACATCGACCCGCCGGACCACACCCGGCTGCGGCGGCTGGTCTCGAAGGCGTTCACGCCGCGACGCGTGGCCGAGTTCGCGCCACGCGTGCAGGAACTCACCGATCAGCTGATCGACCATTTCGCGGAGAAGGGTTCCGCCGATCTGATCCACGAGTTCGCGTTCCCGCTTCCCATTTACGCCATTTGCGACCTGCTGGGCGTGCCCCGCGAGGACCAGGACGACTTCCGGGACTGGGCGGGGATGATGATCCGGCACGGTGGCGGACCGCGGGGCGGGGTCGCGCGGTCGGTCAAGAAGATGCGCGGGTATCTGCTCGAACTCATCCACAAGAAGCGGGAAGGCCTTCCCGACACGCCCGCGCCCGGTGAGGACCTCATCTCCGGTCTCATCCGCGCGTCCGACCACGGCGAGCACCTCACGGAGAACGAGGCCGCCGCCATGGCCTTCATCCTGCTCTTCGCCGGGTTCGAGACGACCGTCAATCTCATCGGCAACGGCACGTACGCCCTCCTCACCCACCCCGAGCAGCGCGCGCGCCTCCAGAAGTCCCTCGCCGCCCGCGAACGCGAACTCCTCGAGACCGGCGTCGAGGAGCTCCTCCGTTACGACGGGCCGGTGGAACTGGCCACGTGGCGGTTCGCCACCGAGGCCGTGTGCATCGGCGGGCAGGGCATCGCGCCCGGCGACCCCGTCCTCGTGGTCCTCGCGGCTGCGGACCGTGACCCCGCGCGGTTCGAACAGCCGGACACGCTCGACCTCTCCCGCCGTGACAACCAACACCTCGGGTACGGCCACGGCATCCACTACTGCCTCGGCGCCCCGCTCGCCCGCCTGGAGGGCCAGACCGCGCTCGCCACCCTCCTCACCCGACTCCCCGACCTTCAACTCGCGGGAGATTCGGCCGATTTGCGCTGGCGCGGCGGGCTCATTATGCGCGGATTGCGCACGCTTCCAGTGGAGTTCACACCTCCGGTACCGGTCGCGCGATAGCGGGCGACCCTACACCTGCGGGCGCTTAAACCTGACGCGCACTCAACTCTGTGATCTTCACGTGATCTACGCTGCATCGACTTGTGACAAGTGTTCGGGTGCGGATACGTTCACTCGTCAACGCGACTCACACGTCGCGTAGTCACCTGCTGTCACGTGAAAGGCTTCCGCATGCTCTCCGGGAACGGCCGCCATCGTCGCCCCCGTCAGGCCCCGGCCCTCATCGTCGCGGCAGGAGTGACCGGATCCGCCATCGCGATCCCGTTGCTCGGTGCCACCAGCGCGAGCGCGGCCGACGGCACCACGTGGGACCGGGTCGCCGAGTGCGAGAGCGCCGGCCAGTGGAGTGCCGACAGCGGCAACGGGTATTACGGCGGACTCCAGATCAGCCAGGCGGACTGGGAGAAGTACGGCGGCCTCACCTACGCGTCGAGCGCCGACGAGGCCAGCCGCTCGCAGCAGATAGCCATCGCCGAGAAGCTTCTCGACCACCAGGGCGTCACCCCCTGGCCGACCTGCGGACCGCTCTCCGGGCTGAGCAAGAACTCGGGCGACATCCTGGTCGACACGGGCGTGGCGAACGACTCGTCCAGTACGGCGGATTCATCCGGTTCCTCCGATTCGTCCAGTTCGTCCAAGAATTCAACCTCGTCCAAGTCTTCCAGCTCGAAGTCCGATTCATCTTCGTCTGACTCTGCTTCATCCGGTTCGTCCTCGAAGGCGACCGGGAAGGCGGCCGAGAACACGACGAAGGCCGACACCGACGGCGACGCCCAGGGGGCGGACGGCTCCGACACGGATGCGTCGAAGAGCGATAACTCGGGCAACTCCGGCCAGGGCGACGACTCTTCCGGTACGTCCGAGAACGCGACGACCGGTGCGGGACGCCACCGCGGCGGCACCGCGGACGAGAACACCACCGACAGCGCCGTGGACGGCCGTAGCGACGACTCCTCCGGGCGGCATGCCTCGCGCGGCGCCGGCGCCTCCCGCGATGTCGTCGACGGCTCCTACGTCGTGCGCGCCGGAGACAATCTCTGGACCATCGCGGACGCCCTTGACCTCGAAGGCGGATGGGCCGAGCTGTACGAAGCGAACAAGAAGACGGTCGGCGTCGACCCGAACCTCATCCTTCCCGGTCAGAGCCTTGCAGTTGGTGCCGAATCGGGCCAAAAGTAGGGGCAGTTCGCGTCACGGTTCGCTGTGTAATGTCCGGTTTGGCGCGAGTGAGAGATGGATCTCAAAGGCCCTGATCGTCTTTGGAATTCAGCCGATCGGCTGCTTACGGTCATGACCGCTCGCCACAGCGGGCCCCGACGGTCGTCAACGCCGAATCCTGCCAACGGCCGTACGGGAACAGTCGACGCGTCAGCGCCGTAGGCAGGAGCGGGGGACCCAAGGTATGCGCCGCGCCCGGTAGTTGACCGGGAGCGGCTTGGGGTGAAGCCGAGCGCTCAGAGCGCACGGCCGGGCACTCACCCGCCCGAACCCGACAGCTCACCTCGCAGGCGTCGGTGAGGGGATCTCTCCATGCTGTTTTCCAGCAAGGGCAAGCACCGCCGTCCGTCCAAGGCCACTCGTGTCGCCACGCTCGCCGGTGTCACCGGTGTCGCCATCGCCGCTCCGCTGATGGCGGCCGGCAACGCCTCCGCCGCCACCGCCTCCCAGTGGGACGCCGTCGCCCAGTGCGAGTCCGGCGGGAACTGGTCCATCAACACCGGCAACGGCTACTACGGCGGTCTGCAGTTCTCGACCTCCACCTGGGCCGCGTACGGCGGCACCGCGTACGCCGCGACCGCCAACCAGGCGTCCAAGTCCCAGCAGATCACCGTCGGCGAGAAGGTCCTCGCCGCGCAGGGCAAGGGCGCCTGGCCGACCTGTGGCACGGGCCTGTCGAGCGCCGCGTACACCGGCGGTGCGAGCACCCCGTCGACCTCGTCTTCCTCGAACAGCTCCTCGTCGAACAGCTCGCCGAGCGCCAGCACCACCACCCGCTCGACGGACACCGCGGCCTCCCGTTCGGCGTCCCGCCCGGCCGCCCAGAAGACCGTCTCCACCCCGACCGGCAAGAAGGTCAAGAAGGGTGACGGCGAGTACAAGGTCGTCAAGGGTGACAGCCTCAGCTCGATCGCCGAGAAGAAGAAGGTCAAGGGTGGCTGGCAGCAGCTGTTCAAGCTGAACAAGGACATCGTCGACGACGCCGACGTCATCTACCCGGGTCAGCAGCTGCACCTCAGCTGATGATCGGCAGCTTCACCCCAGCTGAATGACAGGTCCCACATAAAAGGGGTCTCCACACTGGAGACCCCGGTGAGGGTCGCCCCCGTCCCCACGGGCTCCCCGCTCCGGTGCGTGTTCCCCCGTACGCGCCGGAGCGGGGTTTTTCGTCTCCGGCATTTCGTACGGAGCGTTTCGTACCCAGATTTCCGTACCCGTTTTTGTTCCGTTCTGGAACAATGTGTACGTTCAGTTCTGCCCAAGGGGTGGGCGACCGGCTGGCCGATCCCCCCGGGGCGGTTAGGCTCATGTCGCGAAGCCATCACAGGCTCCGCGTACCCGCGTCACATCCCAGAAGGAGATGCTCGTGCCGTCCATCGACGTCGTCGTAGCCCGGGAAATCCTGGACTCCCGAGGCAACCCCACGGTCGAGGTCGAGGTCGGCCTCGACGACGGCAGCACGGGTCGTGCCGCCGTTCCGTCCGGTGCGTCCACCGGCGCCTTCGAGGCCATCGAACTGCGTGACGGTGACCCCAACCGTTACGGCGGCAAGGGTGTCGAGAAGGCCGTCCTCGCCGTCATCGAGCAGATCGGCCCGGAGCTCGTCGGTTACGACGCCACCGAGCAGCGCCTGATCGACCAGGCGATGTTCGACCTGGACGCCACCGACAACAAGGGCTCGCTCGGCGCCAACGCCATCCTCGGCGTCTCGCTCGCCGTCGCGCACGCCGCCTCCGAGGCGTCCGACCTCCCCCTCTTCCGCTACCTGGGCGGCCCGAACGCGCACCTGCTGCCCGTTCCGATGATGAACATCCTGAACGGCGGCTCGCACGCCGACTCCAACGTGGACATCCAGGAGTTCATGATCGCCCCGATCGGCGCGGAGTCCTTCTCCGAGGCCCTGCGCTGGGGCGCCGAGGTCTACCACACCCTCAAGAAGGTGCTGAAGACCAAGGGCCTGTCCACCGGCCTGGGCGACGAGGGCGGCTTCGCCCCGAACCTGGAGTCGAACCGCGCCGCGCTCGACCTCATCCTCGAGGCCATCAAGCAGGCCGGTTACATCCCCGGTGAGCAGATCGCGCTCGCGCTCGACGTCGCCGCGTCCGAGTTCTACAAGGACGGCAAGTACGAGTTCGAGGGCAAGTCCCGCTCGGCCGCCGAGATGACCGAGTACTACGAGGAGCTCGTCTCCGCGTACCCGCTGGTCTCCATCGAGGACCCGCTGTACGAGGACGACTGGGCCGGCTGGAACGTCATCACCGAGAAGCTGGGCGACAAGGTCCAGATCGTCGGCGACGACCTCTTCGTCACCAACCCGGAGCGCCTGGCCCGCGGCATCGAGGAGGGCTCCGCGAACGCCCTGCTCGTCAAGGTCAACCAGATCGGCTCGCTGACCGAGACCCTGGACGCCGTCGAGATGGCCCAGCGCAACGGCTTCAAGTGCATGATGTCCCACCGCTCCGGCGAGACCGAGGACGTCACCATCGCCGACCTCGCCGTCGCGGTGAACTGCGGCCAGATCAAGACCGGCGCCCCGGCCCGCTCGGACCGCGTCGCCAAGTACAACCAGCTGCTGCGCATCGAGGAGATCCTCGACGACGCGGCGGTGTACGCGGGCCGCAGCGCCTTCCCGCGCTTCAAGGGCTGACACCCGCAGAGGGTCAAGCCTTAGCCAGTCGTACGTACGTCCCCGTACCCGGTCCCGTACCGTGTCCGGGGACGTACGCGCGTGTGAACGGGAGGCGGGACATGGCCGCGAAGGACCGGGACCGGTTCTCCACCGCGACCAGGCTGAAGCTGCTCGGCGAGCAGACGGCGGCCCGGGTCTACCGCTCGCAGACCAAGCGCCAGGCCCGCCGCTCACGTCTGACCGGCCGCGCCGCGCTGCTGGCTCTCGTACTCTGTTCTCTGATCGTCGCCCTCGCGTATCCGATAAGGCAGTACGTGTCCCAGCGCGCCGAGATCGCCGATCTGGAGCGACAGCAGGAGCGGGCCCGCGCCCGGGTCGAACAGCTGCGTGACCTCAAGGCGCGGTGGCAGGACGACGCGTACGCGAAGCAGCAGATCCGGGAACGGCTGCACTATGTGATGCCGGGCGAGACCGGATATGTCGTGATCGACCCGGACGCGGCGAAGCAGTCGCGTACGGATCTGGGGGTGGCAACCCGCCCCTGGTACGCCAACGTCTGGGACGGCGTCGACAAGTCGGACCACTCCGACCGGTGACCTGACGACCGGTGAATTGAAGAAGAAAGAGATTTGAGCACAGGCATGGAAACGCCCCCGCCGCCCACCCCGCGCACCGAGCCGACCGACGCGGACGTCGAGGCCTTCAAGCAACAGCTTGGCCGGCCGCCGCGCGGGCTGCGGGCGATCGCGCACCGCTGTCCCTGCGGTCAGCCGGACGTGGTGGAGACGGCGCCCCGGCTGCCGGACGGTACGCCGTTCCCGACGACGTACTACCTCACGTGCCCGCGCGCGGCCTCCGCGATCGGCACGCTGGAGGCCAACGGCGTCATGAAGGAGATGACGGACCGGCTGGCGACCGATCCCGAGCTGGCCGCCGCGTACCGGGCCGCCCACGAGGACTACATCGCGCGGCGTGACGCCATCGAGGTACTGGCGGGCTTTCCGAGCGCCGGTGGGATGCCGGACCGGGTGAAGTGTCTGCATGTGCTGGTGGCGCACTCGCTGGCCGCGGGGCCCGGGGTGAATCCGCTGGGCGACGAGGCGATCGCGATGCTGCCGGAGTGGTGGCGCAAGGGTGCGTGCGTGGTGGCGGCGGAGCCGCCGTCCGAGGGGGAGTGAGCAGGCTGCGCCGCGTCCTCCCGGTGCGTGATCTGTCTGCGGGTGGGTGGGGGTTGAGCGCGCGGTTCCCCGCGTCCCCCAGGGCGGGGCTTCGCCCCGGATCCCCATGTGCCCGGAGTGTTTTGTCTGCGGGTGGGTGGGGGTTGAGCGCGCGGTTCCCCGCGCCCCGAAGCCGGGGCTTCGCCCCGGAGCCGCGTGCGCCTCGGTCGCACGGCGTCGAAACGAATTCACGAGCAGGAGACAACAACCGATGACCAGGGTCGCCGCCATCGACTGCGGTACGAATTCGATCCGCCTCCTCGTCGCCGACGCGAACCCGGTGACGGGAGAACTCGTCGATCTGGACCGCCGGATGACGATCGTCCGGCTCGGCCAGGGCGTCGACCGCACCGGACGCCTCGCCCCCGAGGCCCTGGAGCGCACCTTCGAGGCCTGCCGCGAGTACGCGGCGATCATCAAGCGGCACGGCGCGGAGCGACTGCGCTTCGTGGCGACCTCCGCCTCCCGCGACGCGGAGAACCGGGACGAGTTCGTACGCGGCGTGCTGGACATCCTGGGCGTCGAGCCCGAGGTCATCACCGGCGACGAGGAGGCCGAGTTCTCCTTCACCGGCGCGACCAAGGAACTGACGGGCCGGCACGACCTCACCAGGCCCTACCTGGTCGTCGACATCGGCGGCGGGTCCACCGAACTGGTCGTCGGTGACGACCACGTACGCGCCGCCCGCTCCGTGGACATCGGCTGCGTACGGATGACCGAACGGCACCTCGTGCACGACGGGGTCGTCAGCGACCCGCCGACCCCCGCCGAGACCGAGGCCATCCGCGCCGACATCGAGGCGGCCCTGGACCTCGCCGAGCGGACGGTCCCGTTGCACGAGGCCCACACGCTCGTCGGCCTCGCGGGCTCGGTCACCACGGTCGCGGCCATCGCGCTGGACCTCCCCGCCTACGATTCGGCCGCCATCCACCACTCCCGCTTCCCGTACGAGAAGGTCCGCGAGATCACCGAGCGGCTGCTGGCCTCCACCCACGCCGAGCGGGCCGCGATCCCTTCCATGCACCCGGGGCGCGTCGACGTCATCGCCGCAGGCGCCCTCGTCCTGCTCGCGATCATGGAGCGGATCGGTGCGGCGGAGGTCGTGGTGAGCGAACACGACATCCTGGACGGGATCGCGTGGTCCATCGCCTGAGGGGCTGACCGGACGGGGCCGAGGGGTGCCGTTTCCGAGTGCGGCGCATGAGGCGAGGGAGCCTTTACTACCCGCTGGTAGCCTCCCTTGAGCAGGTCGGATAACGTATGAGCGCGCCCAGGGGGCCATTCGGACCCTCTCGGTGACACGTCGCCGGAAAACTTCGTGAAGTTCTTCACAAGGAATTCGGCCCTGTGGGGGGACGATGGGCCCCCTTGAGTGCTCCTAGGGGGCTCACCAGGCTCGGGAGGGTGCTCAACGGAGCGTTCCAGGAGTGTTTCCGGCGGGTGAAGCGGAGGGGTGGTTCGACCGGTTCGGACACCCGGAGCGGCAGCTCACGCGGTGTTGACAACGGTCGCCGGTACACGGTGGTTCCCCCTCGCCGCCATGACCTGGGTCACGTGAGCGGCGCAGTGTAGCAGAGGGCCCACCCAAGCTTGTGAAGGGGCGCACGAGCGACCCTCCAGGGGCGGGTGGATACTCGATGGCATGAGCACCACGGAGCGTCCCAGGATCCTCGTAGTAGGCGGTGGGTACGTAGGCCTGTACGCAGCTCGGCGCATTCTCAAGAAGATGCGCTACGGCGAGGCGACCGTCACGGTCGTCGACCCCCGGTCGTACATGACCTACCAGCCCTTCCTCCCCGAAGCCGCCGCCGGCAGCATCTCCCCTCGGCATGTCGTCGTCCCGTTGCGACGCGTCCTGCCCAAGGCGGAGGTCCTCACCGGCCGGGTCACCACCATCGACCAGGACCGCAAGGTTGCCACGATCGCCCCCCTCGTGGGCGAGGCGTACGAGCTGCCTTTCGACTACCTCGTCATCGCGATGGGCGCGGTCTCCCGCACCTTCCCGATCCCCGGCCTCGCCGAACAGGGCATCGGTATGAAGGGCATCGAGGAGTCCATCGGCCTGCGCAACCACGTCCTGGAGCAGCTCGACAAGGCTGACTCGACCACGGACGAGGACATCCGCCGCAAGGCGCTCACCTTCGTCTTCGTGGGTGGTGGCTTCGCGGGTGCGGAGACCATCGGCGAGGTCGAGGACATGGCCCGCGACGCGTCGAAGTACTACACCAACGTGTCCCGCGAGGACATGCGCTTCATCCTCGTCGACGCCGCGGACAAGATCCTCCCCGAGGTCGGCCCCAAGCTCGGCCAGTACGGCAAGGAGCACCTGGAGGGCCGTGGTGTGGAGATCTACCTCTCCACCTCCATGGACTCCTGCGTCGACGGCCACGTCGTGCTGAAGAACGGCCTCGAGGTCGACTCCAACACCATCGTGTGGACGGCCGGCGTCAAGCCGAACCCCGTCCTCTCCCGCTTCGGTCTGCCGCTCGGCCCGCGCGGTCACGTGGACACCCAGACCACCCTCCAGGTGCAGGGCACGGACTACATCTGGGCCGCCGGCGACAACGCCCAGGTGCCGGACGTCGCCGCGCGCAAGGCCGGGGTCGAGAACGCCTGGTGCCCGCCGAACGCGCAGCACGCGCTCCGTCAGGCGAAGGTCCTCGGCGACAACGTGGTCTCCGGCATGCGGGGCTTCCCGCAGAAGGAGTACTCGCACGCCAACAAGGGCGCCGTCGCGGGTCTCGGCCTGCACAAGGGCGTCGCGATGATCGTCATGGGCAAGATGAAGATCAAGGTCAAGGGCCGTCTGGCGTGGTACATGCACCGCGGCTACCACGGTCTGGCGATGCCGACGTGGAACCGTAAGATCCGGGTCTTCGCCGACTGGACGCTCGCGATGTTCCTCAAGCGTGAGGTCGTCTCGCTCGGTGCGATGGAGACTCCTCGTGAGGAGTTCTACGAGGCTGCGAAGCCGGCTCCGGCTCCGGCCGCCGCCTCGGCTCCGGCCGCCGCCAAGACCGAGGAGAAGGCCAAGGCCTCCTGACCTCCGGTCACCTGTTCGTCCCTGAGGGACCTCCCGCCATCCGTGGTGCGGGAGGTCCCTTCGGCGTTGTCCGGCCGCGGGCCGGTGGAGGCTGGTCACGCGGTTCGCCGCGCCCCTGAAAGCCTCGGGGCGCCCGGCGTTTCCAGAGTGCGCGCCCCCTCCCACCCCCGCGGAAGAAGATGGTGGGTACAAGTATTTTGCTCAGCTGTAACGCGGAAGGGGGACTGCGCGCGAGGCCGGTTGGTGTTTACGTGGTGTTGGAGCGTTCGGGAGTGTTGTCTCGGAGGTGTACGCCATGCAGGACGCCGCGCTGCGGCTGAAGAGCCTTGTCGAACAGTTGGTGGGGGCCCCGCTCCCGATGCGCATCCGCGCCTGGGACGGCTCGGAAGCGGGCCCTCCTGGCGCCCCCGCCGTTGTCGTCCGCAACCGGCGCGCCCTGCGCCGGCTGCTGTGGAAACCGGGTGAGGTGGGGCTCGCCCGGGCCTGGGTCGCCGGGGACCTGGGGGTGGAGGGCGACCTCTACACCGCGCTCGACCTGCTGTCGGGGCTCGTCTGGGACCGGGGCGAGGACGCGCGGGGTCTCGCGGAGGCCCTGCGTGATCCGGAGGTACGGGCCGCCGTCCGCGGACTGGTGAAGATGGGCGGTCTCCCCTTGCCGCCCAGCCCGCCCCCGGAAGAGATGCGCAGGCGCCGCCGCCACCTCCACACCAAGCGCAGCGACCAGCGCGCCATCAGCCACCACTACGACGTGGGAAACGACTTCTACGAGATCGTCCTCGGACCCTCGATGGTCTACTCGTGCGCCTACTGGGAGGACGGCGGAACCCTCGAGGGCGCTCAGCGCGACAAGCTGGAACTCATCGCGCAGAAGCTCGATCTGAGGCCGGGGCAGCGGCTCCTCGACGTCGGCTGCGGCTGGGGCTCGATGGCGATCCACGCCGCCCGCGAGCACGGCGTGAGCGTCGTCGGGGTCACGCTCTCGCAAGAGCAGGCCGCGTACGCCCGTAAACGGGTCGCGGACGAGGGGCTGACCGACCGGGTGGAGATCCGGGTGCAGGACTACCGGGACGTCGCCGACGGGCCGTACGACGCGATCTCCTCCATCGGCATGGCCGAACACGTGGGCGCCGAGCGCTACCTGGAGTACGCCGAGGTGCTGTACCGCCTCCTCAAGCCGGGCGGGCGGTTGCTCAACCACCAGATCGCACGGCCGCCCCGGCGGGACGAATCGGCGTACGACGTCGACGAGTTCATCGACGCCTACGTCTTCCCGGACGGCGAGCTCGCGCCCATCGGCACGACCGTCACCCAGCTGGAACGCGCCGGGTTCGAGGTCCGCGACGTCGAGTCGATCCGCGAGCACTACGCCCTCACGCTCCGCCGCTGGGTCACCAACCTGGAGGCGCAGTGGGCGCGGGCCGTGGCGCTCACCGGTCCGGGCCGCGCCCGTGTCTGGCGTCTGTACATGGCGGCCTCCGCGGTCGCCTTCGAGCGCAACCGCATCGGCGTCAACCAGGTATTGGCGATCAGGACCCCCGAGCCCTCCGGCGCCGCCGGAATGCCCCTGCGGGCCAGAACCTGGAACCCGGCCCACTGACACTGGTCCGCCGACGACCGGGGCCCCGTTCCGATCCGGAACGGGGCCCCGATGCCGGTGAGCGGTTCTCCGCTACTCCGACTTGATCGCCGACAGCATGTTCAGACGGGACGCCCGGCGGGCCGGCCACAGCGCGGCCAGCACGCCGACCGTCCCCGCGAGGAGCAGGAAGAGAGCCATCCGGCCCCAGGGCAGGACCAGTTCGTACGTCGACATCTTGCTGCCCACGAGCTCGCCGGCCGCCCAGCCGAAGAACACGCCCAGGCCGATGCCGAGCACGCCGCCGAAGAGCGAGATGACCAGGGACTCCAGGCGGACCATCCGCTTGATGCCCTTGCGGTCGAGGCCGATCGCGCGGAGCATCCCGATCTCCTGGGAGCGCTCGAAGACCGACATGGCCAGCGTGTTGATGACACCGAGGACGGCGACGATGACCGCCATGGCGAGCAGGCCGTAGAGCATGTTCAGGAGCAGGGTGAACATCTTCGCGATGTTGTTGGAGATGTCCTTCTTGTCCTGGACCTGGACGGCCGGGTTGTTGCCGAGCGCCTTCTCCAGCTTGTTCTTGGTCGCCTCGGACGTGCCGCCGGCCGTCTTCAGCATGACCTGCATGTCGGCGACGTCCGTCAGGTGCGGGGAGAGCGTCGCGTTGTCGACCATGATGCCGTTGATCATCATGTTGCCGTGGTAGATCCCGGCGACGGTGAGGCGCTGCTTCTTGCCGTCCTCGTAGGAGACCGCGAGGTCCGAACCGGCCTTCCACCCGTGCGACTTGGCGGTGTCGTCGTCCACCACGACCTGGGTGCCGCCGACCTTGAAGGCGCCCTCGTCGAGCGTGAGGTCGGTGAGTTTGGCGATGGACTCGCCGTTGACGCCCGCCAGCAACTCGGACGTGCCGTCGATGCGCGAGGGCGAGGTGCGCAGGGGGCTGGTGTCGGTGACACCGTCGAGGCCGGCGAGGGTCTTCGCGACGTCCGGGGAGAGAGGGACGCCGTTCGCCATCGAAACGACGTAGTCCGCCTTGATCGCGGAGCTGGCCATCTTGTCGATCGACTTCTGCAGGCTGCCCGCCATCACCGTCATACCGGTGATCAGGGTGAGTCCGATCATCAGGGCGGAGGCGGTGGCGGCCGTACGGCGCGGGTTGCGCACCGAGTTCTGGCGGGCCAGCTTGCCGGAGACCCCGAAGACACGGAGCACCGGGGCCGCGGCCGCGATCAGGGGGCGGGAGAGCAGCGGGGTCAGCACGAAGACGCCGATGATGAGGAGGACCGCGCCGAGACCCATCGGGGCCTGGCCGTCCGAGCCGCTCATGGTCGTCGCGTACAGGACGACGGCGACGCCGGCCGCGGCGAACAGGGCGCCGATCGTGTTCCGTACGACCAGGGACTTCGTCGTCGCCTGCGCGTGCACGCTGCTCATCGCGGCGACCGGCGGGATCTTCGCGGCGCGACGGCCGGGCAGCCAGGCGGCCAGCATGGTGATGAGGATGCCGACGAGCAGGGCCGTGGCGATCGTGCCGGGCGAGATCACCAGCGGGCCGTCCGGGACGGTGGCGCCGAGCGAGCCCATCAGCGAGCGCATGCCCGCGCCGATGCCGATGCCCGCGAGCAGACCCGCCACCGCGGCGACCGCGCCGACGACGAAGGCCTCGACGAGCACGGAGCGGGTGACCTGGCGGCGGGAGGCGCCGACGGCGCGCAGCAGGGCGAGTTCCTTGGTGCGCTGGGCGACCAGCATGGTGAAGGTGTTGGCGATGATGAACGTACCGACGAACAGCGCGATGCCCGCGAAGACCAGCAGGCCCGTCTTCATGCCGCTCATCGCGGAGGCGATCGCGCTCGCCTGGTCGTCGGCGAGCTGCTTGCCGGTGGTGGTGGAGGCGACGCCCTTCGGGATGACCTGGTCGAGGGCGGCGCGCAGGGCGGTCTGGCTGGTGCCGGACGCGGCCTTCACGTCGATCTCGTCGTACTCGCCGACGCGGTGGAAGAGCTGCTGCGCGGTCGCCGTGTCGAAGAGGGCGAGGCTGCCGCCGGCCGCGACGTTGCCGTCGTCGGTGGTGAAGACGCCGACGACGGTGGGGGCGAGGACGGGGCCGTCGACGGAGAGCCGTACGGTGTCGCCGACCTTGTAGCCCGCGCGCCTCGCGGTCTCCGAGTCGATCGCTACCTCGTTCTTGCCCTTGGGCGCGTGGCCGCTGGTCAGCGGGTAGCGGGCGTCCTTGGTACCCCAGTAGTTGCCGCCCTGCGACTGGAAGCCGCTGCCGACGAGTTTGCCGTCCTTGTCCGCTATCGCGGTGAAGCCGGTCACGACGCCCATGGTGGTGCCGGCGCCGGGGGCCTTGGAGGCCTTCTCGAGCAGTGCCTGCGTGAGCTTCTGCTCCTTGCCGACCTTGTCGCCCGTGTCGTCCTGGGTCTTGGGCTGGATGGCGACGTCGACCTGGCCGAAGCCCTTGGCGGAGCTCTTCTGGTAGGCGTCGGAGATGGTGTTGGTGAAGACCAGGGTGCCTGATACGAACGCCACGCCGAGCATTACGGCGAGCACGGTCATCAGGAGCCTGGCCTTGTGCGCGAGCACGTTGCGCAAGGCGGTTCGGAACATGGGGTTTCTCAGTCCAGGAGGGTGTGGCGGTCGGCAGGCGGAGGGTGTGGCTGTGTCTGCGGTGAGTCCGTCGGCTGCGGGCCGGTGGGGGCTGGTCGCGCAGTTCCCCGCGCCCCTTGAGGGCGCCGGCGCGCGTCCTTCTCGGTCAGCTGGTGCGGCCCTTGGCGTCGAACTGCTTCATGCGGTCCAGGACGGAGTCCGCCGTCGGTCCGTACACCTCGTCCACGATCCGTCCGTCCGCGAGGAAGACCACCCGGTCCGCGTATGCCGCCGCCACCGGGTCGTGGGTCACCATCACCACGGTCTGCCCCAACTCCCGTACCGAGTTGCGCAGGAAGCCCAGCACCTCCGCGCCCGAGCGCGAGTCGAGGTTTCCGGTCGGCTCGTCGCCGAAGATGATGTCGGGCCGGGAGGCGAGCGCGCGGGCGACGGCGACGCGCTGCTGCTGGCCGCCGGAGAGCTGGGAGGGCCGGTGGCTGAGGCGGTCGGAGAGACCGATCATCGTGATGACCTTGTCCAGCCACTCGCGGTCGGGCTTGCGGCCCGCGATGTCCATCGGGAGGGTGATGTTCTCCAGGGCCGTCAGCGTCGGCAGCAGGTTGAACGCCTGGAAGATGAAGCCGATCTTGTCCCGGCGGAGCTTGGTGAGCTGCTTGTCCTTGAGGGAGCCGAGCTCGGTCTCGCCGATGCGCACCGAGCCGGAGGAGAAGGTGTCGAGGCCCGCCACGCAGTGCATCAGCGTGGACTTGCCGGACCCCGAGGGGCCCATGATCGCGGTGAACTCGGCCTGCCGGAAGTCGACGGAGACCCGGTCGAGGGCGACCACCTGGGTCTCGCCCTGTCCGTAGACCTTCGACAGTTCCGTGGCGCGGGCGGCCACGGTGGTGGCCCGGTCGGCGAGGGGCGTGGTGGTCACGGGAGGGTGCTCCTGTCGGGACGACGGTGTTTCTGGGGACGTGTCCCATCCTCGCGGCCGTTCGGCGCCTTGGAGTCAGCCGCTGTTCCGGTTCCGGGGGCAGCCTCGGGTCGGACCGCGGGCGGTCTTGTCATACCTGGGGATGAGGGCGCGCCCTGAGTGCTCCCTGAGTGCTTCCCGAGCGCCGTGCGGGTACGACTCCTCTGGGTGCGTCCGTTCGGACGGTGAAATTCCGTCATTCCGTATACGCGGGTCTGTGCCGCCCGAAAGGCTATTGGCAAGTGCGGATGGCCCGTACCGGGGGCTGATGCACCCTCAGACGTCAATAAAATAAGACAACATCGGCTCGCTCGTCCGCTGTTCGAGGGATGCGCCCCGATAGGCTCGGAACCTCAATGCGGAGCCCATGGCCTGCCCGGATGGTGGAATGCAGACACGGCGAGCTTAAACCTCGCTGCCCCTCGCGGGCGTACCGGTTCAAGTCCGGTTCCGGGCACCTCCGACCCTTCTGTCCTTTTGCGTCCCTCAGGGGCGCCTTCGGCGACTTCATCGTGAACCGTTGACAGCAAGCGCGTGCCGTCGCAAACTCACGTCAGAAGATGGTGAAGTAATTTTCACCAGACGAACAAACTCTCAGGCGAACAAGCCGTCAGACGAACGAGCCGTCGGGTGAACAAGCCGGACTGCGGGCTGAGCGGAACGCGAAGGGGCGTGCCGGATGCGTACCACCGTCGGAATCATCGGAGCCGGGCCGGCCGGCCTGCTGCTGGCGCGGCTGCTGCACAACGCGGGGATCGACTCCGTCGTGCTGGAGAGCCGCGACCGGGCGTACGTCGAGCAGCGCCAGCGCGCCGGGATCCTGGAGCAGGGGACGGTGGACGTGCTGCGGGCCGCCGGGGTCGGCGGCCGGATGAACCGGGAGGGGCTGCGGCACGACGGGATCGAGCTGCGGTTCGCGCGGGAGCGGCACCGGGTCGACTTCCCCGCCCTGACCGGCGGCAGCTCCGTGATGGTGTACGCCCAGACGGAGGTCTGCAAGGACCTCATCGCGCTCCAGCTCAAGGAGGGCGGCCCGCTGCTCTTCGAGGCCGAGGCGCTGGCGGTGGAGGAGGCGGAGAGCGACCGGCCGCGGGTCCGCTTCCGGCACGAGGGGCGCGAGGACGTACTGGAGTGCGATTACGTCGTCGGCTGCGACGGGTTCTGGGGGGCGGCCCGGCGGGCGATACCCGCCGAGCACTCCCGCGTGTTCGAGCGGACGTACCCCTTCAGCTGGCTCGGGATTCTCGCCGACGTGCCGCCCTCCCACGACGAACTGGTCTACGCCCGCCACGACCGCGGCTTCGCCCTGCTCAGCATGCGCTCGCCCGCCGTCTCCCGGCTCTACCTCCAGGTGCCCGAGGGCACGGACGCCGGTTCGTGGGCGGACGAGGAGATCTGGGACGAGCTGGAGCGGCGCTTCGAGACCGCCGACGGGTGGAGTCTGCAGCGCGGGGCCATCACCTCCAAGTCCGTCACCCCGATGCGCAGTCACGTCCACGAGCCCATGCGGCACGGGCGGCTCTTCCTCGCCGGGGACGCCGCCCACATCGTTCCCCCGACCGGCGCCAAAGGGCTCAACCTCGCCGTCGGCGACGTGGTGACGTTCGCCCGCGCGCTGGTCCACCTGGAGGAGACCGGATCGGCGGAACGTCTCGACGCGTATTCCGAGACCTGTCTGCGCCGCGTCTGGCAGGCCGAGCGGTTCTCGTACGACATGACCACCCTGCTGCACCGCGCCCCGGACGCGACCCCCTTCGAGGACCGCGTCCAGCTGGCCCGGCTGCGCCGGATCGCCACTTCACGGGCGGCCGAGACGGACCTGGCGGAGGGTTACACCGGGTTTCCTCTGGGCTGATCGCCGCCAGAGCCCCGAAGCCCCGCCCAGCAGGGCGTAGGGGGGCCTGTCACGGCTTGGTACCAGTGCGCGCGGGCCGGGAGACACACGCGTACCTTGGCAGCGTGAGGGAAAGATCCTCCCCAAGCAGTAGGGTCAATCCTTTGCCTACCCATTACCCTTGAGGCCAAGGCCACGCACGGTGGCCATGGAGGAGTGAAATGAGGAGCAGCAACCCGGTCTTCTCGCGACGGGGGTTCAGCCGCGACAACGGCTACGCGGGATTCAACGCGGCGCCGCAGGCCGGGGGACCCGCTGTCGGCACGCAGGCCAATCCGTACGCGCAGGGTGGCAACCCCTACGCGCAGAACCCTTACGCCCAGCAGGACCTGCAGCACGGCGCACCGCCGCAGGCCCCGGTCTCCACCGGCCGGATGACGATGGACGACGTCGTCATGCGCTCGGCCATGACGCTCGGCACCGTCACCGTGGGCGCGATCCTCGCCTGGGCGCTGCTTCCGGTGACCAGCACCAGCTACGGGCTCGCCATCGGCGCCGCGCTCGTCGCGTTCGTCCTCGCGATGGTGCAGTCCTTCAAGCGCACGGCCTCGCCCGCGCTGATCCTCGGATACGCCGCCTTCGAGGGCGTCTTCCTCGGGGTCATCAGCGAGATGTACAACAGCCGGTGGAGCGGCGCGCCCTTCCAGGCCGTGCTTGGCACCATGGCGGTATCCGGAGCGACCCTCCTCGTCTACAAGGCGGGCTGGGTCCGGGTGACCGCGCGGTACGCGCGCATCGGTATGACCATCGCGATCGCCTTCGTGGTCGTCACGGCGGTCAACCTGCTGCTCGTCGTCTTCGGCGTCGCCAACGACGGCGGACTGCGCAGCATGGGCCCGCTGGGCGCGATCGTCGGCATCCTGGCGATCCTGATCGGCGCGTTCTTCCTGACCCTCGACTTCAAGCAGATCGAGGACGGCATCGCGTACGGCGCGCCGAAGGAGGAGGCCTGGCTGGCCGCGTTCGGCCTGACCATGACCCTCGTGTGGATCTACATCGAGATGCTGCGGCTGGTCGCCATCTTCAGCGGCGACGACTAGCCGACCCCGCCGGCCGAACGGGCCGGTGACCGACCTGAAGGGCCCGCGAACCGACGGTTCGCGGGCCCTTTGCCATGGGGATGCCTGGTCCTGGTGGTGGTGCGCGCTCAGAGCAGTTTGCGCGCGGCCCTCCTCAAGTCGTACTCATGAATGATCGCCTTGGCGTGGCCGTACGCGAGGTTGTGCTCGGCGCGGAGCCAGCTGACCTTCTCCTCGAAGCGGAAGAGAGCGGGGCCTTCGTCGACGGTGCGCAGCCAGTCGGATACTTCACGACCGGTGCAATGGGGGATGCGGGCGAGCAGATTGCGGTGGGTCTCCTGGGAGAACACTTGGGACATCGGCGCCTCCGGACGCAATGGGGTGTAAGCCGGTCCTTCACGCCACGGTGCCTGAGGGTTCGGTTGTTGGCAACAGTCCCGTCGCGGCGCGTAGTCTCGCGGCGTGCTTGATACGACGCCGCTGACCCGAGCCGTTGACCACTTCGCCGACCGGTTGCGGGCCGCACCGCAGAGCCGGCTGCAACGGGGGGCCGCCGCGGAGGCGCTGGGGCTGGCCAGGGAGTTCGCACGGTGGGCGCAGCGTGTGGAGGACCCCGCGGCCGAGCCCTTGGAGATGCCGGACGCGGGGATGTTCGCCGTCGCCGATCAAATCACCGTCGCCGCGCATGATTTGGCGGTCGTCCTGAAAGACGAGGGGGAGCTCGCGGAGGCGTTGATGTTGGTGGAGGGGGCGCAGAAGAGAGCCGGGGTGTGACGCCGGTTCAGGGGCCTGCAGGGACCTACGGAGGCCCATGGGGACCTACAGGGACGCTATGACCCTGTCCGCCAGGATGTAGATGCTCTCCTCGCCGCAGGCGAAGGTCAGGGCGTAGGCGCCGGAGACGCCGGAGCCGCCGAGGAGGACCGGGGATTCACCGGCGCGCAGGGCCGCCGCCAGCCGTTCCGCGGTTTCGCGGTGGCCGGGGGTCATGCACAGGGTCGTACCGTCGGCGAAGACGTAGACGTCGAGGGTGCCGAGCGGTCCGGGGCGGACGTCCGCCAGCTCCGTGCCGGACTCGGCGAGCTCCTCCAGGCAGGACACCGTGCGCTCGTGGTCGTTCACGACGGGCGACTGGACCGGGACGAAGTCCGGGTGCGAGGGGTGACGGCGGCGGGCCGCGGCCAGTTCGGGCGAGTCACCGGCGTACTCGTCGGTGTCGAGGCCCGCCTCGGTCACCGGCTCCAGGGAATCCAGGCTCAAGAAGTCCGACTCGCGGGGCATGAACAGTTCGCTGTCGGGCAGACCGAGCAGCGAGGGCGCGTCCGAGACGTCACGTGCCTCCTGGGCGGCCCAGAACGCCCGTGCCTCGGCGAGCTCACGCTCCCGCTCCTCGGCGAGCGCGTCGGCGACGGCAGCGCGTATCTCGTCCGTGTCCGCGGCGGAGCGCGCCGCCGGTACGAGGCCGTGCGGGATGTTCGTGGCGCGGCTCTCGGCCAGCTCCTTGTGCAGGGCCGCGACCTGCCGGCGCAGACCCTGCAGGGTGCGCAGAACGGCGACGCCCACAGCCGCGGTCGCGGCGGTGGTGAGCAGCAAAGCAATTGGCATGGCGCTCACTGACGTACTCCCGGTTCAAAGTCGACCCCCCGACTTCCTACATCAGCTTGAAGGGCGGACCATCCTGCTGTCAGTGCGTAACGTCACGAATAGGACAGGACTTTGGCCCTCGGGTTTAGCTGCGCAGCGGCTCTGACCTGCGTAAATGGCTCTCCGAGGGGAGATAGGTCACATCTTGGGGGGGATTGGATCACAAATCGGCCCAGAGTCCCGGTGGTTACTGGGCTCTGGGCCGATTCGGTCACGCTGGGCTCAGTGGTGATTACCCGTACGGATTAGCTGAGGCGCTCGATGACCATCGCCATGCCCTGGCCGCCGCCCACGCACATCGTCTCCAGGCCGAACTGCTTGTCGTGGAACTGGAGGGAGTTGATGAGGGTGCCGGTGATGCGGGCGCCGGTCATGCCGAAGGGGTGGCCGACGGCGATGGCGCCGCCGTTCACGTTCAGCTTGTCCAGCGGGATGTTCAGGTCGCGGTAGGAGGGGATCACCTGGGCGGCGAAGGCCTCGTTGATCTCGAAGAGGTCGATGTCGTCGACGGTCAGGCTGGCGCGCTGGAGGGCCTGCTTGCTGGCCTCCACCGGGCCGAGGCCCATGATCTCGGGGGAGAGGCCGGTGACGCCGGTCGACACGATGCGGGCGAGCGGGGTGAGGCCGAGCTCGCGGGCCTTCGTGTCGGACATGATCACGAGGGCGGCGGCGCCGTCGTTGAGGGGGCAGCAGTTGCCGGCCGTGACCATGCCGTCGGGGCGGAAGACGGGCTTGAGGCCCTGGACGCCCTCCAGCGTCACGCCCGCGCGCGGGCCGTCGTCCTTGCTGACGACCGTGCCGTCGGGGGTGGTGACCGGGGTGATCTCGCGCTCCCAGAAGCCGTTCTTGATGGCTTCCTCGGCGAGGTTCTGGGAGCGGACGCCGAACTCGTCCATGTCCTGGCGGGTGACGCCCTTGATGCGGGCGAGGTTCTCGGCGGTCTGGCCCATCGCGATGTAGGCGTCCGGGACGAGGCCGTCCTCGCGCGGGTCGTGCCAGGTCGAGCCCTCGGACTGGGCCACGGCCTCGGTGCGGGCCTCGGCCTCCGCGAAGAAGGGGTTGCGCGTGTCGGGGAGGGAGTCGGAGTTGCCCTTGGTGAAGCGGGAGACCAGCTCGACGCCGGCCGAGATGAAGACGTCGCCCTCGCCGGCCTTGATGGCGTGCAGGGCCATGCGGCTCGTCTGGAGGGACGAGGAACAGTAACGGGTGATGGTGCAGCCCGGGAGGTGGTCCATGCCCATCTGCACGGCGACGATGCGGCCGAGGTTGTTGCCCTGCTCGCCGCCGGGGAGGCCGCAGCCGAGCATCAGGTCGTCGATGTCCTTGGGGTCCAGCTCGGGGACCTTGGCGAGGGCGGCCTGAATGATCGTGGCGGTGAGGTCGTCCGGGCGGAGGTCCTTGAGGGAGCCCTTGAAAGCGCGGCCGATGGGGGAACGGGCGGTCGAGACGATCACGGCTTCGGGCATCACGGCTCCATGGGCGCTATGGGGTGGACGGGCAGGGCTGCTTGGGAAGTTACCCGCCCGTACCGCCCGGGTCACCGCTCCGACGGTGTGACTAGGACCGCATTTCTAAGCGCTTGCTTTCCTCACCTCGCTTGCCGAAGCCATTCAGCGACACGGGAATCCGGGGCGCAGCCCCGCCTTGGGGGCGCGGGGAACCGCGCGACGAGCCCCCACCGGCCGGCAGCCGAGGACCGTCGGGCGGCCGGGGATCCGGGGCGAAGCCCCGCCTTGAGGGGCGCGAGGAACTGCGCGACCAGCCCCCTCGCACCCGCAGCCGGAGAACACACCCCTCACGCACCCGCAGCCGGAGGCCCTTCGCACCGGCAGCCGGAGAACACACCCTCGGTGCCCGCCGTCTCACGCGGAAGGCGTCGGCGCGGGAGCCGGGTCCGTGGCGGGGACGCGCCGGCGCCGGCGGCGCTTGAGGAGGGCCCACGGGCCCCGCGGCCCCGTGGGCATGGCGGCCGTGACCTCCGTGCCCGGCTCGGACGCCGCCTCCGCCGCGGCCCGCGCAACCGGCAGGAAGCCCTCGCGACGAGAGACGTCCGGGCGTTCCTCCTCGGCCGGCCAGAGGCCCAGCGCCGCGCAGACGGTGGGAAGGACGGCCATCGCCGCCGTCGCGTACCCCTCCGCCGAGGGGTGGTAGTTGTCAGGGCCGAACAGCTCACGCGGATTCGCCTCGAACTCGGGTCCCAGCAGGTCGCCCAGCGAGACGGTACGGCCGCCCTGCTCGACCGTGCCGATGGTCTGCGCGGCGGCGAGCTGGCGCGAGGCGCGGCGGGCCAGCCAGCGCAGCGGCTGCTGGACCTGCTCCACCGTGCCCAGGTCGGGGCAGGTCCCGACGACCACCTCCGCCCCCGCCGTACGCAGCCGTCGCACCGCGGCCGACAGATGGCGGACCGACCGCGTCGGCGGCATCCGATGGGTGACATCGTTGGCGCCGATCATGATCACGCAGACGTCCGGCACCCGCGAGGTGTCCGCGAGGGCGACCGCGACCTGCCGGTCGAGGTCGTCGGACTGGGCGCCGGGCAGCGCGACGTTCCACATCTCCACGGGGCGTTCGGCGACCGCCGCGAGCCCGGACGCGAGCAGCGCGCCGGGCGTCTGGCGGGCCCGGTGCACGCCCTGCCCGGCCGCCGTCGAGTCACCCAGCATGGTCAACCGCAGCGGCGGCCCGTCCTGCACGGCGTACGCGTACCCGTAGAGACCGTCCGCGCGGGGCGCGTGCGCGTGCCCGTTGCCCACATGGCGCTTCGCCAGCTGCACCTCGGCCAGCACCAGCCCGACCGTCGCGGCACCCACCAGCCCGATCCCGCCGCCGCCGTACGCCGCGCCCGCCGCGATCCGCCGTGCCACCCTCGCCCTCGACAAGCTCGACATACGTCGCCGCCACCTCCTCGTAGCCGTACAAACACTGCTTGCCCCGTGGAGCAGGTCGGCCAATCTCAACGGCGAGTGAACCGTCACCCAGGGCCTTAGGCTGACGGGACCATTCCTGTTAAAACGCAGCTCCGGAGACAACGGTGCAATTCCACGACTCGATGATCAGTCTCGTCGGCAACACCCCGCTGGTGAGGCTCAACAACGTGACCGGGGGCATCCAGGCGACCGTCCTGGCGAAGGTTGAGTACTTCAACCCCGGCGGGTCCGTGAAGGACCGCATCGCCCTGCGCATGATCGAGGCCGCGGAGGAGAGCGGCGCCCTCAAGCCCGGCGGCACGATCGTCGAGCCGACCAGCGGAAACACCGGGGTCGGGCTGGCCATCGTGGCCCAGCAGAAGGGCTACAAGTGCATCTTCGTCTGCCCCGACAAGGTGAGCACGGACAAGATCAACGTGCTGCGGGCGTACGGCGCCGAGGTCGTCGTCTGCCCCACGGCCGTCGACCCGGAGCACCCGGACTCGTACTACAACGTCTCCGACCGGCTGGTCCGTGAGACGCCCGGCGCCTGGAAGCCCGACCAGTACTCCAACCCGAACAACCCCCTCTCGCACTATCACTCCACCGGCCCCGAGCTGTGGGAGCAGACGGAGGGGAGGATCACCCATTTCGTGGCGGGCGTCGGCACCGGCGGCACGATCTCCGGGACCGGGCGCTATCTGAAGGACGCGAGCGACGGCAGGGTCAAGGTCGTCGGCGCCGACCCGGAGGGGTCCGTGTACTCGGGCGGGTCCGGGCGGCCGTACCTCGTCGAGGGCGTCGGTGAGGACTTCTGGCCGACGGCGTACGACCGTACGGTCGCGGACGAGATCGTGGCCGTGTCCGACAAGGACTCCTTCCAGATGACGCGGCGGCTCGCGAAGGAGGAGGGTCTGCTCGTCGGCGGCTCCTGCGGGATGGCCGTGGTCGCCGCGCTGCGGGTGGCCGAGCGGCTCGGACCCGACGACGTCGTGGTCGTGCTCCTCCCCGACAGCGGGCGCGGTTACCTCAGCAAGATCTTCAACGACGAGTGGATGGCCGACTACGGGTTCCTGGAGGACTCCGGCCCGAGCGCGCGCGTCGCGGACGTGCTCAACGACAAGGTGTCCGGCTCCATCCCCTCCCTCGTCCACATGCACCCGGACGAGACGGTCGGTGAGGCCATCGAGGTGCTGCGCGAGTACGGCGTCTCCCAGATGCCGATCGTGAAGCCGGGCGCCGGTCACCCGGACGTGATGGCCGCCGAGGTCGTCGGGTCCGTCGTCGAACGGGAGCTGCTCGACGCCCTGTTCACCCAGCGCGCCTCGCTGCAGGACCCGCTGGAGAAGCACATGTCGGCGCCGCTGCCGCAGGTCGGCTCCGGCGAACCGGTCGGCGACCTGATGTCCGTGCTCGGCAGCGCCGACGCGGCGATCGTGCTCGTCGAGGGCAAGCCCACCGGTGTCGTCAGCCGCCAGGACCTGCTGTCCTTCCTCGCCAAGGGCGGCGCCAAGCAGTAGACGCCGATGGGCGGCCCGTGGGCAAGAAGGCGCCGGTCAGGGCGATTTCCGCAGGTGGCAGGAGGATATTTCCCGAAGTTCCCCTCCTGAGCGGGATCTTCCTGCCTTTCGGCAGGGAACTTCGCGGAAGTGGTACGAGCGCGTCACGTCCGCGCAGCACCCGCTTAACACGGGTCCGGCACATTAGTGGGTGTCGGCAGGGCGGGAGCGGCTCCCCGCCCCGGCCGACGCCAAAACGGCGCCAAGGACCTCCGGAGCGGCTCCCGGACCTCCATGGACGCCACGGACGCGCAAGCCCGGCCCTGACCCGGCCCGCGTCCCTCGCGGGGACCGCCGTCGTCCCGCCCCCCGGTAACGGGGGTGCGGCGGTCCCCGCGCAATACGTGAGAAGGGCCCGGCACCAGTCAGGTGCCGGGCCCTTCCCGTGGGTACGTCGCGATGTACCGACGCTCCTCGCTCGCCTAGTCCTCCCAGTCGGAGTCCTTGCCCCTGCGGCGGCCGAAGAAGCTCGGGGTGACGCGCGCGGCCTGGACCACGTTGACGCCCACGATGCCGGCCCAGGCGACCAACAGGCCGGGCAGATGCGCCACGCCGCCGCCGATCGCGGACAGCGGGACCGCCAGGACCAGCGACACGATCCCGAAACCGAAGCGCTCCCCCCACGAGTCGGCCGTCCCCTCCGGGGAGCGCGCACCGCGGGCCACCACCATCTGCTGCTCGGCCAGCTGCCGCCGTACCCGGCGGTCCACCGCGCCGTCGACACGCTGTTCGACCTTCTCCAGGAACGAGTCGACGAGCGCGGACTCGTACTCCTCGCCCAACTCCCTGCGCGCGTGCAGGGTGGCGTCGAGTTCCTTCTTCAGTTCGGCGTCGCCGCCCGCTTCCCTACCGGTCATGCTGTTCACGTTAGAGAGCGACGGCCCCCGTGGCACTGGGGTTAGCCCCCCTGTTGGGGCTGGGCCGCACCCCCGGGGGGAGGCTCTAGGGGAGGAGGGTGACCAGGCTGGAGTCGAGGTCGAACCGCGCGGCGGCCACATGCGCCGCGGCGAAGGCCGGGTCCGCCCGGATCGCGTCCCGGACCCAGGCCGCGTGCGCCCGTACGGTGTGGTCGGCCCAGTCCCCGGGCACCGCCCGGGTGCGGAGCGCCGCGGGCGTGATCTCGTCCACCAGAAGGGCGAGATGGCCGGGCACGGGTGCCCCCGTACGGAGGTGTTCGAGCGTCGCCGCGACGGCCCCGCAGCGCTCGTGCCCCAGCACCAGCACGAGGGGAACGCCCAGCTCCGCCACCCCGTACTGGACGGATGCGAGGACCGCCTCGTCGAGCACCTGCCCGGCGGTCCTTATGCAGAGCAGGTCCCCGATCCCCTGGTCGAAGACCAGCTCGGGCGGGACACGGGAGTCGATGCAGCCGATGACGACCGCGAACGGGTGCTGCCCGGCGGCGAGGACATGCCGCCGGGCGCGCTCCTCGTGCGGATGACGGGGCTGCCCGGCGGCGTACCGCCGGTTGCCCGCGAGAAGTTCGTCGAGCGCCGCGCGGGCGGTCGCCGGCCGGGATCGGGGCGCGGCGACGGCCGGAGTCGACGCGGTGGCGGTGAGTACGGAGGCGGTGGTGGCCGCCAGAAAGGCCCTGCGGTTCGAGGGCATGACGCTCCCTCAGGAGTTGTGCCTGTAGCGCTCAATCACCGTACGCACATGTGAACTCACCTTGAGTGTCGGTTTGATGATCCTTGGTTGAATCGTCGTCGGATCATCGCTGCCGGGATACCGCCCCTTGATCAGGCGGCGGAGCTGTCCGCGGGAAGGCCCACGGGAAGGTCCACGGGGAGGTCCAGGGGCCGCAGCTCGTCCGCGTACGAGACGGAGATCCGGCGCATCAGGCCGTCCTCGGTGATGTCGTACTGGCCCAGGCGCCACAGCGGCGGCGAATACGCGTGGATCGACACCGCGTCGTCGGTGGCGCCGGTCAGACGGTGGATGTGCTCGGGACCGAAGCAGAAGGACTCGCCCTCGCCGACGGTGACGGACAGATGGCTGCCGCCGATGCGCGGGTTGGACTCGGTCAGCGCGCCCTGCACGACGCCGACCGCGCCGGAGGAGATGTCGTGATCGTGCCAGCCGGTGTCGTTGCGCCGGGTCCAGCACAGCAGCCAGACATCGACGTACTCGTCGCGGTACAGCGACGCGTAGTGCCGCTCCTCGTCGGAGAACGCGACCTGTTCGCGCCAGAGTTCGGGGCGGGTGGCGAGGTCGTCGACGAGGGCCTGGAGCTCGCGCTTGTCGAGCGTGCGGTCCGGCAGGGCCTCGTACGTCATGGGGTGGCTCCCTTCAGGAGGCGGGCGGGGTTGACGGTGCGCAAGGCGTGGACGGCGGCGGCCGCGCCGAGGTCGGGGACGGTGGGCGAGGCATAGGGGCGGTCGCTGCCGCTGACGACCACGTCGATGCCGACGGCCCGCACGAGCGCGTCCACGGCGCGCGTCCCGTACGACGAGGTCTCGTAGAAGGCGCCGAAGTCGACCTCGCCGCGCCCGCCGCCGCGCGCCGCGAACCGTTCGCCGTGCAGCGGGGCGAGTCCCGCGAGGGCGGCGAAACAGACGCGCAGACGGGGGTGACGGGCGCGGCCGAAGGCGCGGAAGGCGAACCAGGACGCGTGCATCTGGTGGACGTACGGGACCAGCGCGGGCCACCAGGGCGGCGTGCCGGGGGTGGGCGGGGCCGTGCCCGGGTGGACGAACACCGGCTTGTCGTGGCGGGTGAGGACGTCGAGGAGGGGTGCGCAGAAGTCCCAGCCGGCCGCGTCCAGCAGGGCGGTGGCGGGGAGCTGGAGGCCTGCGCAGCCCCGGCGGAGTTCGCGCTCGACCGCGTCCGGGGCTGTTTCCGGTTCCGACAGGCAGGGCGAGGCCCAGACGCCGAAGGGGGCCGGGAGCGCGAGGGCGCCGTCGTGGAAGGCGGCGAGCAGCGGGGCGGCCTCGGCGGGCGGCAGGTGTTCGATGCCGAGCGGGCTGGAGAGGGAGACCAGGGCCAGGTCCAGGCCGTCGGCGTGGGCGAGTGCGGTGCGGGCCGCGATGTCGTGGTCGGCCGGGTCGACCTCGTACGGCGGCTCGCCCGCCAGGTGCAGGGTCCAGCCGTCGAGGTACGGCGGTGCGGTGCGGGCGCGCAGTAGCTCGACGAAGGCGGGCGGCCAGATGTGCTGGTGGACGTCGGTGGGCACGCGGCGGTCCTCGCTGGGTGGACTGAGGTTAAGCGCTTCAGTGATGCGATTAACTTAAGCGGTTAACAAGAGGGCGTCAAGCGCGCGGGCGGAGTGGGGGCGGTGTGTGGGTGGGGGGTCGGCCGGAGGATCGGCTGGAGATCGGCCAGGGGTCGGCCGGGCCTTGCGCTCACAATGTGGACGTGTCCCGGTAGGCTTCCCGGCATGGCCAGGCCCAATAAGCGCACCACCCTCCGGGAGGTGGCCGAGGCCACTGGTCTCTCCACCGCCGCCGTCTCCTACGCCCTGCGGGGCAAGCACGTCTCGAAGGAGACCGAGGAACGGGTGCGCAAGGCCGCCGCCGAGCTCGGCTACGAGGCCGATCCCATCGCCCGCGCCCTCGCCAGCGGGCGCACCAGCATGGTCGGTGTCCTCGCGGGCGACCTTCAGGACCTCTGGCAGCAGCAGCTGATGGCCGCCATCGGCCGGGAGCTGCTGGCCGGCGACCGCTACGCGCTGATCCTCGACGCGGGCGGTGACCCCGACCGTGAGCTGAAGCTCGCCAAGCAGCTGCGCGACCAGCGTGTCGACGCGTTGCTGGTGTCACCGGTGAACCCCTCGGCCGAGGAGTGGGCGGCGATCGCCGACGCGTTGCCGGTGGTGGCCGTCGGGGACTCGCTCAGCACGGCCCGTACCGCCGGGCAGGTCATCTTCGACAACCGGGCCGGCATCGACTCGGTCCTGGAATATCTGTATGGGCTCGGCCACCGCCGGGTGACCGTGCTGACGCCGACCCGGCCGAGCACGCCCGACCGGCCCGCCGACGTGTACGTCCGCGAGGCCGCCGAACGGCTCGGGCTGCGTGCCGAACTGGTTCCGTGTCCGCAGGAGTTGGGCGAGGCCACGGTTGTCGCCCGCCGCCTTCTGGACGGGCCCCGGCCCGCGACCGCCGTCTTCTGTTTCTCCGACTCGCTGGCGTACGGGGTGTATGCCGCCGCCGCCGAGGCGTCGCTGTCCGTCGGCCGGGACGTCTCGGTGGTCGGCTTCGACGACCACCCCGTGTCCCGGGTCCTCACCCCGCCGCTGACCACGGTGGACTGGGGGCTCCCGGAGATCGCCGCGGAGGCCGCACGCTTGACGGTCGCGGCGATCGAGGGGAAGCGGGTCCGTAAGAAGCGGATTCTTTGTGCGCCGAGGATGAGCGAACGGGGCTCGGCGGTCCGGGTATAGCCCACGGTTTTCTCGCCCCCGCCGCCCCTACCCGTCCCATCCCCAGGGGCTCCGCCCCTTCGACCCCGCCGGGGGCGGGGCGCCCCCCCGGGCGGGGCTTCGCCCCTGCACCCCACCGGGGGCTCCGCCCCCTGGACCCCCATGGGACTCTGCCCCTGGACCCCCATGGGACTCTGCCCCTGGACCCCCATCGGACTCTGCCCCTGCACCCCCATCGGACTCTGCCCCTGCACCCCCATGGGGCTCTGCCCCCGGACCCCCATGGGGCTCCGCCCCCTGGACCCCCGCATCGGCCTGAAGGGCCTCGTCCTCAAACGCCGGACGGGCTGGAAGATGCGCGCCGGCGCCCTCTAGGGGCGCGGGGAACTGCGCGACCGGCCCCCACCCACCCGCAGCCAAACCAAACGGGCAGACGGGGGATGCGGGGCGAAGCCCCCGCCGGGCGGCAGTTGAGGAACCACTCGCTGGGTCTGGGGTGCCGCCCCGAGGGAGGGGGTCAGGACAGTTTCTTGGTCTTCAGCCAGGCGTTGGCGACCGCGTCCGGGTCCTTCTTCTCCTTGTCCACCAGGCGGTTGAGCTTGGTCAGTTCCTCGGAGGTGAGGACGTTGCCGAGGGTGGCCAGCGCCTTGCGGACCTTCGCGTCGGCCTTGCGGGAGGCGATGAGGGGGACGATGTGCTGGGAGGGGATCAGGTTGAGGGGGTCGGTGAGGACGACCCAGCCGTTCTCGATGACGTCCACGTCCGTGGTGAAGACGTTGGCGACGTCGATGTCGCCCTTCTTCAGGGCGCCCTTGACCAACGGGCCCGAGGAATCGAGGGACTTGAACTCCTTGAACTCCACCCCGTAGCGGTCCTTGAGGCCCACGACACCGACGACCCGCTTCTTCATCTCGGCGGCGGCACCCAGGACCAGTTTGCCGTTGGCCTTGCGCAGGTCGGCGAGGGAGGTCAGACCGTACTTGGCCGCCGTCTCCTTGGTGACGGCGAAGCTGTCGCGGTCCTCGGCCGCCGCGTAGGGGAGGACCTCGAGGCCGCCGGGGAGCACCGTCGTCAACGTGTTCTGCATCGCCCCGGCCTCGGTGTCCGTGGCCTTGTCGTCCAGGTACAGGAGCAGGCTGCCCTGGTATTCGGGGAGGAGGTCGATGTCGCCGCCCTCCAGCGCGGGCACGACGATCTCGCGTGAGCCGAGGTTGGGGCGGACCTTCGTCTTGATGCCCGCGGCGTCCAGGACACCCGCGTACAGGTAGCCGAGGACCTGGTTCTCGGTGAAGTTGGCGGTGCCGATGGTCACGCCGCCGGCGCTGGATCCGGAGCCGCCGCCGCTGCCGCCGCCGGAATTGTCCAGCGAGGTGATGCCGCTGCTGCAGGCGGCCAGGGCGGGGACGGAGGCCGCGGCGAAGAGGCCGCCGAGCAGAGTCCTACGGTTCATGGTTCTTCGGCTCCTCAGTGGGCGGCGGTACGGCGGTGACGGAACAGGTAGCGCTGGAGTCCGGCCAGCGCGAGGTCGAGCACGACGGCGACGATCGCGACCAGCGCCGCCCCGCCGAGAACCTGGACGAGATCGCGCTGCGCCAGGCCGTCGAAGACGTACCGGCCGAGGCCGCCGAAGCTGACGTACGCGGCGATCGTGGCGGTGGACACCACCTGGATGAGGGAGAGGCGCAGGCCCGTCATGATCAGGGGGAGGGCCAGCGGAATCTCGACCTGGAACAGGACCTGGTGGCCGCGCATGCCCTGGCCCCGCGCCGCGTCCTTCACCTCCGGGTCGACGGCGCTCATGCCGGCGTAGGTGTTGGTGACGATGGCAGGTACCGCGAGGACGACGAGGGCCACGTACACCGACCACAGCGACAGGCCGCTGACCAGGAAGACCAGGACGACCAGGCCCACGGTCGGCAGCGCCCGGCCGAAGGAGGACAGGTTGATGGCGAGGAAGGCGCCCTTGCCGGTGTGACCGATCAGCAGGCCGAGCGGGAGCGCGATCGCGGCCGCGATGAGGGTGGCGAAGAGCGAGTACTCCAGGTGCTCGGCGATCCGGTGCGCGATGCCGTCGGTGCCGGCCCACTGATCGCCGCTGACCAGCCACTTGGCGAGGTTCTTGAAGAGTTCGTACATGTCAGGCTCGCCGCCTCGTCCACGGAGTGAGTACGTACTGGATCGCGACCAGCAGCGCGTCCGCGACCAGCGCGAGCAGCAGGGTCAGGACCACGCCGACGATCACCGGCGTCGGGAAGTTGCGCTGGAAACCGTCCGTGAAGAGCTGGCCGAGTCCGCCGTCGCCGATGTAGGTGGCGACGGAGACCAAGGAGATCGACATGACCGTCGCGATCCGCACACCCGCCATGATCACGGGGAGGGCGAGCGGGAGTTCGACGGTGAGCAGGGTCCGCAGCGGGCGGGTGCCCATCGCCTTGGCGGCCTCCTTGGTCTTCACGGGGACCGAGTCGAGGCCCTCGACCGTGTTCCGGAGCAGGACGACCAGGGTGTAGACCGTCAGGCCGATGACCGTGGTGGTGCGGGTCAGACCGCTCACCGGGAGCAGGAGGACGAAGATCGCGATCGACGGGATCGTGAAGAGGACGTTCGAGAGGCCGAGGAGCACGCCGCGCAGGGCGCGCACCCGGTGGGCCACGACGGCCAGCGGGAGGGAGATCAGCAGGCCGAAGAAGACGGCCAGCAGCGCGGCCTGGAGGTGAGAGAGGGCGAGGGAGGTGAGGTCGTGGGTGTGGTCGCCTATCCAGGACCAGTCGACGGTCATATCGCCACGCTCGCGGTGCCGTGGGTGCCGTGCGCCTTGCTCGCGTGCTCGTGGATGTCGTCGCGGGAGGTGACGCCGGTGAGCACGCCGTCGGCGTCCACACGCGCCACCAGTCCGGTGGGCGAGGCGATGGACTCGTTGAGCGCCGCCAGCAGGGAGTCGGTGTCCCTCAGCGGTCGTACGGGGAGTTCGGCGTCGTCCGCCGTCGCCCGCCAGTGCCGCGGCTTGCGGGCCTCGTCGAGGACGAGGGTCCAGGCGCCGCCCTCGGGGGCCGGGCCCTGCGGTACGTCGGTGAGGTGCTGGAGCGAGAGGAGCTTCAGGCCCCGCTCGGCGCCGAGGAAGTCGGCGACGAAGTCGTCCGCGGGGCGGGCGAGCAGGTCGGCCGGGGTCGCGCACTGCACCAGATGGCCGCCGGTGCGGAAGATCGCGATCTGGTCGCCGAGCCGGACGGCCTCGTCGATGTCGTGGGTGACGAAGACGATGGTCTTGCTGAGCTCCTTCTGGAGGCGGAGCAGTTCGTCCTGGAGCTGGGTGCGGACGACCGGGTCGACCGCGCCGAAGGGCTCGTCCATGAGCAGGACGGGCGGGTCGGCGGCGAGCGCGCGGGCCACGCCGACGCGCTGCTGCTGGCCGCCGGAGAGCTGGTGCGGGTAGCGCTTGCCCGCGTCGGCGGCGAGGCCGACGGTCTCCAGGAGCTCGGCCGCCCGCGCCCTGGCCTTCTTGCGGCCCCAGCCCAGCAGCAGCGGCACGGTGGCGATGTTGTCGAGCACCGTGCGGTGCGGGAAGAGGCCGGCCTGCTGGATGACGTACCCGATGGAGCGGCGCAGTTCGGCCGCGTCCTGCTCGAGGACGTCCTTGCCGCCGACGCGGATGGTGCCGGAGGTCGGATCGACCATCCGGTTGATCATCCGGAGGGTGGTGGTCTTACCGCAACCGGAAGATCCGACGAGGACGGTCACGCCGCCTTCCGGCATCTCCAGAGAGAGGTCGTGGACTGCGGTGGTGCCGTTGGGGAAGCGCTTGTGGACCGTGTCGAACTGGATCATGAGGTGTCCCTTGCCCGGTCTGCATATCGTCATGCAGAGTTCTCTGTACCTGAATAGGTTGTCAACGGTCCGGTGTTAATCGCTGGTTACTTATGGCCACCAGGCAAGATCCAATGTCCGGATTGAGGGGAGTTTTTGCTCTATGTCGTCTCGGAATGCGGACACGTCGCGTGCGGTGGTGGCCGGTCTCACCACCGGTCTCGTGGTGCTCGACGGGTGCAGCACCGGTGTCGCCGACATCGTGCGGCTCGCCGACGGGGCCGCGCGGCCCGTTCCCGGCACCGAGGCGATGAAGCGTGTCGAGCAGTCCTGGGACGCCGCCCGGCAGATCGCCGCCACCGGTCGCGTCTACGGGCGCTCCACCGGCGTCGGCGCCAACCGGAACGAGGACGTGCCGACCGAGGCCGCCGCCGAGCACGGGCTGCGCCTGCTGCGCAGCCATGCCGGTGCCATCGGCGAGGAGCTCCCCGCCCGCCAGGTCCGGGCCATGCTCGCCGTCCGCGCCAACCAGCTCCTGGCGGGCGGAGCGGGCCTGCGGCCCACCGTCGTCACGGCGCTGTGCGAGGCGCTGGAGACCGGCGCGTACCCGGTCGTGAACGAGTTCGGGTCGGTGGGTACGGGGGACATCGCGGCGCTGGCCCAGGTGGGACTGGCGCTGGTGGGGGAGCATCCCTGGCGGGGGCCGGAGCAGGGTGGACCGCCCCGGGTACAGGCTCCGTCGGTCCAGGCCCAGGCGCCGTCGCCGCTCGGTCTCGGGGAGAGGGTGACGTCCTTCGGGGAGGACGTGTCGTCCGTCGGGCAGGGTCTTCCCCCCGCACCCCAGCCCCTCGACAACAACGACGCCCTCGCCCTCATCAGCAGCAACGCCCTCACCCTCGGGCAGTCCGCGCTCGCCCTGGACGAACTGCGGGGGCTGATCGAGGCCACCCAGGTCGTCGCCGCGCTGTCCCTGCTGGCCGTCGACGGATCGCACGAGGCGTACGCGGCGCCCGTGCACGCCGCGCGCCCGCACAAGGGCTCGGCCGAAGTCGCGCGCCGGATGCGGGAGTTGATCGGGGCGGCGGACCGGCCCACCCCGCCGCTCGGGCGGATCCAGGACCCGTACGGCTTCCGGTGCGTCCCGCAGATCCACGGGCCCGCGCAGGACGCCGCGGACGCCCTCGAAGAGGTCTTGGTCGTCGAGATCAACGCCGCCGCCGAGAACCCCCTCATCTCGCCCGAAGACATGGCCGCTTACCACCACGGCGGCTTCTACCAGGCGCAACTCGCCCTCGCGCTCGACCACTTCAGGCTCGCCGTCACACAGGTGGCGCGGCTGTCGACCTCCCGGCTCTCCACCCTCAACGAACCCGCCTACACCCGCCTGCGGCCCTTCCTCGCCGACCACGAGCCCGCGTCCTCCGGCGTGATGATCCTGGAGTACGCCGCCGCGGCCGCCCTCGGCGACCTGCGCGCCTTCTCCGCGCCCGCCTCGCTCGGCCACGCTGTACTCTCCCGGGGCGTCGAGGAACAGGCGAGCTTCGCCTCGCTCGCCGCACGGCAGACACTGCGGGCGTGCGGTGCCTACCGTCTCGTCGTGGGCTGCGAACTGGTCTCCGCCGTACGGGCGCTGCGCCAGCGCGATCTGCGGCCCGACCCGGAGCTGCCGGTCGGACGGGCGATGGAACTGGCCGAGTCCGTGCTCGGCCTGGACCAGACCGACCGGCCGCTGACGGACGACGTGACGGCCGCCGCCGCGCTGCTCGACCGGTTCACGGACATCTGGAGGGGGAGCGAGTCATGAGCGTGGACAGGAACACGGACGTGAGCGCGGAGGCGAAAGCCGGCATGAAGGCCGGGATGAAGGCCGACGTGACCGCCGGCGTGAAGGCCGGCCTGCATGCCGACGAGAGCGTGATGGACAGTCCCGCCGGGCGCCTGCAGGCGCTCTTCGAGGGGCACCGGCTGACGCCCACCCAACGGCGCATCGCGCACAGCATGGTGCGCAGCGCCGCCGACGTGCCGTTCCTCTCCAGCGTCGAACTCGCCGAACTCGCCGGGGTCAGCCAGCCCTCCGTCACCCGCTTCGCGGTCGCGCTCGGCTTCGACGGCTACCCGGCGCTGCGCAAGCACCTGCGCGAGGTCGCGCCCACCGAACAGACGGCGGCCCCGGGCTCGTACAACGAGTACCAGCAGGCCGTCGAGGCCGAGATCGAGAACCTGAAGCACCTCGCCGAGGTGCTCGCCGACCCGCGACCGGTGCAGCGCGCGGGACGGCTGCTCGCCGCCTCCCGTCCGCTCCCGGTGCTCGGACTGCGCGCCGCCGCCTCCCAGGCGTACGGCTTCGCGTACTTCGCCGCCAAGGTCCACCCGGACGTACGGCTGCTGCACGAGGGCGGCACCATGCTGCACGACCGCATCGACGCAGCCGTCCACGCCGGAGCCACCGCCCTGCTCTGCTTCGCGCTGCCCCGCCACCCGCGCGAGGTCGTGGACTCGCTCGCCTACGCCAAGGAGGCCGGGCTGACGGTGGTGACGGTCGCGGACTCCGCGTTCGCGCCGGTCGCCAAGGTCTCGGACCTCCTCCTGCCCGCCGCCGTCGGCACCGGGCTCGCCTTCGACACGGCCTGCTCCCCGATGCTCCTCGGGCGCGTCCTGCTGGAGGCGATGTGCGACGACATCCCGGACGCCCAGACGCGGCTGGAGGAGTTCGACGCGCGGGCGGCGGCCAGGGGCCTGTTCGTGGAGTAGTCACGGTTCGGTGGAGTGGTCCCGCTTCTCAGACTCGTCTCACCTTCGCTCGTTAGCGTGCCCGCCCAAAGACGCTGAAGACGCAAGCACGGGAGGCGGAGAACGTGGCGCGCGGAGGGCAGGGGCTGGCTCGGGTGGCCGTCGTGGTGAGAGCCGGGGCGGCACCACTGTGGTGGTTCGGGGTGTTCGCGGCCGGTATCGGGGTGCTGTTGCCGGGGCTGACCGGACGCAGGATCGGGGTCATGGCCGGCGCCGCGCTGTTCATCCTCGCGGCCGTCGTGGTGGCGTACACCCGCAGGAAGCGGTACGCCGCACTCGTCCGCTCGGCCGCACGCGCGGGCAAGCAGGACGTGCTCCAGGACCGGTCCGTGACGGTACGCAACTGGCGCCGGGGCCATCGCTGGTGGCTGCTGCTCGCCTTCGTGGCCGCGCTCGGCAGCTCCTTCGCGGTGCCCGCCGCGGGCGGCATGCTGCTCGCCGGCGCGGGCGCCGGGCTGTGGCTCAAGGCCGGCTGGCTCGGACGCCGGGAACGCGCCGAGGAGGCGCTGATCTGGGTGCGCGTCGACTGGCTCGGCCGACGCGCCGGGGCTCCCGCCGGAAAACCGGTCAAGGCCTGCCGGGCCACCGGAGTGGCGGCCGGCGACGCCGCGCCCGGCGGAGCGCGACGCCGCTGACCCGAGGTGGCGACAGGGGGTCGCTACACCTCGAGGTCCGCCTCGATCCTCTTCAGCTGGTGCCGGGCCATCGCCAGGTTGGACCGCTTGGCGTCGAGCACCAGGTACAGGAAGAGCCCGTTGCCGCCGCGCCCCTTGATCAGCCGGATCAGGTGGTACTGGTCGGACAGCGTGATCAGGATGTCCTCGATCTCGCCCTTCAGTCCGAGGTGCTCCATGGTGCGGATCTTGGCGCGGACGACGTCGGTGTTGCCCGCCGCCGCCACGGTGAGGTCGAAGCCCTTGCTGCCGCCGATCGTGCCCAGCGCCATTCCGCTGGTGTAGTCGACGAGGGCGGCTCCGGTCGCGCCCTCGATCGAGGCGAGTGCTTCCTTCAGCGCGGTTTCGGTGTTGGTCATGATGTGGTTCTTCCTTTCGGCTTGTCGGTCCGACTTTTCGGCCCGACCTTCGGTCCGACTCTTCGGTCAGCTTTCCGATGCGGTGGGGGTGTTGGGGGTCGGGGGCGTGCGGGGAGTGCCGCGCGCCGTACGGGTGCGCGTCGGCATGGAGGCGGCCCGCGTGGGCGCCCGCGCCGGGGCGACCGGTTCGCCGCGCGCCGTCGCGGCCTCCACGAGCTCGCCGATCCGGGTGCCGGAACGGCGCCCCTCCAGATGCAGCCGGCCGACGTTGACCCGGTCCTGGGCCAGCAGCGTCAGCACGGCGGAGCCGCCCGCCGCGTACGTCGCCACATAGCCGTCGACGCCGCGCACCAGCAGCTCGCGGAACTCGCCCTGCCCGGTGGCGTCCGCCATCCGCACGGCCACCCCCAGCGCCGCCGCGGTGAGCGCGGCCACGCCCTCGGGCTCCACTCCGGGTGTGTCGTGGGCGAGTACGAGTCCGTCGACGCTGGCCGCCAGCGCACCGGTCAGCTGGGGCACGCGGGCCCTCAACCGGTGTAGCTCGTCGAGGACTTCGGGTTCCGCCGCCATCAGCAGTCTCCTCTCGGCACGCTGTCGCAGCGCGCGGATCACAGGGCCTCCAGCGCGTCTCGGAGCCGGCGCAACAACGCGACGTCGGGATCGGCGGAAGACTGGGTGAGCACCTTGGGCAACGGCGCACGCTCCGGGGCGTTCGCCGCCGTGACGAGCCCGGCCGCGGCCAGCCGGCGGACGTCGACGAGGGTGTGGAACGCGGGCCGCCCCAGCGCGAGCGAGATGTCCGACGCCGTCCGCAGACCGTCCACCCGGCCGAGCACGGACCACTGGCGCAGGGGGACCGACGGCTCGGCGGCGCGCCGGGCGCGTGCCAACGGGGCGGTGTCCGTCGCCGGGTCGGGCCAGACCCGGTGCAGCAGCTGGCGACGGCGCAGCGTCTCACGCTCCACCGCGGCCACGGGCACGGGACGCACGGGGCCGAGCCAGTGCGCGGCCCCGTACCGGAACCGGGCCGGAGTGCTGCTCGGCCCCAGCACGAAGTACGCCGCGTCGTACAGCGCCCCGAGATGGCACAGCTCCAGCGCGCCCTCGGCGATCCGCCCGCGCTCGACCAGGAACCGCCCGACCCGCCGCCGCGCCCCGGCCTCGGCGACCGCCTCCCGCCAGGACTCGGCCGCCAGCACTCCGCGCGCGGTGAGCAGCACGTCGAGCGAGGGGGTGGCGGGGCTCTCGGCATGCACGACCTCTCCGTCGCAGAGGTAGAGCACCCCGCGCTCGCGCACCAGCACGCCGGTGGCCCGCTCGGCGGCGAGTCGGTTGAGCATGGGCGAGAGGCCGACGGGGACCGCCGCCCTGTCGTTGTCGTTGTCGTTGGTGTTGTTGTTTTTGTCGTTGTTGCGGTCGTGGTCCCGGCCGCTGTCCTTGTGCACGGCGAGTTCGAGTGCGGGCGGTGTTCTGACCGTCGTCATCCCAGTACCAGCCGTCCGGCCATCTCGCCGAGCCGGATCCGGGCCAGCGCGAGATTGCCGTCCGCCCGGTCCAGCCACAGATGCAGGAACACGCTGCTGTCGAACGTGGTCCTGACGAACCGCAGCAGGTGGTAGCTGTCACGGTTGCTGACGATCAGGTCCTCGACCGGGGTCTCCTGCTCGGACCAGTCGGACCCGTCGGACGGGGCGAACGCCTTGTGCTCCGCGGCGAGCCGGGCGAGCTCGGCCGCCTCCGCCGCGGTCGTCTCGTGGTCACCGCCCGGGGCGTCCCCGACCGTGCCCAGGGCCAGCCCGCTGGTCCAGTCGACCACCGCGGCGCCCCGGGCACCGGGCAGTCGCATGGCTTCCAGTAGGCACTCGTCGATTCCGGGCACCACGTATCCCCTCCCGCCAAAGGGTTCGGCCGAGTGACGCCGAAGTTACGCAACGTGTGCGCGACGGGTGAGGGATCTGGCATTTTCCTGTGGAACATGCGCGCGGTGACTAAGGTGGGTCAACTGACCATATTTTCAGCCCTCTTGAGGCTGCTCGGATGCCGGTCAGAGCGTTGCGAAGGCGCGCCAGGGTGCGCTCGCAGGTCCGTGGGGGCGCGCGGCGAGGCGGCGCACGCCGTGTTCTATTTCGGGGTGCCGGGTGCCGGGTGCCAGGTGCCAGGTGCCAGGTGCCGGGCGTCGGCGGCTACAGCGCCGTGAGTGCCGTCGGTCGCGCGCCGCCCGATTCCGCGACGATCTCCTCGACGCCCTGCGGCTCCCGTACGACCGCGAACCGCACGTCCCTGCCCCCGTTGCCGCCCTCGACCGGCGCGAAGCCGTAAACGCCCGGCCGGGCCAGGGAGTTGTACGCGTAATGGTGGGCGAAGTAGTACGCGCCCGTGTCCAACGCCGCCGCGTAGTCACCCTGTTCGAGCAGCGGGAGCGCGCGCCCCTCGGCGAGCAGGTCGCCCGCGAAACAGGCGGGCCCCGCGATGTCTTGGACGACGTCCGGCCCCGCCTTGGGGCGCCCCAACGCGTCGTACGCGGCGATCCGCAGCGGCCAGGACCCGGGCGCGTACACCGTGCGGGTCGCGATCTGCACCCCGGCGTGGGTCACCGCGACCGGCCGGCCTCCGGCGGACTTCGCGTACTCGACCCGCGCGACCACGGTCCCGTGCTTGGCCAGCAGCGACCGCCCGAACTCGGTGACCAGCCCGTACCGCCCGTCGAAGAGCCCCGGCACCGCCTCGGCGAGCAGCCGCGCGTACTGCGCGTACGTGGGGGTCGTGACGTCGGAGCCGAAGTTGACCGGCAGTCCGCCGCCGATGTCGAGCGTGTCGATCTGCTGCCGCCCGACGCGCCGGTTGATCTCCTCGGCGAGTGCGTACGTCTCCGCGACCCCCCGCGCCATCAGCGAGAGAGGGATGCCCTGCGATCCGGTGTGCGCGTGCAGCCGGGTCAGCCACGGACGGTCGGCGTACGCCTGGACGATCCACTCCCGGGCACCCTCGTCGCGCAGCGCGACCCCGAACTTCGAGGTCGCCGTCGCCGTGGACAACGCCTCGATGGAACCCCCGCCGACCTGCGGGTTCACCCGGATTCCGATGGGGGAGCGGGGGTGCGGGGATCCCGCGGGACCGCCGTTCGGCCCGTTGGGCGGGTCCCCCACCAGGCCGTCGATGCGGTCCAGCTCCTGCGGATTGTCCGCGTTGACGGCGATGCCCACCGCCAGCGCCTCGCGCAGTTCGGCGATCGTCTTGGCGGGTGAGTCGAGCACGGTCTCGGAGGGTGGCACTCCGGCCGCGCGGGCGAGGGCGAGCTCGCCGGGGCTCGCGACCTCCGCGCCGATGCCGTGCTCGTGCAGCAGCCGCAGTACGGGCACCAGCGGGGTCGCCTTCACCGCGAAGGCGTGCAGCACGGGTGTGCCCGGCGCCGTCACCGCGTCGAAGGCGGCCCGCAGCTCCGCCACCGAGGCCTTGATGCCGGGAACGTCGAGGAGGGCGATGATGGGGGCCTCGGGCCCCAGCAGTCCATGCTCCACGGCGGCCCGGACGGCATCGTCGCGCCGTGCCACGCGATCGGAGCCGGACTCGCCCCAGCCCGCCGAAGGCGCCTCACCCGAAGACGCCCCGCCCGCCGAAGCCTCACTCGAAGCCTCACCCGAAGGCGCCGCCGCTGAAGACATCCCGGTCGACGGCGTCCCCGTCGAAGGCACCCTGGTTCCTGCCGCCCCATCGCTCACTGAATCCTCCGTCGTGTCCCTGTCTGTGCCCATACATCCCAGCCAAACACCCGCGCCACGCCCCCGCTGGTCCACTCATCTATTGACTAGCTCTATTCAAGAAGCCAGGATGTGAATATCTACTGCAACAGTCCGCTAGGAGGCAGACCATGTCAGGACCCCGCCCCGTCCGAGCGCCGCGCGGTACGGAACTGAGTGCCCTGGGATGGCAGCAGGAAGCCGCCCTGCGGATGCTGCAGAACAACCTCGACCCCGAGGTCGCCGAGCACCCCGACAAGCTCGTCGTCTACGGCGGCACCGGCAAGGCCGCCCGTGACTGGCGCTCCTTCGACGCCATGGTCCGCACGCTGCGGACCCTCAAGCAGGACGAGACGATGCTCGTCCAGTCCGGCCGCCCCGTCGGTGTCATGCAGACCCACGAGTGGGCCCCGCGCGTCCTCATCGCCAACTCCAACCTGGTCGGCGACTGGGCCAACTGGGAGGAGTTCCGCCGTCTGGAGGCCCTCGGCCTCACCATGTACGGCCAGATGACCGCCGGCTCCTGGATCTACATCGGCACCCAGGGCATCCTCCAGGGCACCTACGAGACCTTCGCCGCCGTCGCCGCCAAGAAGTTCAACGGCACGCTCGCGGGCACCATCACCCTGACCGCGGGCCTCGGCGGCATGGGCGGCGCCCAGCCGCTCGCCGTGACGATGAACGACGGCGTCGCGATCTGTATCGACGTCGACCCGCGCGCCATCGAGCGCCGCATCGAGCACCGCTACCTGGACGTGCGGGCCGACTCCCTGGAGCACGCCCTCCAGCTCGCCGTCGAGGCCCGCGACCAGCGCAAGCCGCTCTCCATCGGCCTCCTGGGCAACGCCGCCGAGCTGCTGCCCCGCATGCTCGCCGAGAGCGCCCCCATCGACATCGTGACCGACCAGACCTCGGCCCACGACCCGCTGGCCTACCTCCCCGTCGGCATCGACTTCGACGACATGGCCGACGCGGCCGCCAAGGACCCGGCGGGCTTCACCACCCGCGCCCGTGAGTCCATGGCCAAGCACGTCGAGGCGATGGTCGGCTTCATGGACGCCGGCGCCGAGGTCTTCGACTACGGCAACTCGATCCGCGGCGAGGCCCAGCTCGCCGGGTACGAGCGGGCGTTCGCCTTCCCCGGCTTCGTCCCCGCCTACATCCGCCCCCTGTTCTCCGAGGGCAAGGGCCCCTTCCGCTGGGCGGCCCTCTCCGGCGAGGCGTCCGACATCGCCAAGACCGACAAGGCGATCCTCGACCTCTTCCCGGAGAACGAGTCCCTGCACCGCTGGATCAAGCTGGCCGGCGAGCGCGTCCACTTCCAGGGCCTGCCCGCCCGTATCTGCTGGCTCGGCTACGGCGAGCGCGACAAGGCCGGCGAGCGCTTCAACGACATGGTGGCGTCCGGCGAGCTCGCCGCGCCCCTGGCCATCGGCCGCGACCACCTCGACTGCGGCTCCGTCGCCTCCCCGTACCGCGAGACCGAGGCCATGCTCGACGGCTCCGACGCGATCGCCGACTGGCCGCTGCTCAACGCCATGGTGAACGTCGCCTCCGGCGCCTCCTGGGTCTCCATCCACCACGGCGGCGGCGTCGGCATGGGCCGCTCCATCCACGCCGGCCAGGTGTCCGTCGCCGACGGCACCAAGCTGGCCGGCGAGAAGATCCGCCGCGTGCTCACCAACGACCCCGGCATGGGCGTCATCCGCCACGTCGACGCCGGGTACGACATCGCCGAGTCCGTTGCCCAGGAGCGCGGTGTGCGCATCCCGATGCGCGAGGGCGACGAGGGCGGCGCCGCGTGACCTTCCACAGCATGTGGGCGGAGCTGCTGCCGATCGGCCGCAGTTCCGCCTCCGGCGGCTACCGCCGCTTCGCCTGGACCGGGGCCGACGCCGACTGCCGGGCCTGGTTCCGGGCCCAGGCCGAGTCCCGCGGGCTGCGCTACGAGCTGGACCGCAACGGCAACCAGTGGGCCTGGCTCGGCGACCCCGCCGAGGGCGACGCCGTCGTCACCGGGTCCCATCTGGACTCCGTGCCCGACGGCGGGGCCTTCGACGGGCCCCTCGGCGTCGTGTCGTCCTTCGCCGCCCTGGACGAACTGCGCGCCAGGAAGGCCGAGCTCACCCGTCCCCTCGCCCTCGTCAACTTCGGCGACGAGGAGGGCGCCCGCTTCGGACTCGCCTGCGTCGGCTCCCGGCTGGCCGCCGGACAACTCACCGTCGAGCAGGCGCACCGGCTGACCGACGGCGACGGCATCACGCTCCCGCAGGCCATGGAGCGCGCCGGATACGACCCCGACACCATCGGTCCCGACCCCGAGCGCCTCGCCCGCATCGGAGCCTTCGTCGAACTGCACGTCGAGCAGGGCCGCGCCCTCGACCTCAGTGGCGACCAGGTCGGCATCGCCAGCGCCATCTGGCCGCACGGCCGCTGGCGCTTCGACTTCCGGGGCGAGGCCAACCACGCGGGCACCACCCGGCTCGTCGACCGCCGCGACCCGATGCTGTCGTACGCCGAGACCGTGCTCGCCGCCCGCCGGGAGGCCCAGCTCGCCGGTGCCGTCGCCACCTTCGGCAAGATCTCCGTCGAGCCGAACGGCGTGAACGCCATCCCCTCCCTCGTGCGCGGCTGGCTCGACTCCCGCGCCGCCGACCAGGCGACCCTCGACACGGTCGTCACCGGCGTCGAGAAGGCCGCCCGCGAGTACGCGGAGGCCCAGGGCGTCGAACTCGACGTCGTCCGTGAGTCGTTCACCCCCGTCGTCGAGTTCGAGCACGCCCTGCGCGACGAGCTCGCCCGCATCCTGGGCAAGGACGGGGAAGAGGCCGCGGGACTCACGGTTCCCGTCCTGGGCACGGGCGCCGGACACGACGCCGGAATTCTCTCCGGGACCGTCCCGACCGCCATGCTGTTCGTACGCAACCCCACGGGTGTCTCGCACTCCCCGGCCGAGTACGCCGCCGAGGACGACTGCGTGGCCGGGGTGACCGCACTCGCCGACGTACTCGAAGGGCTGGCCTGCAGGTGACGCAGACGTACTGGCTTGAACACGCCTGGCTCGACACCCACGTCGAGCCGGGCGTGGCCCTGGACGTGACGGACGGGCGGATCACCGCCGTCCGCGAGAACACCGCCACCCCGCCCCCCGGCGCCGAGATCCTCCGCGGACTCACCCTCCCCGGCCTCGCCAACGCCCACTCGCACGCCTTCCACCGCGCCCTGCGCGGCACCGTCCAGGTCGGCTCCGGCACCTTCTGGACCTGGCGCGAGATCATGTACTCCTTCGCGGACAGGCTGACCCCGGACACCTACCACGCGCTCGCCCGCACCGTGTACGCGGAGATGGCGCTCGCGGGCGTCACAGCCGTCGGCGAGTTCCACTACGTGCACCACGCCCCCGGCGGCACCCCGTACGCCGACCCGAACGCGATGGGCGAGGCGCTCGTCGCGGCCGCGGACGAGGCCGGCATCCGGATCACCCTCCTCGACACGGCATACGTGTCCTCCGGCTTCGGACAGCCGCCCAACCACCACCAGCTCCGCTTCTCCGACGGCAGCGCGGAGGCCTGGGCGGAACGCTCTTCACTTCTCAAGGACCGTGATCACGCACGGATCGGTGCCGCCATCCACTCCGTACGGGCCGTGCCCGCCGGACAGCTGGCGACGGTCGCGCGCTGGGCCGAGGAGCGGCAGGCCCCGCTGCACGTGCATCTGTCGGAGCAGACGGCGGAGAACGACGCCTGCCGGGCCGCCCACGGGTGCACCCCGACGCGGCTCCTCGCCGACCACGGCGTGCTCGGCCCCCGCACGACCGGCGTCCACAACACGCACCTCACGGACGAGGACATCGCGCTGCTGGGCGACTCCCGGACGGGCACCTGCATGTGCCCGACGACGGAACGGGACCTGGCGGACGGCATCGGCCCCGCCGTCGCCCTCCAGCGAGCCGGCTCGCCCCTCTCCCTCGGCTCCGACAGCCACGCCGTCATCGACCTCCTCGAAGAGGCCCGCGCGATGGAGCTGAACGAGCGCCTGCGCACCCGCACCCGCGGTCACTGGACGGCGGCCGCCCTGCTGCGCGCCGCCTCCGCCGACGGCCACGCGGCCCTCGGCTGGCAGGACGCGGGCAGCCTCGAGGCGGGCGCGCTCGCCGACTTCACGACGATCGCCCTCGACTCGGTCAGAACAGCGGGACCGGTGCCGCGCCTGGGCGCCGAGACGGCCGTATTCGCGGCGACGGCGGCCGACGTACGGCACACGGTCGTGGGCGGCCGGCATGTCGTACGCGACGGGGCGCACGCCCTCGTTCCCGATGTGCCGCAGGCACTCGCGCAGGCAGTCGAAGCCCTGCGCGCCTAGAGACGACCGCCGAACTCCGCCCCCACGAGGACGCCATGAGCAGCACCACCGGCACGACCACCGTCATCACCAACATCGCCAGTCTGGTCACCAACGATCCCTCCCTGGGTGACGGCTCCCCGCTCGGTCTGATCCAGGACGCGGCCGTCGTCATCGAAGGCGACCGCATCGCGTGGACCGGTGACTCAAGAAAAGCACCCGCCACTGACAACCGGGTCGACGCCGGTGGCCGGGCCGTGATTCCGGGCTTCGTGGACTCCCACTCGCACCTCGTCTTCGCGGGCGACCGCACCCAGGAGTTCAACGCCCGCATGTCGGGCCGCGGCTATACGGCGGGCGGCATCCGCACCACCGTCGCCGCCACCCGCGCCGCCAGTGACGAGGACCTGGAGCGCAACCTCACGCACTACCTCCACGAGGCCCTGCGCCAGGGCACCACCACCTTCGAGACCAAGTCGGGCTACGGCCTCACCGTCGAGGACGAGGCCCGCGCCCTGCGCATCGCGGCGGCACACACCGACGAGGTCACCTACCTCGGCGCGCACATCGTCTCCCCGGACTACGCCGACGACCCGGCCGCGTACGTGGCCCTGGTGACCGGCGAGATGCTCGACGCCTGTGCCCCGTACGCCCGTTGGATCGACGTCTTCTGCGAGAAGGGCGCCTTCGACGGCGACCAGGCCCGCGCGATCCTCACCGCGGGCAAGGCGAAGGGCCTGCACCCGCGCGTCCACGCCAACCAGCTCTCGTACGGCCCCGGCGTCCAGCTCGCCGTCGAACTCGACGCGGCGAGCGCCGACCACTGCACCCACCTCACGGACGCGGACGTCGAGGCCCTGGCGAACGGCCGCACGGTCGCGACCCTGCTCCCCGGCGCCGAGTTCTCCACCCGCGCCGAGTGGCCGGACGCCCGCCGCCTCCTGGACGCGGGCGTGACCGTCGCGCTCTCCACCGACTGCAACCCGGGCTCGTCCTTCACCTCCTCCGTCCCGTTCTGCATCGCGCTGGCGGTACGGGACATGGGGATGACCCCGGACGAGGCGGTCTGGTCGGCCACGGCGGGCGGCGCGGCGGCCCTGCGCCGCACGGACATCGGCCGCCTCACCGTCGGCGCCCGCGCCGACCTCGTCCTCCTGGACGCGCCCAGCCACGTCCACCTCGCCTACCGGCCGGGTGTACCGCTGGTCACCGGCGTCTGGCGGCGCGGCGCACGCGAGATCTGACACCGGGGTCACGAGTCCGAGGCCAGGCGAGGCCGGGGTCACGGCGCCGGGGTCACGGCGCCTGCGTCACGAGGCCCCCGCCCGCCACCGCTGACTCGTGCCCCCGTCGAGCGGCAGCAGGGACAGGCCGTCGCCGCCGCTCGGGGTGACCGCGGTCTCGACGGCGATGGACGGGCGGATCACGCCGTCGTCGTCCACGGTGAACCTCAGGTTCTGGCCGTGGCTGCCGTCGATCGAGCCGCAGTCCCAGATCCCGACGCCGTTGTCGATGGAGCCGCGGCTGTCGAGACAGAGGTCGGAGTCGGCGTACGACTGCAGGACGCCGCGGCCGGAGTCGACCCGCCACCGCTGGGTGCGGGCCGAGGTGCAGGGGGCCGTGACGACGTCCGTGCCCTGCGTCAGATCGCCGTCGCGGATGTCCAGGCACAGGCCCGAGGCGAGGTTCACGACCTGGGCGTAGCTGCTGCCCGGCGGGTAGGTCGGGGTGGGCGTGGGGGACGGCGTCGGACTGGCCGGTCTCGAGGGGGAGGGGCTCGGGCTCCGCGTCGGGGAAGGGGACTCGCTGGTCGCGGAGGGCAGCGGGGCCGGGGGCGAGGGGGTCGCCGAGACGGTCGCCGTCACCGTCACCTGCGGCACGCTCGACGGGGTGGTGACCGAGCCCGCCGTGTTCTGGGACGGCGAGCCGCCCGACGACAGCACGACGAACAGCAGCGGCACCAGGGCGACGCCGAGGGCCGCCGCCGAGGTGAGGACGAAACGGCGGGACGGCGGCCAGGGCCCCGACGAGGCGGGGACGCCGGGCCGGGGTTCGCCCGCCTCGCTCATGACGTACGCCGTGCCCGCCCACGGCAGCAGCCCCTCGGCCAGCGCGGTGTGCGGATGGTCGCGCAGGGCGGACAGCTCCTCGTACGCCGTCGTGCAGTGCGCGCAGTGCGCCATGTGGGCGTGCAGATCGGGGCTGGAACGGGGGTTGTCCGGCCGTAGCGACTCCTCGATCAGCCGCCGGAAGTCCCCGCAGCGCGGGTCGTCGGAGCCGGCGAGCCGGAACTTCAGACAGGCCTGGCCCAGGGCGTGCAGCGCGGGCTGCGCGCCGTACGTCACGTCCTCACGGGTGAGGCCGAGCAGGACGGCCGCCCGGTCGGCGGGTTCCTCTTCCACGACCGCGTACCAGAGCAGGCCCTGGGTGCGGGACGGGAGGGACTGGAACGGGGCGAGCATGGGCGGCACGGGCCCGCCGGGGCCCGCCGTGCTCAGCACGAGGAGCAGACCGGGGTCGAGGCCCGCGGCCCGTTCGTCCCTCGCCCACGAGGCGGCCACCTGCCCCGCCAGCAGCAGGAGCCGGTGGCGCCAGGGGACGCTCGGGTTCGAGCCGCGCGCCGTCTCCTGGGCCGCCAGGGTGAACGCCTGTGCAGCGAGCTGTCCTGCGGCCGACTCGCTGCGGGTGCACAGGCGGGCGTAGGCGAGGACGGACGGGCGGTGCCGCTCGCGGAGTTCCTGGAGGGCCGGATACGCGCTGGGGGTGTCGGCGCTCAGCAGTTCGGTGAGCCGCGTGTCGGACGCGCCCGCGTGGACTCCGCTGCCTTCGCTCATCACTCGTCCTCGTCCTGACGTACCAGCCAGTTTGGAGTGACCATCGTGACGAGAGTGGCCCTTTGAGGAAAGAGGTTTGAGGAAAGAGGGCGAGAGAGGGGAGAGGTTTCTTCGGGTAACAGTTCGATATGTCGACGGTCGACGGTCGACCGTCGACCGTCGACCGTCGATGGACAATGCGGCCCGGCGCCGATGGCGCCGGGCCGCATTCAGTGGAGGGGCGGGGAGCGTCGCTCCCCCATCGTCACTCCTCGACCGTCACTCCTCGACCGTCAGTCCCTTCCGCAGTCGCACCAGCGTCCGCGACAGCAGCCGCGACACATGCATCTGCGAGATCCCGAGCTCGTCACCGATCTCGGACTGGGTCATGTTGGCGACGAAGCGCAGCGAGAGGATCTGCCGGTCGCGCGAGGGGAGCTCGGCGATCAGGGGCTTGAGGGACTCCACGTACTCGATGCCCTCGAGGCCGTGGTCCTCGTAGCCGATGCGGTCCGCGAGCGCGCCTTCGGAGTCGTCCTCCTCGGGCTGGGCGTCCAGCGAACTGGCCGTGTAGGCGTTCGAGGCGGCCATGCCCTCGACGACCTCGTCGTTGGTGATGCCCAGGCGCTCCGCCAACTCGCCCACCGTGGGCGCCCGGTCGAGCTGCTGGGCGAGTTCGTCGCCCGCCTTGGCCAGGTCGAGACGGAGTTCCTGCAGTCGGCGCGGTACGCGCACGGACCAGGAGGTGTCGCGGAAGAAGCGCTTGATCTCGCCGATGATGGTCGGCATCGCGAACGTGGGGAACTCGACGCCGCGGCTCAGTTCGAAGCGGTCGATCGCCTTGATCAGGCCGATCGTGCCGACCTGGATGATGTCCTCCATCGGCTCGCTGCGGGAGCGGAAGCGGGAGGCGGCGAACTTGACCAGCGCGAGGTTGAGCTCGACGAGCGTGTTGCGCACGTACGAGTAGTCGTGGGTGCCTTCCTCGAGGGACTCCAGCCGCTCGAAGAGGGTCTTGGACAGGGCCCGTGCGTCCACCGGTCCCACCTCGTCGTACGGGGGGATCTCGGGAAGTCCGTCGAGTCCGTCGAGTCCGCTGGTTCCGGTTTCGTCGAGACGCTCCGGGCGTTCCAGAGAAGGTGTCGACGTCGCCGTCTGGGTCTGCGATGCGTCGAGCCGGGGTGACATGGTGTCCTCCATCGTTCTCGGCATATGGCCGCCGATGCCAATGCGTGCACTGCGGTGTGCGGCGCCTCCGAAGCCGGCCGTGTCGAATAGGTGTCGTTACTAGCCCTACCCGCTTTCGCGCGTCGCCCGCAAGTGCGTTGCATGGCGAAATGTCCATTTTCAGGGGGTTGTTCGGGTGTCGGGGATCGTAAGGAAGGCGTAGTGTTCGAGTGCGTACATCAGCACTCGCGACGCTCGGGAGAGAGACGGCATGGACCGCCAGACGGTCGGCAGCGCACAGTCGGGCCGGCTTCTAGTCGAGGTGCGGGAAGAGGGCTCAAGCGCCGTCGTGACCCCCGCGGGTGAGTTGGATCACCACACGGCTGAATTGTTGCGTGAGCCACTCGAGGACTGCCTTGACAAGGGTCACTCGCGCCTGGTCGTGGACTGCTCGCGACTGGAGTTCTGCGACTCCACCGGGCTGAACGTGCTGCTCGGCGCCCGGCTGAAGGCGGATGCCGCAGGGGGCGGAGTCCACCTGGCGGGGATGTTGCCGGTGGTGGCCCGGGTCTTCGAGATCACCGGGGCCGACGCCGTCTTCACCGTCCACGAGACCCTCGATGCGGCCCTGGCCGACTAGCCGGGGCGGTCGGGGCCCCGCCTCGGCATGCTCCGGAGTGCCCCCTGCGATCGCGGCATCGCCCGCGTCACACGATCCCCGTCGCATAAAGGGGGTGTTCCGGCGGATCGGTCGGGCAGGAGACATCCTGACTATGTCGGCAACAATCGGTGGGAACGTCGTAGGTGATCGTCGTAGATATTCGTCCGGAACGCCCTGAGTGCGGAAGCACCCGCGGCGCGTACCACATGCTGAGTACTGAGTCTTGAATCGTGAACTGGTGAATCGGTGAGGTGAAGCGCTGATGAGCACCACCCGGCCTTACCCGCCGGGCGACCGCGGCCCGGAGTCGGGCGACGGCGGCGCTTCCGGGGCGCCTGGGGGCGGCGGCCTGGCCGTTCCGTCCGGGGGGCGTCAGGCCCGCAGACTGAGCTTCGACGGCGAGAGCGGCGTCGTGCCGCTGGCCCGCGACTTCGCCCGCCAGGCGCTGCACGCGTGGGGCTGGCTGCCCGCCGCGAGCGCCGACCAGCGGGCCGCCGCCGAGGACGTCCTGCTGGTCGTCTCCGAACTCGTCACCAACGCCTGCCTGCATGCCGAGGGCCCGGACGAGCTCCGGATCGCCTGCGACAACAAGGTGCTGCGCGTCGAGGTCTCCGACCATGGCGCGGGCCAGCCCGCCCCGCGCACCCCGCACCGCGCCGGCCGCCCCGGCGGTCACGGCATGTTCATCGTGCAGCGGCTGTGTCTGGACTGGGGAGTCGTGCGCACTCCGGGGGTCACGGGCAAGACGGTGTGGGCGGAACTCGGGGCGCCCGCGTAGCCCACCCGATCCCGGGTGCGACTCCGACCTTGGGTTACCCGCGGTTCGAACCCTTCTTCGTACGTTGCCGAACGCGCGCCGGATCTCCTCGGATCCGGCGCGCACTTTGTCTTCCCTCCACAAGGGACCGGGCGTACCTTGACGGCCGATCTGATGTTCCGTCAGGAATGAGGCCCCGAGGTGTCGTACCGGACGTACCAGAAACGAACCGCCGCGCTCGCGTTCGCCGCGGCCCTGGCCGGCTCGGCGGTGCTGATGGCCGCCCCCGTCGCCGAGGCCAGCGTGGTGAACGTCAACTACCAGTGCAAGACGCCGATCGGCGACAAAAGCGCCGTCTCGCCCATCGACATCAAGAGTGTCAAGAGCGGCAGCGCCTACAAGCTCACCATGTCCTGGCAGAAGGGCGTCTCCTCCAGCCCGGTGGAGCTCGGCAAGGGCGCGATGAGCCCGAGCGCCGTGATCAAGGTGGGCGGCGCGGACAGCGGCACGGTGGCCGTGAGCGGCCCCGCCAACGCGGCCGCGATCCCCGCCAACACCCCCATCAAAATCAGTGACCTGTCGGGTACCTACACGCCGGAGAAGACCGGCAAGGTCACCTTCACCGCGGGCGTGCTCACGATCAAGGCGCTCGGCACGACGACCACCTGCACCCCCACGAACAACCCCGGCCCTTCGCTGACTCTCGATGTCACGGCGGCGGGCGGCGGATCCAGCAGCTCCGGCGGTTCGACGGGCTCGACCGGCACCGACTCCGGTGGCCAGCTCCCGCAGACCGGCCCCGCCGACTCGGCGATCGCCCTCGGCACGTTCGGCGGCACGGTGCTGCTCGCGGGCGCGGCGGGCACGCTGTGGCTGACCCGCAGGCACCAGACGACCCGCCGCTGAGGGCGCCGCGCCCCCGTACGACCGTACGACCAGCAGGAGCCGCCGATGCCGTACGCCCCCGTCCTCCGCTGTGCCGTCGCCGTGCTGCTGTCGGCCGCCGCCGCCCCGGTGGCCGCCGCCGACGACGGCTGGTCCCTCGCGCCGTCCGCGAGCGCGCCGGGCGGGCGGCCGTACGTCTACGCGGAGGGCGCGCCCGGCACGGTGCTGCAGGACTCCGTGTCCGTGCTCAACCCGGGCGCACGGCCCGTGACCGTGCGGCTGCGCGGCGCGGACGCCGACAACACCGCGGACGGCGACCTCACCGTGCGCGCCGCCGGGAAGTCCACGGACACGGGCGCATGGATCGCCTTCGCGGGAGACCGGGGCGGCCGCCGGGTCCCGGTCCGCACGCTTTCGCTGCGGGTGCCCGCGCACACACGGGCCGACGTGCCGTTCACCGTGAGCGTCCCGGCGGGCGCGACGCCCGGCGACCACCCCGGCGCGGTCGTGGCGGGCGCCGGCGGCCGGTCCTCGGCGGTCCGGGTCCAGCTGCGGGTCGGCGGCCCCGCGGTGTCGGCGCTCACCGTCGAGCACGTCGCCGTGCACGGCGGGCGCATCTCGTACGAGCTGGTCAACCGCGGCAACACCGTGCTCACCCCGAAACTCGCGGTCCGCGCCGACGGCGTTCTCGGCCGGGCCCTGGACCGTGCCCCGCGCACCCTGCCCCTCGACCTCCTGCCCGGCCGTCGCGTCACGCTCACCGAGCCCTGGCGCGACCCCCCGGCACTGGACGCGGTCGACGTACGGCTGACGGTGACGGCGGCGGGCGGGGCACGCGCCACGGCGTCCGCTTCGGTGCGGTTCGTGCCGTGGGGCGCGCTCGCGGCCACCGCCGGGGCGGCGCTCGCGGCGCTGGGTGCGTGGTGGGGCGTACGACGTCACAGGCGTCGCACGACGGGCGGCGGGACGAGTGAACGGCCGCGTACGGAAGTCGAGTGGACGGGAGCGGTGTCGTGAGCGGTGTCCTGAGCGGCAAGGCGCGGATGTCGGCGCTGGTGGCGGCGCTCGCGCTCGTCCTGGCCCCGCTGGCGGGAGCGGTGTCCCCGGCGTCCGCGGCCGGGAAACCCGGCGTGAGCCTGTCCAAGTCCGAGGCGGGGACGGGCGGTTCGATCACCGTGACCGGCAACGGATGGCGGCCGAAGACCCTGCTGATGATGCTGATCTGCGGGCAGGCCGTGCCGTCCCGGGGGGTGATCGGCGGCACCAACTCCTGCGCCAACGCCGACGGCCGGGCCGTCACCACCGACGCGCAGGGCCACTTCAGCAAGGAACTGCCGGTCACCGAGCCGCCCGCGCCATGTCCGTGCGTGGTGCACGTCGCAACGGTCACGGGGGAGAAGGCGGAGGCCGACGCGATCTTCATGGTCGCCGGGCACTCGGTCGAACCACTGCCGAAGGAGGTGGGCGGGGGGCGGCTCTCGGTGCTCACCGACACCCGCCTCGACGGGTCGAGCGGGCTGCTGACCTGGTTCGGCGCGCCGCCCTCCCGCCAACTCGTCTTCACGGTCGGCAACACCGGCACCGCCGCCGTCAAGGACCCCGTGTTCCAGATCGGCACCTCCCACGGCGTGTTCGCGCCGCAGTGGGAGGAACAGGACTGGCGCGGCACGATCGCACCCGGCAAGAAGGCGCAGATCAAGCTGCCGGTCGAGCTCGCGGCCGGGGCGCACGGCGACTACACGGTCTCGCTGCGCTACGGCGGCAAGGTCCTCGCCGAGCAGCCCTGGGGGGTGGGCCGTCCCTGGGGGGTGACCCTCTTCTGGATCCTGCTCGCCGTGGTGGTGCCGGCCGCGGTCTTCCGGGTCGGGATGGCCGTGGTGGACCGGGTGCGCCCGCGCAGGTCGGCGGGGCGGGCGGGGAGGGCGGGACGGCATCGGAGTCTGGGCCTGCCCGAACTCGTCTCCCGGGTGCCGAGGCCGGCCCCGTTCCGCATGGCCAAGGCGAGCCCGCCCCGGGTGCCCGGAGCGAGCGCGTCCGCGGCCACATCCGTGCCGGCCGGCACCGCTACGAACCCGTCCCTGCCGTGGTTCACGCCGGACAACGTTCCGGGGACCGCGGCGAACGGTCAGCTCTCCGCACCGCACGACACCGGTCCGACGACGAAGGGGAACACGTGAACAGGCGACGGAGAGTTGTGTCCGGAGGCCGCAGAACGAGCGCGGCCGGGATCGCGCTGATGCTCGGCGGCGCGGGCATTCTGTTGGGAGTGGCTGCGGTCCCGGCGCAGGCCGCGGAGGTGTCGTACAAGACGGAGTGCATACCGCCCGCGGCCTCCGGCCTGGGCCCCGTCGAGGGCACTACCAAGGTGGAGATCACCGCACCGGCGACGGCGAAGGTGGGCGACGAGATCCAGGTCGTGTGGAAGTTCGTCCAGGCGGCGTCCAAGAATCCGGACCTCATCGTCCTGCCGAAGGACTCGGTCAAGCCCACGGGCACTCTCAAGGCGTCCGGCGCGCAGACCGCGGACATCGCGATGGAGGGGCCGCAGAAGAACCCGGAGATTCCCAAGGGCGGCGACATGGTGCTGTCCGACATGACGGGCAAGGTCAAGCTGACGCAGGCGGGTGACGTCACGTTGACCCCGGACGCGTACACCATCACCGCCTACTCGACGGACACCAAGTGCACGCCCCAGGAGGCGGTGCCGGCCGCGGCCACCATCAAGGTGACGGCCGCCGAGGGCGGTTCGACGACCTCGGGCGGCTCGACCTCCGGCGGGACGACCACCTCCGGAGGCACGGCGACCGGCGGTGACACCGGCGGCACGACTTCGGGTGGATCCACGACCGGTGGATCCACGACCGGTGGTGGCACGACGTCCGGTGGCACGACATCCGGTGGCACGACGTCCGGTGGTTCGACCTCCGGCGGCGGTGACGGTCAGACCGACTTCGCCGGCAAGACCGTGACCACGTCCTTCGCCTGCACCTCGCCCGGCCCCGCCAAGATCGACTCTTCGGCGACGATCAACGCCAAGAAGAACGGCGGGAGTTACGACCTCACGGTGAAAACCGCCAAGGGCGTGATGAACAGCCCCGCCCCGCTGCCCGCGGGCGCGCTGAAGCCCTCCATGGTGATCACGGTCGGCGGCGACGACAGCGGCTCGCTCAAGGTCGAGGGCCCTGCCAACAAGGACGCCCTCAACACGGGCGACCCGGTCTCGCTCGGCGACATGACGGGCACGTACAAGCCCGGAGCGGACGGCAAGGCCACGCTCAGCCCAGGTGATCTGACGATCGTCGTGACGCTGAGTGCCGGATCCGACCCGATCACGATTCCCTGCAAGGCGACAAAGACCGCTGTCTCACTGGAACTTGACGTCCAGAAGCAGGCGGGCGGCGTCTCCGGCGCGACGACGTCGGGCTCCGGATCGTCCTCCGGGTCGTCCTCGTCCTCCGGGTCGTCCTCGTCCTCGTCCGGCGGAGGCCTGGCCGCGACCGGCTCGAACGACCACGGCGAGCTTCGGGCACTCGGCTTCGTGGCCGGCACGGCGATCCTGCTCGGCGGAGCGGTCTTCACCTTCCTGCCGCACCGCCGCGTGCGCTGACGCCCCCCTCGCACCGTCCGCACCCCGAGGTCCGCTTGACCTGGACCCCGGGGTGCGGGTTTAGCGTCGGGGCACGGCACGAGGCTGGACCGGCTTCCCATCGGAGGCACGCGTTCAGGGCCGTATCCCGACGAAGAGCACCGCAAGCAGCACGGACATGCTGAACAGCGTGAGGACCCCGCTCCAGAACGCGTCGTCGAGCGGGGTCCGCCGTCTCCTCCTCACCCGCCGTGCTCCCGCCGCAGATGCGCCCGCATCCGCACGTTCGCGTCGCTCACCGCGCTGTGGTCGAACACCGCGCGCGCCGCGTGGCGCCGTGCGGCGAACTCCCGGCAGGCCTCGCAACCGTCGACGGGAACGGGGGAGCGGCTCACGTCGTACGTCGGCCCGGTCATGGCGTACGCCCCTCTCCGTGTCTGCCGTGCGCCCGCAACTCCCGGTCGCATTCGGCGACTTCGCCCATGCGGCCCGCCTCCTTCGCGGCCGTCCGCTGTGCCAGCAGCGCCGCGCACACGTCGCAGCCGCCGCTGTACGGGGGCCCGGGCGCCGCCACCGCCGTACGCGCCGTCATGCCGACCACTGCGCGAGCGCCGCCTCGATCGCCCGCAGCGCCGCGGGGGTCGGACGCGCCCAGCCGCCGGGCGGGGTCCAGGGGGAGGAGGCGGTGCCGTGGGTACGGGTACGGGTGCGGCGGGGGAGTCGGGGGAGGGTCGTGGTGGTCATGGGGCTCACTCCTTGGTCGCGTGGTCACGGACATGCCTGTGCGGAGCGCACCGGGTGAATTACGGTGCGTGTTCAGGCAGTACGAGCATGCCGCGTGAGCAGGGCGGAAATGCCGTGGAAGGGCGCTGGTTCCACACCGGGCACTCCAAATTCCACAAATTCCACAGCCGCCGGAGGGGGAGGACGGGATGCCGCAGAGACGGACGGTGACGAGCCGCAGCCAGGAGCCGCGCAGGCGATTCGCCGAGGAGGTGAGGGAGTTACGTGAGCGGAGCGGCGTCAGCCTGCGTCAGCTCGCGGAGCGACTGGGCTGGGACTGGTCGACACTCGGGAAGCTGGAGACCGGGCACACCCTGGGGAGCCCCGAGGTGGCCCAGGCGCTGGACCGGCATTACGGGACGCCGGGGTTGCTGTTGGCGTTGTGGGAGCTGGCGGTGGGCGATCCGACGCAGTTCAAGGAGCAGTACCGCAGGTACATGCTGCTGGAGGCGGAGGCGGTGAGCCTGTGGCACTTCGGGGTCACGAGGGTCCCGGGCATGCTCCAGACCAGGGGATACGCGACCGAGGTGCTCGCGGTGGGGGACATCCGGGGAGAGCAGCTGTTCCAGCAGGTTGAAGCGCGGCTCGGCCGCACCGAGTTGCTGACCAGAGACGGGGGACCGAGTTTCCGAACCATCCTGTACGAGGCGGTGCTGCGCATGACGCTGCGGGACACGGAGACATGGCGCGAGCAACTGGAGTACCTGCTGGAGGCCGCCGAGCGTCCGAACATCACCCTCCAGGTACTGCCGTTCAGCGCTGGGCCGTGCAGCCTGGACGGCACACACGTGATGTTCCTGCGGATGCACGACGGGCGTACCGTGGCCTACACGGAGACCGCTTACCGGGGTGAACTCATCGAGGAATCAAGCTCGGTCGGGCGGCTGCAGCTCGCATACGATTCGCTGCGCGACCTGGCGCTGTCCCCGGCCGAGTCGCGGAAGTTCATCGGGCAGATGCTGGAGGAAGCACCATGCGATCCGTCGACCTGACAGCCGTGACATGGCGCAAGAGCAGCTACAGCAATCCGGACGGCGGTGCGTGTGTCGAGGTCTCCGACGACCTGCTGGCCGCTGCCACCTGGCGCAAGAGCAGCTACAGCAATTCGGACGGCGGCGAGTGTCTCGAAGTCGTCGACAACCTCCCCACCCCCACCCCGCTCGTGCCCGTCCGCGACTCCAAGAACCCCCACGGGCCCGCCCTCATACTCCCGGCGGCGGCCTGGGCGTCCTTCGTCACGGCCGTACGACGTGACGAGCTGCCCGGCGCCTGAGGCTCAGGGCTTGCCGATGTCGACGGCCCACACGCCCGTGCCGTTGTAGGCCTCGGGTGTCGCTGTCAGTACCTGCCCCTCGACGGCACCGGTGGCCGCCGCGTGGACGGCATGCCCGTAGGCCCACTCCAGGCCGGCGGACGCCGCATGCTCGACCGTCGCGGCGCCGGCGAAGTCGAGGGGCAGGAACTCCAGGCCGGGCAGCGCGCCGAGGTGTGCGGCAGCGCCCGGCAGTTGGAGGCTCGCGGCCACCAGGCACAACGCCGGGATGTGCGCCCGTTGGCCTGGGTCGTCCACCTCGACGACGGCCAGGCCGGACAACAGCCGGTGACCGCGGCACAGTGCGAGCACCGCCGTGTGGTCCAGGATGATCACCGGCGTTCCCCCAGGTGCCCCGACGTGATCGCGGCACGCCATTCCTGCGCCTCGCGAACGTCGGCCTCGGTGAAGTCCTCCCGCAGATTGGCCCGGACGTACGCGATGGCCCGGGCCGTGCGCTCGGCGCGCTCGGCCTCCGTGGGCGTCGCGGCGACCACACGCTCGACATAGGCGCGCGTACTCAGACCGCGCTCCTCCGCGAGTGTGCGCAGACGGTCCCTTATCGACTCGCTGATCTTGATCGTGGTGTCACTCATAGCGGCAGAATACAAGTGAATACCGGTGGTGTGGGGAAAACCCGAAGGGCCGCCGCACCCCAAAGGATGCGGCGGCCCTCCAGTAAGCCCTGGACCTACGTCAGTGGACGTCGCCCATGAGGACCTTGACCTTCTTGCGGTACATCCACACCGCGACACCGGCGATCACGGCGAGCGTGGCCTCCAGGGCGACGATGCCCGTCTTGTTGAGGTCGACATTGGCGATGGACAGCAGACCCGTCGTGGCGTCACCGGCGGTGACGGCCAGGAACCAGACGCCCATCATCTGGGAGGCGTACTTCGCGGGAGCCATCTTCGTGGTGACGGAGAGGCCGACCGGGGAGAGCGTCAGCTCACCGACGGTCTGCACGAAGTAGATCGCGACCAGCCACATTGCGGCCGCCTTGTGACCGCCCTCGGCGATCGTCAGCGGAGCCAGGAACAGGAAGAACGAGGCACCGATCAGGATCAGACCCGACGCGAACTTGGTGGCCGTGCTCGGCTCCTTGCCGCGCTTGTTCAGCGCCAGCCACGCCCAGGCGAACACCGGCGCGAGCGCCATGATCATGACCGGGTTGACGGACTGGTACCAGGAGACCGGGAACTCCCAGCCGAAGATCGTGTTCTCGGCGGAGGAGTCGGCGAAGATCGACATGGTCGAGCCGCCCTGGTCGTAGATCATCCAGAAGACGGCCGCGGCGACGAAGAACCAGATGTACGCGGACATCTTCGACTGCTCGGCGCGGTCGAGGTCCTTGTCCCGCTTGATCCGGGCGATGACCAGGACCGGGATGACCAGACCGGCGATGGTGATCGGGACCAGCAGCCAGTTCAGGGTGTAGTGACCCGAGAAGCCGACGACGCAGTAGAAGACCACCGCGACGGCCGCCCACAGCGCGGACTTGCGCAGCGTCGCGGCCTTCTCCTCGGCCGACAGCGGCGTGGGGACCTCGTGCGAGCGCGGGTTCAGGTGACGGCCGCCGAGCAGGTACTGGGCCAGACCCAGCGCCATACCGAGCGCGGCGAGCGCGAAGCCCAGGTGCCAGTTGACGTTCTCGCCGACGGTGCCGATGACCAGCGGAGCGGCGAAGGCGCCGACATTGATGCCGATGTAGAAGAGCGTGAAGCCACCGTCACGGCGCGGGTCGTCCGGACCGTTGTAGAGGTGACCGACCATCGTGGAGATGTTGGCCTTCAGCAGACCGGAACCGATCGCGACGAGCCCGAGGCCGCCGTAGAACGTGCCGGACGACGGCAGGGCCAGCGTGAGGTGGCCCAGCATGATGATGACGCCCGCGACGGCGACCGTCTTACGGGGGCCGAGGACACGGTCGGCGAACCAGCCGCCCGGCAGGGCGAGCAGGTACACCAGCGACAGGTACACCGAGTAGATCGCGGTCGCGGTGGCCGCGCTCAGGTGCAGGCCGCCCGGTGCCACCAGGTACAGCGGGAGCAGAGCCTTCATGCCGTAGTAGGAGAATCGCTCCCACATCTCGGTCATGAAGAGAGTGGCCAGTCCGCGGGGGTGGCCGAAGAAGGTCCTCTCGGAACCGGGGGTGCCCGGAGTCACCGAGTCCTTCGTCAGGCTGGACGCCATGGTCGTTCCTTGCTGGTCGGGACGCGCTGCTTGAGCGTTACGCGCCCGGTGGGGGGCGGCCGGCACCGGCGGGATTCGACCGTCCTTCCCCACGCCCACGGGGAGTCCGCTCCGGATTGCGAAGCGGCGGACGGCGACCACCGGGATCCACGCCCCTCGCGCATTGATGCGCTGGGGCCCGGCCACAGGTCATTCCTTTCAAGGCTGGCGAACACCAGCCCGCACATGAAAGAGACCTTCAGCGGCAAGTACGCGCCAAAGGTCCCCTAGTGGTGCTACAGGCGTCTGGTCACCATACGACATCTCAATGTGGCATATGGAAGGACTTGAGAGATGGATCACAGGTAATAATGGAACCACGGATACCTATTCGAAGGTGTCAGGCAAGATCGCTTCCCACAGCCGCAGGCGGGAAACCGTACAGCCCCAGGTAAGAATTACGGTTGGCGATCACACCACAGGCGCTGTCCGCGGCGGACTACCATCACCCCATGACCCGTGTACTGCTCGCCGAGGACGACGCGTCCATCTCGGAGCCATTGGCCCGCGCCCTGCGCCGGGAGGGTTACGAGGTCGAAGTGCGCGAGGACGGACCCACCGCGCTCGACGCCGGAATGCAGGGCGGCGTCGACCTGGTCGTCCTGGACCTGGGCCTGCCCGGTATGGACGGCCTCGAAGTGGCCCGCCGACTCCGTGCCGAAGGCCACACCGTCCCCATCCTCATCCTGACCGCGCGCGCCGACGAGGTGGACACCGTCGTCGGTCTCGACGCGGGCGCCGACGACTACGTCACCAAGCCCTTCCGCCTTGCCGAACTGCTCGCCCGTGTCCGGGCCCTCCTGCGGCGCGGCGCCGCTGAGCCGCAGCAGCCGCCCGCCACGCACGGGGTGCGCATCGACGTCGAGTCGCACCGGGCCTGGATGGGCGACGAGGAACTCCAGCTCACGGCGAAGGAGTTCGACCTTCTGCGGGTCCTCGTCCGCGATGCCGGCCGGGTCGTCACGCGTGATCAGCTGATGCGCGAGGTCTGGGACACCACGTGGTGGTCGTCCACCAAGACCCTCGACATGCACATCTCCTGGCTCCGCAAGAAGCTCGGCGACGACGCGGCGAACCCCCGCTACATCGCGACGGTACGAGGAGTCGGCTTCCGCTTCGAAAAGAGCTGAGGCCCCAAGGGGCGGAAGTGGGAGCGGGGCCTGGGGCGAAGCCCCGCCTTGAGGGGCGCGGGGAACTGCGCGCCCAGCCCCCACCGGCCCGCAGCCAAAGAGAACCCCGGGCTACCCGAGCGCCTCCCCTGTCCCAGCCGAGCGCAGCGTCAAGGCACACTGGTCCACGTACAGTCACTCGCCCGGAGGACCCCGTGCGTCGCCGTCTCATCCAGTCCACGCTCGCCGTCGTGCTCGTCGTGATCGCCGTCTTCGGCGTGTCCCTCGTGATCGTCGAGACCCGCACGATCAGCAACAGTGCCCAGGAACGCGTGGACTCCGAGGCCCTGCGCCTGGCCAGCATCGTCGACAGCCGCATCCTCGGCGACGAGCACATCAACGCGGAGATCCTCAAGAACCAGGTCGCGGAGGACCGGTACGCCGTGATCCGCATCCCCGGCCAGGCCCCCGTCGAGCTCGGCCTCCAGCCCAGCGGTGACGTCATCCACTCCACGGCCAAGGGCGAGGAGGGCGAGACGGTCACCGTCCAGGAGCCCCGCTCGGCCGTGACGCGCGAGGTCGGCCGCACCCTCCTGATCATCGCCTTGGTCGCGCTGCTCGCGATCGTCGCCGCGGTCCTGCTGGCCGTACGGCAGGCCAACCGTCTCGCCTCCCCGCTCACCGACCTCGCGGAGACCGCGGAGCGGCTCGGCTCCGGCGACCCCCGCCCGCGCCACAAGCGCTACGGCGTCCCGGAGCTGGACCGGGTCGCCGACGTCCTGGACGGCAGCGCGGAGCGGATCGCGCGGATGCTCACCGCCGAGCGCCGCCTCGCCGCGGACGCCTCCCACCAGCTCCGTACGCCGCTGACGGCCCTCTCCATGCGTCTGGAGGAAATCACCCTCACGGATGACCCGGACAACGTGAAGGAGGAGGCGACGATCGCCCTGACCCAGGTCGAGCGCCTCACCGACGTGGTGGAGCGGCTGCTCACCAACGCCCGCGACCCCCGTACCGGCTCCGCCGTCACCTTCGACCTCGACGAGGTCATCAAGCAGCAGCTGGAGGAGTGGCGCCCGGCCTACCGCAGCGCGGGCCGCGCCATCGTCAGTTCGGGCAAGCGGCATCTGCAGGCCGTAGGCACCCCGGGCGCGGTCGCCCAGGTGCTGGCCGCGCTCATCGAGAACTCGCTCATGCACGGGGGCGGCACGGTCGCCCTGCGCACCCGTGTCACGGGCAACCAGGCCGTCGTGGAGGTCACGGACGAGGGCCCCGGTGTCCCCACCGACCTGGGCGCCCGCATCTTCGAGCGCACGATCAGCGGGCGCAACTCCACGGGCATCGGCCTCGCGGTCGCCCGCGACCTCGCGGAGGCGGACGGGGGCCGTCTGGAGATGCTCCAGGCACAGCCGCCGGTGTTCGGCCTGTTCCTCTCCCGCACCCCGCTGAAGAGACCACCACTGGTGGACGAGGACGAGGAACGAACGGTCAGATAGCCCCGTGGGGCAGCCCCCGGGGGCTCAGTTCGCCCGGGCCCGTGCCCGGGGCCGTCGGGGCTCCGGCTCCTCGTCGAGGATCGGCTCCTCGTCGAGGATCGCCTCCGCGCTCTCCAGGACCTCACGCGCCTCGTCCGGGACCGTACGGAACACCCACGTGCGGTACGACCAGAACCGGAACAGCGTCGCGATGCCGATGCCGAGGAACTTGAAGATGTTGCTCTGCAGCGGGCTGTCCCAGCCGAACCCGTACGTCGCCACGTACAGCACACCGTTCTCGATGACCAGCCCCACCGCGCTGAACAGCACGAAGAGGCCCATCTCCTTGGTGCGGCCGCCACTGTCGCGGTCCCGGTACGTGAAGTAGCGGAACCCGATGTAGTTGAAGACGATTGCGACGATCGTGGCGATGACACTCGCCCGTACGACCTGCAGCCCGGTCGCGCTGCGCACCAGGTTGAAGGTCACCAGGTTGACGAGGAGCCCCGCTCCGCCGACCGCCCCGAACTTCGCGATCTCCCGGAACAGCTGGTCGAAGCGGCGGCGAACCGCGCTGCGGGGCCGTACGTGAAGCCCCGAAGACTTACTGCCCATGGTGTCGCCAGCCCCCGTAGATCGGACATCGGTCGAAAAATTCAACCCAGCCACTCTAACCAGCGGGCCGCCCTCGCGCCTGTGCGAGGTCTCACGGGACCGGAAAGAGCGGGTCACAGCGAGGGAAAACCCCGGCCGCGGCCGGGATCACAGCCGGGGCCACGCCGGGATCGCAGCCGGACCGCAGGCGCGGAAACCGGCCCCCATGGCGCGACCGATACCCTTGCAGCGTGACGTTCCCGGTAGTCGGCATGGTCGGCGGGGGCCAGCTCGCTCGTATGACACACGAGGCGGGCATCCCGCTCGGCATCAAGTTCAAGCTCCTCAGTGACACCCCTCAGGATTCCGCGGCGCAGGTCGTCGGCGATGTCGTCATCGGCGACTACCGCGACCTCGACACGCTGCGTGAGTTCGCGCGGGGCTGCGATGTGATCACCTTCGATCACGAACACGTACCCACCGAGCATCTGCGCGCCCTGGAGGCGGACGGCATCCCCGTCCGCCCCGGCCCTGACGCCCTCGTGCACGCCCAGGACAAGGGCGTGATGCGCGCGAAGCTCGACGCGATCGGCGTGCCGTGCCCACGGCACCGGATCGTGACCGACGTCGAGGACGTGGCCGCGTTCGCGGCGGAAGGCCTCGCCGAAGGGGCCGGAGGCGACGGATTCCCGATCATCCTCAAGACGGTCCGCGGCGGCTACGACGGCAAGGGCGTCTGGTTCGTCCGGTCGATCGAGGAGGCCGCCGAGCCCTTCCGGGCCGGCGTGCCCGTCCTCGCCGAGGAGAAGGTCGACTTCGTACGGGAACTCGCGGCGAACGTCGTCCGCTCCCCGCACGGCCAGGCGGTCGCGTACCCCGTGGTCGAGTCCCAGCAGGTCAACGGCGTCTGCGACACGGTGATCGCCCCCGCGCCCGGCATACCGGACGAGCTGGCCCTCCAGGCCGAGGAGCTCGCGCTGCGCATCGCCAAGGAACTCGGTGTCGTCGGTCATCTGGCCGTCGAGCTCTTCGAGACCCCTGACGGCCGCATCCTGGTCAACGAGCTGGCCATGCGCCCCCACAACTCGGGCCACTGGACCCAGGACGGCGCGATCACCTCCCAGTTCGCCAACCACGTCCGCGCGGTCCTGGACCTCCCCCTCGGCGACCCGCGCCCGCGCGCCAAGTGGACGGTCATGGTCAACGTCCTGGGCGGCGACTACCCGGACATGTACTCCGCGTACCTGCACTGCATGGCCCGCGACCCCCAGCTGAAGATCCACATGTACGGCAAGGACGTGAAGCCCGGCCGCAAGGTCGGCCACGTCAACACCTACGGCGAGGACCTGGACGACGTCCTCGAGCGCGCCCGCCACGCAGCCGGTTACCTGAGAGGCACGATCACCGAATGAGCCCCGTCGTAGGCATTGTCATGGGGTCGGACTCCGACTGGCCCGTCATGGAAGCGGCCGCGCAGGCGCTGGACGAGTTCGAGATCCCCTACGAGGTGGATGTCGTCTCCGCGCACCGCATGCCGCACGAGATGATCACGTACGGCGAGCAGGCCGCGGAGCGCGGGCTCAAGGCGATCATCGCGGGCGCGGGCGGGGCGGCCCATCTGCCCGGCATGCTCGCGTCCGTGACCCCGCTGCCCGTCATCGGCGTGCCGGTCCCGCTGAAGTACCTCGACGGCATGGACTCGCTGCTGTCGATCGTGCAGATGCCGGCCGGCGTCCCGGTCGCGACCGTCTCCGTCGGCGGCGCGCGCAACGCGGGCCTGCTGGCCGCCCGGATGCTCGCCGCGCACGACGAGGAACTCCTCACCCGCATGCGGGAGTTCCAGCAGGAGCTGAACGACCAGGCCACCGAGAAGGGCAAGCGGCTGCGCGCCAAGGTCGAGGGCGCGGGCGGCGGCTTCGGCTTCGGCTCCGGGAAGTGACGCCCATGACCTCCTCCACGTCGTCCGTCACGTCCACGGCGTCCCTCGAAGAGGCCCGCGCCCTCCTCGCCGACTTCCCCGTCGTCGACGGCCACAACGACCTTCCCTGGGCGCTGCGCGAACAGGTCCGCTACGACCTCGGTGCCCGCGACATCGCCGCCGACCAGAGCGCCCACCTGCACACCGACCTGGCCCGACTGCGCGCGGGCGGCGTCGGCGCGCAGTTCTGGTCGGTGTACGTCCGCTCGGACCTGCCGGGCGCGGTCACCGCGACACTGGAACAGATCGACTGCGTACGGCGGTTGATCGACCGTCATCCCTCCGACCTGCGGGCCGCGCTGACCGCCGCCGACATGGAGGCGGCGCGCGCCGAGGGCCGTATCGCCTCGCTGATGGGCGCGGAGGGCGGCCACTCCATCGACAACTCCCTCGCCGTGCTGCGGGGGTTGTACGCGCTGGGCGTGCGCTACATGACCCTGACCCACAACGACAACATCGCGTGGGCGGACTCGGCGACCGACGTGCCCACCGTCGGCGGTCTGTCGGCCTTCGGCCGCGAGGTCGTGCGGGAGATGAACCGCGAGGGCATGCTGGTCGACCTCTCGCACGTCGCGGCGACGACCATGCGGGACGCGCTCGACACGAGCTCCGCGCCGGTGATCTTCTCCCACTCGTCCTCGCGCGCGGTGTGCGACCACCCGCGCAACATCCCGGACGACGTCCTGGAGCGGCTGTCCGCCAACGGGGGAGTGGCGATGGTGACGTTCGTACCGAAGTTCGTCCTCCAGGCGGCGGTCGACTGGACGGCCGCGGCCGACGAGAACATGCGCGCGAACGGCTTCCACCACCTCGACACCACCGCCGACGGCATGAGGGTCCACCGTGCCTTCGAGGAGTCCTACCCGCGCCCCGTCGCCACGGTGTCGACGGTGGCGGACCACCTCGACCACATGCGCGAGGTCGCCGGTGTCGACCACCTCGGCATTGGCGGTGACTACGACGGTACGGCGTTCACCCCGGACGGCCTCGACGACGTCTCCGGCTACCCGAACCTGATCGCCGAGCTGCTGGACCGCGGCTGGTCGAAGACCGACCTCGCCAAGCTGACCTGGCAGAACGCGGTACGGGTGCTGGGTGCCGCGGAAGACGTGGCGCGCGGTCTTCAGGCCACCCGCGGTCCGTCCGTCGCGACGATCGAGTCCCTCGACGGCGACGGGGCCTGAGTGTCCAGGGCGGGGTGGTCGGTGTAGCCGTCCGCCCCGCCCACGTACATCAGGTACCGGTCCCGAGCGAGCGGTCGCTGCGCTCCTACGAGACCCAGGGGCTGCCGGCGTCCGAGCGCACGCCCGGCGGACACCGCGCGTACCCGGAGGCGGCCGTCGACCGGGTGGTACGGATCCAGGAGCTGTACGCGGCCGGGCCGCACCGCACGAAGATCCGGCAGCCGCTGCCGTGCATGCGCGACCAGGACGGCCGGCCCTCCGCGATCGCCACCCGGCGGCTGGCCCCGCGTGCGTCGGCCTGTCCGGCACCTACGACTCCGGCGCCACCCACCCCCGTGACCTCGCCGACGCCTCCCGCCATCCCCACCTGATCGCCGAACTGGACGGCCAGGTCCCACCTTGGCCTCGGTCCCCCTTGGCCTCGGCCTTGCCCGCGTCCGCCTCTCCCGCTCGTCCTCAGCAGGCGCAGAGACAGAAGGGGTGCCCGGCAGGGTCGGAGTACACCCGCCAGGTGCGCGAGCGGTCCTCGGTGTCCAGCGGCTTCGCGCCCAGCGCCAGCACCTCCTTCTCGGTCGCGTCCAGATCCTCCACCACCAGGTCCAGGTGGAACTGCTGCGAGCCGTCCGGCGTGGGCCACCGCGGCGGGACGAAGCCGGGCGCGTGCTGGAAGGCGAGCGCCTGACCGCCCGGCACCTTCAGGTCCACCCACGAGCTGTCCCCGGGGTCCTCCTCCACGCTGCCGCCGAGCACCTGCGCGTAGAACCCGGCGAGCGCGCGCGGGTCGGAACAGTCCAGGACGACGACACCCAGCTTGGCGAGAGCCATGACTTCCTCCGATGGGCTATCAACGACATCGACGAGTTACCGCAAGACATCGTCAAGAGGTAACGGTTACTGCATGCTCCCGCATAGGAGGTAACGTCGCAACCATGAATGACCGTGTGCCCGCACCCGGCGGTCTGGCGCTGATCCAGTCGCTGGTGAACACCCTGGACATCGAGTCGGGCGCGGACTCGCTGGACACCGCCGAGGGCCGATCGCCCTTCGGAGTTGCGGAGGGCGAGGCGGAGGCGGCCCGTGAGCTGCGCGAGTCGTTGCGCGCGGCCTGCCTGGCGCACGCGGGCCACCCGGCGCACCGCGCGGTGACCCCCCTCGGCGAGCTGCTGGCCCGGGCCCCGCTGCATGTGACGGTCGACGAACACGACGGCGCGGTACGGCTCGTCCCCGCGGGCGCCGCACTCGCGTCGCGCGTCGCGGCGGCCCTCGCGGGCGCGCTCGTCGAGGGCACCTGGCTGCGGCTGAAGGCCTGCGAGGCACCGACCTGCCACTGGGCGTACTACGACCGGTCCCCGGCGGGCCGTGGCCGGTGGTGCTCGATGTCGGTCTGCGGGGCGCGCGCGAAGATGCGCCGCTACCGCGCGAAATAGCCCGTCCGTACGCGAGGAGGCGCGAGAAGTGGGACAACCGGCCGCACCGGTCGCCGGGAGCGTGGAGAATGGGTGACGACGGCGGTCCGGCCGACTGAGCCTCGGCCGGACCGCCGTCACCCGCGAAGCGTCACCGGGTCAGCGCCCTGAAGGAGCGCGGGGAACCGCGCGACCGGTCACGACGGCGCCGCAGACGATCGACGGCGCACCCGGGACTTCCAGCGGAGCGCTGGGGCGGAGCGCTCAGGCGGTCGGGCGGCCCATCGCCCGGTACGTCCACCCGGCCCGGCGCCACACCTCGGGGTCGAGCGCGTTGCGGCCGTCCAGAAGCACCCGGGCCGAGGCGGCCTCGCCCAGCACCGCCGGGTCCAGCTCGCGGAACTCCCGCCACTCGGTCAGGTGCAGGACGACGTCGGCGCCGCGCACGGCCTCGACCGCGGAGTCGGCGTACCCGAGCGTCGGGAAGAGCCGCTTGGCGTTCGCCATGCCCTTCGGGTCGTAGACGGTGACCTGGCCGCCCTGGAGGTGGATCTGCCCGGCGACGTTCAGTGCGGGCGAGTCCCGTACGTCGTCCGAGTCGGGCTTGAAGGTCGCGCCGAGCACGGCGACCCGCTTGCCGAGGAAGGATCCGCCGCCCAGCGCCTCCCGGGCCATCTCCACCATCTGGCCGCGACGGCGCATGTTGATGGAGTCGATCTCGCGCAGGAAGGTCAGCGCCTGGTCCGCGCCGAGCTCACCGGCCCGGGCCATGAAGGCGCGGATGTCCTTCGGCAGACAGCCGCCGCCGAATCCGATGCCCGCCCGAAGGAACTTGCGTCCGATCCGCTCGTCGTGCCCGATGGCCTCGGCCAGCAGGGCGACATCGCCGCCGGCGGCCTCGCAGACCTCGGCCATGGCGTTGATGAAGGAGATCTTGGTCGCGAGGAAGGAGTTCGCGGAGGTCTTCACCAGCTCGGCGGTCGGGAAGTCGGTGACGACGAAGGGCGAGCCCTCGGAGACGGGCGTCGCGTACACCTCGCGCAGGATCTTCTCGGCCCTCTCGCTGCGCACGCCGGCCACGAGACGGTCGGGGTGCAGCGTGTCCTGGACGGCGAAGCCCTCGCGCAGGAACTCCGGGTTCCAGGCGAGCTCGGCGTCCTCACCGGCGGGGGAGAGCTCGGCGAGCGTGCGCGCCAGCCGCTCCGCGGAGCCCACCGGCACGGTGGACTTGCCGACGACGAGGGCGGGGCCCTTCAGGTGCGGGGCGAGCGTCTCGAAGGCGGCGTCGACGTACGACATGTCGCACGCGTACTCCCCGTGCTTCTGCGGCGTGTTCACGCAGACGAAGTGGACGTCGCCGAACTCCCCCACCTCGGCCCAGTCCATGGTGAAGCGCAGCCGGCCGGTGGATCCCTCGATGCCCGCCACATGCTTGCGCAGCAGTTCCTCGAGCCCCGGCTCGTACATCGGGACCTCGCCCCGCTGCAGCATCTCGATCTTCTCGGGGACGACATCGAGTCCCAGTACCTCGAACCCGAGCTCGGCCATGGCCGCGGCGTGGGTGGCGCCGAGATAGCCGGTGCCGATCACGGTGATCTTGAGGGCCATGGGTGCTCCTGGGATGAATGGGCTCGGTGCGCTGCCCGAGCATAGTCGGGGCATGTTCGGGCCCCTCATCGGGCAGGTTCCCCCCTGTCGCGAAGCTCACGTATCCCTCCTGTGGGCGGACCCCTAAAATTTGGGTTACTTAACGGTAATTAGCGTCTTTGGAGCGTGAGAGACCTTGGCCGGATCGGCTGATTTCGACCTGTACCGCCCGTCCGAGGAGCACGACATGCTCCGTGACGCGATCCGCTCGCTGGCCGAGGCGAAGATCGCGCCGTACGCGGCCGTGGTGGACGAGGAAGCCCGTTTCCCGCAGGAGGCCCTGGACGCCCTGGTCTCCTCCGACCTGCACGCCGTGCACGTGCCGGAGTCGTACGGCGGCGCGGGCGCCGACGCGCTCGCCACGGTGATCGTGATCGAGGAGGTGGCGCGTGTCTGTGCCAGCTCCTCCCTGATCCCGGCCGTGAACAAGCTGGGCTCGCTCCCGGTGATCCTCTCCGGTTCCGAGGCCCTCAAGCAGAAGTACCTGACCCCGCTCGCCAAGGGCGACGGGATGTTCTCGTACTGCCTCTCGGAGCCGGACGCGGGCTCGGACGCCGCGGGCATGAAGACGAAGGCGGTCCGTGACGGCGACGACTACGTCCTCAACGGTGTGAAGCGCTGGATCACCAACGCGGGCGTCTCCGAGTACTACACGGTGATGGCGGTCACCGACCCCACCAAGCGCTCGAAGGGCATCTCGGCCTTCGTCGTCGAGAAGTCGGACGAGGGTGTCTCCTTCGGCGCCCCCGAGAAGAAGCTCGGCATCAAGGGCTCCCCGACGCGCGAGGTCTACTTCGACAACGTCCGCATCCCGGCCGACCGCATGATCGGCGAGGAGGGCACCGGCTTCGCCACGGCCATGAAGACCCTGGACCACACCCGCATCACGATCGCCGCGCAGGCGCTCGGCATCGCGCAGGGCGCCCTCGACTACGCCAAGGGCTATGTCCAGGAGCGCAAGCAGTTCGGCAAGCCGATCGCCGACTTCCAGGGCATCCAGTTCATGCTCGCCGACATGGCCATGAAGATCGAGGCGGCCCGGCAGCTGACGTACGCGGCCGCTGCGAAGTCGGAGCGCGGCGACAAGGACCTCACCTTCCAGGGCGCGGCGGCGAAGTGCTTCGCCTCCGACGTCGCCATGGAGGTCACCACGGACGCCGTCCAGCTCCTCGGCGGCTACGGCTACACCCGCGACTACCCGGTCGAGCGCATGATGCGCGACGCCAAGATCACCCAGATCTACGAGGGCACGAACCAGGTCCAGCGCATCGTGATGGCCCGCAACCTGCCGTAACCCACCCCCGCACCACGAACTCGAGGGGCACCCCGCCGGGGTGCCCCTCGTCTTGTCCCGGTCGGCCTCACAGGCCGTTCAGCGCGCTCCGCAGATCCTCCGGCGCGCGGTAGTGGACGGTCCGCATACCGAGTGCGGCCGCCGCTTCCACGTTCTCCAGGGTGTCGTCCACGAACAGGCAGCGCCCGGCCGGGACGCCGGCCCGTTCGACGGCGATGTCGTAGATGCGCCGGTCGGGCTTGGCGATGCCCACCCGCGCGCTGCTGACCACATGGTCGGCGAGGTCCGTCAGACCCAGGGACTCCAGGTCCTCCTCCAGCTGGACCGAGGTGTTGGTGACGAGGACCAGGGGCATATGGGTACGGGCCCGGCGCAGCAGCGCCACCACCGTCTCGTCGGCGTGGAACGGCGAGCGTACGAGTGCCGTGCTCAGCTCCACCGCCGTCCCGTCGGCCACCAGCCCGCTCAGGTCCCGCAGGACCGACTCCGCCCACTCGTCCGGTGTGATCCGGCCCAGCACGAGCGGAAGCACCGTCTCCGGTGCGAAGGCCACCTTCATGGTGGTGCCCTCGGCCAGCCCGGCGGCGCGCTCCAGCGCGTACAGGTGGGCCGGCTCGTAGACGCGGATCACGTTGTCGACGTCACAGAGCACCGCGTCGAAGGGGCGTTCACCAGAAGGGGACGGGGCGGACGGGGTGGCGGGGGAGAGGGTCATGGCGTCACCCTGACATCCGCCCGGGAGCCACCCTCGGCCAGGGCCACCGGCCTGGGTGACTTCCCGGCCCGGCTCTCGGGCGTCCAGCACCGCCGGCCCCCTGTGTGTCCGGCCCCTCGCATCCCTGCGTGCCCAGCCCCACGCATCCCGACTAGTCCAGCCCCTCCGACGCCCGCTTCTCCCGCAGTTCCATGATCGCCCGACGGCGTGCCAGCCGGTGGGTGCGCCGGATCTGGGCCTCCTGGTAGCGCCGCTCGTCGCGCTCGGTCTCCGGGAGGACGGGCGGCACGCGCCGCGGCTTGCCGTCGGCGTCGACCGCGGCGAAGACGAGATAGGCCGAACCGACCTGCTGGGGCGGCGTCGACTCGTTCCAGCGCTCGGCCAGCACGCGGACGCCGACTTCCATGGACGTCCGCCCCGTCCAGTTCACCTGGGCCTTCACATGGACGAGGTCACCGACGCGGACCGGCTCCAGGAAGACCATCTCGTCCATGGAGGCGGTGACGGCGGGCCCGCCGGAGTGCCGCCCGGCCACCGCGCCCGCCGCGTCGTCCACGAGCTTCATGATCACTCCGCCGTGCACCGTGCCCAGAAGGTTGGTGTCGTTGTGGGTCATGATGTGGCTGAGGGTGGTCCGGGACGCGAAGGTCGGCTTGCCCGGTATTTCGGATTCCGGGTTGGGTGCCAGGTCTGTCATGCCGTCCACCCTATGCGGGGGCGTGCGAGGGTTGCTTTGCATCAGCTCTGCAACAGGCGTGACCCAGATCTCCCCGGTCTCTTGTGAGGCACACCGTGCGGACCTGCACACTGGTCCGCATGAACGATTGGCCCGACGGGTGGTCCGACAGCAACCGCAGCGACCGTTACGGACGCGGCAGCGCAGGCGCTCAGCCTGAGGGCGCCCGTGTCATGCGGCAGGTTCAGCGTGGCCCGGGAGCACCCGGTCCGCGCCCGTCCGCCCCGCCGTACGGCGGGGTGCCGCAGCAGCCGACGTACGACGACGGCCAGGGGTACGACAACGGGTACGACTCCGGTTACAACAGCGGGCAGGTCTACGGTTCGCCGGGCGGCCCCGGTGGTCCGCAGGGTCCCGGCGGCCAGGGCGGCCGTGGCCCGCGCCCGGCGCCGAACTGGCGCCGGCGGATCAAGTGGATAGCCATCACGCTGGTCACGCTGCTGGTCGTGGTCTCCGTGGGCACCTACTTCTGGGCCGACTCCAAGCTCCACCGTGACGTGGATCTCTCGAAGGTCATCGACCGGCCCGACGGGGGCAAGGGCACGAACTACCTGATCGTCGGCTCCGACAGCCGCGCCGGCATGTCGGCCGAGGAGAAGAAGAAGCTGCACACCGGGTCCGCCGAGGGCAAGCGCACGGACTCGATGATGATCCTGCACGTCGGGGACAACGGCGACACCCTGGTCTCCCTCCCCCGCGACTCGAACGTGACGATCCCGACGTACAAGGGATCCGCGTCCGGCAAGACCTTCCCCGGCACGGGCCGCCAGGTGAAGCTCAACGCGGCGTACGCGGAGGACGGGCCGACGCTGCTGGTCCGCACCATCGAGTACAACACCGGCCTGCACATTGACCACTACGTGGAGATCGGGTTCGCCGGGTTCGCGAACATCGTCGACTCGGTCGGCGGTGTGGAGATGACCCTCGACCAGGGCTTCAAGGACAAGTACTCCGGCGCCGACTTCAAGGCGGGCAAGCAGACCCTCAACGGTGAGCAGGCCCTCGCCTTCGTCCGTACCCGCCACGCCTTCGCGGCCTCGGACCTCCAGCGCACCAAGAACCAGCAGAAGTTCCTGTCCGCCCTGGCCCACCAGGTCGCGACCCCCGGGACCATCCTGAACCCCTTCAAGCTCTACCCGACCATGGGCTCCGGCCTCGACAGCCTCACCGTCGACAAGGACATGAGCCTGTGGGACCTCGGCAGCATGTTCTGGGCGATGAAGGGCGTCACCGGCGGCAGCGGCAAGTCCATGAACATGCCGATCTCCGGTTCCACGGGCGGCAACCTGGTCTGGGACAAGGCGAAGGTCAAGACGCTGGTGGACGAGCTGAAGAACGACCAGACGGTGACGGTGTCGAGCAACTGACCCGCACCACGACGAAGGGCCCCGCCGGACGATACGGCGGGGCCCTTCGCGTGTCCCGGGGACGCGCGCGTCGCCTACGTGCACACCACCTGATCCCCCGTCACCACCCGGGTCTCCCCCTGGTAGGGATCCTGCACCCGGACCCGTGTGACCTCCTTGAAGTCCGCCCCGGCGATCACCTTCAGCAGCGGCCCCCGCCCTTTGACCTCGCGCAGCTCACTGCCCGGGAGCGCGGCGGCGAGGGACTTCGCGGAGCGGTCCCAGCGCGGGTCGTAGACGATGACGCTGTGCCGGGCGCCGCGGTCCTGGGCGTTGACGGGGTGGCCCGTCGTGCGGAACCCGGCGGCGGCCAGGGCGCTGTCCATGCGTTTGCCGAGGCCGTCCGTGGGCGTCCCGTTCTCCACCTGGACCTGGATCTGCTGCGGGGCCACCTCGACGCGCACGGTCTTGGCGTGCGCGGCCTTGTGCGGGGGAGCGAGCGGCTTGTCGTCGCGCAGTGACTGGAAGAGCGCGGCGGCCTTGGTGTCGTCCCACTTCAGCGTGGAGCCGATGCCCTTGACGGGGTAGGCCATCTGCCCGATCGGCACGGTCGTGAACTCGGAGGAAGAAGGGGAGAAGTTCCGCATCGCCCGGCCGAGGTCCAGCAGCTCGTCCGTGCCGAACCCCTGGTCCGCGCGGACCGAACCGAGCACGGCCCGGGTGACATCACGGAACTTCATCGGGTTCAACAGCACCCCCGACGACGTGGCCCGCTCGATCAGCGCCGCCAGGAACCGCTGCTGGCGCTGCATCCGGCCGATGTCGGCGGCGCCGTCGACATGCCGGGACCGTACGTACTGGAGTGCCTGCCCGCCGCTCAGCGTGTGCGTCCCGGCGGTCAGGTCGAGTCCGGTGTACGAGTCCTTCAGGGGCTGTGCGGTGCAGATGCTCACGCCGCCGAGCACGTCCACCGTCCGCATGAAGCTGGTGAAATCGACCTCCAAGTAGTGGTCGATCTTCACATGGGTCATGTTCTCGACGGTGCGCACGGTCAGCTGCGGGCCCCCCTCCGCGTACGCCGCGTTGAGCTTGATCGGGTGAGGGCCGTGCTCGGCGCCGGTGGTCTGGTCGGTGTGCGCGGGCACCTCGGCGTACGAGTCGCGCGGCAGGCTCACGACGCTGGCCCGCTCCCGGTCGGCGGCGATGTGCACGATCATCATCGTGTCGGTGCAGTGGCAGGGGGCACCGCCCAGACGGTACTTCCGCCGCTCCTCCTCCGTGATCTTGTCGCGGCCGTCGGTGCCGACCAGCAGCACGTTCATGCCGGTGCCCCCTGCGGGGCGGTTCTTCATGTCCTTGAAGGGGTCGACCCGGGCGATGTTCTCGCCCAGGCTGGTGACCACCGCGTGCCCGATGCCCGCCGAGGCGAGGACCACCACCGAGATCGTGGTGACCACCCGCATGGCCCAGCGCGGCTTCTTCCTCCGTACGGGGGGCCGTACGGAGGACCGCTCCGGAGGCCGCCGGGAGCGGGGCGGCTGCGGGCGGCTCTGGGGGCGGGGCTGCGGGCGTGCGGGGGAGCGGGGCGGCGTGGGCAAGGGGGACACCTCCGCGGGGGTGAACGTGGGGATCCGTGAGCACCGTAGGCCCATACGATCTGCTGCCCGGCCCGTGGACCGGGCGGCGCGCGCCCGTGTCCCCCGTTCGCGGTAACGTGACGTCCAATGAGCGAGAAGTCTGACGTGCGGCCCCCCGCCGTTTCTGTGATCATGCCCGTCCTCAACGAGGAGCGGCATCTGCGCGGGGCCGTCCAAGCGATCCTGGCGCAGGAGTACGACGGCGAGATGGAGGTGGTGATCGCCATCGGTCCGTCCTCTGACCGTACGGACGAGATCGCCGCCCAGCTCGTACGCGAAGACCCGCGCGTCCACACCGTCCCGAACCCCACCGGGCGCACGCCGGCCGCGCTGAACGCGGCGATCAAGGCGTCCCGGCATCCCGTGGTCGTCCGCGTCGACGGGCACGGCATGCTCTCCCCGAACTACATCGCGACCGCCGTGCGCCTCCTGGAGGAGACCGGCGCGCAGAACGTCGGCGGCATCATGCACGCCGAGGGAGAGAACGACTGGGAGCACGCGGTGGCCGCCGCGATGACCTCGAAGATCGGGGTCGGGAACGCCGCATTCCACACGGGGGGCGAGGCAGGTCCCGCCGAGACCGTGTACCTCGGCGTCTTCCGGCGCGAGGCCCTGGAGCGCCAGGGCGGCTACAACGAGGAGTTCATCCGCGCCCAGGACTGGGAGCTGAACTTCCGGATCCGGGAGGCGGGCGGCCTCATCTGGTTCTCGCCCGAGCTGCGGGTGTCCTACCGGCCCCGGCCCTCGGCCAAGGCGCTCGCCAAGCAGTACAAGGACTACGGGCGCTGGCGCCATGTCGTCGCCCGCTACCACGAGGGCTCCATCAACCTGCGCTACCTCGCTCCGCCGACCGCGGTGTGCGCGGTCGCGGCGGGCGTCGTGGTGGGCGTGGCGCTGACGCCCTGGGGCTTCGTGATCCCCGGCGGCTATCTCGCGGCGATAGCTGCGGGCTCGCTGCCCGCGGGCAAGGGGCTGCCCCTGAAGGCCCGCCTGCAGATCCCCGTCGCCCTCGCGACCATGCACATGTCATGGGGCTTCGGCTTCCTCACCAGCCCGAAGGCGCTGGCGAAGAAGGTCATCGCCTCCCGCCGCCCGGCGGTACTCGGCTCCACGGAGCCCGCCAACTGAGCACCGTTCATGAGCAGTGGGGCCCCTCTCGAGGTCGAGAGGGGCCCCACTGCTTTCTTGCCGGCCGGTCTACGGCCAGCTGCGGTCTCCTACGACCAGGTGTAGTCCTTGTTGACGTGCATACAGGCGTCGGTCTTGGCGCCGTTGAGCACGTCCGCGGACTCCGGCGTCGTGTTGTCCTGCGCCTTCACCTTGTACGCCGTGCCCTCGCGCCAGTCGGCGCCGACCACGAGTGTGACGCCCGAGACGTCCGTCGACTTCTTCACCGCGCTCAGCGGGACCCCGAGCGCCTTGGCGACCGCCTGGGCATCGCCCTGCAGGTCGGCGCTCGGGTAGCGGATCACCGTCGTCTCCTCGGTGGTCGCCGGCGAGGTGTCCGCCTCGGCCTTGGTGAAGCCCTTGCCGACGAGCAGCTGGGACACCGTGCGCGCGCGTCCGCCGACCGGGCCCAGCGCGGCCGTGCGGGTGCCGTTCTGCACGGTCACACCGATCTCGTCGTCCGCGGCGGCCGGGTCCGTGGAGGCCTTCACCGCGGTCGCCGTCTTCTTCTTGTCCTTGCCGTCGAGCGCGATGTCCTCACGGACGAGACGGAACAGCTGCTCGGCCTCGACCGGCTTGGGCTCCACGCGGTTGCTGTCCGACACGGCCCACTGCCAGGGCATCGTGGTCATCGTGATGCGCTTCGGCTCGACCTTCTTGAGCTCGTTGCCGAGGTCGTAGAGCTTGAGCACGCTGCCCAGGCCCTTGTCGACGGTCAGCGCCTTGGTGGCCGTCTCCGCGAGGCTGCGCAGCTTGCCGGGGTTGCTGATCGTGGCGTTCTCGCGCATCTGGCGGACCATCGAGTTCATGTACTGGTGCTGGGCCTTGGTCCGGCCGATGTCCGTGTTGTCCTCGAAGCCGTACCGCGTCCGCAGCCACGCCAGGGCTTGCGTGCCCTTGACGGGGGTGGTGCCCTTCTTCAGCTTCAGCCCGGAGCCGTGGCCCTGACTGTCCTTGGAGTAGACGTTGGCGTCCACGCAGACCGGTACACCGCCGATCGCGTCCGCCATCGACACCACACCCGAGAAGTCGATCTTCATGAAGTGGTCGATGTGGATCTTGGTGAGCTTCTCCCAGGTGGCCACCGTGCAGCCCGGACCGCCGCGCCCGAGCGAGGTGTTGGTCATCACCAGCCCGATGGTCGCCGGGTAGACCTTCTTGGTGTCCGGGTCCGTGCACTTGGGCATCTTCAGCAGCGTGTCGCGCGGCATGCTGATCACCGACATGTTGCTGCGGTCGGCGGAGAGGTGCAGCAGCATCTGGACGTCCGCGAGCGGGGTACCGCCGAAGGTCTCCTTGGCGCCGCCGAGGGACTGGTTCTCCTTGGTGTCCCGGGCGTCCGAGCCGATGAGAAGGATGTTCAGGGGGGTCTGCCCGGCCGCGTTCGCCTTGCTCTTGGCCGCCCGGTCCTTCTCGTCGCCGAGGTTCAGGTCGTCCTTCTTGATGTTGTTGTTCAGGTGCTGGTAGTAGAGGTAACCGGCGCCCGCGGTGCCCAGTATCAGAAGCGCGAGGACCGACGCCGACCAGCGCAGTATGCGGCGTCTGCGCCGTGGGTGCCCGCCGTCGCCGCCCCCGCGCCGACGCCCGCCGCCACTCCCGTGCCGGCCCTGCCCGCGCGGTTCGGCCGACGGGTCGGCGCCGTCCTTGTCGACCGGACGCCCGTCGCGCCCGGACGCTCGGCCGTCGGCGTGGGCCGGATCGCCGCCTTTGCCGGTGGAGCCACTGCCTTTACCGGTGGCATCTTTGCCGGTGGCATCGCCACCCGTGCCGCCGGAAGCTCCGCCTCCGTCGGTCGGATTGCCGTTCTCGTCGTACAGGCTGTCGTCCCAGCCCAGATCGTCGGCCTGCCGGACACGTGGTCGAGCCCCCTCCCCACGCACACCGCTTCGCGCCATGTCTCTGCCCCTCCCCACCCTGCGCCTGACAAACGGGTCCGTCCCGCGCCCGATCGGACGCGTACGTCTGGCTGGACACCCCTTGCGTCCGGCCCGGACGCCCCCGCGCCCTGTTAGACGTCTGACAGACCCGTTAGGTCATCAACTGGCGCACACTGTCTTGTCCGCCGTGGACTTGTCGACCTCGGGCGCCTTGGTTGGAGTCGTCAACGACACCCCTGCGCCCTTGAAGTCCTTGCCCAGGGTCAGCACGATCGCGGGCAGACCCTGTGAGTTCTTCTCGCTCTTGCCAGGCTTCAACGCCGAAGCGGACAGCCCCATGAGGTCCGCCAGTTTGCGCGCCTGATCGGCCTGGTCGGGAGAGTACTCCAGGGTCGTCTTGCTCAGTGTTGCGTCGGCGTTACCGAGCTGGCTGGACTTGAGCACGCCCTCAGTATTCTGCAGCCAGTTAAGAGTCTCCTGTGCGCTGCCGGCGGGGGCGCCGCCGTTGTAGATGTCGACGCGGATGTCGGCGGCGGCGGAACGGGTGCCCTTGAGGCGGGCGGCGACCTCGGCCTTCTCCTTCTTCTCCTTCTGCTTCACGGCGGTGAAGGAGACGTCGTTCTTGATCGCGTCGAAGACCGCGGGGGCCTGCGACTGGTTGACGACGACGGTCGCCTTGACCTTCTCGGCGGGGTTGTCGAGCACCGGCACCGTGGTGAAGGTGATGTTCTTCGTGGGCACCTTCTTCAGCTCCAGGGCCACGTCCTTGAGGGTGCTGACCTTTCCTATGCCGGTGTCCACGGTGAGCGCCTTGGTGGCGGCCTCGGCCAGGCTGATCAGTTTGGCCGGGTTGGTGAGGGTGTCGCTGGAGGCCATCTTGCGCATCAGTGAGCCCAGGAACTGCTGCTGCACCTTGATGCGGTCGAGGTCGCCCTGGTTGCCGAAGCTGTGCCGGGTCCGTACGAACGCGAGAGCCTGCTCGCCCTCGACCTTGGACTTGCCCGCGGGCAGCTTGAGGTGCGACTCCTTGTCGTTGACGGCGTGCGCCACGCACACGTCGACGCCACCGACCGCGCTGGTCAGCGTCTTCACCGCGTTGAAGTCGGCCATCATGAAGTGGTCCACCGAGATCCCGGTGACCGCCTTGACCGTGCGCATGGTGCAGCCCGGGTCCCGGCCGTCCTGGCCGAGGCTCGTGTTGAAGCGGACGTTCTGCGTGCCCGGGACGACCTTCTCGCTGCCGTCCGGCTGCTTCGTCGGACAGTCCGGCACATCGACGATCAGGTCACGCGGGATGCTCAACGCGGTGGCGTTCGTACGGTCCTTGGAGACGTGCAGCAGGATGTTGGTGTCGGCGTGCCCGACGCTGCCCTTGTCGCCGTAGCCCTCGTTGCCCTTGCCGGTGCGCTTGTCGGTGCCGATGATCAGGATGTTGAAGGCCTCGTCCTTGCTGAAGCCCTTCTTGCCCGCGCTGCCGACGTCCGTCGTACTGACGTTGCCCTCAAGGTGCTTGAGGTAGAGATACCCCGCGGCCGAGACGGCGACGAGCACGAAGGCCATCGAGCCGCCGGTCCACAGCACTATCTTCTTCGCCTTCGACTTCTTCGGCTTCGTCCGCCCCTTGCGACGGCCCGGCGGTGGCTCGGCGGGCGCGCCACGGCGCCGCCGCGGCCCGGGCACATCGGGTCCTGGCGTCGGCGGACTCTCCCGTTCCGGCGCCCGGCGCGCGCGTGTCCCCGCTCCCGCTCCCGCGTTCGAGGGGCTGCCCCGACGCGGTCTCGGGACTCCCGACTGCGGAGCGGAAGGGGTCAGTCGCAGCTCGTATTCACCGGTGTTCGGGTTGAGTACCCACTGGTCTGCGGGGTCGATGTTGTCCGCCCGCCCACGGCCTTGCGCGTCCACGGTTGTCTGAATCCTCCGTCGGGGCCACGCGGCGCCCTTCCCCCTCAAAGAGCGCTCGGGTCTCGGTCAGCAGTGCGCGACCCCCAGGACGGACCTCGTGGCCGGGTGCACCGGATCGCTCACACTATCCGGCCGGTTCGGGGTCAAGCGACGGTGGTGACAAATTCCACCTTCCTACAACTGGGCAATCCGCCCTATTTCTCAGAGACTTCTCAGCTCCGCAGTCCCGCCTTGGCGCACGCTTTACCCGCAGGCGTCCTCGGCCGCCGTGTTACCGCGAAAAGTCGGCGCGGATGTGGGAGCGTCGGGCCGCTTTCCCCTCGACTTCCCGTTGCCGTGCGACTCCTCTTCGTAGTCGAATGCCGAGTCGTACGTACCTTCGCGACCGCCCTCGTACGAGTTCTTGCGTTTCGCAGGGGAATCCGTCGGATGGTCCGTCGGAAGACTCGTCGGAAGGCTCCTCGGAGGGCCGCTTGGTGGGTCCGTCGGAAGGCCGCTCGGCGGGTCCGCCGGAAGGTCCTTGGCGACCGCCACCGGAGCGTCCGCGCGCAGCAGGGCGAAGAGTTTGTCGGCCGCGGGTTTCACGAGCTGGTCGCGATTGGCGTTGTAGACGTACGACGTTCGGGGCACCGTCAGGAATTGGACACGTTCCGTAGGGATATTGCGCATGCCGCGGACCAGGTCGTACAGCCCGCGCAGGCTCGCCAGATCCGGGTCCGTGGTGAGCGAGGAAGTGGCCGCGTCGAGCATGGGATAGAGCCGTGCCGGATTGAGCAGGACGTCGTTGCTCTGCACCTTGTTGACGAGCGCGCCGAGGAACCGCTGCTGGCGCTCCATCCGGTCGGTGTCGCTGCCGTCGCCGATGCTCTTGCGGGCGCGGACGTAGCCGAGGGCCTGTTCGCCGTCGAGCACGACCTTGCCGGCCGGCAGCTTCAGCTTGGCCGCCTTGTCGTCGATGGGTTCCTTCAGGCACACCTCCACGCCGTCCACGGCGTCGACCATGTCCTTGAACCCGTGGAAGTCGACGACCACGTGATGGTCGACACGGATGTTCGTGAGCTTCTCGAGGGTCCGGATCGTGCACGCCGAACCGCCCACCTCGAAGGCGGAGTTGAACATCGCGAACATGGGCCGGCTACGGGTGCCGTCCGGACGCCGGCAGCTCGGCACGTCCACCATCAGGTCGCGGGGCAGGGAGACGGCGGTGGCGCTGCGCCGGTTCGCGGACAGGTGCAGCAGGATCGTGGTGTCGGAGCGCTCGGTCCCGGAGTCCCGGCCGTACTTCTTGTTCCCGTCCCCCGACCGCGAGTCCGACCCGATCAGCAGGATGTTCTGCGCGTCGCGCACCAGTGCGGTGGGTCGCTCCTTCTCGTAGCGGGCGAGCTCGGCGGCGGCTTCCTCGTCGGCCGTGATGTTCCGGCTCAGCTTCTCGTACGCGACCAGGCCGACGCCGACGGCACCGAGGACCACGACGGCGACACCGAGCGCCGAGTACTGCACCCAGCGTCGCCGTCGCCGTCGTGCGAGCCCGGCACCGGTGGGCGAAGCCCCCGCTCCCGGCCCTGTCCTGTCGGTCACGTCGGAGTCCACCCCTCATGGCGTGCGAGCGTGCGGTGCTCCTACGACCATGGCTCGGAGGCCCGGCGACGGCGGCAGATAAGGGGCCGAACGGGTGACGGGATCCGTCAGGGGCGCGGGGCCCCGGCAGGTACGGATCCGCGGCGGGACGGCGGGCGCGACCGACCCTCGAGGGACCCGCCCCGACAGGCGACCGGCCCCCACGGGCCGGCCGGATGCCGACCGGTGCCCCGGGCCGGCCGGACGGTGACCGGTGCCCCGGGCCGGTCGGACGGTGATCGGTCCCACGGGCCGCCCCGACAGGCGACCGGTCCCCGCGGGCTGGCCGGATGCCGACCGGTGCCCCGGGCCGGTCGGACGGTGACCGGTGCCCCGGGCTGGTCGGACGGTGATCGGTCCCACGGGCCGCCCCGACAGGCGACCGGCCCCCACGGGCTGGCCGGATGCCGACCGGTGCCACGGGCCGGTCGGGCGGTGACCGGTGCCCCGGGCTGGTCGGACGGTGATCGGTCCCACGGGCCGCCCCGACAGGCGACCGGTCCCCGCGGGCTGGCCGGATGCCGACCGGTGCCCCGGGCCGGCCGGATGCCGACCGGTGCCCCGGGCCGGTCGGGCGGTGATCGGTCCCACGGGCCGGCCGGACGGTGACCGGTGCTACCGAACCGTCGAAGTCACCCGCTCACTCTCGATCCGCTTGGCCACCGCGTCCTCGCCCAGTCGCTCCAGATGACGACAGAGCACCACGGACCCCCCGGAGGCGAGCGGCGCGTACAGCCCCGCGCTCAGCCCCTCCCAGGTGTCGTACGGCAGCGCGGACAGGATCCGCGAACCGGGCCCCGTCAGATCCAGCGAGGCCGCCTCGGCCCGGGCCCGCTCGACGACCTCGGCTCCCGTGTGCTCGGCCCCGGCGACGATCAGCGCGGCCTCCTCCGGGTCCACCGGCGCGTACGGCTGGAAGCGGTCGCCCTGGCTCGGCACCTCGACGGCGTAGTCGGCGTACCCGGCGGGCGGTGCCGGGAAGCGGCGCCCCAGCGGCGCGAGCGAGAGGGCGACGCGCTCACCGGAGCAGGCGAGCCCGGCCTCGAGTGCGTCGGGCCCCGCGACGACGAGGTCGGCGGCACCGGGGTCGCCCCCGACATCCGCGACGACCCCCACCGAGGAACACGCGAGCAGCCAGACCGCCGTCTGCCAGTGCGCGGGCAGCAGCAGCGCCACCCGGTCGCCGGGCTCGGCGGACAACTCGCCCTGGAGGAGGTTGGCGGTCTTGGCCACCCAATTGGCGAAGGTCGCGACGGACAATTCGACACGTTCGCCCGTGGCGTCGTCGTAGAAGGTCACCAGGGGGCGCGCGGGGTCCGCGGCGAGCGCGGATCGCAGCAGGTCGGCAGGGGTGCGGTCGGTGGCGTTCACGCGCGCAAGCGTACGCGGGGGCGCCCGGCTGGACGCGGCATCCGCGCCACCGGTTCGGCCGAGCGCGACCCGACGGTCCGTCAAATCCGCAATGGACAGATATGTATGGCTATGTTCACGATCGGGGGCATGCATGGAATCCTTGCTTCCTCGGTCGGCGTCACCTGCGCGGCCGCACTCACCCTTCCGCTGGCCCTGTCCGCACCGGCACAGGCCCGACCCCAAGCGGCGAGGACCGAGCCCGCCGCGCCGGGCAGCACCCAGTCCCTGCCCCTGATCCCGCTCTCCGGCGACCGCTCGCTCGGACCCGACGCGCCCGAACAGGGCCTCGGCAGACGGAGCGTACGGACGTTCTCGCTGGTCGGGGTCGTCTGGGACGACCCCGACACCGAACTGCGCGGTCGCGTCCAGGTCCGTACCCGCGCCACCGGAGCCAACCACTGGTCCGGCTGGCAGGACATCGAGACCCACAACCACGAGCACGCGGCCGACCCGGACACCGCCGAGGGCGGCTCGGGCCGGGTGCGCGGTTCCACGGCGCCCCTGTGGGTGGGCGACTCGGACGGGGTCGAGGTCCGCGTCCAGGCGCAGATGGACGAAAGAGCCACGGCAGCCGGGGAACCGCCGCTCCCCAGAGGCATGCACCTCGAACTCGTCGACCCCGGCGCGGAACCCGCGTCCCGGGGCGCGCTGACGGGCGACGGGAGCACGGGCGCGGAGAGCGCCGAGACGTACGCCACCTTCGCCACCAACGCCGGGCTCGCCCCGTTCGGCGCGACGGAGATCCCGGCACTGTCCAGGGCCGAGACCGAGCGCGAGACCCCGGCCCTCCGCGACGGCGTCCCGCTCGTGAAGCCGTACATCGGTGAACGCCCGCGTATCGTCACCCGGCGCGGCTGGGGCGCGAACGAGAGCCTGCGCGAGCGCGGTTTCGTGTACACCAAAAAGGTGAAGGCCGCCTTCGTGCACCACACGGCCTCGGGCAACAACTACCGCTGCTCGCAGGCCCCTTCGGTCATCCGCAGTATCTACCGCTACCACGTGGTGAGCAGCGGCTGGCGCGACATCGGCTACAACTTCCTCGTCGACAAGTGCGGAAACATCTACGAAGGCCGCGCCGGGGGTGTGGCGAAGCCCGTCATGGGCGCCCATACCCGCGGTTTCAACAACGACAGCATGGGGATCGCGGTCCTCGGCAGCTTCGGCAACACCAAGCCGGCCGCCGCCGCGGTGACTGCCATCGCGCGGCTCACGGCATGGAAGCTCGGTCTCTCCGGAGCCGATCCGCGCGGCAAGACATACCTGAAGTCCGGCGGTGGCAATCTCTACCGAAAAGGTAAGAACGTACGACTGAACGTGATCTCCGGCCATCGGGACGGGTTCGCCACGGAGTGCCCGGGGAGGCTTCTGTACGGCAAACTCGGCTCGGCCAGAACGGCCGCGGCCCACTACCAGGGCCGCTGAGGTCTGCGCGGAGCCATCGAGGACACCCCACTGCCGTCGAAGGCCTCTTACTACGGACTGCATACACTGGCCGGCCGAACCACCCTTCGGCCGGTCCCGGCAGGAAGCAGAGACGACAGGTGACAGAAGCGATCCTCCTGGTCGGGGGCAAAGGCACCCGACTGCGCCCGCTCACGGTGAACACCCCCAAGCCGATGGTTCCGGCGGCCGGTGTCCCGTTCCTCACGCACCAGCTGGCGCGGGCGAGGGCGGCGGGCGTCGAGCACATCGTCCTGGCGACCTCCTACCTGGCCGAGGTCTTCGAGCCGTACTTCGGTGACGGTTCCGGGCTGGGCCTCCACATCGAGTACGTCACCGAGGAGGAGCCCCTCGGTACGGGCGGCGCGATCCGCAACGTGGCCGCGCGCCTGCACTCCGGCCCCGACGAGCCGGTCCTGATCTTCAACGGTGACATCCTGACGGGCCTGGACATCAGGGCCCTGGTGGCGACCCACGAGACGACCGGCGCGGACGTCTCCCTCCACCTCACCCGTGTCGAGGACCCGCGGGCGTTCGGCCTGGTCCCCACGGACGCGACAGGCCGCGTGACGGCCTTCCTGGAGAAGCCCCAGACCCCCGAGGAGATCGTCACCGACCAGATCAACGCCGGGGCGTACGTCTTCCGCCGCTCGGTCATCGACACGATCCCCGTCGGCCGCCCGGTCTCGGTGGAACGCGAGACCTTCCCCGAACTCCTGGCCACCGGAGCCCACCTCCAGGGCATGGTCGACTCCACCTACTGGCTCGACCTGGGCACCCCGCAGGCCTTCGTACGCGGCTCCGCGGACCTCGTCATGGGCCGCGCCCCCTCCCCGGCGGTCCCGGGCCGCTGCGGGGACCGTCTCGTGCTGCCCACGGCCAGGGTCGCCCCCGACGCGAAGCTGACGGGCGGCACGGTCGTCGGCGACGGCGCGCGCATCGGTGAAGGCGCCCGCATCACGGGCAGCACGATCCTGTCCGGCGCGGTCGTCGAACCCGGCGCCGTCATCACCGACTCCCTCATCGGCGCCCGCGCCCACATCGGCGAACGCACCATCCTCTCCGGGGCGGTCATCGGCGACGGCGCGGTGGTCGGCCCCGACAACGAACTCCGCGAGGGCGTAAGAGTCTGGTGTGAGGCCAAGATCCCAGCGGGGGCGCTCCGCTTCTCGTCGGACCAGTAGACCGGCCAGACCGGCTCCGGGCTGGGCGGGGCGCTTTTGTCCGTGGGGTGTTCGGCTGCGAGTGGGTGGGGGCCGGCCGCGCAGTTCCTCGCGCCCCTAGGAGCCTCGGCTCGACCGCCGTTCAAGGACGGCCGAAGACCGAACCCCACCCACCCCGGCCCGCGCTCCTCAGCCCGTCCGGCGTTCGAGGACGGGGCCGGGGGCATGCCCCACCCACCCCGCCCCACCCCGGCCCGAACCACTCAGCCCGTCCGGCGTTCGAGAACGGGGCCGGGGGCCGATGCCCCACCCACCCCCCGGTCCACCCCCCACCCCGCCCCGGCTTGAACCACTCGGCCCGTCCGGCGTTCGAGAACGGGGCCGGGGGCCGATGCCCCACCCACCCCCCGGTCTGCCACCCACCCCGGCCCGTATCACTCAGCCCGTCCGGCGTTTGAGGACGAGGCCGTTCAGGCCGTGCGGGGGTCCAGGGGGCGCAGCGCCCCTGGCGGGGTTGAAGGGGCGGAGCCCCTGGGGATGGGACGGGTAGGGGCGGCGGGGGCGAGTGACTCCCGGCCCGCACCCGGGGCGACTACAGCCGCCCGATATCCCCCCGCGGCATCCGCGGAACCCGTCGCGCAGGCACCCGCCCCGACAACAGAATCAACCGAGCCGCCCGATGCCGCTGCCCGGCATACGGCTCCAACAGCGAAAGCATCACGGAGTCGTCCGCATCCCGATCCCCCGCCAGCGCGTACCCCACGATCCCCGGCAGATGAAGATCCCCCACGGTCACCGAATCCGCCGCACCATGACTCCGCTGCACGGTCTCCGCCGAGGTCCAGGGCCCAATCCCGGACACCAACTCCAACCGAGCCTGCGCAGCCCCCGGCTCCATCCCCACCGCCTCCTCAAGCCGCCCCGCCACCCGAACGGCCCGCAGAATCGTCGACGCCCGCTTGTTGTCGACCCCGGCCCGATGCCACTCCCAGGAGGGAATCAGCGCCCACGTCCGCGGCTCCGGCATGACGGACATCCGCTCCGGCGCGGGCCCCGGCGCAGACTCCCCGAACTTCCGTACGAGCAACCGCCATGCCCGATACGCCTCGTCCACCGTGACCTTCTGCTCCAGAACGGACGGAATGAGCGACTCCAGCACCAGCCCGGTACGCGTCAGCCGCAACCCCGGCCGCCGATGCCGCGTGACGGCGACCAGCCGATGACGAGGCTCGAAGGCATCGGGATCGTCGGCCGCGCCGAGCATCTCGGGGAGCTGTTCGAGCAGCCATTCGCTCCCCGGCCCCCACGCCTCGCCCCGCACCACCCCACCCCGCGCCGAGACCCGCAGCGTCGCGGCCCCGGCGGGCGTCCGGCTGGTCCGCCACACGGCCCCGTCCGGCGTCGCGCGGAAGGTCGGATCGCCGGGTCCACGCCGCAGCGGCCCGAGCACGAGTCCGAGATCGACCGGCCAGGGCGGCGTCCAGGTGCGCGTACGCCCAGGTGCGACGGCCTGCCGAGGCACTCCGCCGGAGGCATCCGCGGGCACGGCGACATGCCCGCCGCGCACCGTCGTACGCGTCGGCCGAGGAGCGAAACGTCCAGCCACGAAATGGGTCCTAGGGAACTCGGGGTGCCCTACGAGAGTAGGCGCTCACCCTCTCCGAACACCCGACTCTCGACGCACACCACTCTCACCACACCTGGCGCACCACACCTGGCGCACCACACCTGGTCTCACCGCACCTCGACAAACGCCCCGGCATCCCGCTCGGGCCGAGCCCGAGGCTCCTCCGCCGCATGTCCGACCGCCACGGCCCCCATCGGATCCCACCCCTCCGGCAGCTCCAGCACGTCCCGTACGACATCCCGGCAGAACATCGTCGACGACACCCACGCGGATCCGAGCCGCTCCCCGGCGAGCGCGACGAGGAAGTTCTGCACCCCCGCGCCGACGGCGACCACGAACATCTCCCGCTCGGCCCCGTCCCGCCGCGGATCGCCGTACGTGTGCGACCCGTCCATGACGAGGCACGGCACCACGAGGTACGGAGCGTTGCGCAGCACATCACCGCGCCGCACCCGCTTGGCGATCGACTCCTCGCTCTTCCCGTCCCGCCGCAGATCCGCGATCCACGCGTCCCGCATGGCGTCGAGCAGCCGCGTACGCGACTCCTCGGACTCCAGGAGCACGAACCGCCAGGGAGTGGTGTGATGCGGCGCGGGAGCGGTGACCGCCGTGGTCACGGCCCGCCGCACGGCGCCCGGATCCACCGGCTCGTCGGTGAAGGCCCGTACGGTACGCCGCTGGGTCACGGCCTCCCGTACGGCCTCCGACGTGCCGAGCCGGAACATGTCGTCGCGCGCGCCCCGCACCATCGCCCGTGTCCCCTCCCCGTCGTCCTCGGCGACCACATGGGGCAGCCCGCGCACGACGGCGACGGGCAGTCCGGAGGCCTTGCCCTTGACCAGGTCACCGGCGGCGGCGAGCTCGTCGCCGGTGGCGACGACGGTCGCGCTCAGCGGATTGCCGTGCGCGTCGGTGCCGCCGCGCAGATCGTCCAGTACCCGTACGCCCGCGGCGCCGATGGCGACATCGGTGAGCCCGGTGCGCCAGGGCCGCCCGAAGGTGTCGGTGATCACGACGCCGACGTCGACCCCGAGGGTGTCGCGCAGCTCGCCCCGGATGGCCCGCGCGGACGCGTCGGGGTCCTCGGGCAGCAACAGGACGGTGCCGGCCGGGGTGTTGGAGGCGTCGACCCCGGCGGCGGCCATCACGAGCCCCTGCCGATTCTCGACGATCCGCAGGGCCCCGCGGCGCGCCACGACCCGTACGGTCTCGGCGTCGATGGCGGCCTCCCGGTCGGTGGCCTCGACCAGGCGTCCCTCGGCCTTGGACACGATCTTCGAGGTGACGAGGAGAACGTCCCCGTCGACCAGCCCGGGCTCGGCGACGGCGATCAACTTGCCGAGGTCGTCGCCCTGTCGAACCTCGGGGAGCCCGGGCAGCGCCCAGACCCGGTAGCCGGGAGAGGCGACGAAGGCGTCCACCTCCTGGTCGCCCGCGCGCCCTTGTCCGAGAGCGTGTTCGGAAACATCTTCCGCAACTTGTTCCGGAGAAGCCGGAGAAGCCGGAGAAGCCGGAGAGAGCCGTCCGCTCATGACTCCCGCACCTCCTCCGCCAGCGTCAGCGCCTCGCGCGCCATCTGTGCCGCGGTGTCCAGGTCGGACATCATCAGCGGCACGGCCCGGCACCGGATCCCGGCCGCCTCGACCCGCTCCACGGCGGACGCGTCCACCGTGTCGACGAGCCAGCCGTCGAGGAGCCCCGAGCCGTAGTACTCGGCGACCGCCGTGGCCGTGGACTCGACGCCGACCGCCGCCAGCACCTTGTCGGCCATGCCCCGCACGGGCGCGTCGCCGACGATGGGGGAGAGGCCCACGACGGGCACGCCCGCGTCGGCGATGGCCTCCCGGATGCCGGGCACGGCGAGGATCGTGCCGATGGACACGACCGGGTTGGACGGCGGGAAGAGGATGACGTCCGCCTCCGCGATGGCTTCCAGGACACCCGGTGCGGGCTTGGCCTGTTCGGCGCCGACCGGCACCACGGCCTCGGCCGGCACGGATGCCCGCAGCCGCACCCAGTACTCCTGGAAGTGGATCACCTTGCGCTGCTCGTCGATCTCGACGGCGACATGGGTCTCCACACGGTCGTCGGACATGGGAATCAGCCGGACGCCCGGTTTCCAGCGGTCGCACAGGGCTTCCGTGACCGCGCTGAGCGGATAGCCCGCGCTCAGCATCTGCGTCCGCACGATGTGCGTCGCGAAGTCGCGGTCGCCGAGCCCGAACCACTCGGGTCCGACCCCGTAGGCCGCGAGCTCCTCCTTGAGGTGGAAGGTCTCGTCGGTCCGGCCCCAGCCCTGTTCCTCGTTGATGCCGCCGCCGAGCGTGTACATCACCGTGTCGAGGTCCGGGCAGACCTTCAGGCCGAAGAGATGGATGTCGTCGCCGGTGTTGCCGATGACCGTGATGTCCGCGTCCGGCACGGCCCGCTGGAGACCACGCAGGAACCGGGCACCACCGATACCGCCTGCCAGAACCACAATGCGCATGGGGTTCAGTCTGGCAGGCGGGTACGACAACGCGTGAGGCGGTTACGAGACCGCGGGCGCCCTCAGGCAGTGACGACGGCCGGGGCGCACTGGGCCGAATGCATCGGCATCTCGGTAAGACCCGGGTAGTAAACGTGCAGGCTCACGGCCGGTTCCAGGGAGTCGTTCACGACCTCGTGGATGTACCCCGGCGCGAACACCCGCTGGGATCCTGCCCCCAACGCGCGGGTGTCGCGCTCCGTGCGCTCGGTCAACGCGCCCTCCAGGACGGTGAGTACGCCGGAGGAGCGCCCGTGGTCGTGGAGTCCGCTGCCCTGTCCTGGCACCCAGGACAGCAGCCACACCTCGTAGCCGGGTCCGGTGCGCAGCCGGTGGTACCAGCGGGAGGTCGCGTCGTACTGGACGAGGTGCTCCCACTGGGAGCGGTCGGCGGCGATGGAGCGGGCCAGGCCGACGAACTCGGACACGGTGGCGGGGTGCTCGCGCGGCGGCTGGAGCAGGTGCGGTACTTCGAGGATGTCGCCGGCGATCTGGAGGTCGCTGTCGCTGTTCATGGGTGCGGTGGTTCCTCGGCGGAGAGCTGGGGTGTCGCGGGGCCGTTTCCGTCCGGGTCACGGACGGGGAGGGTGCCCTGGTACGGGCGATCGCCCCGGAAGCGGGGCGGGGATTCGCCTCAGTGGCGGCGAGGCAGCCGGAGCGCGGTACGGCTCAACAGCTGGGACAGCAACAACAGCTACAGCGAGCGCGGGCAGCACCGTGGGACCCGGCGGTGCGGGTCGAGGTGAGTGCCAAGTTCGCGAGCATGCCCATAAGGACATCGGTTCACACGTCGACTGTCAACTTGATGTCCGCTATGTGGGAAATGTTTCACCTCATCCGGTTCACCTGTGTGGCGAAAGGTTTGCTCTGGAGCCGCCCCGGACACATGGCGCACAACCGGGCGCACAAACCTCGATGCGATCCCGTGATCCAAATGTGATCCGGTTCGCTTCGGAGTCCGCGTCGGAACGAGATCGAACTTCTGGTCGTCCTTCCCAGTAGCGGGTCGGGAGTCCGGACGGGCCCTTTGGGGCTGTCAGGGTTTATGCCGATTTGAACACTTTCCGCATAGCCTTGGTTCCGCAGAGTGAATAAGGGGCCCAATAGCAGATCTCGGCTTGACTGGCCCGGATCGGCACACTTGTAATTTCACTCGTGTCGTTCAGCCGAAATCGGTAACGGCAGCATCACGGGGACGCGAAAGACAGACGAGGGGCGCACATGACCGAGCTGGTGCAGCAACTGCTGGTCGACGACGCGGACGAGGAACTCGGCTGGCAGGAGCGCGCGCTGTGCGCCCAGACCGACCCCGAGTCCTTCTTCCCCGAGAAGGGCGGCTCCACCCGCGAGGCCAAGAAGGTCTGTCTCGCCTGTGAGGTCCGCTCCGAGTGCCTGGAGTACGCGCTCGCCAACGACGAGCGGTTCGGCATCTGGGGCGGTCTGTCCGAGCGCGAGCGCCGAAGGCTGAAGAAGGCCGCCGTCTGACCGCACGGCGCGCACCCCTCGTACCGATACCGGCAGGTAAGAACGGCCCGTCGCAGGTGGGTTATCCACAGGCGGCGGGCCGCTGTGTTGCCCAGCCGTTAGTGTGGGCCCTCGTCCGAGACGTCCCGCTGTCCCCGCCGGACACAGACGTCCACCGCAGTCCATCGAACCGGGGCCTGTACCTCGATGTCCGTGCACAGCCAGTCGGCAGTCCCACACGACGCCGCCACACCTGAGTTTCCGCGCCACGTGGTGACCGCGGTCCTCGTCTCCCACGACGGCGCCCGCTGGCTGCCCGAAGCGCTCGCCGGGCTGCTCGGCCAGGAGCGCCCGGTGCAGAACGCCGTGGCGGCCGACACCGGCAGCGCGGACGACTCCGCCCAGCTGCTGACCGACGCACTCGGCGCCGACCGGGTGCTGCACCTCGCCCGGCGCACCGGCTTCGGCCAGGCCGTCGAGGAGGCCATCCGCGGCGCCGGCGTGCTCACTCCGGACGACCTGCCCTATCTGAAGCGCCCCAGCGGCTGGGACCCGGTCACCCGGACCTGGCGCGACGACGCCTACGACATGCCGGAGCTCCCGCACGGCGAGCCCGAGCAGTGGCTCTGGCTGCTGCACGACGACAGCGCCCCCGAGCCCGACGCCCTGGCCCAGATGCTCCGGGTCGTGGAGAGCGAGCAGGAGCTCGGCAGGGAAGTCGCCGTGGTCGGCCCCAAGCTGCGCGGTTGGTACGACCGGCGAGCGCTCCTGGAGATCGGCGTCACCATCGCCAACTCCGGCCGCCGCTGGACGGGCCTGGACCGCCGCGAGCAGGACCAGGGCCAGCACGACCACGTCCACCCCGTGCTCGCCGTGTCCACCGCCGGCATGCTGATCCGGCGCGACGTCTACGAGGAACTCGGCGGCTTCGACCGCCGACTGCCCCTGATGCGTGACGACGTCGACCTGTGCTGGCGCGCCCAGGCCGCCGGACACCGCGTCCTCGTCGCCCCCGAAGCGGTCGTCCGGCACGCCGAGGCCGCCTCCCGCGAGCGCCGCACCGTCGACTGCGTGGGCCGCACCGCCGCCTCCCCGCACAAGGTCGACAAGGCGGGCGCCGTCTACACCCTCCTCGTCAACGCCCGTACGGCACAGCTGCCCTGGATCCTGATCCGGCTCGTCCTCGGCACCCTGCTGCGCACCGTCGCCTACCTCGTGGGCAAGGTCCCCGGACAGGCCGTCGACGAGATCCGCGGCCTGCTGGGAACCCTGCTGCGCCCCGAGCGGATCCTCGCGGGCCGCCGCAGACGCGGTCGCCCCCAGGTCGACAAGGGTGAGCTGCGCGCCCTGTTCCCGCCGCCCGGCGCCACCGTGCGGGCCACGGTCGAGCAGGTCGCGGGCAACTTCATGGGCAGCGACGACCCCGACGCCACCACCGGCGCCGGACGGCACGGCGGCGCCGTCGAGTCCGGACCCGGCGGCGACGACGCCGACTTCCTGCAGATCGAGCAGTTCGCCCGGCTCAAGCGCATCGCCCGCAACCCCGGCCCGATGCTCTTCCTGGTGCTGCTGTTCGTCTCCCTCCTGGCCTGCCGCGGCCTGCTCGGCAGCGGGTCGCTCGCGGGCGGCGCGCTGCTGCCCGCGCCCGCCGACGCCTCCGAGCTGTGGTCGCGCTACGCCGACGGCTGGCACCCGGTGGGCGCCGGCGGCACGGAGACCGCGCCGCCGTACCTCGCGCTCGTCGCCCTGCTGTCCACCCTGCTCCTCGGCTCCACCGGGCTCGCGGTCACCGTGCTCCTGGTGGCCTCCGTCCCACTGGCCGGCTTCGCCGCGTACTTCGCCTCGCGCCCCCTCGTCGAGTCGCGCCTGCTGCGCGCCTGGGCGTCCGTGGCATACGCCTTCCTGCCCGCGGCCGCCGGCGCCCTCGCCGGCGGCCGCATCGGCACTGCCGTTCTCGCGATCCTGCTGCCGCTCATCGCGCGCGCAGGCATCGCCGCCAGCGGGCTGGCCCACTCCTCCGGCGCGCGCGGCAGCTGGCGCGCCACCTGGGCGTACGCCCTCCTGCTGACGTTCACCACGGCGTTCACGCCGATCGTGTGGCCCATCGCGCTGGTTCTCGGAATCGCCCTCCTTGGAGTGCGCCGAAGGGAAATCACCGCCTACGGGCTGCGTTTCCTGGCCCAGCTCGGCACCCCGCTGCTGGTCCTCGCCCCCTGGTCGCTGACGTTGCTCCCGTTCGGCTTCTTCAAGGAAGCCGGGATGCCCTACGGTGCGAGCGCGGCCTCCGCGCTCGACCTGCTCGGCGCCAGCCCCGGCGGTCCCGGCACGGTCGGCGGACTGATGCTCATCGGCATCGTGCTGGCCGCACTGGCCGCCCTGATGCGCAGCGAGCGGCAGCGCGCGGTGTGGGCCGCCTGGGTCGTCGCCCTGGTGGCGCTCGTCTTCGCAGTGCTGTCCAACAAGTCGGCCTGGGCGGGACCCGCCACCCTCGTCTACGGCCTCGCACTGCTCGCCGCCGCCACGCTCGGCGCCGACGGGGCACGCGCGCGGGTGGCCGAGCAGAGCTTCGGCTGGCGCCAGCCGGTCGCAGCGCTCATCGCGTTCGCCTCGGCCGCCGGCCCGCTGCTGGTGGCCGCCGGATGGGTCCTCGGCGGCGCCGACGGCCCCGTGGAGCGCCGCGACCCGGTGCAGGTGCCCGCGTTCGTCGCCGAGGAGAGCGGCACCCGCGACCAGGCCCGCACCCTCGTCCTCGACAGCGACTCCGGCGCCCGCGTCGGCTACACCCTCGTCCGCGGCTCCGGCGCCCGCATGGGCGACGGCGAACTCGCGGCCGAAGGCGGGGAGAACAAGAAGCTCGACAAGGTCGTCGCCAACCTCGTCGCGGGCTCCGGCGCCGACCAGGCCGACCAGCTCGGCGGCTTCGCCGTGCGCTACGTCCTGGTCCGCAAGGGCGCACCCCGCGAGATGAGCCGCGTCCTGGACGCCACCCCGGGCCTGACCCGGCTCAGCCAGCAGGACGGCAGCGCCCTGTGGCGCCTGGACAGCCAGGTCTCGCGCGCCTCGATCGTCCCCAAGTCGGGCGAGGCCCTGTCCATCGCCGCCGGGCCGGTCGAACTGCACACCACCATCCCCTCCGGGGGAGAGGGCCGCGTGCTGCGCCTCGCCGACACGGCCGACGCGGGCTGGACGGCGTCCCTGGACGGAAAGCCGCTCACCCGCACCACCGTCGACGGCTGGGCGCAGGGCTTCGAACTGCCCGCGAGCGGCGGCAGGCTGGACGTCACCTTCGACGCCCCGATGAGCCACACCGGCTGGCTGTGGGCCCAGGGCGCGCTCGCCGTCGTCCTGGTGGTCCTCGCCCTGCCCGGGCGGCGCCGTGACGTCGACGACGACCTCCCCGACGAGCCGGTCGTCCCCGCCCAGGACGTGACGGGCGAGGGCCGCCGCGCCCGCCGCCTGCGTGCCCAGGCCGAGGCCGAGGCGGAGCAGTCCGACCAGGCCGTCCAGGAAGAGGGCACCCTTCCTCCTCCGGAGGAGGAGGCCGAGCGGACGCCCGTATCGGTCCCGCAGCAGCAGGCGTACGACGAGTGGGACGCGTCGACCTACGCGGGCGCCGAGTACGGCACCTACGGCGGCGAGCAGTACCAGGGCCAGCAGCAGTACCCGGCGGGCACCTACGAGCAGCAGCCGTACCAGGCGGACCCCTACCAGGCAGGCCAGTACGACCCGTACGCCTACGGGGGCACGGCACCGTACGACCCGATGCAGACGTACCAGGGCTACGACGGGACCGGCCAGGGCTACGACGCCGGCTACGACCCGAACACGCCCCCGCAGCCGCCGCACGGCACCGACAGTGAGCGCCCCGACGGGAGCCAGCAGTGAACCGCACCACCCTGTCCCTGATCGCGGGCGCGACCGCGCTCGCCGCCGTCACCGGATTCGCCTCGCTCAACGCGCCGGCCGCCTCCGGCGACAACACCGCCAAGGCGGCCACCCAGCAGCCCGTGGAGCGCACCAGCCTGCTCTGCCCGCAGCCCAGCACCTCCGAGATCGCGGAGACGGCCTACACGTCGTACACGCCCGTCACCCAGGGCGCCGCCGACAGTGGCAAGGCCGAACTGCAGGCCGCGGCCCAGGAGTCGGCGGACTCCGCAAGTGGCAAGAAGACCGGCAAGAAGACCGTGAAGCCCGCCCTGAAGCCGGCGGAGCCCGGCAAGCCGGCCACCGGTGACGGCTCCGGAGCCGAGCCGCCCGCCCTCGTCGGCACCGCCGAGGGCAAGTTCGCGCCCGGCTGGACCGTCCAGGAGACCACCGCGGTCGCCGCGGGCACCGGCCGTGGTCTGCTCGGCACCAACTGCACCGCCCCGGACACCGAGTTCTGGTTCCCGGGTGTCAGCACCGCCACCAGCCGCACCGACTATGTGCACTTGACCAACCCCGACGACTCGGCGGCCGTCGTCGACGTCGAGCTGTACGGCAAGGACGGCACCCTCAAGACCACGGTGGGCGAGGGCATCACGGTCCAGCCGCACGCCAGCGAGCCGATCCTGCTGAGCACGCTGGCGAGCGGGCAGCAGACCGACCTCACCGTCCACGTGACCGTCCGTAGCGGCCGCGTCGGCGCCGCCGTCCAGGCCCTGGACGACAAGACCGGCGGGGACTGGCTGGCCGCCTCCACCGACCCGGCGGGCAGCCTCGTCATGCCGGGCATCCCCAAGGACGCCACGGCCGTGCGGCTGGTCGCCTTCGCGCCCGGCGACCAGGACGCCGACCTGAAGGTCCGCCTCGCCTCGCCCTCGGGCCTGATCACACCGGCCGGGAACGAGACGCTGCATGTGAAGGCCGGCATGACCGCGGCGGCCGACCTCGGCGACGTCACGCGCGGCGAGGCGGGCTCCCTGGTGCTCACCTCCACCGGAACCTCGGCGCCGGTCGTCGCGGCCCTGCAAGTGGTGCGCGGCAAGGGCAGCAAGCAGGAAATGGCGTTCATCCCGGCCACCAGCCCGGTCGGCGCGCGCGCGACGGTCGCCGACAACAGCTCCAAGGGCACCACGCTCGCCCTGTCCGCCCCCGGTCAGAGCGCCCAGGTCAAGGTCACCGCGTCCGCCGGCAGCGAGGGCGGTACGGCGGCGACGAAGACGTACACGATCAAGGGCGGTACGACCCAGGACGTCGACGCACCGGTCCCGGCCGGTCTCAAGGGGACGTACGCCCTGACGGTCGAGCCCGTCTCCGGAGGCCCCGTCTACGCCTCCCGGACCCTCGCCTCCGCGCAGGAGGGCGTCCCCGGGTTCACGATCCAGACCCTCCCGGACGACCGCGGGACGGTGGCGGTACCGGAGGCGGACCAGGATCTGTCGGTGCTGCTGAAGAAGTGATCCCGTACGGGTGATCCACCGGGTCCTCAAGGGGACCCGGTGGCAAGGGGGACCCGGTGGCGCCGTGACCGTGCTCCCGGTACTGCTCGGGCGGGCCTCAGTCCTCGCCGTAGCGCGGGTCCACCGTCTCCGGTGTCAGCCCCAGCAGCTCCGCGACCTGCTCCACGACGACCTCGTGCACCAGCGCCGCGCGCTCGTCGCGGCCCTTGGTGCGGATCTCGACCGGGCGACGGTAGACGACCACGCGCGCGGGATGGCCCTCGTGCGCCGGGATCGTGCCCCCCAGAGGCACCGCCTCGTCGCTCCAGGCCTCGCCGGAGCCGTCGAGGCGGGGCACTTCGAGGACCATGAAGTCGATGTCGGCGAGTTGGGGCCAGCGCCGCTCCAGCCGTTCCACGGAGTCCTGCACCAGGTCCGCGAAGACCTCGGCGCGGCTCGCGGCGAGCGGCACCTGGGGCGGCGCCACGGGGCCGCGCATGCCCCTTCCGTGGCGATCACGGCGGCGGGGCCCGGGTGCGGCGGCGGTGGGCTGTGCAGGGGTGTCCATCACTGACGAAGAGTAGTCCCCACGAGGTCCGCGTGCCGGGCCCCCACGCGGCTGCCCACGGCCCGGGTCAGGAAGCCCGGCGCATGTTCCGGATGTCGCAGGATGACCATTCCAGCCAAGCTTGGGCTCGATTCCGTATCCCTCCGGGACCGTCACTCACATGGCAATTGACGTGGTTTGCACCAAGTGGTGACCGGATTCAGGTCTGTTCGGCATCTCGTCGCAGGATGTCGCCCCAGGTCAGGACGGGCGGTCCGAAGGCTTGTGTGGGCGGGCTCACAGCACGACACGGTGGGGTGACCTGGGGGAGAGTCGTCGCGGCCCGCTCAAGAGTGCGGTACCGTCCAACCTCGTGAGCCCTGTACGTCGCTGTTCGCGAACCGCTTGCGGCCGCCCCGCCGTCGCGACGCTGACGTACGTCTACGCCGACTCGACCGCGGTCCTCGGCCCGCTCGCCACCTACGCCGAACCCCACTGCTACGACCTGTGCGCCGAGCACTCCGAGCGCCTCACCGCGCCGCGTGGCTGGGAGGTCGTCCGGCTCGCCGACGCCTCCGCTCCCTCCCGCCCCAGCGGTGACGATCTGGAAGCGCTCGCCAACGCGGTGCGCGAGGCGGCCAGGCCGCAGCAGCGCGCCGCCGAGGCCGGTGGCGGCGCCCGCTCGGCGGACCCGATGGAGGTCGCGCGCCGCGGCCACCTACGGGTGCTGCGCTCGCCGGACAACTGAGCGTCCGCCCCCTCCGTATCCAGGGTCGATCCTGCTGAGTCTTCTCCCTCGGCTCCACCGCATCGTGCGCGCCCATTGACGAGGGCTTGTCGCGGACACGGCGATTTCCTCACCCGTGAGAAAACGCTTTCCGCATCGCGGAAATCCCCCGCGCGGCGGAATCCGGGGAGGCGCCCGTGTACGTCCAGGAACTGGAACCCGTGGCCGACTCGCTCGGTCTCTCCGCCCTCGTCGCGACCCTGCCCCTCGTGATCGTCCTCGTCCTGCTCGGCGGCGTCCGCATGAAGGCGCACCGGGCCGGGCTCATCGGCCTCCTGGCCGCCTCACTGGTCGCCTGGCTCGCCTACGGCATGCCGGTCGGCCAAACACTCTCCAGCGCCGCCCAGGGAGCCGTCTTCGGCCTCTTCCCCATCCTGTGGATCGTCGTCAACGCCCTGTGGGTGTACCGGATGACCGTCCGCACCCGGCACTTCGACGTCCTGCGCCGCTCGTTCGGGCGACTGTCCGACGACCCGCGCATCCAGGCACTCGTCGTCGCCTTCTGCTTCGGCGCGCTTCTGGAAGCCCTCGCGGGCTTCGGCGCGCCTGTCGCGATCTGCTCGGTGATGCTGGTCGCGCTCGGCTTCGACCCCGTGCGCGCGGCCGTGGTGGCGCTCGTCGCCAACACCGCGCCGGTCGCCTTCGGCGCGATGGGCACACCGGTCGTCACCCTCGCCCAAGTCACCGGCCTGCCACTGGATTCCGTCGCCTCCGTAGTGGGCCGTCAGACCCCGCTGCTGGCCCTCGTCGTGCCCCTTGTGCTCGTCGGACTGGTCGACGGCCGACGCGGGTTGGGCGAGACCTGGGTGCCCGCCTTGGTGTGCGGAGCCGCTTTCGCCGCCGCCCAGTTCGCCGCCTCGAACTACGTCTCCGCGCAACTCGCCGACATCGGCGCGTCCTTGGCGGGCGCCGCCGCCCTGGTCGCCGTACCGCACACGCGCAGGCCCGCCGCCGAGCCCGTACGAGCGGCCGTCCTCACCGGCGTACGCAGCGAGGACCTGGACCAGGAGGACCCGCGCCCCGAGGTCGTGCGCGCGTACGCCCCGTACGCGCTGATCGTCGTCATCTTCTCGATCGCGCAGATCCCGGCGGTCAAGGACTGGCTGGCGCACGCGACCCGTATGTACGACTGGCCCTTCCTGGACGTCGTCACCCCCGAGGGCAAGCCGGTCGGGGGCAATGTCCTCACGCTCCCGCTCGTGTCGACCGGCGGCACCCTCGTCCTGCTCGCCGGACTGTGCACGGCCGTCGTACTTGGGGTGCACGCGCGCGTGGCGGCCGAGGAATGGGCGGCGACGGTGCGCGAGTTGAGGTTCGCGATCCTGACCGTGACGTCCGTCCTGGCCCTCGCCTACGTCATGAACCTCTCCGGACAGGCGGCCACGATCGGCCACTACGTGGCGGCGGCCGGAGCGGGGCTCGCCTTCTTGTCACCCGTTCTGGGCTGGTTCGGGGTGGCGGTGTCCGGCTCCGACACCTCGGCGAACGCCCTTTTCGGCGCCCTCCAGGTCAGCGCGGCCCACGAGTCGGGGCTGTCGCCCGAACTGCTCGCCGCCGCCAACAGTTCGGGCGGAGTGCTCGGCAAGATGATCTCGCCGCAGAACCTGACCATCGCGTGTGCGGCGGTCGGGCTCGCGGGCCGTGAGGGCGACCTGCTGCGCAAAGTGCTCCCGTGGAGCGCCGGGCTGCTGTTGATCATGTGTCTGATCGTGCTGGGCCAGAGCTCACCGGTCCTCGACTGGATGCTGCCCTGACGGCCGGATTCGACCCCGTGCGTTACCCCCGGGTGACGGTTGAGGCTCCCAGATGACGGGTGAGCGTCCGATCGGCCCCTTCACGGCGGGCTGTCAGCCGGTACGGGTAGTTTGGGGCGACCGAAGTGGACTTCTGGAAGGTTGGCCGTGACTGCTGATCTGTCGCAGCTCGTGAAGGCGTACGACGTACGCGGGGTGGTCCCGGACCAGTGGGGCGAGTCGATGGCCGAGCTGTTCGGGGCGGCCTTCGTCCAGGTGACCGGAGCGGACGCCATCGTGATCGGGCACGACATGCGGCCCTCGTCGCCCGGCCTTTCGCGCGCCTTCGCACGCGGGGCGGCGGCACGCGGTGTCGACGTGACCGAAATCGGCCTGTGCTCCACCGACCAGCTGTACTACGCGTCCGGTGCGTTCAACCTGCCGGGCGCCATGTTCACGGCCTCGCACAACCCCGCCCAGTACAACGGCATCAAGATGTGTCGCGCGGGTGCCGCCCCGGTCGGCCAGGACACCGGCCTGGCCGAGATCCGCGAACTCGTGGAGTCCTGGCTCGACTCGGGCCTCCCGGCCTCCGACGCGACACCGGGAACGATCACGCAGCGTGACACGTTGGAGGACTACTCGGCGTACCTCCGCTCGCTCGTCGACCTGACCGACATCCGCCCCCTGAAGGTCGTGGTCGACGCGGGCAACGGCATGGGCGGGCACACGGTGCCGACCGTCTTCGCGGGCCTCCCCCTCGACCTCGTACCCATGTACTTCGAACTGGACGGCACGTTCCCCAACCACGAGGCGAACCCGCTGGACCCGGCGAACATCGTGGACCTCCAGCAGCGCGTGCGCGAGGAGAGCGCCGACCTCGGCATCGCGTTCGACGGCGACGCGGACCGCTGCTTCGTCGTCGACGAGAACGGCGACCCGGTCTCCCCGTCCGCGATCACCGCCCTGGTCGCCGCCCGCGAACTCGGCAAGCACGGCGGCGGCACGGTCATCCACAACCTCATCACCTCCTGGTCGGTGCCCGAGGTCGTCCGCGAGCACGGCGGCACCCCGGTCCGCACCCGCGTCGGCCACTCCTTCATCAAGGCCGAGATGGCCCGCTCTGGCGCGATCTTCGGAGGCGAGCACTCCGCGCACTACTACTTCCGCGACTTCTGGAACGCGGACACGGGCATGCTTGCGGCCCTGCACGTCCTCGCCGCCCTCGGCGGCCAGGACGGCCCGCTCTCCCAGCTCGTCGCCGAGTACGACCGCTACGTCGGCTCCGGCGAGATCAACTCCACGGTCGACGACCAGGCGGCCCGCCTCGCCGCGATCAAGGCCGCGTACGAGGGCCGCGAGGGTGTCACCATCGACGAGCTCGACGGTCTGACCGTCACCTTGGACGACTCGTGGTTCAACGTCCGCCCCTCCAACACGGAGCCCCTCCTCCGCCTGAACGCGGAGGCGAAGGACGAGCCGACGATGGCGAAGCTACGGGACGAGATCCTGCACATCATCCGGGGCTGACCCCCTCCCAGGGTGCCGTTTCCGCCCGACGGTTGTTCGGCTCCGGGGTGTTCGGCTGCGGGTGGGTGAGGGCTGAGCGCGCAGTTCCCCGCGCCCTTAAAGCCTCGGCTCGTCCGGCGTTCGAGAACATGACCGAAGGCCGAACCCCACCCACCCCGGCCCGCGCCCCTCGGCCCGTCCGGCGTCCGAGGACGAGGGGCTGAGGGGCCATGCCCGCCCACTCCGGCCCGTCCGGCGTTGGAGGACGGGACCGGGGTCATGCCCCACCCACCCCGCCGGTCCCCCCACCTCGGCCCGCGCTCCTCAGCCCGTCCGGCGTTCGAGAACGAGGCCGGGGGCCGGTGCCTCACCCACCCTCCCCGGTCCGCCACCCACCGCGGCCCGTATTACTCAGCCCGTCCGGCGTTTGAGGACGAGGCCGTTCAGGCCGTGCGGGGGTCCAGGGGGCGCAGCGCCCCTGGCGGGGTTGAAGGGGCGGAGTCCCTGGGGATGGGCCGGGTAGGGGCGGCGGGGGCGAAATCACCACGTCCACACACCCCGGCACCCCACCCCCCACAGCGGTACGCTGACCAGGCCGCATCCACCCCGTTCGAAAGGACACCCCCATGCCGCTCGAAGCCGGCCTCCTGGAGATCCTCGCCTGCCCGGCCTGCCACGCCCCGCTCAAGGAGCAGGAGAGCGAGTTGCTCTGCACGGGCCAGGACTGCGGCCTCGCCTACCCCGTCCGCGACGGCATCCCCGTACTCCTCGTCGACGAGGCCCGCCGCCCCGGTTAAACACCCCACCGGCGACACCCACCCCACAGGCGAATCAGGCGACAGAGGCAACACACCGGCGATCGGGAGGCTGCCGACCCATGCTCGACGAATCGCTGCTCGACGACCCAGAGGCGCTCGCCCGCGCCGACCGTCGCGAGCTGCTCCGGGGCGCCGCGGAGGCCGGCGCCCGTGTGCGTACCGCAGTCCGGCACGCCACGGAAGCCGGCATCGCGGAACTGAAGCCGGACGGCCGCCCACGCGCCGTCCTGATCGCCGGCCCCGGCCTGGCCGCCACCGGCGTCGCCGAACTGCTCGGCACCCTCGCCGGAGCCAGCTGCCCCATCATCCGACTCACCCCCACCGGCGTCGCCCCCGCGTCCGGCGCCCTCCGCTGGGAACTGCCCGGCTGGGCGGGCCCGGTGGACCTCCTGCTGATCGCCACCCCCGACGGCAGCGAACCAGGCCTCGAACTCCTGGTCGAGCAGGCATACCGGCGCGGCTGCTCCGTCGTAGCGGTGGCCCCCGCCGGCACCCCGATCGTGGAGGAGGTCCAGGGCACGCACGGCCTGTTCGTACCGATGGCGACCGCCCCGTACGAGCCGGCCGAACCCCTCGCGGCCTCCGCCCCCGGCGTCCTGTGGGCCCTGCTCACCCCGTTGCTCGTGCTGCTGGACCGCACCGGCCTGGTCTCCGCCCCGCCCGAGGCGCTGGAGAAGGTCGCCGACCGCCTCGACCGCGTCGCCGAACGCTGCGGCCCGGCCATCGCGCCCTACAGCAACCCGGCCAAGACGCTCGCCGCCGAGCTCGCCGAAGCACTCCCGGTGATCTGGACGGAAGGCACCTCCGCGGGCCCCGCGGGCCGCCGCTTCACCGCCGCGCTCGCGGAACTGGCCGGACGCCCCGCCGTCACCGCGGAACTCCCCGAGGCGCTCGCCGCTCACAACGTGCTGCTCTCGGGCGCACTCGCCGCCGGCGCCGACCCCGACGACTTCTTCCGCGACCGCGTGGAAGAGGCCCAGGTTCTGCACGCGCGCGTGGTGCTCCTGCGTGACCGCCCGGCCGGCGGCCTCACCGCCGCCCCGGCCGCCCGCGAGCTCGCCCTCAGCCACGACACCGCTCTCAGCGAGCTCGAACCGGAGGAGGGCCCCGAACTGGAGACCCTCGCGGAACTGATCGCCGTCACGGATTTCGCTGCCGTTTACCTGGCGCTCGCTTCAGGGGCCTGATCTTGTAGCCAGGCATCCCGGATCGGCCTCGGCCGACCCGGGACTCTTGACCAGCGCAGCGCACCTACGGAGAGAACGACACACATGGACCGCCTCGAAAACACCGTTCGCCCCTACGCCTGGGGCTCGACCACCGCCATCCCGCGGCTGCTCGGCGTCGAGCCGACCGGTGAACCGCAGGCGGAGATGTGGATGGGGGCCCACCCGGGCGCCCCCTCCCGCACGGCGCGCGGTCCCCTCGACGAGGTCATCGGTGAGGACCCCGAGGCGGAACTCGGCCGCGCGGCCGTCGCCAAGTTCGGCCCCCGTCTGCCGTTCCTGTTCAAGATCCTCGCCGCGGGCTCACCTCTCTCCCTCCAGGTGCACCCCAACCTCGAACAGGCGATGGAGGGGTACGAGGACGAGGAGCTCCGCGGCATCCCGATATCCGCCGCGCACCGCAACTACAAGGACGCCAACCACAAGCCCGAACTGATCTGTGCCCTCACCGAGTTCGACGGCCTGTGTGGCTTCCGGGGCCCCGACGAGACCGCCGAACTGCTCGCCGGCCTGGACGTCGACTCCCTCAAGCCGTACGTCGACCTCCTGCACGCCCACCCGGAGGACGCGGCGCTGCGCGAGGTCCTGACGGCGGTGCTGAGCGCGGACCCCGACGAGATGGCCCACACGGTCACCGAGGCCGCGGCCGCCTGCGCCCGTCTCGGCGGCGCCTACGCCCCCTACGCCGACCTCGCCCACCACTACCCGGGCGACCCCGGCGTGATCGCCGCGATGCTCCTCAACTACGTCCAGCTCCAGCCCGGCGAGGCGTTGTTCCTCGGCGCCGGCGTCCCGCACGCCTATCTGAACGGCCTCGGCGTCGAAATCATGGCCAACAGCGACAACGTCCTGCGCTGCGGCCTGACCCCCAAGCACGTCGACGTCCCCGAACTCCTGCGCGTCGTCCGCTTCGAGGCGAGCGACCCCGGCGTCCTGCGCCCGGAGGCGTCCCCCGACGGCGAGGAGGTCTACGCGACCCCCATCGACGAGTTCCGCCTCTCCCGGTACGCCCTCGCGGAGGGCGCAGCCCCGCACGACCTCACGCGCGACACCCCGCAGATCCTGCTCTGCACGTCGGGTTCCGTACGCGCCGACGGCAACACGCTCGCCCCCGGCGAGTCGGTCTTCGTACCGGCGAGCGAAAGGGCGGAGGTGTCCGGGGCCGGCACGATCTTCCGTGCGACAGTGGTGGCCTGACGAGGCGACTGTGGCGGCCAGACGTACCGCCGTCGGACCGGGCTGCAACAATGGCCCACCGCAAAGGGCGGGCAAAGCCCGGACCGGCGTACGAGCGTACGAACGGGGCCCGGACGGCGTACGAAGGGACAGCAGGAGCACATGAGCGCTTCAGGCGGCACCAGGGCGATCGTGGCGGCACTCGGCGCCAATCTCGCGATCGCGGTATCGAAGTTCGTGGCGTTCGCCTTCAGCGGCTCGTCCTCGATGCTCGCCGAGGGCGTCCACTCGCTCGCCGACTCCGGCAACCAGGCCCTGCTCCTGATCGGCGGCAAGAAGGCCCAGCGCGAGGCGACCCCCCAACACCCCTTCGGCTACGGCCGCGAGCGCTACATCTACGCCTTCCTCGTCTCGATCGTCCTCTTCTCGGTCGGCGGCATGTTCGCCGTCTACGAGGGCTACGAGAAGATCAAGCACCCGCACGAGATCGAGCACTGGTACTGGCCGGTGGGCGTCCTGGTGTTCGCGATCATCGCCGAGGGCTTCTCCTTCCGTACGGCCATCAAGGAATCCAACGAACTGCGCGGCGCGCACTCCTGGTCGCAGTTCATCCGCCGCGCCAAGGCCCCCGAGCTGCCGGTCGTCCTCCTGGAGGACTTCGGCGCGCTCATCGGTCTGGTCCTCGCCCTCGGCGGCGTCGGCCTCGCCCTGCTCACGGGCGACGGCGTCTGGGACGGCATCGGCACGCTCTGCATCGGCATCCTGCTCATCCTGATCGCGCTGGTCCTCGCCGCCGAGACCAAGTCCCTCCTGCTGGGCGAGGCCGCCGGCGTCGAAGAGGTCAAGAAGATCGAGGCCTCCATCGTCGACGGCCACACGGTCACCGGCATCATCCACATGCGCACGCTCCACCTCGGCCCGGAGGAGCTCCTGGTCGCAGCGAAGATCGCCGTCCAGCACGACGACACGGCCGCCGAGGTCGCCACCGCGATCAACGCCGCCGAGTCCCGCATCCGCGCCGCCGTCCCGATCGCCCGCGTGATCTACCTGGAACCGGACATCTACAGCGAGGCGGCGGCCGCAAAGGGACCGAACCCCGAAGCGACCCCCGGGGGCCCCGCCCAGACACCTTCCGAGCACTGACCCACCCGGCACCGTCCCCCTGGCACTCACCCGCCCGAGGACGAGCCCTCCACCTTGTCCGGAACGACCGTTGGCCGGAGCCGGACTGGGGCAGCCCGGGGCGACCGGTGTAGCTTGGTGGCTGAGCCAGACGTCGCTGCTGATGGCGGTCGGGCGGTCCCACCGCGGACCGGCCGAGGGAGAGAGGGCCTCCGACGGACTGCGCTGCGCGCACCAGGCACTCCTGTGCCCTGCTGCGGGGCACGTCCGTGCCCTGCTCGGGCATGCGTATGCCCCGCGCCGCGCAGACAGCCGTATTCACCTCGCCCCAATCCAGACCCCGAGGAGCAGCTCGCAATGACGACTGTCGACAACCGACAGGACTTCAAGGTCGCCGACCTCTCCCTGGCCGAGTTCGGCCGCAAGGAGATCACCCTCGCCGAGCACGAGATGCCCGGCCTGATGTCGATCCGCAAGGAGTACGCCGCCACGCAGCCCCTTGCGGGCGCCCGCGTCACCGGCTCCCTGCACATGACGGTGCAGACCGCCGTCCTCATCGAGACCCTCGTCGCCCTCGGCGCCGAGGTCCGCTGGGCCTCCTGCAACATCTTCTCCACCCAGGACCACGCCGCCGCCGCCATCGCCGTCGGCCCGAACGGCACGCCCGACAACCCGCAGGGCGTCCCGGTCTTCGCCTGGAAGGGCGAGACCCTGGAGGAGTACTGGTGGTGCACGGAGCAGGCTTTGACCTGGCCGAACACCCCCACCGGCGGCCCGAACATGATCCTGGACGACGGTGGTGACGCCACCCTCCTCGTCCACAAGGGCGTCGAGTACGAGAAGGACGGCAAGGTCCCGTCCGTCGACACCGCCGAGTCCGAGGAGCACCGCTTCATCCTCGAACTCCTGCACCGCACCATCACCGACGGCTCGCAGAAGTGGACCCAGCTCGCCTCGGAGATCCGCGGCGTGACCGAGGAGACCACGACCGGCGTCCACCGTCTCTACGAGATGCACCGCGACGGCACCCTCCTGTTCCCGGCGATCAACGTGAACGACGCCGTCACCAAGTCGAAGTTCGACAACAAGTACGGCTGCCGCCACTCCCTGATCGACGGCATCAACCGCGCCACCGACGTCCTCATCGGTGGCAAGACCGCAGTCGTCCTCGGCTACGGCGACGTGGGCAAGGGCTGTGCGGAGTCCCTGCGTGGCCAGGGGGCCCGGGTGATCATCACCGAGATCGACCCGATCTGCGCCCTGCAGGCGGCGATGGACGGTTACCAGGTCACGACCCTCGATGAGGTCGTCGACAAGGGCGACATCTTCGTCACCACGACCGGCAACAAGGACATCATCATGGCCGCGGACATGGCCAAGATGAAGCACCAGGCGATCGTCGGCAACATCGGTCACTTCGACAACGAGATCGACATGGCCGGCCTCGCGAAGATCCCGGGCATCGTCAAGGACGAGGTCAAGCCGCAGGTTCACACCTGGAAGTTCCCCGACGGCAAGGTGATCATCGTCCTGTCCGAGGGCCGCTTGCTGAACCTGGGCAACGCCACCGGCCACCCCTCGTTCGTGATGTCCAACTCGTTCGCGGACCAGACCCTGGCCCAGATCGAGCTGTTCACCAAGCCCGACGAGTACCCGACCGACGTCTACGTGCTGCCCAAGCACCTCGACGAGAAGGTCGCCCGCCTCCACCTCGACGCCCTCGGCGTCAAGCTCACCACGCTCCGCCCGGAGCAGGCCGCGTACATCGGCGTAGAGGTCGAGGGCCCGTACAAGTCGGACCACTACCGCTACTGAGCACCCCGCCGAGCAGCGGTACCACCGCTCGGCGTACGGATGTCAGCAGGCCCCCGCCCCCGTGGCGGGGGCCTGTCCCCGATGAGGACCTGAACGCCCATGCCCCGCGGTCGTTATTCGCTCCATGATCCGCACGATCACACCCCCCTCGCCGAAGAACACTTCCACTGCGCGCCCGGCCCCTCCGGCTGGCGCTACGTCTCGCAACTGACCACCCCCTCCGGCGACCATGCCGGCTCGGTCGACCTTGCCCTCGACGAGCTCGGCCGCCCCATCCGTCTCGAACTGCACGCCGCGAGCTGGCAGGTCCGTGGCGCCGCCCTCGACGGCGTGACCTGGGTCCGCACCGACCCCACAGGCACCGAGGCCACCGAAGGCAATGTCCGCGCCCACGCCTTCACCGGCACATCCCCCGCCTTCCTCGTCGCCACCGCCCGCCTCCTGCGCCTCACCCCCGATGCCTCCGCAACCCGCGTACGCCTCGTCGCCTTCACCGACCCGGTCCTCGCCCCGCGCACCGTCGACCAGTCCTGGGCCTTGATCTCGAGAGAAACACACGCCACTGACAACGGCCCCCTGACCGTGGACGAATACCAGGTCACAGCCCTGGACACGGGGGAGCAGCACGCCGTACACATCGCGGGAGACGTGGTCCTGGCGGCGCCCGGCGTGGAGCTCGAGCACCTCGAATCCCCGCCGTCGGTCTTCGCCTGACGACGCCGGTACACCGTTCGGAGCGGGTTCAGGCGGGCGGCGCGAACCCGGTCGACGGGCGTTCGACCGGCTCGTCCCGCGATGCCGCGGGCGGCGGCGCCTGCTGCGCCGACGCCGCCGGGCCCTCCGAGACCGGGGAGGCCGAGGGAAAGAGGTCCCGTGCCGACGCGGAGGGCGAGGCGGCACCCTCCTGCGGATAGGCCTGCGGATAGGAGTGCGCGCCTGGCTGCCCCAGGACAGGGCCGCCGCCCGCGCCAGGCATCCCGGCGATGAACCCACCCGGGCCACCGGGCCCCGCCGGAGCGCTCCCGCCGCCGAAGGCCCGCCGAGCGTCCCGCGCCTGCCGTTCCTGCACCACGGCCGCCAGATAGGCGGCTGCCGACACCCCCTGCGGCGCCGGAGCCCCCGTACGGGAGGCCAGATCGGACGCGAGCCGCTCCGCCATCGCCCCGCCGACCTGAGGGTCCAGCTGCCGCATCCGCGTCAGGTACTGACGAATGGCCAGCCACAGGCCGTCCGGCACGGCCGACAGATCAAGACCGGAGAACCGCCCCGCCAGCCAGGGCGGCGGCGGAGGCACGAAGGCCGTATGCCCGACGGGAATCCGCTCCCGCACGACGAGGGTCCCCGCGAACACATCACCGAGCCGCCGCCCCCGAGCCGACACGAGCGAAGCGATGCACGCGATGATCCCGAACGTCATCAGAATCTCGACCACACCGATCGCACCACGCACCAAGGCGTGCCGGAACCGGATCGGCCCTCCATCGTCCCGCACCACCCGCAGCCCGAAAGCCAGCTTCCCCAGCGAGCGGCCGTGACTCAGCGTCTCCACCGCGATCGGGCCGCCCACCAGCAGCAGAACGAAACTCGCGATCGACACCGCGATCCGCGCCGCATCGTCCAAGGCTGCCGTCGCGGCCAGCAGGCCGATGGTGACGATCAGATAGGCGGTCATCGACACGGCCAGATCGAGCAGCACGGCCAGCGCCCGGCTCGGCAGTTTCGCGGGGCGCAGCTCCAGCGCCACCGCCTCGCCCGTCACTAGCTCACTCACACTCGCCGTCCTTCCCCTGACCTGCCCTGAGAACGGTCAGTCTGCCAAGCTGAGGGCACATTGCGCCGCAGTACGACAAGCTGACACGCAGTACGAGAGGACGAGGAGCAGCAGAACCGATGGACCTCGACGTCTTCGTGTCCGCCCACCGCGCCGAGTGGGACCGTCTCGACGCCCTGCTGCGCCGCCAACGCCGGCTCACCGGAGCCGAGGCCGACGAACTCGTCGCCTTGTATCAACGTACGGCCACGCACCTCTCCCTGATCCAGTCCAGCGCGCCGGATCCGCAGCTCACCGGTCGTCTGAGCCAACTGGTGGCACGCGCGCGCGGTGCCGTGACGGGCAACCGCCGCGCCTCTTGGCGCGATGTCACCCGCTTCCTCACGCAGGGTTTCCCGGCGGCGGTGTACCGCTCACGCCACTGGTGGGTCCCCACGGCGCTCCTGTCGACCCTGGTCGGCGTAGTCCTGGGGTGGTGGATAGGCACGCACCCCGAAGTCCAGTCCTCGATCGCGGCCCCCAGCCAGCTGCGCCAGCTCACACGCCCCGGCGGCGAGTACGAGACCTACTACTCGAGCCACCCGGCCGCGTCCTTCGCGGCCCAGGTCTGGACGAACAACGCCCAGGCCGCCGCGATGTGTCTGGTCCTGGGCATCTTCCTGGGGCTACCGGTTCTCTGGATCCTCTTCCAGAACATGCTCAACCTCGGCGTGGGCATAGGCCTGATGTCGTCGGCGGGCCGCCTCGACACCTTCCTGGGCCTGATCCTTCCGCACGGCCTCCTGGAACTGACCGCCGTCTTCGTGGCCGCGGGCACCGGTCTGCGACTGGGGTGGACCCTGATAGACCCGGGCCCCCGCTCGCGCCGTACGGCACTCGCCGAGGAGGGCCGCGCCGCTCTCGGCATGGCGATCGGCCTGGCTCTGATCCTCTTCGTCTCGGGAGCCATCGAAGGCTTCGTCACCCCGTCCGGTCTCCCCACCTGGGCCCGTGTCGGCATAGGAATCGCCGCTGAACTGGCCTTCCTCGCGTACGTCTATGTCCTGGGCGGTCGCGCGGTACGGGCCGGCGACACCGGTGACGTCGACGAGTCCGAGCGCAGCGCGACTCTTCCGACGGCCGCCTGATGTGCGTTCATCCCCGTTGACCTGCTAGTCTCCTCTTCGCTGCACAGGAGCCGTTGACACGGAGCCGGTGGGGAGGTAGATTCGAACAGTTGCCTAGAGCTGGACAAGTCCAGACGGTGGCAGTTAGGATCTGCCAGCTTCTTGTGAATGTGATTCCCGAGAAGCACCTCCCGATTATTCAGGACTGAGTGGCCGGTAAGGCCGGTCAAAAACTTCTGATAAAGTCGGACTCGCCGAAAGAGAGCCGGAAGGCAATCGAATAGGTAAAGGCCCTCCAACGGCCACTGGAAATGAATTCCGACCGGAAACGGAACGGAAAACGGATCTGGTAAGGTTGGAAACACAGAAGGGAAGCGCCCGGAGGAAAGCCCGAGAGGGTGAGTACAAAGGAAGCGTCCGTTCCTTGAGAACTCAACAGCGTGCCAAAAATCAACGCCAGA
>NZ_JBVKBU010000003.1:990347-1149457 GCF_055638955.1 Streptomyces sp. NPDC111507 | reverse complement strand
TTGCCGCCGGAGAAGAGGATCACCGGCCGTTCGAACTCGCCCGCGACCTCACGGAAGATGTGGACGGCCTCCGACTCCAGGGCATCCAAGTGCGAGAGCGCGTACGGGCTGCTGTCCGTCTCCTCGGAGACACTGGCGACGGTCGTCATGCGAGACCCCTTTCGGTGAGCAGCGCATGGAGCGCGGCCGCGGACTCCTGCACGGACTGGGTGTGCGACTCGATGCGCAGATCGGGCGACGCGGGCTCCTCGTAGGGGTCGTCGACGCCGGTCAGCCCCGAGATCTCCCCCGCGGCCTGCTTGGCGTACAGCCCCTTCACATCGCGCACGGAGCAGACCTCGACCGGCGTCGCCACGTGCACCTCCAGATACGGGGTCCCGCCGGTCTGGTGACGCCTCCGGACCGCCTCGCGGCTGTCGGCGTACGGCGCGATCACCGGGACGAGCGCCTTGACGCCGTTGCGGGAGAGCAGCTCGGCGAGGAAACCGATCCGCTGCACGTTCGTGTCGCGGTCCTCGCGCGAGAAGCCGAGGCCGGACGAGAGGAACTCGCGGATCTCGTCGCCGTCGAGCACCTCGACACGGTGGCCCTCGTCGCGCAGCCGGCCGGCCAGCTCGTACGCGATGGTGGTCTTGCCGGCGCTCGGCAGACCCGTGAGCCAGATGGTGGCTCCGGTCGTCACTTGCTGCTCCTGGGAGATCTGGGTGGTCGTGGTCATCCGTGCAGCCCGCACTCGGTCTTGGACCGTCCCGCCCAGCGGCCGGCGCGGGCGTCCTCGCCCTCCAGCACACGGCGGGTGCAGGGCGCGCAGCCGACGGAGGCGTAGCCGTCCATCAGCAGCGGGTTGGTGAGGACGCCGTGCTCCGCGACGTACGCGTCCACGTCGTCCTGCGTCCAGCGGGCGATCGGCGAGATCTTGACCTTCTGCCGCTTCTCGTCCCAGCCGACGACCGGGGTGTTCGCCCGGGTCGGGGACTCGTCGCGGCGCAGTCCGGTCGCCCAGGCGTCGTACCTGGTCAGGCCCTCTTCCAGAGGCTTGACCTTGCGCAGGGCGCAGCACAGGTCGGGGTCGCGGTCGTGCAGCTTGGGGCCGTACTCGGCGTCCTGCTCGGCGACGCTCTGGCGCGGGGTGAGGGTGATGACGTTGACGTCCATCACGGCCTCGACCGCGTCCCGGGTGCCGATGGTCTCGGGGAAGTGGTAGCCGGTGTCGAGGAAGACCACGTCGACCGGGCTGTCGCCCGGCTGAGCGCGGGAGGCGAGGTGGGCGACGACCGCGTCCTCCATGGAGGAGGTCACGCAGAACGTCTTGCCGAAGGTCTCGACGGCCCACTGGAGGATCTCCAGGGCCGAGGCGTCCTCGAGGTCGCGCCCCGCCTGCTCGGCGAGGCGCTTCAGGTCCTCGGCCGTACGGTCTTCCTGGTCTTTCTGAACCGTCGTCATATGTCGTCCCCTCCGCCTTCGTTGCGCTGAACCCCACGGGCGAGCAGCCCGAGGAACTTCAACTGGAAGGCTCGGTTGCACGCCGCGCATTCCCACGCGCCGTGGCCCTGCTCGCTCGGACGGAGGTCTTCGTCGCCGCAGTAGGGGCAGTAGAAGGGAGCCGCTCGCTCGCTCATGACAGCGACTCCTCGCTCGCACGGGCGGCCCAGGTGGCGAAGCGCTCGTCGTCCTCGCGCTCCGCCTGGAAGCGCTTGAGGACCCGCTCGATGTAGTCGGGCAGCTCGTCCGAGGTGACCTTCAGACCACGGACCTTGCGGCCGAAGCCGGCCTCCAGGCCGAGCGCGCCGCCCAGGTGCACCTGGTAGCCCTCGACCTGCTCGCCCTGGTCGTTCAGGACCAGCTGGCCCTTGAGACCGATGTCCGCGACCTGGATACGGGCGCAGGCGTTCGGGCAGCCGTTGATGTTGATGGTGATGGGCTCTTCGAACTCGGGGATGCGGCGCTCGAGTTCGTCGATCAGGGAAGCACCGCGCGCCTTGGTCTCGACGATCGCGAGCTTGCAGTACTCGATGCCGGTGCAGGCCATCGTGCCGCGCCGGAAGGTGGAGGGCCTGACGGTCAGGTCGAGGGCTTCGAGGCCCTCCACCAGCGAGTCGATCTGGTCCTCCGTCACGTCGAGCACGATCATCTTCTGCTCGACCGTGGTGCGCAGCCGGCCCGAGCCGTGTGCCGCGGCCAGCTCGGCGATCTTCGTGAGGGTGGTGCCGTCCACGCGGCCGACGCGCGGCGCGAAGCCGACGTAGAAGCGGCCGTCCTGCTGGCGGTGCACCCCGACGTGGTCGCGCCAGCGGGCGACCGGCTGCTCGGGGGCCGGGCCGTCGACGAGCTTCCGCTCGAGGTACTCGTCCTCCAGGATCTGGCGGAACTTCTCCACGCCCCAGTCGGCGACCAGGAACTTCAGACGGGCGCGGGTGCGCAGGCGCCGGTAGCCGTAGTCGCGGAAGATCGAGATGACGCCCTCGTAGACGTCCGGGACCTCGTCCAGCGGGACCCAGGCGCCGAGGCGCTGGCCGATCTTCGGGTTGGTGGAGAGGCCGCCGCCGACCCAGAGGTCGAAGCCGGGGCCGTGCTCCGGGTGGTTCACGCCGACGAAGGCGACGTCGTTGATCTCGTGCGCCACGTCGAGCAGCGGCGAGCCGGAGATCGCGGACTTGAACTTGCGGGGCAGGTTCGAGAAGTCCTTGTTGCCGATGATCCGGCGGTGGATCTCGTCGATGGCCGGGGAGCCGTCGATGATCTCGTCCTCGGCGATGCCGGCGACGGGCGAGCCGAGGATGACGCGAGGCGTGTCACCGCAGGCCTCGGTGGTGGACAGCCCGACGGCTTCGAGCCGGTTCCAGATCTCGGGGACGTCCTCGATACGGATCCAGTGGTACTGCACGTTCTGGCGGTCGGTGAGATCGGCGGTGCCGCGCGCGAACTCCTGCGAGATCTCGCCGATGACGCGCAGCTGGTCGGTGGTCAGCCGGCCGCCGTCGATGCGGACGCGCAGCATGAAGTACTTGTCGTCCAGCTCCTCCGGCTCCAGGATCGCCGTCTTGCCGCCGTCGATTCCGGGCTTGCGCTGGGTGTAAAGCCCCCACCAGCGCATACGTCCACGAAGGTCGTTGGGGTCGATCGAGTCGAAGCCGCGCTTCGAGTAGATCGTCTCAATGCGTGTCCGCACATTGAGACCGTCGTCGTCCTTCTTGAACTGTTCGTTTCCGTTGAGCGGGGTGAAGTGACCCACGGCCCACTGACCCTCGCCGCGGTGACGACTCACCTTGCGGCGGGGCGCGGCGGCGGGATTCTGCGGGGTGGCGGCCATGGTTGATACGTCCTTCGGGACTGCGGGACAGGAAGGAGAGCGGCTCTCAACTGCGCATATGGGCGCATACGGAAAGTACGCGCGCGTCATTGCGCAGAAGGAGGCAAAAGGGAGAATGTCGGCTGAGCCGGGGCTGTCAGCTCGCCGGACAGATGGCGCTGGACATGCGGCCGAGGTCGACGTGCCGCCGACTCACCAAGGCAATTCCAGTTCCAGACATGACGGAAGCGTGTCACGCGGATCTCGGGCCAGTCCACCGTCATCCATCATGTGGACACCCTTGTCCCGAATGGCGAGACAAAGGTGTTGTCGGTCACACGGCTGGGCAGGAAGGGACGATCAGGCGGCCCGGTGACCGCCCGATTACGGGCCGAGGGCCGGCCCGCGGCGGGTCAGATCGCTCGTGCGCCGGGCCAGGGCCCGGGAGCGTCGACCTCCGCCTCCTCCTCCACCTTGGTGTCGAAGAGCTTGAAGCCGCGGCGCAGATAGTTGTCCATCGCGTGCTCCCCGTCCTTGCTGCATGTATGCAGCCAGACACGCTTCGTCTCGGGCCGCCCCGGCCAGCGCTCCGCCAGGTCCCAGGCGCGCGCCACCCCGTACGAGAGCAGGTGCCCGCCGATCCTGCGGCCCCGGAAGGCGGGTATCAGCCCGAAGTACATGATCTCGACCACGCCGTCGTCCTGCGGGTCCAGCTCGACATAGCCCGCGGGCGTTCCCCGGTCGTAGGCGACCCAGGTCTCCACGCCGGGGCGGTCCAGGACCTCCTGCCACTGCGCGTACGTCCAGCTCAGGCGGTCGGTCCAGCGGATGTCTCCGCCCACGGAGGCGTACAGGAAGCGGTTGAACTCGGGCGAGGGGACTTCGGAGCGCGCGATCCGGACGTCGCCGTCGGGCGTGATCGCGGGGAGCAGGTCGCTCGACGCGGTCTGCTCCAGGGACCAGGTGGTCACAGTGACGTTGCTCATGGAGGCCAGGGAACCACGGGGCCGCGCCGCGCTCCAAAGCGGGGCCGCGTCCCCGGACGCTGGGATGTGTTCTTCGGCCGCGGGCCCGGTGGGGGCTGGTCGTGCAGTTCCCCGCGCCCCTGGGGTCGGGGCTGCGCTCCGGATCTCCTGCACGCCCGAGGTTCTTCGGCCGCGGGCCCGGTGGGGGCTGGTCGTGCAGTTCCCCGCGCCCCTGGGGTCGGGGCTGCGCTCCGGATTTCCCGCACGCCCGAGGTTCTTCGGCCGCGGGCCCGGCGGGGGCTGGTCGTGCAGTTCCCCGCGCCCCTGGGGTCGGGGCTGCGCTCCGGATCTCCCGTACGCCCGAGGTTCTTCGGCTGCCGCCCGGTGGGGGCCGGTCGCGCAGTTCCCCGCGGCCCTGAAGACTTCCAGCCCGTCCGGCGTTTGAGGACGAGGCTGTTCGGGCCGAACGGGGGGCGGAGCCCCTCGGGGCCTCTACCCCAGGGACTTGTTCACCGCGGTCAAAGGGACCGCGTACAGGACGCGCTCCGGTGTCGTGTCCGGGTCGGCGCCGGTGAGGCTCCACAGTTCGCCGGTCTCCTGCCAGTAGGACAGGGACGCGGTGTGCTGACCCCAGCAGGCGTAGGACCGGTCCCCGGTGCACTGCACCGCCTCGGCGCTGTGCCCGCTCTGGCGCCACAGCGTGCCGTGCCGGCCACCGCTGGCGGGTGTGTGGCCGACGTACCAGTCGGCCCTGCGCGCCCCGGCCGGCGTGTAGGAGAGGACACCGGACAGCCCGGCGGCCTTGGTCGTGTAGGCCTCGCGCGCGTCGACCCGCCCCAGGGAGTCGCTGCCGAGCAACCCCGCCCGGCCGACGGCGGTGCTGTACGAGTACCGCCAGATCCGGGTCCGCTCCGTGCCGTCGGCCGGCGCGGCCTCGGTGGCGACCAGGCTGTCCGGCGTCGAGGTGCGGTCCAGCGACAAGGAACCGAAACAGGGGTTCGCCCGGGCCTCGCCCGAGCCGCACGTGCCGCCCGCCGGGCTGTACGAGCCGATGGCCGGCAGCACGTACCGGTAGCCGTGCGCGGAGTAGCCGCCCCGCACCTTGCCGATCGCCCCGCTGTCCACGCCCGCCTTCAGGAGGTGGTGCAGGTCGAAGACGAGCAGGGAGTCGTCCTGCCCCGCGCCGTTCTGCGCGGTGACGATCAGCTTGCCCTGGTACCAGACCATGCCGCCCAGCCGGGAACGGACCGCGCCGAAGTCCCTGCCGCCGTCGCGCGGCGCGACCAGCAGCACCCAGCGGTACCTGAGGGCCGCCGGGTCGCTCGCGTCGATGAAGGCGACCCGGGCCAGACCCCGGTCGGTGGCGGAGGCGCCCGCGGCCCGGTCGTCGTGGTTCCAGCCCGCCAGGATGACCCGCCGGTCGCCCCACCGGCCGTCCTGGTCGGCGTCACCGGAGGTGGTGACGGAGGCGGGCGCCCACTGCTGGGTCCGCGCGTCGTCCGAGGCCCAGCAGTACGCGCGGGTCGCGACCGGTTCGAGCGGCAGCGCGGCCCGCTCGGTCCCGGAGCAGTCGGCCTCGTCGCGCATCGCGTGGTCGGCGCTCGCCAACACGCCGGCGACCCCGACGTTCCCGCCCATGTTCCGGCTGAGCGTGCTGAGCGTGTCCCCGGCGACCAGGTTCTCGTGCAGTTGGAGCCTGCTGGTCTCGGCGGCCGAGGTGAGCGGGGTCAGCGCGCCCGGACTGTTGCTGCCCGTGGCCTGGGAGGTGCTGATCAGCGTGGCGGCCGCGGTGAGCGCGAGGGCGGTTCCGGCCAGGGTGGCGCGCAGCGCCTGTCCCCTTCGCCTGCGACGGTGCCTGCCGCGGTGCTTCATGCGTCCTCCCGAGGAAGGCCAACTGCCTCTCATGATCAGAACGTTGACGGAGAGACGGGTGGGGTGGCCTGTGGAGGGATGCTACGTCAGAGAGCCACGTGCCTGGTCAAGGACCCCGGAAGACGGTCCCGAAATACGCTCCTTGCCTCTCGCAGGGGGCATATTCGGCCGGTCGGGTGACGCGTCGGGCCCTGGTGCGGTACAAGGGGGCCCGGGTTTCCGCGCCCTGCGCACCGCCGGCGCCGTCGAGTGGGGGAGCAGGTCCCGGGGGTCCTCCGGGAGCACCAACTCGACCTCCGCGCTCTCGCAGAATCGATACGGCCGGTGTTCCAGAAAGGCCCCGAGATACCGCCGTACGCGCGACATCTCGGCCCGCACCGTCACCGTACGACCGGGGTCGTCGAACAGGTCGTCGGCGAGCCCCGAGGCGCTGCGCCCGGCGGGCCGGACGGCCAGCAGGTACAGCAACTCGGCATGCCGGGGGCTCAGTTCGTGGCACCAGGAGCCCGCTTCGGACGAGACGGTCACCGAGGAGCGGCGCGGGTGCGCCAGGTCCAGGACGATCCGCGCGGCCCCCCGGGGCCCCGGCTCGTCGGCGGCCCGCAGCAGCCAGCCGCCGGGCAGCGGCTCCACCACGCACAGCCCGAGCGTCGGCAGCCAACTCCGCCCGGGAGCGAGCGCCTTGGGCAGCGCGAGCCGTGCGGTGTACGGCATCCCGGTGACCGCGGCCGTCCAGCCGTCCTGGTCCACGGCGAGGGCGCGCCCGCCGAGCCGGGCGAGCACCGGCGCCGCCACCGCGCGCAGCCCCTCCAGCGAGGTCAGGTGCAGCTCGCGCAGGCGCGCCTCGGCGAGTTTGGCCACCGAGCCGACCAGGGCGAGTGTCGCCGGGTGCAGGGTGTCCAGCGGCCCGCTCACGTCCACGACGCCGATCAGACTGCCGTCGCGCGGGTCGGTGATCGGGGCGCCGGTGCAGGTCCACGAGTGGTGGGTACGCACGAAGTGCTCGGCGGAGAAGACCTGGACGGGGCGCCGGGCGACCAGCGGGGTGCCCACACCGTTCGTACCGACCACGCCCTCGCGCCAGTCCGCCCCGAGTTCGAAGCCGAACCCGTCGGCCTTGCGCAGCACGGACGCGCTGCCCTCCCGCCACAGCACCCGGCCCTCCGCGTCCGCGACCACCATGATGTGGTGCGCGACGTCCGCGACCGAGAGCAGGCCCTCGCGCAGTACCGGCAGGACGTGCCGCAGCTGTGAGGTCTGGCGCCGCCGCTCGACCTCGTCACGGACCAGTAGCCCGGCCCGGAAGTCGTGGTCGGGGTCGACCCCGCCGCGCAGCATGCGCTCCCAGGACTGCTCGATCACCGGGCGTGGCGCGAGGCGGGCGGGCTGTCCGGAGAGCGTCGCGTCGCGCACCTCGCGCAGGACACGGGCCGCCTGGGCGGCGTCCAGGGCGGCGAGCCGCGTCACGTCGATCGGCGAGTGCGCCACGGAATCCTCCCCATCCTTCCCGGACGGACGGACCGACGGGTTCGGGGCACCTGTGGCCCACCACTGCCCGGCCCTTTTCGGCCACGGTCGCCCGGGCACGTACTGACTGCTGTTCTTATAGTGCCGCTCGGCGCCGACGGAGGGGCACAGTCCGGCCACAGAGGCCGGAAAAGTTGCAACCCCCTGCAACCCTGGCGAACAGCCGTACGGGGTCGGAAACTTGAGCAACGCCGCCTATGCGGCGTTCGCGCTCCTCACAACGGGGCCAGAGAGCGGGGGTGGTGCCGTGTCGGCGCAGCACCACCCCCGCGCCCGGTACGGAGACCGGCTCAGGACACACCTCAGGACACGGCTCAGGAAACCGGTCGGGCCCGTTCCACCACCGTGGCCAGATCGAGACTGTGCGGCAGGGTGCCGAACGCCGAGCCCCAGTCGCCGCCCAGCCGTGAGGCGCAGAACGCGTCGGCGACCTCCGGCGGCGCGTACCGCACCAGCAGCGACCCCTGCAGCACCAGCGCGACACGCTCCGCGAGCCTGCGCCCGCGACCCTCGATACCGTCCAGGTCGGCGAGTTCGCCCAGCAGGTTCTTGATCGCGCCGTCGAGCCGGTGGTCGGCGCCGCGGGCCCGGCCCACCTCCTGCAGGAACGCGTTCAGCGCCTGCGGCTCCCGCTGGATCGCGCGCAGCAGGTCGAGGGCCTGCACATTGCCCGCTCCCTCCCAGATGGAGTTGAGCGGCGACTCGCGCAGCAGCCTCGGCATGCCGGACTCCTCGACGTACCCGTTGCCGCCCAGGCACTCCAGTGCCTCCACCGCCACCGGGGTGCAGCGCTTGGTCACCCAGTACTTGGCGGCCGGCACCGCGAGCCGCAGGAAGGCCCGCTCGTCCTCGCCGCCGTCGTCGTACGCCGCCGCCAGACGCATCGCCAGCGTCGTCGCCGCCTCCGACTCCAGCGCCAGGTCCGCCAGCACATTGCGCATCAGCGGCTTGTCGATCAGCTTGCCGCCGAAGGCCTCCCGGTAGGTGCAGTGGTGCACGGCCTGCGCCACGGCCTGCCGCATGACGGCGGCGGCGCCGAGCACACAGTCCAGCCGGGTCACCGCGACCATCTCGATGATGGTGCGCACCCCGCGCCCCTCGTCCCCGACCCGGCGGGCCCAGGTCCCGTCGAACTCGACCTCGCTCGACGCGTTCGACTTGTTGCCGAGCTTGTCCTTGAGCCGCTGGATGCGGAACACGTTGTGGGTCCCGTCCTCCAGCACCCTCGGCACCAGAAAACAGGTGAGCCCGCCCGGCGCCTGCGCCAGCACCAGGAACCCGTCCGACATCGGCGCCGAACAGAACCACTTGTGCCCGGTCAGCTCGTAGGTCCCGTCCTCGGCGAGCGGCCGCGCCTCGGTCCTGTTCGCCCGTACGTCACTGCCGCCCTGCTTCTCCGTCATGCCCATCCCGAAGAGCACACCGGCCTTCTGGGAGGCGGGCCGCAGCCCCTGGTCGTAGACGGTGGACGTGAGCAGCGGTTCCCAGAGGGCGGCGAGAGCCGGGTCGGTGCGCAGGGCGGGCACCGCCGCGTGGGTCATCGACAGCGGGCAGCCGTGGCCCGCCTCGGCCTGCGACCACACGACGAAGCCGGCCGCGCGCCTGAGGTGACCGCCGGGACGGCTCCAGGCCGCCGTCAGCCCCGCCGAGACCCCCTTGCCGAGCAGTCGGTGCCAGGCGGGATGGAAATCGACCTCGTCGACGCGGTTGCCGTAGCGGTCGTGGGTGCGCAGCTTCGGCGGATTCTCGTTGGCCAGCACCCCCCACTCCTGCACCTGCGCGGAGCCCGTCGTACGCCCGAGCAGCGACAGCTCCTCGCGTGCCTCGTCGAGAAGTCCTGGATCAAGGTGCCGCTCGACCGCCTCCACGAGGGCCCGGTCGGCGGCAAAGACGTCATATCCGACCAGGGGCGGAGCCTGGTTGGTCACGGTGTGGGTGCTGGCTGCCATACGGATACGGTAAGGACGTGCACCAGGCAAAAGAAACACCTGAACGGTCTCCCGTGGGCCGCTTTCACCGCGCTCGCGCGCTGTACAGGAACGTGTCGAAGCGAAGGACCGCCTGGCTGCTGCTCAAGGACACCGTCAACTCCTGCATGGAGTACCGGATCCTGGGGCTGGCGGCCGAGGCCGCCTTCTTCACACTCCTGTCCGTGCCGCCCCTGCTACTGAGCCTCATCGGGCTGCTCGGGTACGTGGACGACTGGACCGGCGCGCACTCGATCGCGAGCCTGGAGTCCAACATCATGGAGGCCTCCCGCACGGTCCTCACGGACAAGGGCGTCCACCAGATCGCCGAACCGATCCTTCACGACGTGATGAAGGGCGGCAGGCCCGACATCATCTCCCTCGGCTTCCTCTTCGCCCTGTGGTCGGGCTCACGCGCGGTGAACGTCTTCGTCGACACCATCACCGTGATGTACGGCCTCGACGGCACCCGGGGGATCGTGGCGACCCGCGTGATGTCGTTCCTGTTGTTCATCGTGGCGCTGCTGATCGGCTCGATCGCGCTGCCGCTGATGGTCGCGGGCCCGGACGCGGTGGTGCAGATCGTGCCGTGGTCGGCGACTCTCGTACAGGTCCTGTACTGGCCTGTCGTCATCGTGCTGTCGGTCGTCTTCCTGACCACGCTGTACCACGTGTCCGTGCCCGTCCGCTCACCCTGGGTGGAGGACGTGCCCGGCGCCCTGGTCGCCCTCGCCATGTGGGTCTTCGGCAGCTTCCTGCTCCGTATCTACCTGACCAGCACGGTCGAGGGCCCGACGATCTACGGCTCACTCGCCGCCCCCGTGGCCGTCCTGCTGTGGATCGGTGTGTCCGCGTTCGCCGTCCTCGTCGGCGCCGCCGTCAACGCGGCCATCGACCGGGTCTGGCCCGCCGCCGCCACGGCCGCGGCCCGCGCCGCGAACGAGCGCCTGCGTCAGGAGCAGGCCGCCGAGTACGTAGCCCGCGCCGCCGCCCACCGCGCCGCCGACCCCGACCCCGACGACCCGGACATGCCCTCCGAGTTCCCGGAACGCTGGTCCCGCTTCCTCCCCCCGGAGGACGTGACCTCCCGCCTCCGCACCCACGTCAAGAGCACCCACCACCCCCGCAAGAGCAACGACGACGACCACTGCGTCGACGAATAGCACGCTGCGGGCGGAGCCTCACCCCTTCCAGGCCCCCGCGCCCGCCGCCTCCCGAGCGAATTCTGCGAAGTCCCGCGGCTCCCGCCCCAGAACCTCCCGCACGCCCTCCGACAGGTAGGAGTTGCGCCCGTCGAGCAGGCTCTCGAAGAGCTCGACGAGGAACTCGGCCTCCTCCGCCGGCACCCCGAACCCGGCCAGCCGATCGCCGTACTGGCGCGCCGTCACCGGGAGATACGTCAGCTCACCCCCCGTCGCCGCCGCGATCTCCCCCACCGCCTCCCGAAAACTCAGCAGCCGGGGCCCGGAGACGGCGAGCTCCTGCCCGGCGTACCGGTCGCCCCCCGTGAGCACGGCCACCACGACGTCCGCGATGTCCCGCACATCGATGAACGGCTCTCGCACCTCACCGGCGGGAAACACCAGTTCCCCGCGGAGCAGCCCCTCCACCAACGGCCCCTCGCTGAAGTTCTGCGCGAACCACGCGGCCCGTACGACCGTCCAGTCGGCGCCCGACGCCCGTAGCGCCTCCTCGGCCGGCCGCGCCCGCTCCTCACCCCGCGAGGACAGCAGCACCAGCCGCCGCACCCCCAGCCCGACCGCCTCCCGTGCCAGACCCCCGATCATCTCGGCCGCGTCGGGCGAGCCGACGTCCGTGGGGTGGACGAGATACGCCGCGTCGGCACCCCGCAGGGTGTCCGCCCACGTCGACCGGTCCGTCCAGTCGAACCCCGCCGCACGGGACGCGGCCCGCACCCTCAGCCCCGCCGCCCGCGCGGCCTCGGCCACCCGCCGTCCGGTACGCCCCGTGGCGCCCGTCACCAGCACCGTCATGTCCCGTACGTGCTCTTCTCGTGCCCTGTTCCGCGTCATACCGTCAGTGAATCGCCGCTCGCGCAGGGCTCCCATCGCCGAGGGACTCATTCCCATAAGCGGACGTCTACGTCCCTTCCCCAGGGACGTCTACGCTGACGCCATGGACGCACTCGCCGGTCTGCTGGAGGGCCCCCGGGCACGCGGTGCCTTCATGATCCGTGCGTGCTTCGACCCGCCCTGGTGCGTGCGCGTCGAGGACCGCGCCCCCCTCACGATCATGCTCGTGGTGCGCGGCGAGGCCTGGGTCGTGCCGGACGCGGGGGAGCGCGTGTTCCTGCGGGCCGGTGACCTCGCGATCGCCCGCGGCCCTGACCCGTACACGTGCGTGGACGAACCGGGGACCCCGCCGCAGGCGGTGATCCTGCCGGGCGGCGAGTGCGCCTACCCCGACGGGCGGTCCCTGAAGGGCCAGTGGGACCTGGACGTCCGCACCTGGGGCGACCGGCTCGACGGCTCCACGGTGCTGCTGATCGGGACCTACATGATGCGGGGCGAGATCAACGGCAGACTGCTCGACGCCCTGCCGCCGCTGCTCTCCCTCACCCAGGACGTGTGGGACTGCCCGCTCACCGCGATCCTCACCGAGGAGATCGTCCGTGACGAGCCCGGCCAGGAGGTGGTCCTGGACCGGCTCCTCGACCTCCTCATGATCGCCGCGCTGCGCGCCTGGTTCTCCCGTCCGGAGGCCGCCGCCCCGGCCTGGTACCGGGCGCTCGCGGACCCCGTCGTCGGCCGGGTGCTGCGGTTCGTCCAGGACGACCCGGCACACCCCTGGACGGTGGCGACGCTCGCAGCGAAAGCCGGGGTGTCCCGGGCCGCGCTGGCCCGCCGCTTCAGCGAACTCGTGGGCGAGCCCCCGATGACGTACCTCACCGGCTGGCGCCTCGCCCTGGCCGCCGACCGGCTGCGCGAGACGGACGACACCCTTGAGGCGATCGCCCGCCACGTCGGCTACGGCAGCGCGTTCGCCCTGTCCAGCGCCTTCAAACGGGTGTACGGGGTGAGCCCGCAGGAGCACCGGACGCGGGCGGCGTAGCCTGACGTACATGTACGTGGAGCGGCCTTCCCGGTTGGCGGGCGCCGTCGTGTGGTCCCGTGGAACGTCCCGTTCCACGGTGGGGTCCGTGCTTCCCGACGGCTGTATGGACCTGCTCTGGCACGGGGGGCGGCTGTCCGTCGCCGGGCCCGACACCCGGGCGTACGTTCCCGAGGGCGCGGCCGGGCACTGGGCGGGCGTCCGTTTCTACCCCGGCACGGGGCCGACGTTCCTCGGCGTACCCGCCCATGAACTGCGCGATCTGCGCGTCGACTTGGCGGACCTGTGGCCGGCCTCGGAGGTCCGGCGCCGCACCGCGCGGGTCGCCGCGGCCGCCGACCCGGTGACCGCGCTGGAGCAGGTGGCACTGGACCTGGCGGCTGGCACCGATCCCCCCGACCCGCTGCTGCGGGAGGTGGTGACGGCCCTGGACTCGGGCCGGTCGATCGCGGCGACGGCCGACCGACTCGGCCTGAGCGCACGCCAGTTGCACCGCCGCTCACTGACCGCGTTCGGCTACGGCCCCAAGACCCTCGCCCGCGTCCTGCGTCTGCAACGGGCGCTCGCCCTCGCCCGCGCAGGGGTCCCCTTCGCGGAGACGGCGGCCCGCTCCGGCTTCGCCGACCAGGCCCATCTGGCCCGGGACGTACGGGAGTTGGCGGGCATGCCGCTGGGGGAACTACTCGGGCGCGGGTAGCGGCGCGAACAGGTCGACGCCATTGCCGTCCGGGTCGAGCGCGACCGCGTACCGCATCCCCCAGAAGGCGTCCCACGGCTTGAGCTCGCCGTGGTACCCGGCGCCTACCAGGTCCTCGTAGACGGAGTCGACCTGCGCGGGACTGTCACAGCCGAAGGCGAGCGAGACCCGGCCGCCCCCGTCGGCCGGTGGTCGCCACCCCGGGTGGAACGACCGGATCGTGTCCTCGGTGTCGATCGCCAGCCGCAGCCCGCCGGGCAGTTCGGCCTCGACGTGCGGCTGGTCCTCGGCGCCCTCGGGGAAGACGAGCCCGAGGCGGCGGTAGAAGGCGAGCGTGGCGGCCATGTCGGAGGCGACCAGGCCGATCACGGCGAATCGTGGAGTCATGGGGACACCGTAGGCAGGGCGCGGGAAGCGGGTCTTGAACGAATCGGACAGAGTTCCTCCGCAGACAGAGTCCCTCCGCGGGCGGAGCGACGGGAACCGGACTCACGAAGGAGCACGTCTCCGGTGGCCGGGACAGATCGAGTACGGGTTACCGGTGCGGAGGGAAGGCGAAGGCATGGCAGGCACACTCGGGGGCGTCCTGTGCGGGGGAGCCGGCGTGCTCCTCCTCGGCTGCGCGCTCTCGGAAGGCGTCCAGATGCGCCGGCTGCGCCGTCACGGGCTCCACACCCACGGCGTCGTGGTCGACAACGTCCGCGTCCACAGTGAGGACGGGCCGGAATGGGTGCCGGTCATCGAGTTCCTGGACCACCGTGGCCACCGAGTGGAGTTCAAGCCGCGGATGCGCGGATCCGGAATGGGGCTCGCCACCGGGCTGACCGTGCCCGTGATCTATCCGCCGCACAACCCGCAGCGGGCCAGGGTGAGGATGTGGCGACACATGACGGGACCGGTGGTTCTCATGGCGTTCGCGGCGGCGGTCTTCCTCGCGGTGGGCGTCTTCATCGCCGTGCACTGACGCGTATCTGTACTGAGGCAGATGAGGGAGATGGGGCAGACCTGTGGAACACCTGTGCGGCAGGATGGGCGCCATGATCCGACCTGTGCGCGTGCTGTTGCTCCCGGTGGTGCTGCTGCTTCCCGTACTGCTCGCGGGGTGCGGGACGGGGAAGGCGGGGGCGAGGACCGGGGCGGACTCGTCGGCGTCGGTCGCCGTGCCGAGCCGGGCCGAACTCGACGCACGCGCACGTGCGTTGCAGATCGCACCGGAACTCGTGTACGTCACGAAGGCTCCCGGCTTCACCCTCGCCCAGCAGTCGGTCGGCGTGTACGGCGACGACGGCTACTCCGGCGTGTACTGGGCGCAGGAGACCGGCGCCCAGATCCAACTGTCCGTGGAGCGGGGCGCGATGACGGCGCGGTCCTGCCCGAAGCAGCCGGTCGGCGGTATGGCGGGCGAGCGGACGGTGTGCGAGCGGGACGGCGACGCGTGGTACCGCGCCGGTGGGGGCCGGCACGAGTACGTGCTCGTCGAGAAGGGCCATGTGCTGAAAGTGAGCGGTGACTCGGCGAAGGTGACGCGGGCCGTCCTGCGCTCCGCTCTCCACTCCGCCCACCGCCCGAGCGACACCGAACTCGCCGCCGTCCTGCCGCCGGCTCGGACGGCCACGGCGCCCGTGGAGCGGGGTGACCTGCCGTCGACGGGGGACGGGGCGCCCAACAACGAGGTGGGTACCTCGGGTTGAGCATGGATCGCCCCGCCGCTGACCCGGTGCCCCGCCCCGCAGCCGGAGACGATCCCCAGGCATAGGCTCGCGCCCATGACCACCCGCGTTCTCGTCTACACCCGCACCACCGACTACCGGCACGACTCCATCCCGGCCGCCGTCGCCGCTGTACGCGCCCAGGGCGCGAGCCACGGCTTCGACGTCGACGCCACCGAGGACCCGGCCGCCTTCGAGGCGCCCCTCGACCCGTACGCGGCGGTCGTCTTCCTCTCCACGAGCGGGGACGTGCTGACCCCGCCCGGACGGACCCGGCTCGCGGCGTACGTCGAGGGCGGCGGCGGGTTCGTCGGAGTGCACGCCGCCGCCTGCACCGAGTACGACTGGCCGTACTACGGCGAACTCCTCGGCGCGCGCTTCGACCGGCACCCGGAGTACCAGCCGGGCAAGGCCGTCGTCGAGGACCGCGGGCATCCCGCGACCGCACACCTGCCGACCGTCTGGGAGTTCACCGACGAGTGGTACGACTTCCGCGCCAACCCGCGCGGTGCGGTCCGCGTCCTCGCCTCCGCCGACGAATCCTCGTACGAGGGCGGCGGCATGGGCCGGGACCATCCCCTCGTCTGGTGCCGGGACCAGGGCGCGGGACGGGTCTTCTACACCGCGCTCGGGCACGCCGCGGAGGCGTACGAGGATCCCGGCTTCCGCGCGCATCTGCTCGGCGGCATCACCTGGGCGGCCGCCCGCTGAGCGATTCGGCCGCTCTCCAGCGGCTCGGTACCGGCCCCGTACTCGCCCGTTCCACCAGACGCGTCGACAACTCCGTACGCGTGCCCTCGGGCTGCTCGCCCGCCATCATCCGCACGAGCAGACGCAGCGCCGTCGCGGCCATCTCGGAGAGCGGCTGGCGCACGGTGGTGAGCGCCGGAGTGGCCCAGCGCGACTCGGGAAGGTCGTCGAAGCCGACCACGCTGAAGTCGTGCGGGACGCTCAACTCCCTCTCGGACAGGGCCTGGTAGGCGCCGAGGGCCATCCGGTCGGAGCAGACGAAGACGGCGGTGGGCGGCTCGGGGAGGTCGAGGAGTTCCCGCATGCGTCGGTGGGCGCCGGTCTCGCTGAAGCCGCCGTAACGGACGTACTCGGGGCGGTGTCCGATCCCGGCCGAGGCGAGGGCCGAGCGGTAGCCGGCGACCCGGGCGCCGCCCCACATCCTGCGGCGGAAGCCGCCGATGACACCGATGCGTTCGTGGCCGAGGGAGAGGAGATGTTCCGTCGCCAGCACTCCGCCCTGCCAGTTGGCCGCGCCCACCGACACGACACCGGGGGGCGGTTCGAGCACCGGGTCGATCATCACGAACGGGATGCGGTGCTGCTCCAGCCAGGCGTACTGGGACGGGGTGAGCTCGGCCAGGTTGAACAGCACGCCCGCCGAGCCCCGCGTGGTGAGCTTGTCCAGCCAGTCGCGCTCCGGGCGCCCGCTCCCTGTCCGGGGCAGGCCGACCGAGACGACCACCTCCAGGCCCGCGTCGTGCGCCGCGCCCTCCACCCCGTGCAGCACCGCGCCCGAACAGGAGCTCTCCAGCGAGTGCACCACGAGGTCGACCAGCCCCGGCGGCTTTGCCGCCTCGAAGCGGGGTCTGCGGACGTAGCCGAGCCGGTCGAGCGCCTCGGTGACCCGGCGGCGGGTCTCCGGTGCCACGTCCTCCCGGCCGTTGACCACCTTCGACGCCGTCGGCACCGAGACCCCCGCCGCACGGGCGACGACCGCCAGCGTCGGCCCGGCCACGCTTCCCGTACGCACCATGAGAGCCCGCCTCCCCGGCCCGCCCGAGGGCCCCTCGAAAGTTTCGAACAGCACAGTTCGCGCGACCGGCACCGCGACCGCGTAGCAACCGCTTTCTACATTAGGCCCGCCTCAACACGGCGTGAAGGGGAAAGGATTGACGGAAGTCCGCGGGAGTCCGCGCGGGCCGAAACTTTCGAAATACCGAACGCGCACCGGGTCGTGCCGGCCGCGCGACCGGGCACGGTCAGGCGATCAGGACGGCATCTCCCAGCGCCGTGGTGAAGTAGGACTTGCCCTCCGAGCCGGTCTTCGTCATGACGCAGGTGATCTTTACCTGGTCCTGCCCGGAGATGTCGACCGAGAGCTTCGTGACGGAGCTGGAGCGGGTCTCCACGGGGCGGCCGATCTGGTTCCCGGAGGCGCTGGTCACGGAGACGGAGCCGACCGACCCGATGGCGTTGTACGAATCGGAGGCGATGCCCACCGAGGCCTGGAGGGTCTTGTAGCCGCTGACGTTGTACACGGCGCTCTGACCGTTCGCGTCGCAGTTGAGCCGGACGGCCTTCGGATAGCTGTGACCGAGCAGCGTGGCGGGGGAGGCGTTCGCCTCGCCCCCGCCGTCCACCACGCCCAGGTCCGCGAGGAAGGTCCGTCGGCCCGGGGCGGGGCTCCCGGAGGGGTCGCTCGGGTCGTCGGTGGGTGACTCGCCCCCGGAGAGAGTGGACTCGGACGGGCTCGCCGTGACGGTCGAAGTGGCTGTCACGGTCGCGGTCGCGGTGGCCTCCGCCGACGGCTTCGCATCGTCCCCGGAATCCTTGTTGATCACGACCACCTGCCCGCCGAAGAAGCCGCCCGCGGCCGTCGCGGCAAGGACGACCAGTTCGACCCACCGCGGAATGCCCCGCTGACGGCGTGGAGCGGGTGGCGGCTCGGCGGCGTCCCGTTGTTGCTTGTCGAGATTCACAGTTGTCCCTCTGTGGAGCGGCGGACCGGCGGACCGGCCGGGACCGGTCGCGTCCCGGTTCGTGTGCTGGTGACATGCGTCCGGGCAGGCCAAGTCGGCCCGCCCGGACACACAATGTGACGGTCACGCTAGCCAGCTGAAAGGCGGCGTGTGGGCACGGTCGGCACTTCCGATCCGGCAATCGGAGTGCGTTTCACAAGGGGCGCGTGCTGGAGAGGACGTGCGCCACCGCGCGCCCCCCTCGGAGGCCGTTCCGGCACGTCCCGGTGTCCCCTTCGGGAGCCGCTCCTGCAGGTCCGCGTGCCCCGGTCGGCTCACGTCTCCCACACGTCGAGCCGGCCCGTGGTGTCGAGCGTCGCGATCCGCCGGCCGTCACGGGTGGCGGCGAAGTCGTTGTAGTAGCCGGACTGTTGAAGCTGCGTCCCGGCCGGTCCGACGGTGGGGCACACGAGCCGGCCGCGCTTGAGCCAGAGCAGGGTGCCCGTGTCCGTACACACCAGACGCATCTGCGCCGCACCGCCTCCTTCGAGGCTCTCCCGGTCTCCCAGCGGTCTGCGGTAGACCTCCTTGTCGTCGTCGACGCTCCACACCACGACCTCCTCGAAGGTCACGCACCCCACGTGGCCGCCGGACGGGGAGACCGCCAGCCAGCACCCGGGGTCGGGCAGCAGCGCGCGCAGGAACCTGTGCCTGGCGTAAGGCAGGCTGTTGACCGTCTCCTTCACCAGGGGCTCGCCGCCCCTGCGGTGCATGTGGACCCTCCTCGAACTCGCCATGGCGATCACGGAACCGTCGGTGCTGACGGCGCTCGCCGCCAGGGCCGGCGGGCACCCGACGGACTCGATCGGCGTCCCGTCGTCGAACCTCCGTACCGTCAGCCGATTCCTGTCGTGTGTCGCCAGGATGTCCCCGCCGCTGGTCACCAGGAAGTGATCGGTACCGAGGCGGACCGGGGCCGCGCGCCGCACGCCGCCGTCCCGGGGGAAGTGCGTGATGTCCAGTCCCTCCGGACGGGCCACGACGACGCTGTGGGTCAGGGAGGCCACCAGGGCCTGGTGCCCGAGCCGCAGCGCCGGTGACCGGCCCCCGACGCCGGGCAGTTCCTCACCCGAGACGGTCCACCGCCTGACGCCTCCGCGCCCGTCGACGACCACGACCGTGTGGTCCGGTCCGAACCCGACCACGGCCTCCTTGTCCCGCACCCCCGATTCCGCACTCCACAGCTTCCGGCGAGGCGCCTGGTCCGGTACGAAGGCGGGGGCCGCCGGCGTGCGCGGCCCGGTCAGTCCGGGCATCTCGAACGAGTCCCTGGCGGGCCGCACGGACGGCAGATCCGCCGTCCCGCCCGGGGCGGTACGCCCCAGCAGTTCTCCGGCCGCGTGCGCGGCGAGCCGCGCGCACCACGTACGACCGGTGTCGCCGAGGTCGGTGTACGAGGTGAACAGCAGCGCCTGGGCCTGGAGCGAGAGCAGGAACTGCAGTTCCCAGGAGTCGCTCCAGCGCCGCTCGCGCATGATCCGCAGCGCCGTGTCCCGGATGGCGGCCACCCGCGCCGCCGCCTTCGGCACGATTTCGGCGCGGTGCGTGGCGGCCGGGTCGACCACGAACCGGAGCAGGGCGTGGCGCTGATCCGGCGGCAGGGGGTGCCGGATGTGGGGGACCAGGGCGGACAGCAGCAGGGTCGCGAGGTCGCGGCCGAGCGCGGCCCGGTCGCGGAAGGTGCACAGATCGATCAGGTGGTACTCGCCCGCGCGGACCTCCTTCTCCCAGCGGGACACGATGATGTTGTCCAGGTGCAGATCGCCGTGGGCCCGGCCGCGCAGCACGCGTACGGAGGGATCGGGCAGCGCGGCGGAGCCGCCGGTCACCATCAGGTAGGGGTTGGGCAGGCGCAGTCCGTCGCTGTAGACCCAGGGCGGCGAGGGTTCCAGGACGCCCAGGCCGCGACCCCAGGCGCGGACCGAACCACCGCCCTCCCAGGCGTCGCCCAGTTCGGCGCGCAGGAAGTCCGAGGCGGTCACCGGCTCCGGGACGGCGGCCTGTGCCCGCTCCTCGGCGGGACCGTTCCACTCGGTCAGTAGCCCGCGCACGACCTCCGCGAGCACCCGTTCGGTCTCCTCGCCGTCGAGCGAACCCAACGGCGTGCTGTCCCGCAGGCTACCGCCCGCCGCTTCCTGGAACATGAGGGTCCGACCGTCCGGAAGATCCCGGGCGGGGAACGGCTGTCCCACCAGGTGGCGTCGGGCGAAGTCGGGGGCTGCTTCCAGTGCCGCGCTCAACGCCTCGGGTTCGCGGGCGGACGCTCCGGCGGGGAGGACCTTGACGATGAGCATCCGGGCCGGAGGCGCGCATTCCACCGCGAGGAGCGCGGCGCCCGTGTAGCTCCTGCCGGGCACGCTCCACAGGGGGCGCCGCACATACAGGGCCGTCAGCCCCTCCTCCCGTGCCCAGTCGGTGAGTTCCTCGACGACCCCGGGACCGCAGTCCCGTCGGATGATCTCGGCGTCTTCCTTCGCGATGCGCACCAAAGAGAGCTCCTCGGACGGCTCTGACCGGACGGATCAGCCTTCCACGAAGCCATGGACGACACGGGGAAAGTCCTGAAATCTGCCGACCGCCGGACCGTCCCGCCGCGGTCCGCCGCCCGCCCCGCCGACGGCGGCCGACATGGCGTCAGGCGGCTTCCCGCAGAGCCTCCTTGGGCTCCCCGGGGTTCCGGTCGACCGCCGTCCGGCGACGGGCCGTCAGCAGTGTCGTGCCCACCAGCAGGCCCAGCGCGGGCAGGACGGGGAACCGGCCGTCGGGGGCGAAGCCCCGGGTGGCGAAGCGGGTCAGGGCGGTGACGCTCGCCGCCAGACCGAGCCAGGGCAGCCAGGAGAGGGAGGAGCGGGACGAGCGGGAGAAGCCGGGATCCGGGCGAGTCCGTTCGTAGAGGAGGCTCAGCCCGCGCTCCAGAGGACGCAGCGCCCGCACGACACCGGTCAGAACGACACCGAGCACGAGGAGCCACGGCAACCGGAGTCCCCACCAGGCCGCGGACCCGAGCGCGGGTTCGGGCGCGAGACCGGTCAGATAGAACACGGCGGCGACGATCAGCACCGGCAGCATGTGCCACAGATACAGCGTCATGCTGGCGCCGCCCACGGGGCGCACCGCAAGCCACACCCGCTCGCGGTCCAGCAGCCGTCGTACCGCGGGCGCGGCCAGCAGGCACAGGCCGACCTGGGCCACCGCCCACGCCAGCATCGCCGCCGACGGCGGATCGGTGTTGCTGGGGGTCTGCCCGGTCACCAGGATCAGACTGACCGGGAACGGCCCGAGGGTGATCAGCGCGGCGAAGGCCAGCCCGCCGCCCGCCGCCAGCGCGGCCGGGAGCGGCCGGCGCTCCGTCAGCAGGCCGTCCCGCCAGCAGAAACCCAGTTGGTAGGCCACGCCCCAGACGAGCACGTAGTCGAGCAGCCCGACGTACGGCATGTGCACCGTCACCACCAGGGTGTCGGCCACGAGGGCGACCGCACCCAACGCCACCGGGACGAGGAGCCCCCAGCGCCGGTGCGCCGCGTGCAGCGGCGGGGTCAGAGCGCTGAGGAGCAGATACACCGGAAGGAACCAGAACTGCATCGCCATCGCCCAGCCCACCAGTTCAAGGGTGTCCGGGTCCACGCCGACCGCCGAACAGACCCCTACGGCGGACAGCACGAGACCGCTGTACACGGCGGCCGGAAGCAGCAGCCGCAGCGCCCGCGCTCCGACCCACCCGGCGGCCGTACCGCCCGCCGCCCGGGTCCGCGCCCAACTGCCGCCCGCCGCATGGCCTCCGGCGAGGAAGAACAGCGGCATGATCTGAAACCCCAGCGTCAGCCACTGGGTCCAGGGCACGGTCGCCAGCAGCTCCGGCGCGCGGATCTCCCCGCCGGGCTCCCGGACGAGGGCGGTGATCAGCCAGTGGCCGAGCACCACCAGGCCGATCGCCCACGCGCGCAGGAAGTCGACGTAGCGGTCTCTGCTCATGGGCTGTCATGCTGCCGCAGTGCCACCACCGGCCACCGCGGGGAGCCCGGGCCGCAACCAATTCGTGCCCGGTACGACATCCCCCGTGGGCAGGAGCCCGACAGGCCCGGGCCGGCGGGAGCCGGAGCAGGCCGCCGGCACCGCGTCCGTGGCCGATCCGGGCTGGTCGGGCCTCGCCCGATCACCCGTGGCCTGCCAGGGAAGGGGCGGTGGCGATGTGATGCTCTACTGCGGAAGGACACGACGCGCCGGGTGAGGAGCTGGTGGGCGGATGGCGATGGACGCGGTGGACTCGGTTTCACGGACGCACGACCCGGTGGTCACCACTCCCCACGGAGCGGTGCGTGGCCGGTACGAGGACGGGGTCGCCGTCTTCCGCGGCATCCCCTACGCGGCCCCGCCGTTCGGCGCCCGCCGCTTCCGGCCACCCGTCCCGCCCGAGCCCTGGGACGGTGTGCGTGACGCGGGAGAGTTCGGACCGACGCCGCCCAAGCCCCCGTACTCCGAGGCGTTCGCACGGCTCCTCGCCGACCCCGTCGTGCCCGGCGACGACTGCCTCAACCTGAACGTCTGGACACCGGAGCCCGGCCCCGGGGCCCGGCTGCCCGTCATGGTGTGGATCCACGGCGGCGCCCTGACCCGCGGCTCGTCGGCCGTGCCCGTCTACGACGGCCACGCCTTCGCACGTGACGGTGTCGTCCTCGTCTCGATCAACTACCGGCTGGGTGTGGAGGGTTACGGGCTCTTCCCGGATGCGCCGCCCAACGCCGGGCTACGCGACCAGCTCGCCGCGCTGGAGTGGGTGCGGGAGTCGATCGCGCGGTTCGGCGGCGACCCGGACCGGGTGACCGTGTTCGGTGAGTCGGCCGGGGCCATCAGCGTCGGGGCGCTGCTGGCAAGCCCGCGCGCCCAGGGGCTGTTCCGGCGGGCCGTCCTGCAGAGCGGACCGCCGGAGGCGAGCGAGCGCGACAAGGTACGGCGGATGGTGCGCAGAATGGCCACCCGGTTGAAGGTCCCGGCGACGGCGCGGGCGTTCGCCGCCGTGGACCGCGCCCTGCTGCTGCGCACCCAGGCCGACGTGGCCAGGCTCAGCAGCCCCCTCCTCGGCGGGCCCGCCTTCGGGATCGTCGTCGACGGCGACCTCGTCCCGCGCGACCCGATGGAGGCACTTGTCGCGGGCGGCGCGGGCGGCGCGGGCGGCGCGCCCGGCGTCGAACTGCTGCTGGGCTGGACCAGCGAGGAGTACCGGCTGTGGCTGGCCCCGGGAGGACTGCTGGAGCGTGTCGACCGGCTCGGTCCCGTCGCCCTGGCCGGTGCCATGGCCCGCTGCCGCTGCGGCCACGAGGTGCCCCGCGGCTATCGCGCGATCCATCCCGGGGCGGGCACTGCGGACCTCGTCGGGCAGCTGGTCACCGACCATCTGCTGCGGGTGCCGCTGCACCGGCTCGCCGATGCCCGTCCGCCGCGGACACCCGCGTACGTCTACGAGTTCGCCTGGCCCTCCCATGTGCCGGGCCTCGGCGCCTGCCACGCCCTGGAGCTCGGCTTCGTCTTCGACACCGTGGAGGTGCCTGAGGCGGCGCAGCTCGCGGGCCCGGGGGCCCCGCAGGAACTGGCCGACGCGATGCACGCGGCGTGGGTGCGGTTCGCGGTCGAGGGCGACCCGGGCTGGCAGGCCTGGGACGCCTCGCACCCGGTCCGGATCTTCGGCGCGGGCGCACCGCACACCGTATGCGGACCGCGCGACCGTGAACTGGCGCTGTGGGACGCCGAGTCGGGGCGGACCGGTGCACCGCTCGGCTCCCCGGAGTCCGCCCCCTCGCCGCGCCCGCGCCGACCCCGCCGGGTCATGTCCGTCAGGCCGAGCTCGTGGCCACCTCTTCCGCCGGGAGCCGGGGGCGGGCGAGCGCGGCCCTGAGGCGCGCGGCGGCCGGGACCGGGGCGGCGGACCGTCGCGTGTGCCAGTCGGTGACCGCCTGATACGCGGCCTCGGGCAGCGAGAGGGCCTCCGTGATCGGCTGACGAGTACGGGGACTCCCTCACCCGTCCGTGAAGCCCTCGTTGAGCCCGCGCTTCGCCGGAGTCACCGCACGGGCGTCAGCGCCCGGGTGATCCCCGTGATCGCCGCCGGTCCCACCCGGCAGCACCCCCCGATCAGCCGTGCCCCGCCCCGCCGCCAGCCGGTCACCTGCTCGGCCGTGAAGGTCGAGAGCCCGTTCCAGGCCCGCGCCTCGGCGTCCCACACCTCCCCGCTGTTCGGGTACACCACCACCGGCTTCCCGGTCACCCGCGCCGCCGTCTCCACCGCGCCGTCCACATCCTCGGGGGCGCAGCAGTTCACGCCGACCGCGATGATCTCGTCCGCGTCGGCGGCCGGGGCGAAGGCTTCTTCCAAGGGCTGTCCGGCCCGCGTACGGTCCCCGGCGACGGTGTACGACAGCCACGCCGGTACGCCGAGACCGCGTACCGCCCGCAGCAGCGCCTCGGCCTCGTCGGCGTCCGGCACGGTCTCCAGGGCCAGTACGTCGGGCGCGGCGGCGGCCAGCACCTCCAGGCGGGGGCGGTGGAACCGCTCCAGCTCGGCGACGCTCAGCCCGTACCGCCCCCGGTACTCCGAACCGTCCGCGAGCATCGCCCCGTACGGGCCGACCGAAGCGGCCACCCACAGCGGCCGGGTCGCCCCCTTCGCGTGCGCGCGACGGGCCGCCTCCCGCGCCAGCTCCACGCTGAGGCCGAGGAGTTCGGCCGCCCGGCCGTGCGGGATGCCGCGCTGCGCGAAGCCCTCGAAGGTGGCCTGGTAGCTGGAGGTGATCGCCACGTCCGCGCCCGCCTCGAAGTACGCGAGGTGCGCCTCGGTGATCGCCTCGGGCCGCTCGGCGAGCAGCCGCGCCGACCACAGCTCGTCGCTCAGGTCGTGCCCGGCCGACTCCAGCTGGTTGGACATGCCGCCGTCCAGGACGACGGTTCCGGAGACGAGGGCGTCGGCGAGGGAGGGGGAGGAAGCGCTGCGAGGGGTGTCGCTGGTCATGCCACGACGCTAGCCGATGGGGACGGCCGCGACCTGTTATGTCCATCTGGGGACGCCGAACGGCGTTACCGGGAGCGGGGGCCGGCCTTCGGCTGCCTCGCCGGCTGGGCGGCCGAGGCACGTGAACTCGCCCCGCTCCTGGGCTTCCCAGCGGCACCGACCGGCCGTTGACGAAGGGTGCGGGGCCGTTGTCGGACCCTGCCCCTACAGTCCCGTCCATGACTTCGGACCACGGCAACGGCGCCGCACCCCGACTCGACTCGCTGCGCGCCCTCCTGGAGAGCGCCAAACCGGCCCAGGCCCGCAAGGCCGTCCGGGAACTCGTCACGCTCGCCGACGACGGGGAGGCGCTCGACCTGGCCGTCCGCTTCGCCCGGATCGCCGACTACTCCTCGGAGCTGCTGTTACGGCTGTGGCCGACGGCCGCCGACCCCGACGGCTTCTGCGAGGCCCTGCTCGCCCCGGCCTTCCGCCGCGAGGGCCGCACCGAGCTGCGGCTTCGGCGCACGGCCTCGCTCCGCGGACTGCGGCACCTCACCATGCTCCGCGGCCTCCACCTCGACCGCCTCAAGGAGATCACGGACCTCAGCGAGGTCGGCGCGCTCGGCGAGCTGAGGGATCTCGATCTCAACGGGTGCGCGGGCATCGAGGACCTCACTCCTCTCGGCGGCCTCACCGGGCTGACCCGGCTCAATCTGCACCGCTGCCGGGCCGTCGCGGACACGGCCCCGCTGCTGACCCTGGGCAGACTGCGCGAGCTGGACCTGAGCATGACCAAGGTGCGTGCCACACACGGCTTCGGAGCGACCTTCCCCGCCCTGGAGACCCTGTCGCTGCGCGGCTGCCGGGCCTTCAAGGACGCCGGTCAGCTGTCCGGCCTGCGCCGGCTCACCCACCTCGACCTCGGCTGGACCGGCGTCCGCGACCTGACCGGCCTGCGCGACGTACCCGCCGTCACCCACCTCGACCTGCGCAGCTGCGGCCAACTCCGCGACCTGCGGGGCATCGACGCGCTGTCCGGCCTGACCGAGCTGACCCTCGACGAATGTCCCCGCCTGAAGAGCGTCGACGGATTCGGAGTCCATCCCCGTGTGACCAAGGTCGGCATCCATGGGTGCCCTGAACTGGCCGACCTGAGCGGACTGTCGACACTGGCGAACCTCACCCGCCTGCACCTGCGCGGGAGCGAACGGCTCACCTCCCTGCGGGACATCGCGTCACTCCGCCTCCTGAAATCGGTCGGCGTTCTCGACTGCCCGTCCCTGCGGGACTTCTCCGCGCTCGGCGCCCTTCCGTTGCTGGAAGGGCTCTCCATGGTCGGGCTGGACCAGCTCCGTGATCTGTCCCCACTCGGCCTCGTGGGCCATGACCGACTGGCTGATCTGTCGGTCATCGGTTGCCGCAACCTGCGCACCTTCGGAGATCTCTCCGGTCTGACGGCGCTGAGCAGCCTCGGGGTCCACGACTGTCCGTCCCTGACCGACCTCGACGGTCTCGCCGGCCTGCCCGCGCTGAGCAAGCTGACCGTCCTGGACTGCCCCCTGCTCACGGACGCCGACGGCCTGGCCGGCTCCCCGCTGCGCGAGGCGGTCTTCTCCCGCAACCGTGTCCTGGACTCGCTGCGTGCCCTGGAGGAGTGCCCCGACCTGCGGAGTCTGAGTCTGATCAGCTGCCCCCTGGCGCAGGACATACCCGCCGGAGGAATCGAGACGCTCTGCCTGTCCGGCCTGGACTGGAAGGACGTGTCCCGCCTGGCCGGCCACACGAGCCTTCGCGCACTCGACATCCGGGGTCTGTCCGAGCTGCGGGACCTCGGCGCTCTGACGGGACTGCCCGAACTCACGGAGATCAACCTGGGCCACTGCCGCGATCTGGAGGACTGCCGCGCCCTGCTCGACCTGCCGTCCCTGAAGCACGTCACCATGCCCTACCGCATGTGGTACCGCGAGTACCAAGGAGATCCCGATCCCGTCATGACGGAACTCGCGGAGCGCGGGGTGACCGTCGTCCACCCGTGACTCACCGGGAGGCGGCGTGCCGCCGTCCGCCGCGTCGCCGTGACCGCCCCCGCCGGACCACCGGCACGGCGAGCGCGGCCAGCAGCGGTGCGAGCAGCAGCGGCCACCACGCGTTCGCGTTCTCGCTCTCGCCGACGGCGGTGGAGTTCCGCACGGACGCGGCGCCGGACGGGGCGGGGGACGGGGCCGCGGTCCGGTGCTTCGCTACGGCCTTCAGGGTGACGTCGTTGCCGTCGCCCCCGCGATAGCTGATCCGGTACGTGGTGTCGGCGAGCGCGACCGTGGCGCCCTCGCGCAGGCCGGAGAAGGCGCCGGTCGTCCTCGCCCGGCCGGTGTGGTCGAGCACCCTGATCTCGCGGGCGGGGCCGGTCCCGGCGGCCGACAGATCGAGATCCCCGGCCAGCCGGACCGCGCCCGTCACCTTCAGGGGCTTGTCGCGCAGGACCAGCGTGCCCTTCGCGCCCTGCGTGTAGTCGCCGGTCACCGTGAGGGCGCCCGCGACCTCGCCGTCGTTGACGACCGTGCCCCGTACCGTGCCGTTGCCGCTGAGGGACGTGGACACCCGAAGTCCCGTCGTCCGCACGTCCAGCCGCGCACCGGCCGAGGCGAGCCGGATCGCCTTGCTGTGCGCGAGTGTGGCGCCGGAGGCCAGGGCGAGCGTGCCCTTGGTGACTGTTGTCGGGCCCGTGTACGACACCTCGCCGCCTGTCAGGGTCGTCGTCGCGGCGCCCGACTGGGTGAGCCCGCCGGCGCCGTCAACACGGGACAGCGACAGGGGAGTCGCGGTGTTGCGGACGATCAGCGTGCCGTTGTCGACGATGCGCCTGCGCTCGGTGCCGGTCAGCAACGAGCCGTCACCGCCCCGAGCCCCCGAGCCCAGCCGCAGCACGGCGCCCTTCTGGACGGTCGTCGATCCGTCGTAGTACTGCTGTGCCGCGAAGGTCACGTCGTTGCCGGGCGTCCCCTTGATCACGACGTCCCCGGCGCCGGGCGCGGAGAGTGTGTCGTGGTACCGGCCGCCGCCGATGGGCGCGCCCAGGGTGACGGGACCGTCGTAGGCGAAGGTCAGCCGGGACCGGACGCCGCTCGCCATGTGCAGGTTGATGTAGACGGTGTCCTTTGTCCCCGGCATGAAGATCCTGTGGGTGGTTCCGTCGCCCCACTGGACGTCCGCCCCCTCGATGTTGGTGCCGCGCTTGTTCAACTGGTGAGGTACCGGGCGCCAGTTGATGCCCGGGTCGCTCAACGACGGGTCGGTGTCGCCGCCCTGGTCGCTGTAGCCGTACTGGCCGGTGAGCACGACCTTGCTGCCGGGCCGCGAGTGGACGTTGACGTCGCTGCCGTACGCGCGCTGGAAGAAGTTCTGGCGCAGGGTGATCGTCTGGTACAGCGGGGTGTCGATGATCCAGGAGCCCTGGTTGAGAATGGCGCGGGCGTTCGGGAGCGCCACCGGGTACTCGGGGCGGCCCACCGCCATGCCGGTGCCGTTGTCGATCACTCCGGAGAAGGGGTGGGTGCCCGCCAGGTCGAGGGTGCCCCACATGTTGCGCGGCTGGGTGACCAGGCCCGAGCCGCTGATGGTGCCGATGGTGAAGGTGCGGGTGAGGGAGAGGCGCAGGGTGCCGTCGACGCGCACGTTGAGCTGGTTCAGCTGGTAGCCGGGCGTGTTGTAGGGGAAGTGGCCGATCAGACCGGTGCCGCCGCCGGTGCCGTACTGAAGGGTGGCACCCCGCTCGACGGTGATCGCGGGCGGGTCGGGGTTGCTCACGGTGGTATACGGGTGGTTGCCGCCCTGGGTGGTCACCTTCTGCCGCTGCCGGGCCGCCGGGAGCGTGAAGTCGCTGTCCTTGGTGAGGATCAGCGTGCCGTCGCCGCGCACGGTGAGGGTGCCCCGGCCACGGAACACCCCGTCGTACGTCGTCGTGCCGGACGGCACGGTGACCACCGTGTCGCCGGTGAGCGTGACGTCCCGGTCCGCGAGGACGTCGGCGGTGGCGTCACGGCCTGCGGAGGCCGCGGCGGTGGGGGCGCCGAGTGTGAGGGCGACCGTGGCGAGGGCCCCGGCGACCGCTGCTGTCTTGTGGGTATGGCTGCGCACGTCATCGGAGACGCACGCGGACGGCGGCGATAACAGAAATCTCGCGTCCATCTTTGTCACGCGCGACCCGTTGACCTTCCCGTAACACACCCTTACCTTTTCGGCGTTCGTAATGACAGATGCCGTACGAAATCTCGACCCCCCTCCGAGAGGCGTCAGATGAGACGTGTGTACGCAGTCCTTGTCGCCCTGTGCTGTGCGTTCGCCGCGGCACTGGCGACCGCAGGAACGGCCCAGGCGGCGGCCCAGACCCTCACCAACGGCACCCAGTTCACTGACACTTCGGGCAACGCCGTGCACGCGCACGGCGGCGGGGTGATCAAGGTCGGCAGCTACTACTACTGGTTCGGCGAGGACCGCAACGCCGACAACACCTTCAAGTACGTGGACGCCTACCGCTCCACCGACCTGAAGAACTGGGAGTTCCGCAATCACGTACTGACCCAGTCCAGCGCCTCCGAGCTGGGCACCGCCTACATCGAGCGGCCGAAGGTCATCTACAACGCGTCCACGGGCAAGTTCGTCATGTGGATGCACAAGGAGAACGGCATCGACTACAGCGAGGCGCGCGCCGCCGTCGCCGTCTCGGACACGGTCGACGGGAACTACACCTACCAGGGCAGCTTCCAGCCGCTCGGCCAGTACATGTCCCGTGACATCACGACCTTCGTCGATACGGACGGCACCGGCTACATGGTGTCGGCGGCCCGCGAGAACTACGACCTGCAGATCTACAAGCTCACCGCCGACTACACGGGCATCGACAGCCTGGTCGCCAACCCGTGGGTGGGCGGCCACCGCGAGGCACCGGCGCTGTTCAAGCGGGGCGGCGTCTACTTCATGCTGACCTCGGCGGCCACGGGCTGGAACGCCAACCAGCAGCAGTACGCCACCGCGACCAGCCTCGCCGGCCCCTGGACCGCGATGACCAACGTCGGCGACTCGACGACGTACAACTCGCAGACCGCCTACGTCCTTCCGGTCCAGGGGACTTCGGGTACCTCGTACCTGTACATGGGCGACCGGTGGGGCAACTCATTCGGCGGCACCGTCAACGACTCGCGGTACGTCTGGCTGCCGTTGACCTTCCCGACCTCCACCTCGATGTCCATGTCCTGGTACCCGGAGATCTCGGTCGACACCGCCGCCGGCACGATCACCGGGACGAGCGCCACCTACAACACGCTCGTCGGGCGGTCCAGCGCGAAGTGCGCGGACGTTCCCAGCCAGTCACTGTGGCAGGGCGTCGCGATCAGTCAGTACACCTGCAACAGCGGCACCAACCAGAAGTGGTGGTTCAAGGACCTGGGCACCGGCTACTACGCACTCATGGGCCGGGGCAGCTCCCTGTGCCTCCAGGAGAACTCCGCCAGTGTCACCCAGGAGAACTGCACCGGCGCCACCGCCCAGCAGTGGAGCCTGACCGCGTCCGGCAGCTACGTGCTCGTCAAGGCCCGGGCGAGCGGCGAGTGCCTGGACGTGTCCGGCGCGTCCACCGCCAACTCCGCCGCGATCATCACGTACACCTGCAACGGAGGAACCAACCAGCAGTGGACGCGCGGAACATGACGTCAGGTCAGTAGGTCGACGGCATCGATGGAGGTGCCCGCGCTGAGGAAGGAGGTCGACCCCGAGCCGCTCGCCACGTAGATCTTCAGCGTGTTGTACGCACTGGTGTCCGCCAGCCAGGCGGACGCGGGAACGCTGTAGGTGAAGGTGTAGTTGTTGCCCCGGTAGGAGCCCACGGTCAGCGACCGGGTGCTCGGCTGGGTGGGCGGCGAGGGGACGGCCGAGGTCCAGGTGTCGTTGACCACGATCTGCGGGCGGCCGTTCGCGTAGGCCGTGGTCACGCCGATGCGCAGGGTGTGCGCGGCGGCGGCCTGGGCGACGGTCAGCTTGAAGTACACGATGATGCCGCTGTTGACGTCCTTCCACAGATAGCAGGGGAACGCCGAGGTCTCGGTGCCGCTGCCGACGACCACGTTGCCGGTCCAGGACGCGGCCCGCACGTCCGACGGATGCGCGTACGTCATCAGGTCCGCGTTCTTGAAACCGCTCGGCGTGCCGTCCCAGGTGCCGATCCGCCAGATCGCGCTCGCGTGGGACGGGTCGTTGGAGGTGGGGATCGCGATGCTGTTGAGCGTCGTGGTCCCGCCCGCCGTGACCGTCACCGACGACGAGTACACGGCGAGTTCGCCCTTGAAGACCGTGAGGGTGTACGACCCCGGCAGCACGCCCGCGATCGAGAAGTAGCCGTCCGAGGCGCGCGCCGAACCCCAGTACTGCGCCGCCGAGTTTGCGAGCCCGACCGTGTACGCGTACGCCGTGTCGCGCCCCGAGATGCCCACGGCCGCGACCCGGCCCCGGCCGCTCGCGGCCGTGTACCCGGAGATGCCGAGCGAGTCCGCCCAGGAGGTGGTGAGGTTCCCCGCGTACAGCGCGGAGGAGGGCGCGCCGCCGTCCGTGAAGGCGATGACGTACGGACCCTGGAGGCCGAAGCGCTCCGACTCCGTCTGGTTCTCGCCGTAGTACAGGATCTCGTACAGCCCGCCGCCGTCCGCGCTCTGGTGCCGCAGCAGGGAGCGGTAGAACGGGCCGCCGGAGGCCTTCTCGTGGTTGCTGCGCACGATCCACAGACCGACGCTTCCGGTGGTCCAGCCGAGGTAGTTGTAGTCGATGACCCGGAGCTTCGAGTAGTGCTTCGAGCGGGTCTGGCCGTCGGACTTCGCGAACACGTCCGCGGACTCGATGGTGGTGGGCGCGTACGTGTAGGAGTCCGGCTCGTCGTTGAGGAACAGGCCCGCCTTGACGCGCACGATGTAACGGGTGGCGCTGACCGACGTGTCCGCCTTGTTGGTCCACAGATAGACGTTGTTCTCGCCGCTGCGGGCCGCGTAGTAGTGCCGAAGCGTGCCGTACGCGACGGAGACGAGGATCGTCGAACCGGACTGCGTGATGGTCACGGTGGAGGTGCCGAGGCCGGACTCGACGTGCGAGTTCTTGCCGCCGTAGCCCTGGTACTCGGTGCCGCGGTAGACGAGCGAGGTCAGGTCGCCGTTGGCCTTGCTGACCTTGAAGACGAGGTTCGCGCCGGTGTCGACGACGTAGTTCGAGCCGTCGTCCGTGTAACCGAAGCTCGCGGCGGCGGCCGTCGGGGTGAGGGCCGTCGCGCTCACGGCCGCCGCGGTCGTACCGAGGACGAAGGTGCGGCGTCCGAGGGATCTGTCGGTGGGTCCGGACATGGGGGTGCCTCCTTCGGAGGTGGGGGTGTGCGGGTGTCCGGAAGACTGACAGTTGAATCGATTTCGCAAAAGGGCTTTCGCTGCTTGGGAGTTGGCAATCATGTGAAAACGCGCCGAGTACTAGAAAGCGCTTGCGGAGAGCGGTACGGTCCTGCCGCCAGGTCTTGTCGTCCTGTTGGAGGAGCCGCAATGAGACGTTTCACCCCAGGCGACCCCAGGGAAGTGCAGGCACGCCCCCGCGCCGCCCGGCACGCACTCTCGCCGCACCGGCCAAAGGCCCAAGTAGCTCCGCTACGAGGACCTTCGTCCGGCACGCCGACAGCACGCACCGAACGACGCGGGAACGCACCCGCACTTCCCCGGGGCCGCCTGGCCGTGCTGGCGGCCGTGACCGCGGCCACCGCGCTGACGGCCACGCCCGCCCAGGCGCACGGAGGGCCCCGCGCCCTCGGCCTGGAGAACTGCACCGCGACCGCCTGCCACTTCGACGTCGCGCCGGGCACGTACGACGTGCGCGTACGGCTCGGCGGGCAGGCCGCGGCGAGCACGAGCGTCAGCGGTGAGACGCGCCGCGCGCTGCTGCCCGAGACCGCCACGGCGGCCGGGAAGCCCGTGACCCGCAGCTTCACGGTGAACGTCCGCACCCCCGAGGGCGAGCCGACCGGCCCCGACGGCACCCCGGGCCTGGATCTGGTCCTCGGCGGCTCCGCGCCCGCGCTGGCCGACATCCGGGTGACCCCGGCCGCCCCCCGCACCCGTCAGATCTTCCTGGTCGGCGACTCCACCGTCTGCGACCAGTCCGGCGCCCCCTACACCGGCTGGGGCCAGCAGCTGCCCCAGTACCTCCGCAAGGGCGTCTCGGTCGCCAACTACGCGGACTCCGGGGAGAGCACGGTCACCTACCTCGAGAACCCCGCGCTCTTCCCGACCGTCCAGCCGCTCGTCCGGCGCCACGACCTGGTCCTCATCCAGCTCGCGCACAACGACAAGACGACCGACGAGCCGACGTACCGCGCGAACCTGGAGACCCTGGTCGCCGGGGTCCGCGCGCGGGGCGGCGACCCGGTCCTGGTCACCCCCATCGTCCGCCGCTGGTTCAACACGGACGGCACCCTGAACAACGACACCGCGCTGCTGGTCAACGGCCTCGGTGTGAACCACCCGGCCGTCATCCGCTCGGTCGCCGCCGCCGAGCACGTGCCCCTCATCGACCTGACGGCCAAGACCAAGGCCCTCGTGGAGTCGCTGGGCGTCGAGGGCTCCAAGGCGATCTACCTCTACAACGAGAAGCGGGACAACACCCACACCTCCGTGCACGGCGCCACGGTCTACGCGGGCCTCGTCCGCGACGAACTCCTCGCCCAGCATCTGGTGCCCGAGCGCCAGGTGAGGGTGGGATGAACTCCTGGGGCGTCCCGTCCGGAACCGGGGCGCCCCAGGTACCACCCGACCGAGCCGCACCACCACGGAGCGCCACTGATGCCCGACGAGGACCGCACCCTCAGCCCGTACACCGGCTACACCCGCGCCCACTGGGAGGCGGCGGCCGACTCCCTGCTCGCCGCGGTCGCCCCGTACGCGACCGAGAACGGCTCCCTCTACCACCTCCCCGGTGCGCACACGAGCTGGTCGGGCCGGCTCTCCGACGGCCTGGAGGGCTACGCCCGCACCTTGCTCCTGGCCGCCTTCCGCCGCGACGAGAAGGCCCTGGAGCGGTACGCCGACGGACTCGCCGCCGGTACGGCCGGCGTCTGGCCACGCGTCGAGGACCGCAGCCAGCCCCTCGTCGAGGCCGCCTCGATCGCCCTCGCCCTGCGGCTCACCCGGCCGCTGCTGTGGGACCGCCTGGACGACGGTGTGCGGCAGCGGGCCGCGGCCTGGCTCGGCGACGCGCTGACCGCCGAACCCTGGGCCTGCAACTGGGAGTTGTTCCCGGTGACCGTCGGCGGCTTCCTGGCGGAGATCGGCCACGAGGCCGAGGCGTCGCGGGCCGCGATCGACCGGGGCCTGGAGCGGATCGAGGAGTGGTACGTCGGCGACGGCTGGTACACCGACGGCCCCGGGCGTGCCTTCGACTACTACAACGGCTGGGCGATGCACCTGTATCCGGTGCTGCACGCGTGGCTCGCGGACGACACCCGGCTCCTCGACCTGTACGGCGGCCGGCTCTCCCGCCATCTCACCGACTACGCCCGGCTGTTCGGCGGCGACGGCGCCCCGATGCGCCAGGGCCGCTCCCTCACCTACCGCTTCGCGACGACCGCCCCGCTGTGGCTCGGCGCCCTCACCGGCCGTACGCCGCTGTCGCCGGGCGAGACCCGACGCCTGGCGTCCGGCGCCCTGCGCCACTTCCTCGACCGGGGCGCGGTCGACGACCGTGGCCTGCTCACCCTCGGCTGGCACGGCCCCGACGAGACGGTCCTCCAGGGCTACTCGGGCCCGGCCTCCCCCTACTGGGCGAGCAAGGCCTTCGTCGGCCTGCTCCTGCCACCGGACCACGAGGTGTGGACGGCCCGGGAGGAGCCGGGCCCGACCGACCGCGCCGACGCCGTCAGCCCCGTCGGACCGCCCAACTGGCTGCTCCAGACCACGACTTCGGACGGCCTGGTCCGACTCCACAACCACGGCAGCGAGGACGTCCGCTACGACCCCTACTACACGCGGCTCGCGTACTCGACCGCGACCGCGCCCTCGGCGTCGTACGACAACAGCGTGATCGTCGGTGACGATCCGAGCCGGACGGACATCGAGCCGCTGGGCGCCGGGGACGGCTGGGTGGCGTCCCGGCACACGACGGGTGGGGGAGCGTGCGTCGTGAACCTGGTCGTCGCGCGGGGAGCGGTGGAGGTGCGGGCCCACCTGGTGGCGGGAGCGGACCCGGGGACGCCGGTACGCGTCACAGGGTGGCCGCAGGACGACGGCGTGCACGCCGAACTCCTCCCCGCACACAACCTGTTGGACTCGGCCGGTGTCACGGGACCCGGCGCCACCCTCTTCGTCGCCCTCGCCCGGCTCACCGGCGAGCCGGACCCCCTGCCCCTCACGGAGTCGGTGTCCGTGGCCGTAGAGGGGGCGGGGGAGGAGCAGGGGGAGTACGACGTCCGCGTGAGCTGGCCCTCGGGCCCCTCGACGTGCTTCCGGTTCAGGGCTTCAGACGGGCGATCCTCAGCGTCGTCGTGGTCGGTGAAGCCCCGGTGAGGGCGCTCGCGTAGGACGGTGTGACGGGGGCGTACGCCCAGGTCAGGGAGCCGTCCTTGAGGGTCGCGATATCACCGGAGATACGCGCCTGGACGACCTTGTCCGGCGTCTTGAGAGCGCCGTTCCAGTCGATCAGGCGCAGATGGGTGCCGGTGAAGGTGCCCGTGCAGGTGCCGGCCGAGCACTTGGCGTTCTTCAGGGACTCCCAGGAGACGAGGAGCCGGTCCTTGCCGTAGGGGGCTATGTGGACGTTGACGTTCTCGGTGCCGGCGGCGCTGGTGAGGCGGACCGGCTTGCCCGCCGGGGTGTTGCGGTTCTTGAGGAAGGCGACGGTCACCTGGTGGGTCGACGTCTTCGGCTTCACCGTCCAGCCGCGCCCGCTCGCGTCGTCCGGGTTCTTGGCCGCGGAGGCGGCGCCCCGGGAGGCGAAGGCGGTGGCGTACCGGCCCGCCGAGGACTTCACCAGGTCGCCGGTACGGCCCGCGAACGTGCCGCCGCAGTAGCCCGCCCAGCACTGCTCGCGCTGCACGGCGGGCGCGTTGTCGGGGGCGCCGATGCCCGTCGAGACGAACAGGCCCGAGCGCCAGTCGTCGAAGCACAGGGAGGTGAACGCGCCCGTCGTCTCCGCGTGCAGCGCGATGCCCTCGTTGTGGCTGCACCCCCAGCTCCAGCCGCCCGTCAGCTTCGCGCCCTTGGCGCTGACGTAGCTCAGCTTGTCGCCGAAGTGGCCGTCCGCGAAGCCGCCCGCGCCGTGCACGACGAAGTACGTGCCGTACTTGGTGCCGTTCCAGGTGAGCTGGCCGTCCAGCAGCGGGGCCGTGTCGTGCGAGGCGGTCCCCGTGAGCTTCGTACGGAAGGCCTGGGTGCCGTTCTTGTAGCGGATGAGGGCCGCCGCCGTCTCCTTCCACTTGTTCGTGTCGGAGACGCGGGTCAGCAGCGCGAAGCCGTCGTTGTGCGCGACCAGGCCGCCGACCTCCTTGGCGCCCTTGACGACCGTGTCGGCGCCGGAGCGCTTCCCGGCGGCCGTCAGCGGGGTGACGTGGACGCCGTCGGACGCGGGCCAGGCCACGCGCAGGGTGCCGTTCGGGGCGACGGCGGTCGCGGTGCGCGTCCACTCGCGGGCGTTGTTGTAGCCCGCGGACAGGTACGGGAACTTGGCGGCCAGGTTCACCGTGGTGTTCGTGACGGCCGCGAGCCGCGGGGCGGCGGCCGTCGTGGTCGTCGTCGGCGTGGCGGTCGCGTACCAGGCGCCGGCCAGGACACCGACGGCCCCGAGTCCGGCCGCCAGCGGCTTACGGGCCACGTGGCGGCGGCGGTGCGATGGGGTGGGTCTTGCGTTGGTCATGCCGGGTGGTCGCCACCGCGCGGCGAAAGGTTGCCGCGCTTCTCGGGGTGCGGTGGACGGATACGGTTCGGCGGGCGCCGAAGGATCGCGCGCTTAGCGTTGCCGGTACGGGCGACTCCCCCGGAAGGGCGAGACTCTCCCGGAAGAGCGAGACTCCCCAGGAGGCCGACATGACCGCGACTCCCTTCGCCGCGCTCCACCACGCCGACGCGCCCCTCCTCCTGCCGAACGCCTGGGACCACGCCTCGGCCGCGCTCCTGGCCGCTGAGGGATTCGAGGCGGTCGGCACGACGAGCCTCGGAGTCGCCGCCGCGGCCGGACTGCCGGACGGGGTAGCGGCGACCCGGGACCTGACCGTGCGGCTCGCCCGGCAGCTCGGGGGCGCCCCTTACCTGCTGTCCGTCGATGCCGAGGACGGATACAGCCAAGACCCGGCCGAGGTCGCCGAGTTGGCACGCGAACTGGCCGCCGCCGGAGCCGTCGGCATCAACCTGGAGGACGCCCTGGGCCCCGCCGACCTGCACGCGGCGAAGATCGAGGCGGTCAAGGCGGCCGTACCGGACCTCTTCGTCAACGCCCGCACCGACACCCACTGGCTCGGCGACGGCGCGGACGAGCGGGACACCGTCCGCCGCCTCGACGCCTACCAACAGGCGGGCGCCGACGGGGTGTTCGTCCCCGGCCTGACCGACCCGGCCCGCGTCACCGCCCTGCTCAAGACCCTCGACGTACCGCTGAACGTCCTCTACTCACCCGCGGGCCCATCCGCCGCTCACCTCGCCGACCTGGGTGTACGCCGGATCAGCCTGGGCTCGTACCTCTATCGGCGGGCCCTGGGCGCGGCGCTGGACGCGATGGCGGACATCCGCTCCGGCCGCCCGCCGCGGGGCACCGCGCCGACGTACGACGAAGTACAGGCACTCAGCACGGAGTCTCCTCGCACATACGGTGATCGCTCGGGCTCTCAGCAGAGTGGCGCCAAAGTCGGTTTCCTCCCCGGGGATCGCCACTCGAGCGCCCGGAAGCCGCCCGAGTCGTGAGCCCGCGTGGCGGGGCTTAGTGTGGATGTTGTACGAGGAGGCGTTGTCATGCCCCTCACCCGAGCGGCGAAGGAGGCCGCGGGCTGGTGACGGCCAAGGGCGGGGAGGGTGCCGTCACGATCCTCGCGTCGCGTCGCACGCGACAGTCGGGGACTTGCCGACCGCCCCTTACGAAAGGGAATCCCGTGCGAACCAAGAGCAATCGAATACGCCGTGTCTGCGTTGCCGCGTGTGCGGCCCCTCTGCTGGTGCTCACCGGAGCGGCCGCCGCAGGCGCCGCGGCGACGGTCACCGTCCCCGCATCCGCGCCGCGCGCCCTGCAGACCTCGCCCGGCGAGATCCTGCAACTGGTCAACGCCGAACGCGCCAAGGCCAACTGCCCCGCGCTCCACGAGAACGCGCAACTGACCCACGCCGCCCAGGTCTTCGCGGACGACGCCGCCAAGAACAACATCACCACGCACACGGGCTCCGACGGCTCCACGCCCCAAACGCGCATCAAGGAGGCCGGCTACAACGCGGGGCCGTCAGCGGAGAACATGTCCTGGGGAGACAGCAGCGCCAAGCAGGCCGTCGATGGCTGGATGAACAGCACCAAGGGCCACAAGAACAACATCCTCAACTGCTCGTTCACGGACACCGGCGTTGCCGTCAGCGGAAAGTACTCAGTACAGGTCTTCGCGGCGCCTGGTTGATCCCTCCCTCCGCCGGGCGACTCACAGCGCCTCGGTGAGCCGGTCCGCGAAGGCGACCGGGTGCTGGAGGACGCCGAGGTGACCGCCGGGGAACTCGACGAAGTCACCGCCGCTGAGCTCGGCGAGCAAAGCGGCGGTGCGGAAGGGGAGTTGGCCCCGGGAGTCGCTTCCGGCACCGAGCGTGAGCCGGGAGGACAGACCCTTCAGGGTGTCCAGGTCCAGGGCGTGGGAGGTGAAGGGGCGCAGGACGTGGCCGAGGAAGATGTCCATGGGCGTGTTCTGCGCCTCTTGGGAGTCCGGTGTGTTCCGCCTGCTCGGTGTGTTCTCGCCGCCGTCGGCGGCAGCTGACGTGGGGCGTGGACCGGGCTCCCAACTCCGGCCCTCCAGACCGGCGCTGAGCCGGGCCGTCGCCGCCGCCACCCCCTCCGTACGGTGGATCTCGTACACCTCCGTGATCATCGCGTGCTGCCGGACGGCGTCCGGCAGCACGCCGATGCTCGGCGGCTCGTGCGCGACCACGCGCCGCAGCCGCTCCGGGTACCGGGCCAGCAGGTCCAGGGCGACGATCCCGCCGGAGCTGCTCCCGAAGACGCAGGCGGACTCGCCGTCCGGAAGGAGTGAGTCGAGCAGCTGGTGGGCGCGGTCGCTCCACACCTGCACCCGCTGGTCTTCGACCGCCCCGTCGAGCGGGCCGCGGGACAGCCCGAGCGGGACGTACGTCACCACGGTGAACCGCTCGGAAAGGCGTGCGACGGCGCCCTCCAGCCCCATGGGGTGACCGGCCCCGCCGGGGATGACCAGCAGCAGGGGCCCGCTGCCCCGCACGTCGTAGTGTCCGTGGTAGTGCCCGTCGTGGTGCCCGTCACACATGATCCTCTTCCTTCCGCTCGCTCCGTGGCCAGTGCTCCAGGGCCGTGTGCAGGCCGTCGAGGGCCCGCTCCCACGAGGTCTGCACGTCCCGGGCGGCGTGAAAGCCGCCGATCGCCTCCAGAGCGCAGAAACCATGGAAGGTGCTGCGTAGCAGCCGTACGGCGTCGGTGAGGTCGGGTTCGGACAGGCCGTACGCGTGGAGCATGCCGTAGGTGATCTCGGCGGTACGCCGGAACGCGTCGGACGCGGCGCCGACGGCGGGGTCGACCGGGGTGTGCGTGGCGGCGTAGCGGCCGGGGTGCGCGAGCGCGTACGTCCGGTAGGCGCCCGCGAAGGCCACGAGGGCGTCCTTGCCGGCCCGCCCCGCGACCGCCGTGGCGATCTTGTCGATCATCTCGCCCGCGGCCAGCAGCGCGACCCGCGTCCGCAGATCCCGCAGGTTCTTGACGTGCGAGTACAGGCTCGCGTCCTTCACCCCGAACCGGCGCGCCAACGTGGACAGGGTGACGTTCTCGAACCCGACCTCGTCGGCGAGATCGGCCGCGGCCTCGACGACTCGGTCGGCCGTGAGCCCGGCACGGGCCATGGGGGCCACCTCTGGAGCACTCGCTTGTCTGATGTGCCTCACCTGATTGCCTAGGGATCCTAGGCACAGCCCTAATATACACAGGTGTGCGGGGAGTGAGAGGCTGTAGCGGACTGGGGAGGGCGGAGTGGTCCGGGGAGGACGTAGTGATGCTTGAGCAACTGCCCGAAGGGCTCGTCACGCCCGCGCTGGTCGTGGACGCCGACGTACTGGATCGCAACATCGCCCGCATGGCCGAGGCCGCCAGGACCGGCGGCTTCGCTCTCCGGCCGCACGCCAAGAGCCACAAGTGCGCGGAGATCGCGGGGCGGCAGCTCCGGGCGGGTGCGCGCGGGCTTTCGGTGGCGACCCTGAGCGAGGCGGAGGCGTTCGCGGCGGCGGGCGTGGACGACCTGTTCATCGCGTATCCGCTCTGGCCGGACGAGAGCAGGGCGCGGCGACTGCGCCGACTGGCCGACGAGGTCGCCCTGCGGGTCGGCGTCGACTCGGTGGAGGCGGCGCGGCGGCTCGGGGACGCGGTGCGCGGGAGCGACCGCGTGGTGGAGGTCCTGGTCGAGGTGGACTGCGGGACGGCACGGACCGGGGTGCCGGCCGCGGACGCGGGGCGGGTGGCCCGCGCCGCGTCGGACGCCGGGCTGGGCGTGCTCGGCGCGTTCACTTTTCCCGGGCACGGATACGGCCACGCACCCGACGCCCGGGAGCGGGCGGCCCGCGACGAGGAACGGTCCCTGTCCGAGGCGGCGGAGGCTCTACGTGAACTGGGCCTGGAACCACGGGTGTTGAGCGGCGGCTCGACCCCGACGGCGGGCCGCTGGCGCCCCGGCCCGGTCGACGAACTCCGCCCCGGCGTCTACGTCTTCAACGACGCCCAGCAACTGGCCATGGGCTGCTGCGGTGTCGACGACCTGGCCCTCGCGGCCGCCTCGACGGTCATCAGTGTCCCCGCCCCGGACCGCTTCGTCCTCGACGCGGGCAGCAAGGTCCTCGGCGCGGACCGCTCCGCGTGGGTGACCGGCCACGGCTACCTCCCCCAGTACCCCGAGGCCACGATCACCGCCCTCTGGGAGCACCACGCCGTGGTCCACCTCCCGGAAGGCGTACCGGCCCCCCGCCTCGGTGCGGTACTCGCCGTCGTCCCCAACCACGTCTGCCAGCCGGTGAACCTCGCGGAGGAGCTGGTGATCGCCCGCCAGGGCGTGGAACTGGACCGCTGGCGGGTGGCGGCACGGGGCGCCAACACCTGACGGCGGGCGGGGGCCGCGCTGTGGACTCAGCGTGCGGCGAACTCCACGAACTCGGTCCAGGTGGTGGGGGAGAGGGTGAGTTGAGGGCCGGAGGTGTTCTTGGAGTCGCGGATGTGGATGGTGGTGGGGCAGGCGGCGACCTCGACGCAGTCGCCGGAGTCGTCGCCGCTGTACGTCGACTTGCGCCAGGCGAGGGCCACTTCGAGACAGTCCCCGTCGCCGCTGCTGCTGTAGCTGCTCTTGAACCAGGCTAGTTCGGACCTGCTCATAATGCTCCTCGCATCCGCTTCAGCAGGCTCCGGGAGTCGTCCGGGGTAAGAGCCTGTGAACGCAGTTTCGCATAGCGCATCTGGAGCACACTGATCGTTTTCGGACTGGCGACGAGCTGGCCGCTTTCCTGCCCCTCGCAGTAGCCGAACCACTCGTTCTCGGTAGTCTCCAGCAGTCGGATGGGCCCGTTGAGACCGGCGTGGACATGGCGTGCCATGGGCATTAACTGCAGCTCTACGTTGCGCAGTTCCGTGACTGCCAGGACGTGGTCGATCAGTTCCCGCGTTGCCTCCGGACCGCCGGTTCCCCGCTGGATGACGTACTCCTCGACGATGAAGCTGAACGCCGTGTTGGGCCGTTCGACGAGCAGCCGTTGGCGGTCCGCGCGAGCGGCGATCTGGGCCTCGATCTGGGCGTCCGTCAGCACGGGCACCCGTTCGTTGAAGAGAGTGCGTGCGTACCCCTCCGTCTGGAGCAGCCCCGGCACGAGCCGGTTCTCGAACGTATAGAGACTGATCGCCTGCTCCTCCAACTCCGCCCACTCGCGGAACCAGGACGCCAGACCCGGTTGCCGCGTGGCGTACTTCGCCGCTGCCCGCAGTACACCGAACCCGTCCAACACCTCCTCCGCCCGCTCCACATACGCCCGCGGCGGCAACCGCCTCCCCTGTTCGATCGACGCCACCGTCGACGGCTGGTACCCCACCAGGGGTGCGAACTCCTCCTGCGTCAGCCCCGCCCGCTTGCGGCAGGCCTTGTGGACCAGGCCGAACGTCTTGAGACTGTCCGACGGTTCGGGCTCGTTCGCGGTGCTGTTGGTCATGACGGGTATGGTCACGGACAGTGACTCGTACTGTCCATAGCGTGAACTCCTACAGAACCCGGCGTACGAGTGGCGTCGCTGGTCGACCGCCGTGATCCCCGGGACCGTTGAGCCATGCAAGGAGACACCCGGGCCCAAGAACCGGTCACCGTACGTACGTTCACGCAGCTGTTCAGCAGCACCCCGCGAGGGGCCCGGCTCGCGCGGCGGCTGGTCGCGAACCGGATGGACGCGTGGGGGTTCGCGTACGACGGCCAGGCGAGCGAGAGCGTGGTCCTCGTCGTCGCCGAGCTGGCCGCGAACGCCGTACGGCACGGGCATGTGCGCGGGCGCAGCTTCCGCGTACGGCTGGTGCTGCGCGACGGCGTCGTACGCGTGGAGGTGTCCGACGGGCGGACCGAGCGGCTGCCGGTGCTGCGGGAGCCGGACGGCGAGGGCGGGCGCGGGCTGGTGATCGTCGCCGCGCTGGCCGAGCGGTGGGGTGTGGAGCCCCGGACCGGGATGGCCTACAAGGTCGTGTGGGCGGAACTACTGGTAGGCCTGGGTGGGTAGTTGAGGTGGGAGTAGTGAGTCGACTCGCCCCCATCGCCCGCCGAACACGCGCCCGCCGTCCCCCGTTCACGTTCCGCACCGAATCTCCTCGTGGCGAACGCTCGCACGCACGGTGCACAACTCAGGAGGCAACGATGGGGCACGGGCATCACCACCACGGGCACAGTCACGATCACGGGCACGATCACAGCCACGGCCACGAGGGCGAGAAGCTGCCCGCCGCCTTCGACGTCTCCGTGCCCGACGAGGCCCTGACCCCCGAGCAGCAGTCGCGCCGCTCGATGCTGCGCCGCGCGGGACTGCTCGGCGCGGGACTCGCCGCCGGTGGCGTTCTCGCGCAGGGGGCGGCCGCCCCGGCGTACGCCTCCAGCTCCACGCGCGGTCGGAGACGGAACGGGTTCCTCTGGCTGTCCGGTGACCACCACATCCACACCCAGTACAGCAGCGACGGCAAGTACCGCGTCGGCGACCAGGTCCGTCAGGGCGCCCGGCACGGCCTGGACTGGATGGTCATCACCGACCACGGCAGCGAGACGCACGCCAAGATCGGTGTCGACAAGGTCAACCCGGACATCAAGGAGGCCCGGGAGAAGTACGAGGACACGCTCGTCTTCCAGGGCCTGGAGTGGAACATACCGGGCGCCGAGCACGGCACGGTCTTCGTCCACCCCGGCAGGAGCGAGGTCGCGGTCCTCAAGGAGTTCGAGACCTCCTACGACGGCAGTGTGAAGAACGCGAGTGGCTCGACGCCCGCCAACGAGGCGCTCGCCGTCGCGGGTCTCAACTTCCTTGCCGAGCAGGTCCAGCGGCGTCGCGTCAAGGACATCCTGATGCTGGCCAACCACCCCGCGCGCAAGGGCATCGACTCCCCGCACGAGATCCGCGCCTGGCGCGACGCGACCCCCGCGTCCCACCAGATCGCCGTCGGCATGGAAGGCGCGCCGGGTCACCAGGGCGGCGGCATCCCGAAGGCGTACGGCATGGGCAGCGGGCGCGGTCTGTACGACAACAGCCCGAGCGTCGACTCCTTCGGCGGCTACCCGCTGGAGAGCTACCGCACCTGGGGCGGCTTCGACTGGATGACCGCCACGGTCGGCGGCCTGTGGGACAGCCTCCTCGCCGAGGGCAAGCCCTGGTGGATCACCGCCAACTCCGACTCCCACCAGGTGTACACGGACACCGCCGTGCGGGGCGGCCCGGACAGCGACTTCCTCGCCAACGGCAAGCACACCGACCCGGTCTACGGCGGCAAGGTCGACCTCACCCAGGGCGACTACTGGCCCGGCCAGTACAGCCGTACCCACGTCGGTGCCGACGGCTTCTCGTACGCCGCCGTCATGGACGGCATCCGCGCCGGACGCGTGTGGGTCGACCACGGGCAGCTCATCAGCGGCCTCGACGCGCGGGTGGCGGGCGGCAGCCGCTGGGCGACCCTCGGCGGCGCGCTGCACGTCAAGAAGGGGCAGAGGGTCACGCTGACGGTCGACATCGCGCTCGCGGACGGGCCCAACTGGGCTGGTTTCGTACCGAAGTTGGCCCGCGTGGATGTCATCCAGGGTGATGTCACGGGCGCCGTCGCGGACAAGGACACCTTCACCGCGCCGACCGCCAAGGTCGTCCAGTCGTACGAGGTGAACAAGTCCACGGGCGTGGTGCGTCTGTCGTACTCCCTCGGCGCGATCGACCGCCCGGTGTACGTCCGGCTGCGCGGCACCGACGGCAACCGTTCCGCCACCGGTCTGATGGGCGCGGCGATCGACCCGGCGGGCCCGGCCGTGGACGTCGTCGGTGACGCGGACCCGTGGAAGGACCTGTGGTTCTACTCCAACCCGGTGTGGGTCCTGCCGTCGTGAACCCGCGGTACGTCATCGGGGTCGACACCGAGGTGAAGACCCTGCGCGAGGCCGATCACCTGCTCCGGGCGGTCGCGACCGAACTGGCCTTCCCCGAGGGCACGTTCGGTTGTACCCATCTGGTGCGCGGTGATCGGCCGCGCGTGGCGCTGTCCTTCGCCACGACGTCGCTCGCGCTCCTGGAGACCGTCCGGGAACGGCTCACCGCCCAGGGGTACGAGGTGTCCCAAGGAGCCCCGGACGCGATGGGCCGTGCGGTGCTGTACCCCGGCGCCGTGGACCTCACCGGCACGCTGACGGTCGCGGAACTGCTGTCGCACTCCGCGATCGACCGGGTCGTGGTGCTGGGCACGGCGGATCCGCCGCCGCCCGACCAGCGCCTCGTGACACGCGACCACGTACGACCGGAGTGGCGCGAAGGGCGACTGGTCCTGGCCGCGATGCCTGCCGCGGGCGGGACACTGGTCCCGTTCGAGGTCCCGGATCCGACACCGTGCTGCGCGGACCACTGACCCGACGAGGACGATCCAGGGAAGTCGGCCGGAACGACTCCGAGCCGGTGGTGGCCCGCGTCAAGGCGCGGTCCACCACCGGCTTTGCGTGGGGTGTGGCTCAGTGGTCGTCGCGGATGGTGGTCGCGATGCCGTTGCTGATCACGACCTCCGCGCTGAAGCCCTTCTTGGCGGCCTTCTCCAGTTGGGCCTCAGTGCACTCGGTGCCGCCCTCGCCGCCTGGACCCGTGTTCACGGCCTCGCAGATGTCGTCGTAGCCCACGATCTTGGTGTCCTCGGCGACGAGGAACTGCTGCTCGGTGCCCTTCGTGTCGGAGACCGTGTACGTGCCCGGCGCCCGCGCCCCACCGGGCGGTGGGCCGACAGTGGGTCAAGGCTTGGGGCGGAAGCCCCGCGGAACAGAGCGGTGATCAGCGCCGTACCGACGTCCGCCGGGTGCGGGTATCGGTGGAGAGTACGTGCAGGTGCACAGGGATCTTGTCGGGAACGCCGCGCTGCGGAAAGGTCTTGATGGCCAGTGGTCGGCGGTCGGTCTGCCTCGGTTGTCCCGGAGAGACTCTTCTCGGTGACCATGCCGGAACGCGGGAGGAGACGGCGGATGCACGTGACGGTGCCCAGCTGGTCCGGGGAATGGCCGGTGCGCAGTCTGCTGGGGAGGCTGCCGCCCCAGGCCCGGCGGGAACTGCTCGGCCTGGGGACCGAGGTCCGCTTCGATGCGGATGCCGTGCTGCTGCGGCAGGGGATGAACGACCGGCACGTACTGCTGCTGTTGTCCGGACTCACGAAGGTCACGGCGGTCGTGGAGAACGGTGAGACCTCGCTCCTCGCCGTCAGGGCCGCCGGCGACACGGTGGGCGAGATGGCCGCCATGGACGGGTCCGCCCCGCGCTCGGCCACGGTCACCGCGTGCGGTCCGCTGACCGCCCGAGTGCTGCCTGACGGCGCGCTGAGGGAACTCCTGCTGCGCCGTCCCGAGGTCTCCATGGCCCTGACCGCGGTTGTCGCCGACCGGCTGCGCTGGGCCAACCGCAGGCGGCTGGACTTTCGGGGGTATCCGGCGAAAGTGCGTCTGGCCCGGGTACTGGTGGAGCTCGCCGCGTCCTACGGAACTCCCCGGTCCGACAGGGTGGTGATCGACATCCGGCTGACGCAGCCGGAGCTTGCCACGCTGATCGGCGCCGCGGAGACGACGATCCAGAAGGTCCTGCGCGAACTGCGGGAAGAGGACCTGGTGGAGACGGGCTACCGTGCCACCCTCATCAGGGACCTGCCCCGGTTCAGGCGGCTCGCGGACCTGGTGGACCAATGACCGCGGCCGAACCGACGTCAGCCCAGTACCGGCTGTAGGGCCACGCTCAGCCCCGCGCTCACGCCCATGACGGCCGTGCACGCCACCGCCCCCGCCAGCCAGCGGTACTTGAGAACGGCGACGTGGGCGAGGAACCGCACGGTGTGCGACAACTCCCGGCGCTCCGCCGGGTCGTCCGCGGGCACGCCTTCGGAGGGCAGGATGTCGGGGCCCGACTCCAGGTGGACGAAGCCGTAGCGGTTGGCGGCCCGGTCCCGCAGCAGCCTCGGGCTCAGCACCGCGGCCAGACTCACCGCCCCACCGATCAGTCCGCAGACGAACAGGGCCAACAGCGTCCCTGCGAACACTCCGGCCACGCCTCCCTGTTCGCAGACGCGCACGATCCCACGACTCCATGCCCCTGCCGTGCCGGCCAGCCCGGCCTGCACCGCCGCCAGGATGCCGGCCTTGGCGTCCGCGTGCTGGTGGGTGGTCTGCAGTGCGGTGAACATGTACTGCGCGGGGCGGCTGTCGGCGTCCTGTCCGGTTGGCGCCATGGAGATCTCCTCTGATCGGCGGCGTGCTCAGTCCAGTAAGCGGGCGATCGCCACGACCGGACCAGCTACTTCTACGGGTTCTCGGGCCGCAGTACACGGCCCTTCTCCCCGCCGCACGGGCCTCGCGAGTCCCAGCAGATCCCGGCATTCCGTGAAACCACGCGGAACCCCGTGGAAATACAGGGTCCCCACCGGGACCCGGATGTACGACTTCAATGGCCGGCGCCCGCAAGGGGGGAGCGGGCGCCGGGCTTTTGTGGAGCAACCCCATGGGTTTGCGGTGGGGTTGGGTGAAGCGCCGGTATTCCCCCCGAAGTGCGTGTACCGAGAGGTGTCATGGCGAGAAACGGTAAGGACGAGCCGGGCGATGCGGGAGCCTTCGAGCGCAGACTGCTGCTGGCCGTCGACGCGAAGGGATACGGCGGCGCCGACACGTTGACGCAGCGCCAGTTCCAGGAGGCGATCAAGCGGTCGCTGGACGAGGCGGCGGACGCGGCCAAGCTGAAGCGTGCGAAATGGAAGACCCAGGTAGGCGGGGACTCGTTGTTCGCGGTCCTGCCCAGGAAAGCCTCCGAGCCGGCCCTGGTCGACGACTTCATGCGCAGTCTGGAGGCGAGTCTGCGGGCCTTCAACAGCGGCCGGGCGCCGGCGACACGGCTCAGGCTCAGGGCAGCCGTCCACTTCGGTGAGACCTCACCGGGAGCCAACGGCTTCGTCGGCAGTGCGCCGGTCGAGATCGGTCGCATCCGGGACTGCGCGGCCCTGCGCGCTGCCCTTGATCAGATGCCGGGAGCCTGTCTGGCTGTCGGTCTGTCGGCGACCGTCTTCCACGACGTCGTCAAGAGGAACGCGTACACCACCCTCGGCGAGCACGAGTTCCAGGAGGTGCCCGTCAAGGAGAAGGAGTACCGGGGGGCGGCCTGGATCTGGCTGCCGGGCGCCGATGTACGGCAGTTGGACCTGCGGTCCGCTGTGGAGGGCGAGCGGCGCGAGGTGGACGTGGTGCGGGGCCATGTGGACGTGGGCGATGTGACGGATGCGTACGTGGCCGGAGTGCGCACGGACCGGCCCACGGGCGCCTTCGAGGGCATCGTCAAGGCCGGCCAGGTGGGGCCCGGCGCAGTAGTGGTCGGGATGGAACAGAAAACCTCCGGGGACAAGAGGTGAGCGCCGGACGGACCCGGGCGCGCCGCGCCTTCGAGGATGTGGTCCGGGCGTGCACGGGGGCGGACTTCGTCGAGCGCGCCTGGCTGTACGACGAGGTCGAGCGGGCCCTGAAGTCGGAGGAGGACCAGTACGTCCTGGTGACGGGCGAGCCAGGAGCGGGCAAGACCAGCCTGCTCGCCGGTATCGCGCGCGCCCATCCCGACCGGCTCCGCTACTTCTTCAGACGGGACAGCCGGACCGCGGTCACCGGCGGGGACACCGAGTCGTTTCTGCTGAGCATCGGACATCAGCTCGCACGGGTGCGCCCGGAGCTCTTCGAACTGGAACGCCTCTCGGTCGTCGTCCAGCAGCACATCGACTCCGTACAGGCCGAGGGCCGGGTCATCGGGATCAGGATCGACGACCTGAAGGTCTCACCCTTCCACCGCACCGCCACCCTGGAGGTCCAACAGCGCCTCGGCAACGTGGAGGGCGAGGTCATCGCCGTCGACATCGGCACGGCGCACCTGGAGCCCCGTCTTCTCGACCCCGACAACCTGGCGCACCTGGCGCTGATCGGGCCCGCGCAGGTGTTGGCCGAACAGGATCCCGAGGCCAGGATCGTCATCCTGCTCGACGCGCTGGACGAGATAGCCGACGACCACACGGCGGAGCCGAGAAAAGGGCTGCTGCACTGGTTGACCCGTTCCCCCGAACTGCCCGCCAACGTCAAAGTGATCATGACTTCCCGGCCGCACGCCGGGATCCGGTTGTTCCGTTCGGCCCGGGAGGAACGGCTCACCGATGTGGTCATCGACGCCGACTCACCCCAGGTTGTGGGCGACCTCCACACCTACGCGCACCTCGTCCTGGAGCGGCCGGCCGTTCTCGCCGCCGAGCGCGCCAGGGGCAACCTCCCGGGCAGCACGAAGCGGCAGGCTGTCCAGCGTTCCGCCGGAAACTTTCTCTATCTGGCCACGTACACGCGGGCGCTGATCGACGCCACCGAGGAACGCGACGACGAACTCGTCGGCAAGCTGCTCGCCTTCAACGGCGTACCGGGCCGGCTGCCGGGACTGTACGGCTTCTTCGTGGAGTTGGTCCGCGAGGAACTCATGACCAGGCCGAGGGCAGGCACCGGTGAGCCGGCCGACGACTGGGCAGGGGCGGGCCTGCCGCTCATCGGCGTACTGACCGTGGCGAGAGAGGCACTGACGGAGGAGCAGCTCATGGCTCTGTCCGGCACCCCTGTCCGAGACGCGTCCGCGCGGAAGGTCCTCGCGAGCCTGCGCTGGCTCCTGGACCGCCGAAGCGATCGGATCGCCTTCTTCCACACCTCCATCAACGAGTTCCTCGCCGGAGAGGAAGCCCGTGAGAAGCACCCGGAGTGCTGGGTCGACGAGACCAGATGGCACGAACGGATCGCCCGCCATTACCGAGGCAGCGCACCCAACTGGGCTGACGTGGACTGGTCCCTGGTGGACCGTTACGGTCTCACGTACCTCGTCGCCCACATCCTGAAGTCCGGCTCGAGTGTCTTCGCCGAGGCTGCCGACCTGGTCTGCGCCGGTCTGCGGCGCGCCGTCAGAAACGAGTTCAAGGCTGAGCGCCGATTTCTCGAACTCGTGGACAGCATCGCCCATCACATGGCCGACACCGCACCCGTGGCCACCGGTCTCCCCGCGATGACGTACCTCGGCGTCGTACGCCACCAGGCCGCGCAGTCCAGCGGTGCGCTGCCGCCGCGGGTGATCGGGCTGCTCGCCCGGACGGGCCGCGTCAAGGACGCGCTGGAACACGCGAACGGGATCAGTCCGTCGCTGTGGCAGTTCATGGCCTTCGTGGAGATCCTGCGGCACGCACGTCCCGGCCCCGGCACACCCTCGGTCGACGAACTGCTCGACATGCTCGTCGAGTCCGCGTTGTCGGTTCCGAGCGAGGGCGTCGGCCGCAACAGCGACATCGACGCGTGGAGAGCGATCGAGGTGGCCGCACGGCTGCTGGCACCTCACGACCTCGAACGCGCCCTGCGGCTGTGGCGGCACGGACAGGAGACGGCGCCGCGATCGAAGGGCCCGGAGAGGGAACCGGACGCTGTGTACCGCGTCGCCGCGGTCGCCGCCGCCGAGCAGGAGGTGGACCGGGCCCGGGCACTCATCGGCGGCATCAGCGGTGAGCGCTGGGCGGACTACCTGGAGCTGGCCGAGCGTGCGGACTCCGCAAGCGCTGTCGAGCTGCTGTGGGAGGCCGAGGCGGCCCTGGAGAGCGTGGGCCCGGCAGTCCGTCTCCTTGGCCTGGCGAGGCTGGCCTCCGCATGGGCGGCGTACGACCCGGACACCAGCCGGGCCGTCCTCGCCGAGGTGCGCGCCCAGGTCTTCGTGGCCGGGGACGAGAAGGAGCTCGGCCCCCAACTGGCCAGAGCGGCAAGGGTGCTGGCGGATGTGGACCGGACCACTGCCCGTTTCCTGCTTGCCCGCCTGGACACGGTCGTGGTCAACGGCATCACGGAGCGCGCCGTCCTTGACGGTGCGGGGCTCTGGACCCGTTGGGGGTCGCCCGAGCGCGCACGGGCTCTCCTCGACCGGTACCAGGCAAAGGCCCTCACTACCTGGACGAGGCTCGACGCCATGAAAGCCCTCGGGGAGTCGGACCGAGCGGAGGAACTGCGGCTCGTCGAACGTGCCCACGCCGCCGTCCCCGGGCCGTCCGCCGATCCTCGGGCGAACGGATTCCGCAGCATGCGGCGCGACGATGACCTGATCGGCGTCGTACGGCGTATGGCCGCGTACGACCTGGCCAGAGCGGCACAGATGGCCAGGGGCATCCAGCGGACCGGATGGAGCGATGACTGGAGCGACGACTGGAGCGACGACGTGTCTTGGAGCCGGGGCGCCGGGGGCCCGGCCGGGTCCGCGACCTCGGCCGTGCACGGCCGCGACCGGTATTCGGTTCTCGCCTGCGTCGGTCATCTCCACCTCGCCCGGGGTGAGGAGGCCCAGGCCGCCGCGATCCTGGACGAGGCGCTGCGCAGCGTGGAGAACCCCGCCCCGCTCAGAGGCGGCGATGGTGCCGGCGCGAGCCTCGCGAGTGCCACTCACGAGTCGAGCGAGCCTCCCGCCAGAAACCAGGCGGAAGAGGTGAACGTCTTCGGAGTCGCGGCCTGGATGAACGTCGACCAGCACTGGTCCGCCCGTGCGCGGAACCACTTCTTCCGCACCCCGGCCGACGTGGTCCGCGCCGTCGAACTGGGGGCGCACAGCAGCACGGCCGCAGTGGTACGCCGGTTCGCGGGGCGGCTTGCGCACCGGGACCTCCCCCGCGCGGGATCCCTCATCGGCTCGATCGCCGATCCCGCCGAGCGTGCCATCGGTTTCGCCGAACTGCACCGGGCCGCCCATGGCCCCGACAACAGCGATTCCCATCATGGCCGTGACGCGGACGCCTTCTCGAAGGAGATCGACCGAGCACTCGGGGAACTGCCGCGCTACCGATGGACCATCGGCGTCGCCGAGATGCGAGCGACGGTGGGGGAGAACTACGCGTTGGCGTACGTCCGTGCCGACTACCGTGTTCGCTTCGAGCTGGCCGTGCATGCCCTGGGCTGCCGGATGGAGGACATGCGAGGACTTGAAGGGCTGGCGTACCTCGAGCACGCCTATGGGCAATCTCTTCTCGCGTGGGGGTCCTTGGTGTACGCCAACGACTTGATCGCGGGCAAGCGCCCTCATCCCGACTTCACACAATTCCATCTGCTGAACCTCAGCCCCGTACAGGACCTGACGAAGAGCGACGCGCCGACCAGGAGCGCACTGGCCGCAGCCGCGTACCAGGAACACCGGATCGCCCGCGAGGTGCCCGGCTACCGCGCCAAGCCGCGGCACATACGTTTCGAGGACCCGGTCTACGACGCGGCAGTGGACCTCGTGACCCCGGAACCCGGAGCACCTCTCAGCTCCGCGTTCACCCGGAAGGTACGGAAGATACTCGACGACGGTCCGCTTCCCGCAGCCGCCGACCTGCTCGTCTTCGCCGCGGAGGTCAGGCCGGAACACGAGCGCGAACTCCGTGAACTGGGCGAAGCGGTCGTCGCGACGGCCTCGGACGGTTCCGCGATCGGGGTGGACGCCCTGGCCACCCTGGCAGCCTCGCAGCTCCTCGGTGACCTGGTGGACCCCGTCGCCCTCCTGCACGAGGCCGGCCGCTGCACACTCCACTGGCCGGGCGAGAGCTGGATCCCGGCCGATGCGACGGCCCGACTGTTTCCCGTCCTGCTGGAGCGCGCGCCGACGGTCGCGCTGCGCAAGTTCTACGAAGTCGCGTCGACGAATTGGTCCTTCGCCATGTCACTGCTGGAACACGCGCCGGACGCCGTGCTCGAGGCACTGGGCACCGACGCGGCGGCCACGCTCGGCTCGGCCGTCGCCCGTGGTCTCGCCTGTACCTCTCCCACGGGTACGGCGCCCGACGTCGTGGACGGTGTCCGGCTGGCGCCACTCGTCGCCACCGCCGCCGCCCGTGCGGGCCGTCCGGACGGGCAGGACGCGTCGTGACACATCCCGTCGACCCCGCGGTGCGGCAGGCGCACACGGACGTCCTGAACCTGTTCCGCAAAAGCACCGCCGGAGAGTCGGCCGCGGTGTGCCGGACGGCCCGGGACCGGCTCGCGGCCCTGCCGAACCTTGACCCGGACGATCCGAGCACGTGGGCCTCGTACGAACTGATCACGGCGGACGTACAGACGCTGCTCGGCTATCTGCGCGAGGCCGGTGTGCCGAGCAGCGAACCGGAGCGGTTCCGCTCCCTGGTGATCAGCGTCCTCCGGTATCTCTACGTGGCCGACCAGGCCGATCCCGGTGCTCTCCTGGCGGAGCTCGTCCACAGGGACTGGCAGACGTGGATCGGGGAGTCGCACGACCACACCCTGGAGGCTGCTGGACGGCTGGCCGCCTGCCTGCATGCACTCGACGACTCGGAAAGGGCCCGGCCGGTGTTCGAGAGGATTCTTCGGCTGCGGTCGGGGAAGCACGGCGACGACCATCCCGACACCCTCCTCGCGGCCTGCAACATGGGTGCGTGTCTCAACCAACTCCAGGATTTCGGCGCCGCGTTCCGGCTGAACACTGGCACCGTGGGGCGATGTGAGCGCCGGCTCGGCAAGGACGACCGGACGACGATCCTGGCCACGCAGAACCTCGCGGGAAGCCTCTTCGGGCTCGGGGAGCTGGAGAGGGCGCTGACGCTGTACCAGGAGATCCACCGGCGCCACAGACGCGTGTCGGGAGAAAACTCCCTGACGACGCTCGACGCGCAGGCGGGCATCGCCATCACCCTGCACAAGCTCGGCGACTACGAGGCGGCACGCGTCATCAACGCCGGCCTGCTGCCGAGAATCGAGGCAGTGGCCGGAAAGGACTACTCGGGTACCAAGCACACGCGCACGCGTCTGGAGATGAACCTCCGTGCGCTCGGGCGGGACAAGGAAGCCGATGAAGTGCACGGCGGGATTCCGAATTTCCTGCCGCCGCCTTGAGGCACCCGGGGACGCGCCCGGCCGGTCTCTCGGCGGGCACCGCGGACCAAGACCCCGGCCATGACGGGCGGTTCGCCGTCCGTATCGAGCACTGATCGGGCACGGCGGGGGCCAGGGGCTACTTGTGTTTCCCGTTGCCCTTGTCGCCGCTTGCCTGGCCGTTTCCGGCCGCGCTGTTCGTGCCGCCGGAGTTGTTGCCGGAGGCGCCCGTGCTCCCCGCCTTGCCGTTGCCGGTGGACCTGCCCGGCGCGGCCGTCGCCCGCGCCAGCTGCTCGGAGCAGTACGCGGCGACGTGGTCCTTACCGCCGGCGGCCGTGACGAGTTGCTGCCAGGCCGTCGCCTCGAGCGCTTTGCCGCGGTCCTTGATGTGCTCGTAGGCGCGGCAGTGGGCTTCGGTGTTCTTGGCGGTGGCTGGGCCGTCCGTAGGTCCGTGGCCGCCGGAGGGTGCCGACGAGCCCTGACCGCCGGGCTGGTCCGGGGCGACCGCCGACGGGTGCGCGGCCCCCCGCCCGGCACCGTCACCGTCCGTGGACGAGCCGACGGAACCGATGGCCGCGACCGCGACTCCACCCAGCGTGAGGCTGGCGAACACCACGCCGAACGTCATCTTCACAGGACGCCTGGCACGCCGCTCCGCGGGCAGCCGCCAGTCGTCCCGGCGCCGGGTACGCGCCCGGTGCGCGCCTGCGCCCTGGGTGGCCCGGAAGCCGGCCAGGGCCCGCTGCTCGGCCTCGGGGTCGAGATGACCTTCGCGTAGGGCGGCGCCCAGCATCGTTTCCAGCGTGGTGGCGTCACGCACCTCCCACGGGCCGGACGCGGCGCCGCCGGGGTGCACACGTCGACGGCCCGGAGCTCCGTCGCCGCTCAGCCGTTCACCCATGTCCGCTTCCGTTCCTGTTCGACCGGTTTGATTCGTTCGGCGTACCGGGCGTGATGCCTGTCCGTCGGTCACTGTTGCCGTTGCCGTTCATTTCGACTTCCCCAGCGTTCGGGAAGCCTCATCCGTCACACCCTCGTCCGCTTCGCCGGCGACGCCCAGCTGGCGGGCGAGGCGTTTCAGGCCTCGGTGGGCGGCGGTGCGCACCGCTCCGGGGCGCTTGCCGAGGACGCGAGCGGTGGCGGGACCGTCCAGGCCGACGACGACCCTCAGGAGCACGGCCTCGGCCTGGTCCCGCGGCAGCCCGCGGACCAGTTCCAGCGCCCGCTCGGTGGACAGGGCCTCCAGAGCCTCTTCATGGGTGCTGTGCCGGCTGGGCAGATCCAGTACGTCCTGTTCGGTCCCGCCTGGCCGGGGCCGCACGCGCTGGCGGCGCAGATGGTCCAGCGCCCGGTGCCGGGCGATGGTCGAGGTCCAGCCGCGGAACCCGGCCCCGTCCCCCTTGAAACGGCCGAGGTCGCGGGCTATCTCCAGCCAGGCGTCGGAGGCCACGTCCTCCGCGTCGTCGCCGACCAGGCCGCGCAGATAGCCGAGCAGGCCCGGCTGCACGATCCGGTAGGCGACCGCGAAAGCGGTCTCGTCGCCGTCCTGGGCCCGCGCGACTGCCGTGCCCAATTCCCCGTCGTACGCCTGTACGCGCCGGGCTTGTCGTACCTGGCCCAAGACTGTCCTCGTTCGTACCGGGTTCATGGCGAGTGCTTGCCGTCCGTCGTGCTCCGGTCGCATCGACGGCCCCATGGTGACCAGCGTGTGATCTCACAGAAGTGTCACAACGCCAGGGCATCCCGGGTCGGGTGAGACCTCCTTGGCGCCTCGTCGATCCGGTGTGCGTGGACGCGGCGCGACCGCCGCACCCTCCCCGGGACCTCTCTCCGTGCCGCTTCCGACTCCCCTCGTGAGCGGCACGGAGAGGGACGGGGCGGCCGGAAGGGCTCTCGTCTCCCGCTGTGTCGTCACATACGAAAAGAGCGAGGCCGGCGGTCGATCCGTCACCCTGGTCCGGGAGATTCCCGGCAACTGGCGCGTGTCGCCCCACCCTCGCGCGCACGACGGTCGAGGTGCCTTCCCCGCAACGGGGTCCGTCGGGCCACGTAATGCTTCGGCGTCCCCGTGCGCTCCCTCTGGCATGAGTACCTACCTCCGTCTGCGAGCGGTGCCGCCTCCCGCGCTGCGCAACAGCACGACCTGGCTTGAACGGCTGTTCGATGACGACTCGGAGACCGTCCGGCACCGGGTCGGCCGGCACCGTGAAGGGGCGCTGGGCAAGCGTTATCTGGACCAGGAGCGCATCTATGCCGGCGCTCCCGCGCATCCTGCCGAGGGTCGGCCCCAGAGCCAGGTCGTTCTCGGTGGCCGACGGGTGTTCCGCACCGACCGGCACAAGCCGCCGTTCCTGGTGCTGACGGCGGCCCAGGCCCGCCGGGTGGCCAGGTTCTTGGCGAGGGCCGACTTCGACGCGCTGTGGGATTTCGCCCGCGACGAACTGCTGCCGCGCTACGGCGGCGTGGCCGCGGAGTCCGAGGCGTGGTGCGCGTTCGCGGCGGCGCACCAGGAGTTGAGGGCGTTCTACGCACAGACGGCCGAGTGCGGAGACGCTGTGGTGAAGTGGCTGCCGGCCTGAGGCGCGCGAAGGGTTCGGGTGGGGAATCCGCGGCCGGTTGAGGCACCGCGTGTCCGCCCCCGCCGAGGGTGAAACGGCATGCTTACTCTCCGCCGGCCTCGCGCACGCCGGCCGTCCTCCCGTGCGCGGGCCCCCGGGCAAGCCGTCGTCGCGATTGCCTATGTATGGGCATGTTCGTTCCTTTCGGTCCAGTTGGTCCGTACGGCGAGGCCGAGGTGTAACACTTCCGGCCGAGTTCGCTCTTTCCATGCGGACGACCGCGTCGGTCGGCCAGGACAGGGGGCACGGCTCGCGCAGTGGACGCACTCGGAGTACGGCACCCGTGCGACGGGGACGGACCCCCGGCGGTCCGTCCGCGTCGATTCCTCCGGATTCCACGCACCCGACCACACCCCGGTTCAGGCAGCCCGGACCGTCCGAGACACCACAGTGGTACTGAGAGGACAGTGATCAGAGTCCATGAGCGGACACCGGCGCCGACCGCCGCAGCGTTCCGTCGGCGGCACACGTGCCGGGGGTGACCGCGCCACGGGCCGCCGGGCCGCACACCGTGACCAGGCCCCACGACAGGACGTGCCAGGCCGCGACAGGAGAAGCGCGCCACAGAAGAAACGTTGGATCGACTACCCGCGCCGAGACAGGACGGGCCCGCGCCGCTGGCTGCCGTCGGTGCGCCACCTGCTGGCGCTCTTCCTGCTCCTCCTCGGCAGCACGGCAGCGGCGGTCGGCTATGCCTACGCCACGGTCACCATCCCCGACCCCAATCCCACGGCACTGCTGCAGAACAACGTCTACTACTGGTCGGACGGCACCGTCCTGGCCACCGACGGCAGCGTCAACCGGCAGAACGTATCGCTCTCGCAGGTACCCGCCGACGTGCGGTGGGACTTCATCGCCGCGGAGAACGCCTCCTTCTACACCGACCCGGGCATCGACCCGCAAGGAATCCTCCGCGCCGTCTTCCACATGGCCGAGGGCGGCTCCGTCCAGTCCGGATCGACGATCACCCAGCAGTTCGTCAAGAACACCTACCTGGATCAGTCGCAGACGGTCTCACGCAAGTTCAAGGAACTGCTGATCTCCACCAAGATCGGCGCCGCCATGACCAAGGAGCAGATCCTCCAGGGGTATCTGAACACCTGCTTCTTCGGCCGTCAGGCAAACGGCATCCAGGCCGCTGCCCGCATGTACTACAACCTCCCCGTGGACAGGCTCGACGTGAGCCAGGGAGCCTTCCTCGCCGCAGCGGTCAACGAGCCGAGCCTCTTCCAGCACGCGGAATCCGATCCCGCGGCCAGGGCACAGGCAAAAGCACGCTGGTCCTGGGTGCTCGACCGGATGGTGAAGACCGGCAAGCTGACGACACAACAGCGGGCACGGTACGCGGCCGCCGGATTCCCCGTACCCAGGAGGTGGACCCCCGGTTCGGGACTCACGGGCGAGACCGGCTACCTGGTCCAGCTCGCCAGGTCGTATGCCGAGACACACGACCCGGCCATCACCGACAGCAGCCTGAGCAGGGGCGGCTACCAGATCCACACCACCTTCGACAGGAAGAGGACGGCGGAACTGACGAGGGCTGTCGCCGCGGTGCGCACGCAACGCCTCGACCCCGCCCACCGGCCCGTCGACCGGGACGTCCAGGTGGGAGCAGCCTCGGTGGAACCCACGACCGGCAGGATCCTCGCCGTCTACGGCGGCCCCGGCTTCGACCACGCCCACTACTCGGACAACGCCGACACCTCCGGCGTCCCGGTGGGATCGACCTTCAAGCCCGTCGTCCTCGCCGCCGCGCTCCAGCACGGAGCCGTACTGCGACCCGGCAAGTCCCCGGAGCCGATCACCCCGGCCAGCAGGTTCAACGCTGACGACGGCATCGAGATCAAGGACCAGCAGGGCAACCGCGTCGCCGACCCCAAGGACCCCACCGGACTCCTCCACCAGCACAACGACACCCCCCAGCGCTGGGGCTACATCCCTCTGCGCAAGGCCATGGAGCAGTCGGTCAACACGCCGTACGTGCAACTGGGAGAAGATGTCGGCTACGGGAACGTGGCGAGGACGGCACAAACCCTCGGCCTGCGCCCGGGCAGTCTCGCCGCCCCCAGCGCCGGCTTCTACATCGGCACCTCGACACCGAGCGCCATTCGCATGGCAGGCGTGTACGCGACCTTCGCTGCCGACGGGATGCAGGCCTCCCCTTACTCGGTGACGAAGGTCACCCACAACGGCTCGGCACTGGCCGGCTTCTCCGCCCCCGCCCCCGCGAGAGCCCTGCCGGCATCGGTCGCCGGCAACGTCACCGACGTGCTCCGGGGCGTCATCGCCCGGGGCACCGGTACCAAGGCCCAGGCTCTCGGCAGGACCGCGGCGGGCAAGACCGGGACCACTGACGACTACCGTTCGGCCTGGTTCATCGGCTACACCCCGCAACTCGCCACCTCTGTCGTCCTCTTCCGAGAGGACTCGAACCACCCACAGCTGCAGTCCCTGGCAGGCGTGGGTGGTCTGCAGAAGGTGTTCGGCGGTGACATCCCCACCGAGATCTGGACCCACTACATGCGTGACGCCCTCGCAGGTCTGCCCGATGCCCCCTTCCCCGCCCCCGTCACCCTCGGCCACGGCGCCGACGAGCCCGGCGCTCCCACGCCCTCTTCGTCCGCGGCCCCCGTCAAGCGGAACGGCAAGACCGGCAAGAGGGCGACCAGCACGGCCGCCCCCGCACCGGGCGCCCCGATAACGCGCCCCAAATGCCACCACCACCGGTGCCGTTGACCCCGGCAGCGCAGTGATCTGCGTCACCGCGGTCTGTCGCCCCGTGATGTTCGTCGGACGCGGTGCGCTGTAGAGGGCGGCCACCTGTGTGACGGGTGTGCCTCATATGACTTTTTTCTGTGGCCTTTCCGGGCCTTCTAGGGGTGGATACGTCGTGGGTCGTCGTACGTCGCATGTGTACAGACCGCTGAACATGAAACGACGGGCGTGGCTGACGCTCGGTGCGGTGGTCCTGGGAGGCGGGGGCGTGGTGACCTACGCCGTCGCCAGCCCGTCCTCCGATCCCGGCGCGGCCGGCCGGGCCAAGCGGCCGGCGAAGGTGTACGACCTCGCGCTGAAAGGCAGCACAGGCGACAAGCGGGAGCTGCCGCGCACGGACACCGAGCAGTTCTCGATGCTCGGCGTCTCCTGGACGGGGGCGGCCAAGCGGCTTGACGGCACGGCGCAGGTACGTACCCGCAGCCTCGGGACCGGCCAGTGGAGCGCCTGGCAGGACCTCGAACTGAACGTCGACCCGCTGGAGAACCCCGGCGTCGGAGTGCGCGGAGCATCCGAGCCGTTGTGGGTCGGTCCCTCCGACGGCATGCAGGTGCAGGTCATCCGCAAGAACGGCACCAGCAGCTCCGCTCTGCCCAAGGGCCTTGAGGTCAACCTGGTCGACCCGGGGGTGGTGACCGACGCCGAGACCAAGGCCGGCGGCACCGCCGAGCCGGCCGCATTCGTCGCCGATGAGAGTCCCGGCGCCACGGCATCCGCGCCCACCGACTCCGCCGCGCCCACCGACTCCGCCGCGCCCGGTGACGGCTCTTCCGCCACGCCGACGGACGGCCAGACCACCGTGTCCCCGGCTGCGACGGACACCACGCCCGCGGCCACCGACTCCGTCCCGCCCTCCGTCCCGCCCTCCGCGTCGGCGTCCCCCACGGACTCCATGTCGCCGTCGCCGAGCACGTCCTCCAGCGCGTCGCCCTCGGCGCCGCCGTCCACCGTGCCCGAACCGCCGATCGTCTCGCGCGCCGACTGGGGTGCCGACGAGTCGCTCAGCCCCGAGGCGCCGGAGTACAACGCGGACGTGAAGGCGGTCTTCGTCCACCACACCGACGGGGCCAACGACTACTCCTGCGCCGACTCCGCGTCGATCATCCGGAGCATCCACGCGTACCACGTCCAGGTCAGCGGCTGGAAGGACATCGGCTACAACTTCCTCGTCGACAAATGCGGCACCATCTTCGAGGGCCGCAAGGGCGGCGTCGGTCTTCCGGTGTTCGGCGCACACACCTACGGCTGGAACCGGGAGTCCGCAGGCGTCGCGGTGCTCGGTGACTACACCTCCACCAGCGCCACCAACGCCACGCTGGCGTCAGTCGCCCGCCTGGCGGCCTGGAAGCTCGGCCAGTACGGCGCCGATCCCGCCGGAACCACCCGGCTGACCGCAGGCGCGAGCCAGCACAACTACTCCAACACCAACTTCACCGCGGGCAGCACATACACCTTCCAGCGGATCTCCGGCCACCGGGACGGCTACAACACCCAGTGCCCCGGCGGCCTGCTCTACGATCAACTGCCGACCATCCGCACCTGGGCAGCCGGCCCGGTGCAGGGCTTGAAGGTCAGCTCGGTCGACGGCGCGGGCCTTTCGGGCTCGACGTACTACACCAAGGGCGGCATCACCGTCCGTTGGACGGCCACCACACCAGCGTCATTGATCTCCAGGTTCGAGCTGCTGGTCGACGGCAAGACCGTCGCGACCACCTCCGGCACCGCCACCTCCGCCGGCGCCACCCTGGCCCTGGGCAGCCACACCGTCGCCGTGCGGGCCGTGCACCAGTCCGGCAAGACCGCGACCAGTGCCGCGCTGGCTGTCACAGCGGAGACGACCGCACCGACCTTCACCACCAACCCGAAGCTCTCCCTGCGCTCCGGCACCGTCAGCACCAGCGCCATCCCTGTCACTCTCGGCTGGAAGGCCACCGACGACAAGGCCCTGCGCTACGTGAAGCTGCTGTCGCCCACCACCGCCACCTTCGGCCCGACCACGACCACCTCCAGCCGCACCGCCAAGTCCTCCGCCGCCACCATCTGGTCGATGCGGGCCTACGACTACGCCGGCAACTACCGCACGTCCTCCCCCTCGTACACCCCGGTGATACTGCAGGAGACCGCCGCTACGAAGTCCGGCAGCTGGACCACCCGCTCCTCCACCAGCTACCTCGGCGGCCAGTCCTACTCCAGCGGTTCCAAGGGCGCCGGCCTCACCTGGACCTTCACCGGACGCTCCGTCGCCTGGGTGGTCTCCCGCGCCTCCAGCTCCGGCCAGGCGTACGTCTACGTCGACGGCACCAAGGTCTCCACCGTCGACCTGAGGTCTTCCACCACCCTGTACCGGCAGGCGATCTGGACCAAGACCTGGTCCGCCGCCGCCAAGCACACCGTCAAGATCGTCGTGGTCGGCACCAGCGGCCGTCCCACCGTCACCACCGACAGCCTGGTCTACATCAAGTAGCCCAAGCCCCACGAAGGCGCGGTGCGCCACACCGACCGGCGTACGCGGTCCCACAACATGAAGCGGCCTTCACGACCGGCGTACATGGTCGTGAAGGCCGCTTCATGCCGGGAGCCGTGGCGCGACGTGGAAGGGACTCAGTCAGAGGTGATGTCGACCGTGGCCGTGCCATAGGCACTCGCGTGCCGTGCGTCGCCCGCGTACTGGACGGTGTACTGGACATCGCCCTTGGCCCTCGGACGGTCGGTGTAGCTGAACGTGCCGTCCGCGGCGACGGCCGCGGACCCGATCAGCGTGCCCTCACCCGCCAAGGGGTCGTCGAGCCGCCAGATGTCGACGGTGCTTCCGGTGCCGAACCCCACGGGCGCTTCGAGCTTTCCGGTGAGGGTGAGGTTCTGATTCCGGGGTGACGAGGTGGGTGCGTGCACGGTGACGGCGGTGGCGACCTGCGGGTGGTCCAGGACCTCCAGCGTCAAGGACGAAGAGCTGCTGTCCTCGGTGACCGCGAAAATCCGGCTGGCGTCCGGTGCCCAGGCCAGACCGGCCGGCAGGAGGGTGGTGGTGGCGTAGGCGGAGGACGACGGGAAGTCCCAGGTCTTGAAGGCCGTGGAGTTGCCCTGCGTGAACAGATGGACGTCGGGCGAGGAGGCGCCGTCGACGCCCGCCGCGATCGTGCCGTCGGGGGCGATGGCCACCGCGTTGGGGTAGTGGCTGGTGGTGTAGGTGCCGTCGTCCGCCAGGTCGGCGGTGCGGAACGCCTGGTGGTAATAGGGCGAGGCGCAGGCGACAACAACCCGCGCGGCGTCCGGCGTCAAGGCGAGGTCCTGCAGGCTCGAGCACCCGTCCGGCCCTGGATCGACGCGCTTCGCCTGTACGTTGGCCTGTCCGGTACTCACGTCGTACACCGCCAGGGTGGCGTCGTTGCCGTCGGACTCGGCGGCGACGAGAGTGTCCGGATCCTGCGGCGTGGCGGCCAGGCGGGGCGCGCCGCGGAACGTGCCGAGGTCCTGGCCCCGTGTGACGACCGGTTGCGGGCCGCTCAGGTCCAGGGAGCCGAGGGCACCGTTCCAGGTGTCGGTGCTGTAGCCGAACCAGATCTTTCCTCCGGCCGACGCGAGGGAGGTCGGACCGGCGTAGGCGCCTGCGCCGGTGCCGGTGTCGTACCGGGCGGTCTCCTGCAGAGTGGCGGTGTCGATCGTGGCGATCGCGCCGGCGTCGCGGAGTGCCACGTACAGCGTCCTGGAGTCGCTGGAGAGCGCGATTCCCCAGGCGCCGGCCTCACCGCTGATCTGCTTCACGACCTGGCCCGTGTAGTCCGTCACCAGAACGCTGCCGCCGAACGGGTCGCTGAGGAAGACCTGCTGATGAGCTGCGTCGACAGCTATGTCCCGATACGAGCTGATCGGCAGTGAGGTACTGGTGTCCGCGGCGGCCGTGGTCGTTCCGAAGCCAAGGAGTGAGAGGCTCAGGGCTGCCGAGACTGCTGCACTTTCTGCGAACTGTCTTATGCGCACGGTATTCGGTCGCTTCCTTCGGTAGGACGTCTGCAGTTGAACTCCGCGGAAGGCAGTACGAGCAGAGAGGTCCGGCGCTTTGCCCGCGCTGCCGCTGTCTTGATCGACAGGCGGCACTTGTCCAGCGCAGAGGCCCGACCGAATGTCACACACGGGGAATCACGCATCGCGGCAGACAGCCGGCGTCCGGCGTCCGGCAGACGGTCTTCGGGCGGTAGGCCGCCCTCAGTGCGGTCGGCGACATCTGGCGCGGTGACGGTGGCACTGGTCGCCGCTCACGACACCGATGTCGAAGTCCCGGCCGGTGACAGGGAATCCGGTAGGCGCCACCTCCACGGCGGACGAAAACGCCGTTCAACCTGGCCGAGGGAACAGCAGGCTGGGGGCTACGCACCACAAATCCCCAGGCCACTGAGGTGAGCGGCGCCAAGCCGCAGGGCGTGCGGGTGAGCGGCTTCAAGGTCGGCCTGCTCGGCAACGCCGTGTGCGGGCCGTCCCGCATCCCGGTGCTGGGCCCGGATTCCTCGCTGGACCGCTGGTTGCGGGCCGGCGCTCAGTGCCATCCGTCGCGTCCGGAATGGAACCTCGGACATCTGTTCGTCATCAAGGAGGGCGGACGGGCTGCGGCGTACGGACGACATGGGGTGGCACACGGTGGACAGGCGAATCAGTGGGGCGGTGCTGGCCTGCGTCCTTCTCGCGACGGGCTGTGCGACGGGTTGCACGGCCGAACCCTCGGCGGACTCCCGTCCCGGCACGGCGGTCCGTCCCGCACCGTCCGCACGGCTTCCCCGCGGCGACGCGGGCGCGCGGGTGGGCGCCGAGGCCGCCTACCGCAAGTGGGGCATCAAACCATTGGCCGCTCCGCCCGCCCCGCCCGCGACCAAGCCGACGGGGCGAGCGGCTGCCGGAGGCCGGGTGCCGGTGATCAGCGAGATACCCACCAAGGAGAACATCGTCTTCCTCACGTTCGACGACGGGGCGGAGAAGGACCCGGAGTTCGTGACGATGATGCGGGAGCTGAAGATCCCCTTCACGATGTTCCTGACGGACTCCGTCATCCGCGCCGACTACGGCTACTTCAAGAAACTCCAGCGACTGGGCAACGGCATCCAGAACCACACCCTGACTCATCCGAACCTCCGCACCCTGGGTGCGGAGGCCCAGAAGCAGGAGATCTGCGGCCAGCAGAAGAAGCTGAAGGATCGATACGGCACCATGCCACGGCTGTTCCGTCCGCCCTACGGCAACTGGAACGAGAACACCCGGGCCGCCGCGGCGTCCTGCGGCATTGAGAAGATCGTCCTCTGGCGCGAGTCCATGCAGATCAAGAACATGCAGTACCAGGGCGCCGTCAAGAAGCTCCACCCGGGCGACATCATTCTGGCCCACTTCCGCGGGCCGTCCGAGCTCAAGGGCACGACGATGACGCGGATGACGGCGAACCTGCTACGCCATATCCAGGAACAGGGTTTCACGGTCGCCCGCCTGGAGGACTACCTGTAGCCCACCCGACCGCCCCACGGTTGCTGGGGGATGCCCTCGACGACAAGGACGGGCCCGGCCCTGTTGCACGCCCCGCTCCCAGTTGGGGAAGCTGCGGTCATGTGCGGCTGGTTCGGGCGTCGGCCTGAGCAATCGTCAGGACCTGTGGAGAGGATCCGCGCCGACCCAGCGGTGGTAGGCGTCTACGTCGACGTTGCTGCCGCACACGATGGTGACGACGTGTCGGTCGGCGAAGCGGTCGCGGTCTTCGAGGATCGCGGCGATGCCGAGCGCGGCCGAAGGTTCGACGACGAGGCCGGCGTGGTCGAGGAGCATCCGCATACCGGTGATGATCGACGCCTCCTGGACCAGGACGGCGTCGTCGGCGACCAGGAGGAGGTCGTCCAGGACGGCCGGGATGGGATACCGGCCGGCGACGCCGTCGGCGATGGTGTCGGTCGAGTCGGTGGTGACGACACGTCGCCTGCGCCACGAGAGTGTCAGCGCCGGTGCGCCCAGCGGCTGGACGCAGATCACCTCGACTTCGGGTGCCAACGCCTTCACCACATGACCCACGCCGGTGGCCAGCGCCCCGCCGCCGAGAGCGATCAGGACGGTGTCGAACGACGGCGCGGTGTCCACCAGTTCCAGGCCGATGGTCGCCGCGCCCTCGCAGGTCTCGATGTCCAGGCTGTCTTCGACCAGCCGGATGCCGTCGTACCGTGCGATGGCCGCCGCCCGCTCGCGAGCCATCTCGTGGTCGCCGTCCACCAGCTCCAACCCGGCGTCCAGTGCGCGGATGCGATCAAGCTTGGCCCGAGTCGCGAAGCGGGATGCCACGACGGTGACGTCGAGCCCCCGGCCGCGACCGGACCACGCGAGGGCTTGACCAAGGTTGCCGGCGCTCGCGCACACCGCGGCTCGCGAGGCATGGTCGGCCAGCAGGCTCGCGACCACCTCGGTGCCGCGGCCCTTGAAGCTGCGGACCGGGTTCGCCGTTTCGAGCTTGATGCTCACCGTGCACCCGAGGCCGGGCTCCAGCGCCTCGCAGCGGTACAGCGGAGTGTCGAGAAAGACCGGGTCGATCACCCGGCGAGCCGCCCGGATCCGAGCAGTGTCGAGACGTGTCTCCTGCACGGCACAGCAGCGTAGCGCCACCGCCGCTGTTTCCACGAGGCGCTGTCAGGGGTCGTAGGCGGGTTGAGGCGGATCACCAAGCCGCGTTCACAGACCCCATCAGGGTCGCGGGGTCCGGCCGTGGCGGGCGGGGCGCCGCTCGGACATGATCGCGCGCATGGGCTCAACGGTGACGAACATAGCGATCACGCAGCCCGGCGGCCCGGCCTTGCACTTCAACGAAGTTCCACCGCAAAACCGACTGCTGGGGCTGGGTCGTTCTCGCGGACCCGGAGGGCAACGAGTTCTGCATATTGCTGGCCGAATCCGAGCGGGCCGCATTGTCCTCGTGATCTCAGCCCTTGCTCGACCCCAGCGTCAGCCCCGCGACAAGTGCCCCTGCAGTACTGGGCGGTAGAGGACGGCCGGATGCACGGCACGGGGCCGACTCGTGGATCAGTTCTCGGCCGTGGCCTGCCCGCTCGGTCCCGACGCGGTGCTGCGGCTGCCGGGCTGGTTCGGGGACTTCCTGCGGGAGACGACCCTGACCACCCCGCCGACGAGCTCCTCGACGGCCCGCTGCGTGTGCTGCGCCACGCCGCGCGTACCGGCCAGGCCGCGGCCGCCCACGTCCGCTGGTACTGACGGGGCGGAACATCCGCATGCGCCCTGACGCCCGAGTGCCTGCCGACCGGAAGAAGGGTCCACCCGCTGATCCGGTACTCAGGGCAGGATCGGAAGCCCGGCACGACGCCGGGCCCTCTTCGGCTCGGTGGTTCAGTCGGTGGCGTCGCCGCACTTGGGCTCGGCGAGCCTGTCCTGCCGAGCCGTTCGTGTCGGCGGGGACAGCTGGGTGCCGTCCTTGGTGACCGGCTGGAAGTAGTGGGCCAGGGCCCAGGCGGCCACGCGGGTGCCGGCCCGGCAGCCGGCCACGTCCGCCGTGCGGGAGTGGACGCCGCCCCACACACGGGCGTCGACGACATCCCGGTTGAGACTGTCGGCGGACCCGTAGAACCGCGTGGTGCCGGTGACCTCGGAGGGGACGTAGAGGTCGATGTGCGAGGTGCCGAGGACGCCGGTCAGGGCGCGTGCCACGGCAGCGGCGACGGTCGTATGGCCGGCGATGTAGTCCGGGTGTGGTGGGGTGATGAGCAGCGGCTCCCAGGCCGGGTCCGCCGTCGTCGCGGGGTTGCCGTCGGTGTCGGCGAGGCGGATGGCGGTGATCGGCCGCCAGGAGCCGTAGTGGAGCTTGGTGTCCCATGCCGTGACGACGGCATCGGTCGCCGCCGCGTTCACCGCGGCGAACAGCCGGGCCGTCTCGGCGATGCCGAGCCGGTGCCGGGCGGCGTGGTCTCGTACGGCTGTTTGAGCCTGTTCGACCAGGTTGCCGCTGAAGAAGAGGGCGGTCTCGGTCTGCCGCGCGCTCCTGCCCGAGCCGGTCTTCGCGCCCATGGCCTTCAACTCCTGGAGATCCTTGGCGTAAGCGGCCGAGGAGATGGCGGGTGGTCCGCCGGGGCGGAACTGCTGCGGGGAGGCGAGCAGGAGGGGCCGGAGCCTGGCGAGCCAGGTGTCGATGAAGGGCTGGAACGCGGGCGGGGTGGGCCGCCAGACCCCCGGTGCCGGGGAAGCGGTGAACGGAACGTCCGCGAACCTTCCGTCCCCTTCCCGGAGTTCGATGATGCGGGCAGCGGCGCGCCTTCCGTAGTCGACGCCCCGGTCTCTGGCCTGACCGGCCGGCAGAGCGGCGAGCGAGTCCGCGTAGGCGGTGTCGAGCCGCTCCTTGAAGGCAGGGAAGCAGGCGAGCAGCACGTCGTGGGCCGCAGTGGCGGCGGCCGCCGCGGAGGATGCCTTGGCCGGACCGCGCTCGCGCCACTTGTACAGGGCGTAGCCGCCTTCGATCCCCACCACGGCGTTGTACACGGCGACGGAGACGAACCCCTCCCAGATCGCTGCCTGCCCGGAGGGACGGGGGCCAAGGCTGGTCTTGATCGTGTCGGTGGCGATGGCGTTCCACTCGCGGACCACGGCTGCCGGGGCCGCCGCGGTCCGGATGTCCGCGTCGGGGGGACTCGCCGCGGCGGTGAGCGTGACGAGGGCGGTGGCTGTGACGGCGCAGACGAATCCCCGGACACGTGAACGCGGAGGAACGGGAAGAGGGGCCTCTTGATACACAGCGTCCTCCATGGAGTCGAGTGCCCAAGGCTTAGCAACGGCCCACTGTGTGAGCAAGACAACTCGCCGCGAATCGGGCAGGCTCAGAGGCCAGGTGACCGCTCTCGAAGGGCCCCGAGCCGGTGTCCGACGGCGGCACCTCGACGACGAAGAACAGGAAGCAGGTTCTGGTCGAGAGGTCATGGAAGTCGTCGGGGAACCTAGTCGGACCGAGGCTCCTGGAACGTGTAGGCCACGAAGGGGTGTTCCACCGACGCGATCAGCCGGCCGCCGGGCCTGAGCACGCGCCGCAATTCGGCCAGTGTCGGCCCCCAGTCCTCCAGGTAGTGCAGCACCAGCGACGCCACCACGTCGTCGAACGCACCGTCGGCGAACGGCAGGCGGTCGTTCAGGTCGACCACGTGCAGGGCTACGTCGTCACCGAGCCGCCGCCTCGCCAGCGCCGGCATTCCGGCGCTGGCGTCGATGCCGGTGACGAGGGCACCGCGGTCGCGCAGTGCGGCGGACAGGGCGTCCGAGCCGCAACCGGCGTCCAGGATCCGGCGGCCGGCCACGTCTCCGGCGAGGGCCAACATCGCGGGCCGCGCGTAGTACGCGTTCACGAGGTTGTTCTCGGTTTCCGCCGAGTACGCCTCGGCGAAGCGGTCGTAGTCATTCGCCTGGGCCGGTGACGCAGGCTCGGCGAGACTCTCGGGCATGTCGGCCGAGTGGTCCATCGTCGCAGCCTGGTTAGTAGCCGCATGATCCGCCGGACAGGCTCTACGCTGGTCGACGACTGGATCGGGTGACGGGGGCCGGCGCGGTGACGTTCAGAGCGTGGCGCGGGAGAGATCCCAGGGCTTTGGAGCGGGCCGCAGAAGGCACGGTCGACGAAGAACCCCCACAGCCGCTGCGGCGGGACCGTGACTTCGGTGTCTTCTGGGTCGCGCAGACTCTTTCGGTCCTCGGAGACTCCTTCGCCCTGATCGCGTTGCCGCTGCTCGTGCTACGCGCGACCGGATCCGTCGCGCAGATGGGCCTGTTGACGGCCGTCGGCGGGGCGGCCTCGGTCGTGGCCGGGGTTTTCGCCGGGGTCGTCGTCGACCGGGTGGACCGCAGGAAACTGCTGGTGGCCTGCGATCTGGTCCGTATGGCCCTGTACGCGGTGATTCCGCTGGTCTGGGTCTTCGGACCGCGGATCTGGCTGCTCTACGTGGTCCTGCCGCTGTGCGAGGCCGTCGGCATGCTGTTCTCCGTCGCCTACGTCACCGTCGTCCGCAACCTCGTCGGCGTCGAGCGGATCACGGAGGCCAACGGCAGGCTGAACGCGACCGCGGCGGCGGCCGGGGTGGCCGGTCCGGTGGGCGCGGGGCTGGTGGCGGCGTGGCTCGGGCCAGCCGCCGCCGTCGGCGTGGACGCGGCGAGCTTCGGCGTGTCGGCCGCCTGTGTCGGCTTCGTACGGTTCAAGGGCAGCACACGCCCCGCACCGGGACCCGTGGCCGGAACGGGAGCGGTCCGGCGGCTGTGGACGGATCTGCTCGCCGGGGTGTCCTTCCTGGTCCGGCATCCGGTGCTGCGCGTGCTGACCGTCCTGCTGTCCTTCTTCAGCTTCCTGACACTCGGACTGAACGACCTGCTGATCTACCACCTCAAGCACGATCTCGGCCGCGACGACGCGGCGGTCGGCACCGTGTTCGCGGTCGGCGCGCTCGGCACGATCGCCGGGGCGCTCCTGGTGGCCCGGGTGCGCCGACGGCTGGGCTTCGGCCCGACCTGGATCGGTTCGGTGGCGGTGTGCGGATGCGCGCTGGCGGGTCTGGGCTGGGCCCGCAGCGTGCCGGCCGTCGCCGCCCTGACCGCGGTCTTCCTGGGCTTCGGGAGCGTGGCGGGTACGTGCTCCATGTCGCTGCGGCAGGAGGTGACTCCGGAGCATCTGCTCGGCCGGGTCACCTCGGCGTTCTGGACCTTGCACTACTCGGCGGCCCCCGCCGGCGCGGCCGTCCTCACCTGGACCGCGGGGCGCCACGGCACGGCGGCGGTGGGCATGGTCGCGGGCGCCTGCTGCGTGCTCGTCGCCCTGCTGGCCCTGCTCACCCCGGTGCGCCGGCCCCGTACGGACGGGGCCGGCGCACCGGTCGTCAGCCGTTGACCCCGGAGTAGTGGCCGAGGCTCCAGCGCCACAGCAGCCGCGCGCCCAGATAGGCGAGCAGCCCCACCAGCGGTGAGGCCGCCGCCAGCCAGTACGGCACCCCCGAGTCGCCGCCGTGTCCGGTCAGCACGGCGGCGGGGAAGTAGGCGACGAAGGCCAGCGGCAGTCCGAAGGTGAGGAAACCGCCGACCGCGCGCGGCAGCACGTTGAGCGGATAGCTGCCGAACGTGCCGAGCAGTTCCTCCAGCCAGCGCCCCCAGTAGTCGGCGGCCGGGAAGCGCAGCGACGCGCAGGCCACCGCCGTGAACAGGGCCGCCTCCAAGAGCATCCCGCCCAGCACACAGACGACGAGGTACGAGATCCGGGCCGCGTTCCAGTCCAGCTGGCTGCGGGTCAGCGCGCCCACCATCAGCCCGGTCGCCACCGTCAGGTCGCCGATCGCGTTTGTGGGGAAGACAGAGAGCTGGAGCTGCCGGTGGACCGGCATGGGGCGGACCAGATACGTGTCGATCACGCCCTCCTGGATGTGCCGGGCCAGTCCGTGCACCCGGCCCAGGAGGAGCACGAACAGGCCGTGCGCCAGCATCCGCGTGGCGGCGATCAGCAGCACGTCCTGGCTCGCCCAGCCGCCCATCCCGGTGAACCGGGTGAGCAGCACCGTCGCGAACACGATCACCGACACCTGCCAGATCGCGCCGATCGCGATCATCAGCAGGAACTCGGAGCGGTACTCCAGCTGTGCGCGGAAGTTGAGACGCGTGATGCGCCACACGATCCGCAGGGATTTCAGTGAGGTGCCGAGCCCGTCCGTCGTGTGCGGCCCGTCCGTCGTGTCCGGCCTGTGCGTCATGTGCGGTCCGTCCGTCATGCTCAGCCTCCCTGCGAGATCACACGCCGGGCGGCCCGGCGCCACAGCAGCCGGGTGAACAGGGCGAGCGCCACCACCCACGCGGCCTGCAGGGCGAGTTGGGGACCCGCCTGGGAGACCGGGATCCGGCCCACGTACAGCGACAGCGGCACACTCAGCGTCGCCTGGAAGGGGAGGAAACGGCTGAGCGTGATGAACCAGTCGGGGAAGAACCACAGCGGCGCGTACACCCCGGACAGCAGGTTCTGCGCGAAGACCAGGATCAGGATCGCGGCGCCGTTGCGGAGCGTCCAGAAGCACAGCTGGTCGATGACCAGCATCACGTAATACAGAACCCACTGGCCGAGCAGCACGCTCAGCCCGAACACCGCCGCGACGGCCGCCGACCCGGGCGGCTGTACGAACCCGACGGCCAGACACACCGCGTATCCGGTCAACGCCCAGACGAATCCGTAGAGTTGTTCGCCGAGCGCCCGCAACGCGTAGTAGCGCTGCGGGGGCAGCGGGCGCAGATACCAGTACACGATGGTGCCGAAGTGCATGTGCTGCTGGACGGTGTCCCGGCCCGAGTACTGGTCCAACGCCCTGATCCGGGTGGCCAGTACGGCGAGCACGGCGTAGGTGACGGCCTGGTCGCGGGTGAGGCCCGCGGTGGTGCCGGTCGTCGCGTACAGGCCGCGCCACAGCGAGGCCACCAGCACCACCTGCACGACGAGACGCAGCAGCGCGGCGGTCATCCGGGGCGGGGTGTGCAGCTCGCCGAGCGGGGTGACCCGGGCGGCCCGCCAGCCGCCGGGGACGGCCGTGCTCACGCGGCCTCCGCCTGGACGTAGGCCGCCCGCATCACGTCCTCCAGGTCCGCCTCGTCGATCGCGAGGTCGGTGACCTCGTACCGCTCGACGACCTGCTTGAGCGCCTGGTGGACCGTCGGGGCGCCGGGCCCGTCCGGCCCGAACACCACCTGGGGGCCCTGGCGGCGCAGCAGTGCGATGCCCGGCGGCGGGGCGATCGCCGCCTGTGGATCGGCGAGCGTGGCCCGCACCTGCCAGGTCGAGCCGAACCTGCGCCTGATCTCGTCCAGGGTGCCGTCGAGGACGAGCCGCCCGTGGTTGATGAGGACGACCCGCTCGGCGAGCCGCTCGACCTCCGTCATGTCGTGCGTGGTCAGCAACACGGTTCGGCCACGCTCCTCCACCTGGTGCTTCAGGAAGCCGCGCACCTGTTCCTTGACCACCACGTCCATGCCGATGGTGGGCTCGTCGAGGAACACCACGGGCGGGTCGTGCAGCAGCGCGGCGGCGAGGTCGCAGCGCACCCGCTGGCCGAGGGAGAGATGGCGTACGCGGGTGTCCCAGAAGGAGGAGAGGGCGAGCAGCTCGTCGAACTCGCCGAGCCGGACGCGGTGTTCACGCTCCGGCACCCCGTAGATGTCCCGCAGGATCGCGAAGGACTCACGCACCGGCAGGTCCCACCACAGCTGGGTGCGCTGTCCGAACACCGCTCCGATGTTGCGTGCGTTGCGCTCGCGCTCCTGGTAGGGGACGACGCCGGCGACGCGCGCCTCGCCGGAGGTCGGGGTGAGGATGCCGGTGAGCATCTTGATGGTGGTGGACTTGCCGGCGCCGTTCGGGCCGAGCAGCGCGAGCAGTTCGCCCGGCGCCACCTCGAAGGTGACGTCGCAGACGGCCTCCTTCGCGACCCGCTCGGGCTTGACGAGGGACTTGAGCGCGCCCGAGAAGCCCGGGCGGCGCACGGTGGTGTGAAAGGTCCGGGACAGCCCCCGGACCTGGATGCTGCCGCTCATGCGGACGCCTTCCGGGTCAGTGCGATCAGCCACAGGGTGGCCACGAGCGAGGCCGCGGACAGGGCGGTCAGCAGCCAGGGGACGGCGTGGATCCCCGACGCCTCGATGCCCACGCCGAGCAGCGGAGGGGCCGCCACCCCGCCGGTCATCGACGCCGCGATCACCCAGGCCCCGGCCCTCTTCGCCTGGGGGAGAGCCTTGTTGAGCCACGGCAGGCCGGTCGGGAAGACGGGCGCGATGAACAGACCCACACCGGCGTACGCCACCGGCGCCGCCCCGGGGATCAGCGCCAGCAGCAGGCACGCGGTCATCCCGGCCGCGCAGACCGCGAGGATGCGTTCGGGCGCGTACCGCAGGGTGATCGGGACGACGAGGAAGCGGCCCGCGGTCATCATCAGCCAGTAGACGGAGGTGGCGGAGGCGGCGACCGTCGCGCCGTAGCCGACGGTCTCCAGGTGGGTGGGTTCCCAGCCGCCGACGCCCGCCTCGACGCCGACGTTCAGGATGTAGAGGAGCAGGAAGCCCACCAGGACGCGGGAGAGCAGGCCACCGGAAGGGGCGGGCCGCCCGGCCGGGGAGACGGGCGGCGCCTCGCTGCGCACCCCTCCCGTGCACAGGATCAGCGCCCCCGCGAGCACCGCGCACGCTCCGAAGGCGTAGGGGTAGTCGTCGGGCCCCAGCCACGCGACCAGTGCCGGGCCGAGGACCGCGCCGATGCCGAAGTGCGCGTTGAGGACGTTCAGCATGGCCGTCGAACGGTCGCCGAAGCCGACCGCGAACAGCTGGTTGAGGCCGTAGTCGATCCCGCCGAAGCCGAGGCCGCCGAGGAACGCGGCGGCGAGCGCGAGCGGCCAGTTCGCGGCGAGTGCGAAGCCCGCGCCGCCCGCCGCCATCAGCGCGTAACTCGTCGCCAGCATCGCTCTGTTGGAGATCCGGGAGTGAATCGCGTTGAAGGCGAGGACGCCCGCGACACCCCCGGTGAAGTGCAGGCTCAGACCGAGACCCGCCGCTGAGGGGGAGAGGCCGTACTGCGCGCGCAGGCCCGGGACCGCCGGGCCGTAGAGCGCTTGCAGCATGCCGATGAGGACGAATCCGATACACGACGCGACCGCGGCCGGTCGGCTGAAGAGCTGCCGACCGGCCGCGGTCCTCGTGAGGGTGTCAGCCATGGATCTCCGAGAAGTGGAACGTGAATTCGGCGGGCGCGGGACGCAGTTGGTACTGCGGAAGCACGCCCGGACCGCACGACTGCGAGCCGATGCCCTGCTGCCCGTGGTCGAGATTGACCCAGACCGTGTCACCGGCCTTCAGATCGGTGGGATGCTCGGCCGCGTCGAGCTGCTCCGACGTCCAGCGGCGCGCGGTGAACCAGAACTCCGGCTCGCCCTCGACCCGCAGCCCGCCGATCTCCACCCAGCGGACGTCGGCCCGAGCGCCGTTCTCCTGCGGACGGACGTACGGCGTCTGGAGTCCGTCGATGGTCGACTCCCAACACCCCACCATGGAGGCGGACTTGGTGTCCGGGTAGGCCTCGCCGGGGCCGCCGCCGAACCACCTCGCCCCGTGTACCGAGCCCGCGAGTCCCAGCCGGATCCCGAGCCGGGGCAGTGGCAGCCTCCAGTCGCCCTCGGGTGCCACGGACACGGTCAGCCGCAGCCGCGTTCCGTCGGACGTCCACCGGTAGACCGTGCGCAGGGCCACCTCGCGGGCGGCGGGTGCCACCCGGGTCCGTACGGTCAGCGCGTCGTCGCCCAACTCCACCGATTCCAGCCGGTGGTGCATCCGGTGCAGGCCCAGCTCCCGCCAGAGCGGGCCATAGCGCAGATCTGGCTGCCAGGCCGCCCCGTTGTCGTTGTCGGTCGGCGCACGCCACACGTCCAGACGCAGTCCCCTGACATCGACCCCGCCGATCGACCGCAGCGCGCCCGTACGGGCGTCGAAGGCCGCCGGGCCCAGGGTGATCTGCCCCTCGCCGAGGACCGGTCCGTCGCTCTGCGCCACGGCGGTCAAGGGCCGAGCCGAGAGCGGGAACTGCGCCCAGGCCACCAGGTGGTCCTTCGGCCCCCACACCGTGTCGGCCGCGAGCGTCGCCCGTACCGTCCACTGGGTCTCCCCGCCCCCTGAGGCGGCCGGCCGATCCGGCAGCTTCACGTCCGCCGATTCGCCCGGGGCGAGCTCCGGCACCGACAGGACGCCCGCCTCGACGGTCTCCCCGTCGACCTGGTAGGACCACTCGAAGGCGAGCGCGGAGAGATCCGCGAAGTCGTAGCCGTTGGTGACCCGCACGCTCCCGTCCGCCGCGTCGCCGACGATCCGGACCGGCTCGATCACCTTCTTGTACTCGACAAGGCCCGGGGACGGGGTCCGGTCGGGGAAGAGCAGCCCGTCGCAGACGAAGTTCCCGTCGTGCAGCTCCTCGCCGAAGTCGCCGCCGTAGGCGAACCCGTACCACTCGTCCTTGATGCCGTGGTCGATCCACTCCCAGATGAAGCCGCCCTGGATGCGGTCGTACGACTCGAACAGGTGCTGGTAGTCCGCGATCCCGCCGGGACCGTTGCCCATGGCGTGCCCGTACTCGCAGAGGATGAAGGGGAGTCCGCGGCGCTTGTGGGTACCGCCGTCGAGGCCGCGGCCTATCCTCTCGACCTCGGCGTGGTCGGCGTACATCCGCGAGTAGACGTCCGTGTCACGGCAGTCGATGTCACCCTCGTAGTGGATGAGGCGTGAGCCGTCCCGGCCGCGGATCCACTCGGCCATGGCGGTCAGCCCGCGCCCGGTGCCGGCCTCGTTGCCGAGGGACCAGACGACGACGGAGGGGTGGTTCTTGTCGCGCTCGACCATACGGGCCGCCCGGTCGAGCAGGGCCGGGGTCCAGCGGTCGTCGTCGACGGGGTTGTCGCGCCAGGCCTGCTCGGTGAAGCCGTGCGTCTCGAGGTCGCACTCGTCGACGACCCACAGGCCGTACTCGTCGCACAGGTCGAGGAAGGCGGGGTGCGGCGGATAGTGCGAGGTGCGCACCGCGTTGATGTTGTGCCGCTTCATCAGCAGCACGTCCTCGCGCATGGTCTCCAGGTCCAGGGCCCGGCCCCGCTCCGGGTGCCATTCGTGCCGGTTGACGCCCTTGAAGAGGAGCGGTGTGCCGTTGACCTTGATCAGGCCGTCCTCCAGGGCGACCGTGCGGAAGCCGACGCGCAGCGGGACGCGCTCGCCCTCGGTCGCGAGCACGCCGTCGTACAGCTGGGGTGTCTCGGCCGTCCACGGCAGTACCGGGACGGTGACCGACTCGCCGGTCGCGACATCGATGTCGAGGCCGGGCACGGTGACCCGGCCGTCGACGTCGGAGTCGACGCGCAGGGTTCCGAGGCCTTCGACGTGGTCGTAGGAGGCGTGCACGAAGAAGTCGAGGACGCCGCCCGCCGGGCGGTGCAGGAGCGTGACGTCCCGGAAGATGCCCGGCAGCCACCACTGGTCCTGGTCCTCCAGGTACGAGCCCGCCGACCACTGGTGGACACGGACCGCCAGCACATTGCCGCCCGGCTTCAGCAGATGGCCGACCGCGAACTCGTGCGGCAGCCGCGACCCCTTGAACTCCCCGATGTCGGTGCCGTTCAGCCAGACCCGGGCACAGGACTCGACCCCGTCGAAGCGCAGCACCGCGCCGCCGTCCGAGGGCCAGTCGGACGGCAGGTCGAAGGTGTGCAGATGATCGCCGGTAGGGTTCCCGGTCGGCACGCGCGGCGGGTCGACCGGGAACGGGTAGAGGTGGTTGGTGTAGATCGGTGAACCGTGCCCCTGGAGGACCCAGTGGCCGGGGACGGACACCTCGGCCCAGTCCCCGGCATCGAACCCCTCCGCCGCGAACGAGTCGTCCTCGGCGTCGGCGGTGGGGGACAGACGGAAGCGCCAACTGCCGTTCAGTGACAAGGACCGCGCGTCGGAGGACGCGTACCGGGCGCGTGGCGGGAGCGCCCCGCTGCCCGGCGAGACGTCCTCGACGTAGTCAATGGCGGAAGTCGTGCGGAAAGACATCGGTCTCCTAGATCGTCCCTTGGTGCCCGTCTGGCGTGTCGATCAGCCCTTGATGCCCGTCTGCGCGACCCCCTGCACTAGCCAGCGCTGGAGGAAGAGGAACACGAACACCAGGGGCAGGATGGAGATGGCGGTGGCCATGAAGATGAGGTGGTAGTTGACGGTCTGGTTGGTCATGTACGAGGAGAGCGCGATCTGCACCGTCCAGGCACTCGGGTCCTGGCCGATGACCAGCGGCCACAGGAAGGCGTTCCAGCCGCTGATGAAGGTGATGGTCGCGATCGCGGCGAAGAAGTTCAGGGAGTTCGGTACGACGATGCGCCAGTACGCACCCCAGTAGCCGAGCCCGTCCACGCGCGCCGCCTCCTCCAACTCCTTGGGGAACCCCAGGAAGTACTGCCGGAAGAGGAAGCAGGCGAAACCACTGAAGAGCACCGGAATGACGAGACCCCGGTAGCTGTCGACCCAGCCCAGCGAGGAGACCAGTACGAAGCTCGGCACGAAGGTGACGGCGGGCGGCACCATCAGGGTCCCCAGGACCATGTAGAAGATCTTGTTGGCGTGCTTGTACGGGATACGGGCCAGGCCGTAGCCGGCGAGCGAGCAGACCAGCAGGGTGCCCACCGTGATCAGGACGGCGACGACCGCCGAGTTGAACAGGGAACGGCCGAAATCGACCGTCGTGTCGTGGAACAGCTCGGTGACGTTGCCCCACTGGGGGTTGGTGGGGAAGAACTTCCAGTTCTCGCCGGTGATTTCGGGGTCCGTCGACAGCGCGTTGCGGGCGATCAGATAGAAGGGGACAAGGAAGAGCAGGGCGGCGACGCCGATGGAGACGTACAGGCCGGTGTTGCCGATGACGCTGCCGCGCTTGACGCGGCGCGGCTTGTCGACCGGAGCGACCGGAGGAACGGTGGCGGTCACTTGTCGTCACCCCTTCCGAAGCCCAGGAACTTGCCCTGCGCCAGTGTCACGATGAGGATCAGCAGGGTGAGGATCACCGCGCCCGCGCTGCCCTCGCCGTAGTCCTGGCTCTCGCCGAGCGCGGTGTAGTACAGCTCGACGAGCGGCGGCCGGCCCCAGGTCGTCTTCGCCAGCAGGTTGAAGAACTCGTCGAAGGCCTGGTAGGCGGCGATGACCAGCAGCAGGATCACCGCGGTCGAGGTGGCCCGCAGCTGCGGCAGGGTGATGTAACGGAAGGTCTGCCAGCCGGGCTTGGCGCCGTCGATGGCGGCGGCCTCATACAGCTCGGGCGGGATGTTCTGCAGCGCGGCGAGGAACAGGATCATGTAGAAACCGGCCTGCAGCCACAGCCGCAGCGTCACGATGACCAGCCAGTACCAGGGCGGATCGGGGTTGGCGAGCCAGGCGATGTTCTCGACGCCGAACCAGCCGAGGATCGTGTTCATCAGGCCGAAGCGGACCCCGCTGAACATCGACATCTTCCAGATCAGCGCGGCGGCGACATAACTGCACGCGGTCGGCAGGAAGAAGACGGACCGGAAGAACGCCTTCATGAAACGCAGCCGGTTGACCAGCAGGGCGAGACCCAGCGACAGCGCCCAGGTGGCGGGCACGATGAAGGCGGCGAACACGGTGAAGGTGACGAGCGAGCCGGTGAATTTGCTGTCCTGCAGCATCTGCCAGTAGTTGTCGAAACCGACGAACTTGCTCGGCGTCACCGTGAAGCGCGCCTCGAAGAAGCTCAGCCAGAGGCTCCAGCCGATCGGCACATAGACGAAGACCGTCAGGCCGATGAGGAAAGGGCTCGTGAAGAGCCAGAAGTTGAAGGTGCTGCTGCCCCGCAGCCCCCGCCGCGGCCTGGCCGGTGAGGCCTTGGCCGAGGCGGGGCGCGCGACACCGCGCGTGGTGGTGGTCGACATGTCGAAACCCGTCCGTCGGTCTCCGTCCGGCTATCCGAAGAGCTTCTTGAGCTCGCGGTTGACCGTCTTGTCGGCCTGGTCGAGAGCCGCCTCCGGATCACCGTTCTTGCGGACGCAGTTGGCGAAGACGTCCTCCAGCGCGGTGATCATGGCCTGGGTCCAGCCGATGTTGTCGAAGTGCCCGAAGTCGTTGAAGAGCTTGACGCCCTCAGCGGGCAGGCCCGTCTTGAGCTTGGTGGCGGTCGCGGCGATCGACGTGCGCGGCGGGATGTGGAAGCCGTACGACAGCGCGAAGTCCTCCTGGTACTTCTTCTGCTCGATCCACAGCCACTTCACGTACTCCTTGGCCAGGTCGACGTTCTTGCCCTTGGCGTTGACGAACATCGACCAGCCGCCGTTGACGACCGACTGCTTGCCGGAGTCGGTGACCTTCGGGAAGGGGAAGATCCCGAGGTCGTCGCCGAGCGCCTTCTGCATGACCGGCATGGCCCACATACCGCAGAACTGGATGGGGGTCAGACCCTGCACGATCGCGGAGGGGTCCCAGTAGTCGGTCGGGGCGTCGAGGAGAAGGTGGCCGCTGGTGAACAGCGTGCGCATCTTCTTGATGCCCTCCTTGACGCCCTCCGTGTGGTACGCGATCTGGTTCTTCGCGTCGAGGGTGTCGGCGCCGGACGACCAGATCAGCGGGTTGATGACCGCGTGCAGGTCGTTGCCGATGAACAGGCCCTTGACCTTGCCGGTGGTGAGCTTCGCCGCGGCCTCGATCAGCTCGTCGAGGGTGGTCGGCGGCTGGATCTTCGCCTTCTCCAGCACGGACTTGCGGTAGAAGAAGAACTGGGGGTCGTCGATCATCCGGACGCCGTATATCTTCCCGTCCACCGTGTGCGAGGCGATGTCGGCCGGGTTGAAGTCGGACTTGACCGGATCGATGATGTCGCTCAGGTCCGCCACCTGACCGCTCTTGATGAGCTGGATCTGCGGGTGGAACTCGAACACGTCGGGGGCGTTGTCGGTGAGCAGTGCGGAGAAGAGCTTGCTCTCGTAGTCCGCGCTGGTGATCCACTGCGTGTTCACCGCGGCCTTGTCGTAGCCCTTCGCGTACCGCTTGAGGGCGTCCTCGACGCCGGCCTCGCCGTACGCGTGGAAGTACTGCTTGATGGACTTGCCCGAACTCCCGCCCCCGGACCGCCCGTTGTTGCTTCCGCACGCGGCCAGCGGCCCCAGCGCGGCCAGCCCCGCTGCGGCCCGCAGGACGGATCGACGGTCCCAGTTGCTGCTCATTGCCGACATGGTGACGTCCTTGTCTCTTGTACGGCTGCGGCTCGAAATCGCTGTGAGGTGCGGGACGCTAACCTTCGGTTAAGGCTTCGGCAAGGGGTTGGACGAAGTCTGTTCGAAGCGTTGTCTGCGGTTCGGTGGATCGAACAGGGGCGTGGGCAGGGCGAGTTGGCGGACCGCCGGCCCGGCGGCCCACGGCCCCCTAGAGAGCGGTGCGGCGCGGGACGGCCCTGCCGGCGGCGGGCTTGTGGCCCAGCGGGTTCAGGGCGCCCTCCAGGGCGAAGGTCGCGGCGCCCAGGCAGACCGGGTCGGTGGGGATGGGGGAGAGGACGATCTCGGTGGCGGCCAGCGGTCGCCGCAGCGCGTGCCGGGCGACGGCCTCGCGCACCTCGCGCAGCAGCGGCTCGCCGAGCGTGGCGGCCACCCAGCTGCTGAGCACGACGACTTCGGGATTGAGGAGGTTGATCAGGTCCGCGACACTCGCGCCGAGATAGCGTGCGGTGTCCCGGACGACCTGGAGCGCCACCGGGTCGCCTGCGGCGACCCCGCGGGACAGGGCGTCAATGGTGGCGGTCTGGTCGTCGGGATGCAGCAGCGGGCTCTCCGGGCTCGACTCCCGCAGGTTCCGCATGATCCCGGGCGCCCCGACGTACGTCTCCACGCAGCCGTGGTTGCCGCAGTGGCACGGCCGCCCGTCGAGCACCAGCGTCGTATGGCCCCACTCGCCCGCGCTGTTGCTCACCCCGCGGTGCAGCCCGCCGCCGAGCGCGAGTCCGGCACCGACCCCCGTGCCCAGGTTGACGACGACGGCGTCCCCGCGACCGCGGGCCGCGCCGAACCACAGCTCGGCGACCGCGCAGGCGCGCAGCGGGTTGTCGAGGTGGAGGGGGTAGGCGATGTGCTCGGCCAGCAGGTCGAGCAGCGGCACGTCGTGCCAGTCCCAGTTCGGCGCGTACTCGGAGATGCCGGTGTCGCGGTCCACCTGGCCCGGCACGCTGACCCCGACGCCCAGGACGCGCGCGCCCTCGACCCCGGCCTGCGCGACCACCGAGCCGACGGCCGCGGCGACATGCCCGACGACCTGCTCCGGGCGGCTCTCACCGGGGCGCATGTCCTCGGCGGCGCGGGCGAGCACGTTCAGCGCGAGGTCGAACAGCTCCACGCGGACGTACGTCTCCGCGATGTCGACGCCGATCAACGCACCCCCCGACGCGTTGACGGCCACGAGTCCCCGGGGGCGGCCCCCCGCGGAGTCCTCGAACCCGACCTCGGTCAGCATCCCGAGGTCGAGCAGTTCACCGACGAGCGTGGCGACCGTGGCCAGACTCAGCCCGGTGGCCGCCGCCAACTCCTGTCGTGAGGTGGGGGACGCGGCGATGATCTGGCGCAGCACCTCGTAGCGGTTCGCGGTGCGGATGTCGCGCGATGTCCGCTTCACCTGCTTTGCCACCTCGGTCCTCCGTACGGCACAGCGGGGCTAGGGCCTGTCCGGCGGATCATGCCGCCGACTCCCTCCTCCGCCTTGCGGCCGCACGCACCAAGGCCCGCTCGCCGGCGTCGATGAGGCACCGCCCGTTTCCTGCGACCTGTTCCGCCGGACAGGCCCTCGGCGGTCCCGGCGCGGCGCAAGGCTATGGCCTGGCGATGGCTTTCGACAAGGGGTTAGGAAAGGGGGTGAACAAAGTCCCGCACGAAGGGGTTGGTGAACTTGCCCGCCGGGTCCATGGTTTCGGCCAGGACCCGGAAGTCGTCCAGTCGTGGGTAGCGCCCGCGCAGCACCTCCCCGGGCGTGGTGAACACCTTGCCCCAGTGCGGCCGGGGGTCGAACGACTCCAGCGCCTCCTCGACCCGACGCGCCACCGGCAGGACGGCCGCCGTGTCCTCGACCCAGGTGAAGTGCAGGGCCACGGTGTCCCGGCCGTAGGCGGGGCTCAGCCACTGCCGGTCGGCGGCCACCGTGCGCACCTCGCAGATCTGGAGCAGCGGCGCGATGTGCTCGCGGATCGCGTCGAGGGCGTGCAGCGCCGCGAGCGCGTGCGGGCGCGGCAGCAGGTACTCGGACTGCAGCTCGGCCCCGCTGCTCGGGGTGAACTCCGCCCGGAAGTGCGGCAGTCGCTCGTGCCACGGTCCGGGCACTCCGAACTGCTGGGTGCAGTTCTCGGCGGGCATGCCCGGCACGGGGTGCATCGCCTCGGTCGCGGGCGCGGCCCAGGGGAAGTCGGGCAGCGGCTGGTCGGCACGGTGCTTGAGCCACACCTGCCGGAAGCCCGGACGCCCCCAGTCGGTGAAGAGACTCACGCTGTACGCCGTCGCCGCCACCGTCTCGAAGTCGAGCCCGGCGAGGGGAAGTTCGGTGAAGACGTGCTGGCTCACCTCGAAGTCCGGTTCCAGGTCGAGGGTGAGGGCGGTGACGACACCGAGTGCGCCGAGGGAGGTCACGGCACCGTCGAAGCGCGCGTCGTCGCGACCGATCGTGACGGTCGAGCCGTCCGCCGTGACGATCTCGACCTCGCGCACGGCGGAGGCGAGGGAGCCGTTGGTGACGCCCGAGCCGTGGGTGCCGGTCGCCACCGAGCCCGCCACGGAGATGTGCGGGAGGGAGGCCATGTTGTGCAGGGCGAACCCGTGCTCGTGCACCCGGCGGGCCAGTTCCGCGTACCGGACGCCGCCCGCGACCCGTACCGTACGGGCGGTCGAGTCGACGTCCACGGTCGGGGGCAGCGCGGTGAGCGAGACCAGTACGCCGTCGTCGCCCGGCTCGGCGATCGTGTTGAACGAGTGCCCGCTGCCGAGGACGCGGACGCGTGCGCTCTCCGCGACGAGCGCCACGAGGGCGTCGTGCGTGTGCGGGCGGTGCAGTTCCTTGGCGGTGTACGTGATGTTGCCGGCCCAGTTGGTCAGGGTTTCTGTCATCCCTGTCGTGCCTCCCCGGAAGGTCGCCGTGCGCGGCCGTGCGGTGGCCACTGCTGGAAACTACCTCGGGGTTCGCCGGTCCGGTGTCCCGGGCCCGTCCCCTGTCGCGCGTGGCGGGCTGCGGTTACGGTAGAAGTGGTAGAGAGCGCTTGCTGCGTCGCCCTGTCCCGTAGTCACCGAGCCGGAGGGTTGACTCCTTGCCCGAGCGTCCCGTGGCGATGTTCGCCATGTCCGCCGAGAACGTGCCGCAGATCTTTCCGCCCGAGGTGATGGCCCGACTGCGTGAGGTCGTGGACATCGATCCCGCGCTGGTGGCCGAGGACTTCTCTGGGCCTCGTGTCCGCGAGGCGCTCGCCGGGACCGAGATCCTGATCACCGGCTGGGGCTGCCCGCGGCTGGATGCGGTCACGCTGGACGCGGCGCCGAAACTGCGTGCCGTGCTGCACTCCGCGGGCTCGGTGAAGGGCTTCACCACCCCGGCGGTCTGGGACCGCGGCCTCGTGGTGTCCTCGGCCGCCGTCGCCAACGCGCTGCCCGTCGCCGAATACACCCTCGCCATGATCCTTCTCGCCGGCAAGGACCTCTTCGCGCAGCGCGACCGGTTGCGTGTGCGGCGCTCTGTGCCCGGGTGGGCCCTCGTTCCCGGCATCGGCAACTACGGCCGCCGTGTGGGTGTCGTGGGAGCGTCCCGTATCGGCCGCCGTGTGATCGAACTGCTGCGTCCCTTCGATCTGAGGGTGAGCCTCACCGACCCGTATGTCGACGAGGGCGGGGCGGCCGAGCTGGGGGTCCCTCTCCTCCCGCTCGACGACCTGCTCGCCACCAGCGACATCGTCACCGTCCACGCCCCCCAGACCCCCGAGACCCGGAACCTGATCGGTCGCCGTGAACTCGGTCTGATGCCGGCCGGGTCGGTTCTCATCAACACCGCGCGGGGTTCGCTGGTCGACCACGACGCGCTGATCGAGGCGTTGCGGGCCGAGCGGGTGAGCGCGATCCTCGACGTCACCGACCCCGAGCCGCTGCCGGCCGACAGCCCCCTCTACGACCTCCCCAACGCCTTCATCACCCCCCACCTCGCCGGCTCCCAGGGCAACGAGCTCACTCGGCTGGGTCTGACGGTTCTCTCCGAGGCGGAGCGGGTTGTTGCGGGGGAGGGGGTGGAGTTCGGGGTGGATGTGGGGGTGTTGGAACGGGGGGCGTGACGCGGCCCCAGACTTCCCTCGCCCCCGCCGCCCCTACCCATCCCATCCCCGGGGGCTGCGCCCCGGACCCCCTTCCGGGGCTGCGCCCCCGACCCCCTGCCCGGGGCCGCGCCTCGGCGCAGCGCTTGGGGCTCTGGTCCGCGTCAGTCGCTGGATCTGGGCTCGGGGCTCGTCCCGGCCTCACCCGCGGGGGGCCTGTTCGCGTTGGCTTTCGAAGAGGTCGTACGGGTGTTCTCGACGTGGTCCTCGGGCTCTGGGCCGGGGGCCTGTCGTTCGCGGCCGCCTGGGGCGCGCCCGAGTCCGGCCCGGCGCTGCCGCCGGAGGCGCGTCGTGCGCTGCGAGGGGACCCGGCACGGCTGACGCGCAGGCAGGGGCATACCGTGAGGAGTCGAGCACGAGGACTTGAACGAGTCGGGAGCGAGGAGAACGGGATGGTCGGCAGCCGCACCGCGTTGGTCGAGGATCTGATGGAGCGGTTCCCGCACGTACCGCGGGAGGCCGTCTTCAAGGAGGACCTGCTCCGCGGAGGTGTGGCCTTCGACGAGTCGGCGCTCTCCGACAACGAGGACGGTGACGTCAAGCCGAAGTCGTACTTCATCTTCTCCTTCGACCACGGCACCCTGCCCGAGCTCGGCGAGGCCGCCCTGCGCCGCCCGCCCGAGGAGATCATCCTCACGGGCGGCCCGTACGACCTGCGCCGGACGGTCGTCTCCGTACGCGTCAACCCCGCCTCGCCCTACCGCGTCGCCGCCGACGAGGAAGGGGTGCTCGGGCTCTACCTCGACGGGAAGCGGATCGCCGACGTCGGCGTACCGCCGATGCCCGAGTACTACCGGCACACGCTCTCCAACGGGAAGTCCGTGATGGAGGTCGCCCCCACCATCCAGTGGGGCTATCTGATCTACCTCACCGTCTTCCGGGTCTGCCAGTACTTCGGTGCCAAGGAGGAGTGCCAGTACTGCGACATCAACCACAACTGGCGCCAGCACAAGGCGGCGGGACGCCCGTACACCGGGGTCAAGGACGTCGAAGAGGTCCTCGAAGCCCTGGAGATCATCGACCGGTACGACACGGCGAAGGCATCCACCGCGTACACCCTCACCGGCGGCGCGATCACCTCGAAGCTGCAGGGGCGCGACGAGGCCGACTTCTACGGCCACTACGCCAAGGCCATCGAGGAGCGCTTCCCGGGGCGTTGGATCGGCAAGGTCGTCGCGCAGGCACTGCCGCGCGACGACGTGCAGCGGTTCAAGGACTACGGCGTGCAGATCTACCACCCCAACTACGAGGTGTGGGACCGGCGGCTCTTCGAGCTGTACTGCCCGGGCAAGGAGCGCTACGTCGGCCGCGACGAGTGGCACAAGCGCATCCTCGACTCGGCGGAGGTCTTCGGCGCGCGCAACGTGATCCCCAACTTCGTGGCCGGCGTGGAGATGGCGGAGCCGTTCGGCTTCACGACCGTCGACGAGGCCATCGCCTCCACCACCGAGGGGCTGCGCTTCTTCATGTCGCACGGCATCACGCCCCGTTTCACCACCTGGTGCCCGGAGCCCACGACCCCGCTCGGCAAGGCCAACCCCCAGGGCGCGCCGCTGGAGTACCACATCCGGCTGCTGGAGGCCTACCGTTCGACCATGGAGGACTTCGGGCTGTCCTCCCCGCCCGGATACGGCCCTCCCGGACCCGGCCAGGCGGTCTTCTCGGTGAGCTCCTTCATGGACAGCCTCCCGGCGCGGGAACCCGTGGTGGCGGAAGCGGCCGAGCCGAAGCTTCCGTAGAACCTCTGAGCAGAACCTCTGAGCAGAACCTCTTAAAAGTCGACGGCGATCGAGACGTATCGGCCTCCCTTCCGTATCACCTTCCATACGGCGGGAGGGAGGCTGCGCGCGCTCGGACGGACGGCGCCGCAACCGCTTGCCACCGTAATTGAATACCTCGCTTGTCAGTTGTGCGGGAAGCGTGAAAGGCTCGGGCCCCGTCGTTGAGACGGCCTCAACTCCCTTGTACAGAGGGTGAGTTGACGATCACGTTGGTCAGACGTTTGTAGACGTTGCACCTGGAAGCAGTTGATGCAGGAGCCCCCCATGCCCGACCTGCCGACCCCCCAGAACGCCGCCGAGGCCGCACTGCTCTCGGAGTGCTGGGACGCGGTCCTGTCGTACGCCGATCTGTGCACGTCCGGTTCGGCCTCGGCCACGCGGCTGGCGACCGAGGCGTTCACACACGGCATCGACGAACTGCGCGCCGCCACCGCGGCATCGAAGAGTACCGGTACCGGACGCCGGGCGCTCAGGCTGCCCCGCATTCCGCTGCTGCTGGCCTCCGTCCGTACCGTGGCCGCCGCCTGGGAGACGAACGGGCTCGGCCATCGGCTCGACCCCGACCTGCGCCTGTGGCTCCACTCCGACAAGGCCGCCCGCTACATCGGACCGCCGCTGCACCGCCCGCTCGCGCTGCGCGGTCTCAGGGACATGCAGGAGCCGGACGCCGTTCTGCTGTGGCTGGCCGAGGTCGAGTCGCTGCCGATGTCCGCGGTGGCACGGCGGCTCGGTCTCGATCCGGCGGCCGCGTCCTCCGAACTCGCCCAGGTGCGGGCGCTGTTCCGGGACCGCTGCCACCGCAACCACCTCGACACGCCGATGGACGCCCACTGCCGCAGCTATGCGCGGCTCCTCGACGCGGTCACCCGCTCACCCAGCGCCGAGACGCCCGAGGACCTCTCCCGGCACATGGCGCGCTGCGTCGAGTGCGCGGAGGCCGCCGCCTGTCTGCGGCTGCACGGCGGCGGGCTGCCCGCGGCGCTCTCCAGCGGTGTGATCGGCTGGGGCGGTCTCGCGTATCTCGAACGGCGGCGCCGGGCCGCCGAGGCCGGCCTGATCGGCGGGCGCACGGACGCGGCGGTGGACACGGGGCTGAACGAGGGCAAGCCGGTCCGGCCCCGGATCGGCAGGACCGGGATCCTGGTCACGGCCGTGCTCGTGTCCGCACTGGCGCTCACGGTCTCGCTGATGCCCTTCGGCGGCTCCAAGGACGGCGGCGCGAACGCCGCGCAGGGCGAGTCGACGGACGGGCAGTCCGTGGCGGACCCGGGCCCCTCCTTCCCCTCGGGCTCGAAGACGAAGTCGGGTTCGGGGACGGCGGGTTCGCCCGCGGTGGCGGACTCGACCTCGCGTCCGGCGGGCAACTCCGATCAGGAGGCCCAGGGCGAGTCCTCGTCGCCCGCCGGGAAGCAGGGCGGGGCGAAGGGTTCCACGAAGAGTGCCGCGCCGGACTGCCGGGTGAAGTACGAGATCGTGAGCGAGTGGCCGGACGGCTTCCAGGCCACCGTCACCGTCACCTCCACCAAGGCCCTCGCCACCTGGAGCCTCGGCTGGACCTTCAAGGACGGCCAGCGCGTGGGCCAGATGTGGGACGGCACCTTCACCCAGAACGACTCCCACGTCACGGCCACCGCCGCCGACTACAACAAGACCGTCGCCGCGCACGGCACCTTCACCTTCGGCTTCCTCGGTTCCTGGACCGGTACCAACTCGGCCGCGCGCAACTTCACCCTCAACAAGGCCAGTTGCCAGGCCGCCGGCTGAACATCCGGCCGACCGGTGTGACGCGCGACGAGCCGCTGTGACGCGCGGCGAGCCGGTGTGACGCGCGAAGAACCAGACACCGTCCTCTCACCCCGTCACCACCTCCCCACCACCCCTCCGGCGGCGGAAACCTGATTTTTCGCCAAGTCCGCCGCTCCGGCCGGTTCCCCGTATCGACGGGGCCGGCCGTTCGGCGTGGGTCCTGACCTCAAGGTCGTCGGTGGGGCGGGAGTGGAGGCGGACGGTTCGGCCGTGGTCACCGGTGGTGGGGGCGTCCTGAGGGGACGGCACCCCCGGGCGACCCACCTGGCACTTCGGCACTTACCGACCAGTACTGCCGATCTGGCGTAATTCACTCGGCTCAATGCTTCGCTCTGCCACCATCAACGCCTCTGAAAAGTCAGGCGGCATGATTGCGGCGGGGGGCGTGGCCATGGGGCTGCTCGGCAATGAGCTGGCTTTCGCGCGCGCTCTGACCCCGCAGGAGCGCGAGAGCGTGATGGCTCTCGGCAGCCGGAAGCACTACGCGGCCGATGCCCATCTTCTGACGGAGGGCGACCGGTCCAGTCACGTCCTGATCATCATTCGGGGCTGGGTGACCGTTTCCGTGGCGACGGACCGGGGTGCCACGCGGCTGATACTCGGTCTGCGGGGTCCCGGTGAACTGCTCGGCGAGATGGCCGCCCTGGACCCGCATCCCCGCAGCGCCACCGTGCGCGCCCTGGGTCCGACCGAGACCCAGGTCATATCCGGGGACGCGTTCCGCCGGTTCCTCGCCCTGCACCCCCGCGTCAGCGGTCTGGTGATACGCCAGCTCACCTTCCGGCTGCGCAGCGCCGACCAGGAGCGGTCCGCGCTCGCCTCGCTCACCGTGCTGCAACGGCTGGCCAGCCGGCTCACCGAACTGTCGAGAGCCGAGCCGTCCGGCCCCTACCACCCGGCCGTACCGGGCGGCGCCACGCACACGGGCACCGTCGTCCAACTGGCTCAGGACGAACTGGCCGCCACCATCGGAGCCACCCGGGAAGCCGTCGCCAAGGCACTGAAGCTGCTGCGCACCCAGCACGTCGTGCGGACCGGCAACCGGATGGTGGAGATCCTCGACCCCGAACTGCTCGCACTCCTCGCGGACGGTCATCAGGAGTAGACCCACGCCTTGCCGTAACCCACGCCTCGTCGTGTGTAAACGGCTACAGACGGCCTTCGTCCCCGGGCCCGACGCTGAGGGGGACGGCAAGTGGAGAGAACAAGGGGGCACGGGGTGGACCACGACGCGATGGATCTCACCGAAGCACGCTACGAGTTGGTGATCAGCGTCGACGCCCGGCGTTCCGGGGAATACGACGACGTCGACAAGCCGCGCATGCGCGAGCGGATCTACCGAGTGCTGGAGGCGGCCTTCACCCACGCCAAGGTGGCGCGGGACGCCGTACACATGGAGGACCGCGGTGACGGTGTGCTCCTGTCGGTGGCCGGCCGGATCGCGGTGACCCGGCTGCTCGGCCTGTGGATGGTCGAGGTGCACGAGAACCTGCGGGACGAGAACCGCGGCCTGCGCGTCCCCCTCGGGCTTCGGGTGGGCATGCACGTCGGGCCTGTCCGGCACGACGGCCGGGGCATCAGCGGGCGCGCGGTCGACCTCGCCTGCCGGTTGGCCGACTCGCCGCTCGCCCGGCGACTGCTGGACGCCGAGCGGGCCGACCTCGTGCTGGTGACCTCCCAGTCGCTCTACGAGGACGTGGTCAGCAGCGGCGGCAAGTTCATCGAGCCCGCGCACTACTCCTCCGCCCGCCTGGAGCTCAAGGAGGGCGAGGTCACCGCCTGGTTCCACCTTCCCGGCCGGCCCGCTCCCGAGATCCCCACCGCCGCACCGACGGCACCTGACGCCGACCGCGCCGATGACGTCGATGACACCCGGGGTGGCGATCTCGTCGATGACGCCCTTGGCGTCGACGGCGAGGACCGCGCCGACGCTCCCGGCGCCCACTACACCGTCCACGGTGACATGTCGCAGCACAGCGACAACGTCTACCAGCAGCCCGTGCACATCGGGCGGATCACCGGCGACGCCGACCGACGGAAGGGCTGATCGAAGTGAGCGACGATCAGCAGCCGGGCGGCGCCGCCGAGCCCGTACCCCACAAGGGGGCCGACGCCCGTTCGCCCGAGGCCGACGGGAAGGCCAGGAACGACCCGCCCCGTGCCGACGAGGGCAGGGCCGAAGGCGACGAGGGAGCCGCGGGGAACGACGCCCCGGAAGAGGGCGACGTCAAGAAGGACCAGGAGAAGAAGCAGGAGGAGGAACGCGAGCGCGCCGCGGGGCGGTTCAAGGAGCACACCCGCGATCCGCTCGCCGAGGAGCAGGGCGAGGACGGGACCACCGATCTCGCCGCCGCCTCGCGGGCCCGCCGCGCCACCCGGATGCTGTTCGACACCGGCCGGGACCTGAACAGCTTCGACCGCTCGTACTTCCAGAGCGCCCACATCGGTGACATCCACCTGCGGATGGACGCACGCCACTCCGGTGCGGGGATGCGCAGCGGACCCGTGCCCGACGAGGAACTGCGCAGGCTCCGCCGCGTCCATGTGGAACCGCGGGGATACGTGCAGCTGCGCAAGGCCCTCGGCACCCGTCGGCTGCTGGTGCTCGTCGCCGCCCCCGGCACCGGACGCACCAGCACCGCGCTCTCGCTCCTCGACGAGGTCACCGGCCCCGCGGCGGACGCCACGGGCACGGAGCCCGGGACCGGATCCCGGGTGCGCCGGGTCGATCCGGACGGTGGGGTGCGGAAGTTGGCGGGCTCCCTGGCCGGCGAGGGCGAGGAGGCACGGCGCGGCACCGGGTATCTGCTGGAGCTCTCCCTCACCGGGCCCGGTGCGCTGCCCCCGGACGAGATGGACCTCGACGGGCTCGCCGCGGCCCTGGCACGGTGCGAGTCGTACGCGGTGGTCGTCGTCACGGTCGGGTCGGCGGCCAACCCGCTGCTGGCCGGGCGGTACGGCAAACTCTGCCCTCCCGCACCCACCCAGGAACTGCTCACCACCCGGTTACGGGAACGGCTGGAGGAGCATGCCGCCGCCGCCCCGGACGGTGAGGTCCGGCTGGAGGACCTGCTCGCAGGGGCGGAGGAACTGTGGGTCCGCCAGGACGTCAAGGACGCGGTCGGACTGGAGGATCTGCGCCCCGCCGAGGCCGAGTTGCTCGCCTCGCTGCTGGCCGGACACCAGCTGGGGGAGGTCTCCCGGGACGAACTGCTGGCCGGCTGCCGGAGCCTCGCCGCCGACCAGGCCCAGGAGTGGTTCGCCGGAGTGGACCGGGCGCTGACGGCGCCCCCCGCCGGGCCGGAGGGCGACGCGGGCCGGCCGGGTACGGCGGCCCTGTTCCACCCGGTGGCGTTCCGTATCGCCCTCGCCGTACTGGGCGGCGCCTCGCACAGCGCCGTGGCCGCCGCCGCCCATCTGCTGACCTGGGAACTGTCCGTGCAGTGCGATCCGGACCACACCCCGGCCCGCCCGCTGTTCTGCGACGACCCGGAGGCCGATCTCGCTCTCTCGCGCGCCGAACTGACCGACGGCCGGCTCGAGGTGGCCGGAACCGAGGTTCCGGCCCGGCTGATCTGGTACCGGGGATCCGCCCTGCCCTCCGCGGTGCTCACCGAGATCTGGGACCGGCACTTCCCCGTCCGGGCACCGATCGTGCGCTGGCTGCGGCTGCTCGCGGACGATCCACGCCCCCAGGTGTGGATGCGCGCCGCGGTGGCCGCCGGGGAGCTGTGCGCACGGGACTTCGACCACGGATACGCGGAGCTGATCCGGCCGCTCGCCGAGGCGGCCACGCCCCGCCGGAGGATCTTCGCGGCCACCACCCTCGACCAGGCGGCCGGTCACGCGTCGCACCGCAAGGCGGTGCGCAAGCTGGTCGACGACTGGAGCAGGTACGGGACGAAGCCGCTGCGCTGGACCGCGGCGATGGCACTGGGTTACGGGAACGCCGCGGACACGACGGAGGACGCCCTGGACGCCCTGGCCCGGATCGGGGTCCGCGACGACGGGGAGCAGCTGGCGGTCGCCTCGTTCAACGCCGTACGGCTGCTGGCGCTCCCGGACGGTGCCAAGGTGCTGCGGCGGGTGGCCGACTGGACCCACCACAAGCGCGCGGCGTACCAGGACCTCGGTCTGGTGACCACCGTCCGGCTCGCCGTGACCTCGGTGGACGAGGTGCTGTCCGACGAGCCCGACTCCCCGCTGGCCGACCACGCCGACTGGCCACTGCCGCTCGCCCTCGCCGTGCCCCGCCCCGAACTCGTGCTCCCCATGGCCGACTTGATGTGGAGCGCGCTGAACACGGCGCGCTCGAAGGACGTGGCCCTGGACGCGCTGGAGTCCCTGCTGCGTTCGGCGGTGCGCCGGGACGGTACCGAGGGGACTCGGCCGGGGCTGGCGGCGCTGCTGCCCGCGCTGGCGACCGAGGAGAACGACCGACGGCGGCTGGACTGGCTGCTGCGCCGAATGATGAACGATCCGGAGAATCCGCTCCCCGACGCTCAGGCGCGCACCCTGTGGTGGCTCGCCGTCCCGCCGAAGGAGAGGACGGGCGAGGAGGACAGCCATGGCTGAGGACCAGGACGCGCGGGCGAAGGCGAGGGAGCGGCTGAGGGCGCGCAAGCAGGCCGCGGGGCCCGCGGGTCCCTTCCTGCGGGAGTACGCGCCGACGGGCGGATACCCGCAGGTGAGCGCCCAGAAGGCCTCGGTGCTGTTCTACCGCAACGGCGGCTACAGCGTGGTCACCGTCTCCGGCGTCCGGCACGTCGACAAGCGGGCGCTGGCCCGGCCGTACACCGTCTGCGAGATCGCGCTCGGCACCTATGTGACGACGCTTCAGATGGAGTTGCCTGCCGCGGGCGGGACGACCTTCTTCAAGGCCGAGGTGGACATCCACTGGACGGTGACCGATCCCCATCTGGCCGCCACCGAGGTCGTCACCGACGTCGCCCAGCGGCTCACCGCCCCGGTCCTCGAGCGGCTGCGCGAGGTGTCCTCGGCCTACCGGGTGACCCAGGCCGAACAGGCCGACCGCGCCATCACCCTGGAGTGCGCCGGCGGGCGCTGGGCCGAGCTGGGCACCGAACTCGGCATGCGGGTACGGCTGTACGTCCGCCTGCGGGTGGACGACCGGACGATCGAGCACATGGACGGCATCCGGGACGCGCACGCCTCGGCCGAGGTGACCCGGGTGCACCAGGCCTCGTTCCGCAAGATGCTGCAGGGCGGCGAGCTGGAACAGCTCAGCTACATGCTGGCGGCCGAACCCGAGGCGGCCAAGGACTTCCTGGAGAAGATCCGCCAGGAGGGCCGCCAGGACGAGAAGGAACGGGTCGACCGGCTCTTCGCCATGGTCGCCAGCGGCCAGATCCAGTCCAACGACATGGAGACCCAGGCCCTCAACCTCCTCAACCAGGGCCGCCACCCCCTCCAGGGCCCGATCGGCTCGCTGCCCGCCCGCCGCGAGACCCCGCAGCTGCCGCCGGCCGCCGACGAGCCGTTCACCCCGGACTGGGTGGCGGACGAACCGCCCTCCCGGGCGGACCGGGGACCACGCGCGAGAGAGCCCTACTCGGGAGACCCCCAGGACGCCGAACCCGAACCGCCGCGCCGCCGCGGACGCTCCCGGGACGACGGATGGTCCTGGGCGGAGGAGGACCGGTGACCGGCGACGGCCCGGCGCGCACCTCCCCCGACCCGGTCGGGCCCGTGCCGGACGGGGGTCCGCACGGGTCCGACCGGGGGGAGCGCATCGCCGAACGGCTGCTGAGCACGGTCAGGGAGGACCTCGGCCGGGCCGACGCGAAAGCGGCCGTACTGCTCTCGGGAACGCTGGCGCTGCCCGCGTTCCTGATCGGGCGGCACGGCCCGCCCGACTGGGGCGGGCTCGCCGACGTGACGCTGATCCTCGCGAGCGTGCTCTGGGTGGTGGCGGTCACCGCGCTGGTCGGGGCGCTCATGCCGCGCACCCGTACGGTCCGCGGCCGGGACGGGGTGACGTACTTCGGCGATCTGCTGGCCCCCCGCGACCTCGCGGGGCTGACCGCCGACGTCACCGAGGCCGGACGCGACACCGCCGGATGGCTGCTCGTCCAGGCCGTGGACGTCAGCTCGATCCTGTCCGCCAAGTACCGGGCCATCCGCTGGGGAGTGGGCTCGCTCGCCCCTTCCACGGCGCTGGCACTGGCCTGGAGCCTGACCGCCCGCTGACACGCGGCACAGCACGTACACGACACAGAGACGAACCAAGGAACCAGGGGGACGGCCGTGGAAAGCATCACGGGAAGACGGCAGACAGGAAGGGGCCGGGTGCGCCGCCGCGCGGTCGGCGCGCTCGGCGGATTGGCGGTGCTCGTGTCCCTGCTGGCACCCGCCGGTCATGATCCGGTGGCGGCGGCGGATTCCGAACCCGCCTTCCCGGCGGTCAACTACTCCATCGCCGTGGACGAGTCCGCCAGCCTCGCGCCCGAGGACATGAAGGCCGAGAAGGCCGCCGCCGCACGCATCGCGCTCGGCGACGTCTCCTCTTCCTCCCACGCCACCGTCTTCGGTTTCGCCGCCGCCGAGTCCGACGTCCAGCGCGCGGTGGACCCGGTCTGCCCGCGTACCACGCTGGACGCGGCGGGCCGCGAGACGATCGGCACCTGCGTCGGCAAGCTGCGCGGCCGCACGAAGAACGAGGGCACCGGCACCGACTTCCCGAGCGCGATACGCCAGGGAGTCCACGACCTCATCACCGGCACCGACCCCTCCCAGCCCCGCGTGCTGTTCCTGCTCACCGACGGAAAGCTGGACGTCCAGGACAGCCCCAAGTACGGCGACCCCGCGCACCGCAAGGACGAGGGCGAACAGCAGCTGACGCAGGAGCTGAAGAACGCCGCCGCACAGCACGTACAGATCTGGCCGCTCGGCTTCGGATCCGACCCGGACAAGGCGCAGCTCGACCGGATCGCCGCCGGCGGATACCAGAAGGGCTGCGTCGAACTGCCCTCCGCCCGCCCGAGCGCGGGCAAGGTCTCCGGGGCCAAGGACGTCGGCCCCATGCTGGAGAAGATCTTCGCCGCTGCCCACTGCCTGCGCCACGAACAGGGCCCCAGCAAGCGGCCCCCCGCCACCCTGGAGATCGGCATCTCACCGCTGGCGACCGTGGGCAGCATCGTCGTCGACAAGGGCGACCCCCAGGTGAAGATCACCTACTTCGACCCCAACGGCCACCAGGTCCCCACCACGGGGACGTACCGCAAGTCGGGCTTCGAGCTGGCCGGCGGCAGCGGCACCGTGGAGGCGCTGAAGATCGTCGATCCGGTGCCCGGCACCTGGCGCGTGAAGGCCGAGGCGCCGGAGGGCCACCGCTCCCTGCCCGTCGCGGTCAGCGTGCTGTGGCAGGGCGAGTTGCGCGGCGCCATCACCATGGACCCGCCGTCCCCGCAGGCCGGCGACAAGGTCACGGTGACCATGCGCCTGCAGACCCGCGAGGGCTACGAGATCAAGGACGCACGCGACTACGAGGGGCTGCGCGTCCGCAGTGAACTGACCGGCTCCGGCTTCGACCCGCTGGCGCTGCGCCTCACCGACGACGGCCAGGGGCCCGACTCCAAGGCGAGCGACGGCTCCTTCACCGGTTCCGTGAAGATCCCCAAGAGCGCCGACGGGGCACTGAAGGTGAGCGGGACGCTGACGGCCTCGGGGCTGAGCGCCGACACCCGCAGCGAGGGCGGCGAGATCGCCCCCGGCGCACTGCCCGTCACCACCGCGCTCGAACTGCCCACCGCGCACACCCACCCCGGCTCCACGGTCACCGGCACGCTGGCCGTCCACAACACCAGCGACACCGCGCACACCCTGCGGCTGTCCGTCGCCGACCTCAAGTCCGGACTGCTCACCGTCACCCCGGCCGAGATCCAGGTGAAGCCCGGCGAGTCCGGCACCCGGAAGGTCACGGTCGAGGTCGCCCCCCGCGACGTCTTCGGCGACCGCCTCGGCGACAGCGGACTGCAACTCGGCGGCACGGTCACCGTCGTGGACACCACCGACCACGACCGGACACTGGTGCGCACCCCGCTCTCGGTGCGGGTGACACCCGAGCCGGGCATCTGGGCGAAGTACTGGTGGGCGTTCATGTCCGCCGCCGCGCTGATCGCGCTGGCCACCGTGGCGGTCCTCGCCTGGCTGCGCCAACGCCGCACCCGCAGGGACCCGTTCGGCCTGGTGCTGCGGCTGGTCTCCGCGGAGGGCGACGTGCTCGGCGAGCACCTCGCAGGACATGGACACAAGCAGTGGTACGAGTTCGCCGTCGTCGAACCCCACCGCAGCCCCCGCATCGAACGGCGCGCCCACGGCCCGTACGCCGTCCAGCGCAGCCCCGAGGGCGGAGCGGTGCTGCGCAAGCGCGGCGGCGGCCGGACCCCGCTGCCCGCCCGCGGCCAGGTCCAGCTGACCGACACGCTGAGCCTGGCCCTCGGCGAGGACACCCGCGCCTCGAAGGTCCGCCGGCCGCGGCCCTCCGCGCGGACGACCGCGGGCTCCACCACCTCCGCGACCGGTACCGGCGAGAGCGGGAGCTCGTACGGGTCGTACCTGTGACGCCACGGGCGGCCCGACGCGTCACCGGGCCGCCCCCGCGCACCGCACCGCGGCCCGGCCGCCGTGCCGCGCGCACTCCACGGACGTACCGAGCACGAACCGGCCGCCAGGGCGGCCGCAAGCGGGGAGGAAACCCATGAAGATCTTCCAGCCGATGCTCTTCGTCGGCCTGGGCGGCACCGGTGGCCTGGTCGGCGCCGAACTTGAACGCAAACTGCGCGCCGAGCTGTGCGGACCGGACGGCGTCGCGCTCAGCCACCTCAGCGGACACGCCCCCTACCAGCTGCCCGACTGCCTCCAGTTCGTCTACGCCGACTACAGCGAGTCCGACCTCCAGCGGCTGCCCCAGTTCAACGTGGACCCCTCGCTGCGGGCCGCGTACTCCCGTACCTCCCGGGCCACCCACAACCTGCTGCCGAACTTCGACGCGTCACCCGAACTGACCAAGATGCTCAGGGCGAGCCTGCGCGACGAGGTCGCCGACTGGCTGCCGCCGCGCACCGACGAACCGAAGGTCACCCCGCTGCACAACGGCGCGGGCCAACTGCCCACCGTCGGACGGGCCGCCCTGTTCGCCACGCTCCGGCACAGCCTCGCCCCGGTCCTCGAACCGCTGCTCCAGGCGATCGACGCCATCGCCAAGTCCGCCGGTGAACTGGCCGAGCTCGGCGGCGGCAAGGTCAACGGCTGCGACGTGTTCGTCGCGTTCTCGGTGGCCGGAGGCACCGGCGCCGGGATCTTCCTGGACTATCTGCACCTGATCAACCACGCCTTCCAGCTGCGCCGCTTCGACGGGGTGAAGATCTACCCGCTGGTCGTGATGCCGTCCTCGTTCTCCTCGGCGGGCGGCGGCGGACGGGAGGCGGAGCTCAACGCGGCCCGCGCGCTGGTCGACCTGTTCCGGCTGGTCGACGCGCAGAACGCGCCGAGCGAGGGAACGGAGATCGGCGACCTGGACCTCGACCTCGACTCCGGGCTCGGCATCCGCTACCCGGGCACGACACCGATCCGGCTGCGCACCGGCATCCTGCCCACGGCCTTCCTGTTCAGCCCGACCGCCGGCATCCGCCAGGACGACCTGCGCCGCTCCATCGTCTCCCTGGTGATGTCGCTGATCGGCACCGAACTGGGCGACAGCCGCCCCCGGGGCCGGGCGACGGCGACCGACGACGACTTCCAGACCTTCGCCGCGAGCTTCATCAACCGGGGCGTGCACCGCAGCGCCGTGTCCCCCACCGGCATCGGCCGGCAGGGCGTCTCCACCAGCCTGGTGGCCTCCATGACCGCCCCCATGGACCAACTGGCCGACCTGGTGGCGGGCCGCCTGCTGCGGGAGGCGGTCACCGATCTCGTGGAGCGGCCCCGTACCGCGCTGCGCGACAACGCGGTGCCGCTGATCCGGCAGCTGTTCGCCGACTCCCACCTCGAAGAGCTGTGGGAACGCGCCCAGTTGGCCGTCCCGGAACCCGATCCGCTGCCGCGCGGCGGCAAGGCCATCGAGCAGGCGCTCGGCGAACGGCTCACGGACATGCAGCGGCTGCTGTCCGACCTCCAGTCCATCGCCGACCGCCAGGCCGCCTCGATGGCCGACCGTTTCGCCCCGCGCCCCGCCATCGACAAACTCCTCCAGACCGTGGACCCCTTCCTCGCCGAACGCATCGTCAGAGGCGTCCCGGACAGCGACGAACCGATCGCCCGGCTCGGCTTCCTCGGCATGCTCGACAGCCGCTCCCGCGCCCCCCAGCGCCCGCCGGGCGTGACCGACCAGCCGCCCAAGACCCCCAGGATCAAGGGCAGGCTGGCCGGTATGTCACCGGCCCGCTGGGGCGACGACGACGTGCAGGCAGCCCTCCAGGAGCAGGACCTCTGGTACCAGTGGCGCAGCCGGACCGTGTGGCACGAGGCCTGGCGGGAACAGCAGCAGCAGTGGCAGCCGCCCGCCAACACGGCCGGGGCCGACCTCGGACGCCTGGTCAACGCCTTCCGCAAACACTCCGACCAGGAACGCAAGATCTCCGCGCAGAAGGGCCTCGAACTGTACGAGGACCGCACCGGGATCTCGTATCTGCTGCCGCCGCAGCGCACCCTCAACCACTTCTACGAGGACGTCGTCACCCGGCTGATCCGCAGGGAGGGAATGCGCGAGAACGACGACGAGGCCGCGCTCCTGCTCAGGATGATCGACGGGGACACCTGGCGTGAGGTCCACACCCTCAGCCGCCGCAATCCGGACAACGCGGTCGCGGTCGTCAAGGCACAGCTGGAGGGCCGTATCACCCGGCTGTTCGCGGAGAGCGGCGAACACCTGGAGGAACGCCCGCTGCTGCCGGCCATGGGCACCCTGCTGGCCGCCGCGGCGGGCGACGCGGACGCCGCCGACCAGGTCAGCAAGGAGGCGCTCGACCTGTTCGGCCGCAAGCTGACCGGGCTGCTGCCGGTGGGCTTCACCCCGGAGGGCACCGGACCGCTGCGGGTCCTGGTCACCCACCCGCGGGTGCAGGCCGTGGAGGAGGTGCAGGAGTACCTCGGCAAGGCGCTGCGGCTGCCGTCCGACGCCAAGAACTCCGTGGAGTACCGCGGAGTGGAGAGCGACTCCGTCACCGTGGTCCTCTTCCGCAGCGAGATGAGCCTCACCCAGGTCCCCGAGGCCCGCAAGGTGCTGCGCCAGTGGGCCAGGGCGAAGGACTCCGAACAGGCCCAGGACGTACTGCGCTGGCGGCAGCGGCTCGGCTACCGGGACAGCTGGATGGTGAGCAGCGAGGAGGACCGCCGCGTCATCCTGCACCGGCTGCTGTGCTGCATGTGGAACGGCCAGGTCGACGTGGTGGACGGCGACCCGGCGTCGCCGGAACGGCTGAGGCTGCGGCTGTTCCCCGAGAAGGGCCCCCATGTGCCCGGCGTCCGGCTGCGGCTGGGGGACTTCCCCGGCGGCGTGTCGAGCTGGGCGGAGCTGCTGCGGTCGTACGAACGCTGGACCGTCCTCGACGACGAACGGACCGTGGAGGACTACTGCAGCAAACTGATGGGGGCCCAGCCGCTCGGTCTCGCCAGGAGCGTGAGCGAACCCCATCCCCTCTTCGTCGAACTCGTCGAGAAGACCGCCCCGCGCCAGCTGGAACTGCTGGCCGAGCGCCGGGAGCGCGGCGGCGAGCGGGTCGAGGGCTGGGTGCGCCCGCTGTGGGAGTTCTGGGCGAAGACACTGCCGGCCGCGCTGGACACCGAATTCGGGGACCAGCGTGCCGTCCAGCCGACGCTGCGCACGCTGCTGGAGCACGTACGCGGCGGAACTCCCGCGCCGCGCGTGCGCAAGGAGTTCCCCGAACCCCGGCGTGCCGTGCCCGATGACGACGACTGGGGCACCGCACCGCGCGCCTCCTTCGACAAGCACCCGAGCGGCACGGAGGAACGTCCGCGCCGCGCGTCCGTGGACGACTACGACGCCGGGTACGACGACAGGTACGACGCCGAGCGCGGTGATCGGGCCGGTCGCGATGAGCGGGGCGATCGCGGTGATCGGAGCGACCGCGTCAACGGGCGTTCCGGCGGCGCCGACCGGCCCTCGGTGCCCTGGGACGAGCCCGATGACCCCGGCCCGTACGGCGACGACGGCGAGCGCGAACGCCCCCGCCGCAACCCCTGGGACGGTGACCCGGAGTGAAGACGTCCGAAGATCTCGGCACCGTCATCCAGCTGGACCTGCGCAGCGGCGCGGCGGAACTCGACACCGCCAAGGCCCTGCGGGCCAGTGTCGCCCGGCAGTTGGGCCGGGCCGGGCTGCCCGAACCCGACGACCCGCTGTTCCTGGTGGTCGACACCCCCGCCGGGCTGACCGACCACCAGCGGCAGTACGAACTGCTCACCGCCTACCGGGCCGTGGGCGAGGTCAGGATCCTGGTCCTGCTGGTGGGCAGCGCACCCGGTTCGTACGCGGGCGAGGACGAGGCCTTCCAGCCCGACCGGCGCCTGGTACGGCCCGCGGTGCTGCGGGCCTCGGGCACCGCCCTGCTGTGGGCGGGCGATCTGCGCTCCGCGCGCACGGCGCTGGAACAGCCCGAGCCCGACGCCCCGGAGGCGCTCGCCGTCCTGGTGGACGTGCTGTCGGTCCCGGACGTCTACCTGAGGGTCCTCGACGGCCTCGGGACGCTGCCCGACGCCGTCGCCGCGCCCGGCGTGCGGCTGCTGGAGCAGGACCTGCCCCTCGAGGTGCGCGACCGGGCCTGGCGCGACGCGCTCCTCAGGTTCGCGGGGGAGGACACGGAACTCGCCCCCGACCTGCTGGTGACCGCCTCCTCCGGCGCCGATCTGCCGGAGCCGCTTCGGAGTCTGGTGGCGGGCCGGGGCGGCCGCGACCAACGGCACCGGGAGCCGGGCGGCGTGGCGGACAGCACATACGCCGCCTGCGTACAGGCACTCGACTACGCCGAGGACGCGCTGGCCGGACTGCGGTCCCTGCCCGGGCTGTTGTGGGCCTCCCGCAGGCAGGCGTTCGAGGCGGACCTCGACCAGGCGCACCAGGCGCTCGGCGAGTACCGGGACCTCGTCGGCACGGCCCTGCGCGGCGGCGGCTCAGGTACGGCGTCGTCCGCCGCAGAGACGGCGGCCCGGCTCGGGGCCCTCGGTCTGCGGGTGCCCTCGGCCGAGGGCATGGGGGAGCGGATCGGGGAGGGACTGCGGGAGTTCGCCGGAAAGCTGCTGGGACAGGGGCTCGCCCTGCGGTCCGTGGCCCAGCGCTTCACCGGCCTCGCCGGGCGGGTGGAGCCCGTACCGGGTTCGGCACTGGTGCGCAAACTCGCCGACCACGCCACCGAAGCGGTGTCCCGGCGGCCCGTCGTGGGGAACGGCATCGTGGCCACGGGGCGCGGCGCGCTGCCCGCGGCGGCCGTGGCGGGGCTGCTCGGCGGCCTGTGGCGGGGGCCGCTGGCGGCGCTGGCGATCGCCGTCCCGCTGGTCTTCCTCGCGGTGGCGCTGCTCGGCGCGGCCAGGCTGCGGGGCGCGGGACGCCCGGGCCGCTGGGGCTGGGGTCCCCGGGCCGCGGCACTCGGTGGCGCCGCGGCCGGTGTGGCGGTGGCGTACGCGGTCGAGCCCCCGCTCTGGCTGAGCGCCGTCGGTCTCCTGGTGGGCCTCGGTGTCGCGGTGGAGACGGCACGCCGGCTGTGGCGCGCCGCGATCGACTCCTGGGCGGCCTTCCACGCCACCGCCGCGTTGCGGGGGGCCCTGGACGGCCTCGACACCCTGTTGGCCGAGGCGGTCCGTGAACACTGGGCCGTCGAGGAGCGCCTGCACTGCGCCGACGCCGCCCGGTCCGTCGCCGGCATGCTGCGGGCGACGGCCGCCGCCGCGGCGGCCGAGGCGGTGCCCGAGCCCGAGCGGCCCACGGTCACCGGCGCGTCCGGCCCCGAGCCGCTCGACGCGGACGACTGGCTGGCCAGTGCCTCGGTCCTGGAGACGGACGCGTTCGCGGTGCCCGACGACGGGGACAGCGACTGGGCGAGCGCGTACGCCTGGCAGGACGGGGCTTCCTGGAGCGAGCCCGGCGAGCCCGGCGCGCGGGGTGAGTTCGCGGAGTCCGCGGGGCCCGCCGACCCGTGGGCGGAGCGCACCGCGGGGGTTCCGCGCTGGCTGGACCGCGAGAACGGTGAGGGCGGACCGGAACTCGTCGCCGCCCTGGCCGGTGATCTGACGGACGCCGCGATGGTGGCGATGGAGCCGTACTGGGGTGCCGTCGAGCGCGGGCAGGCGGGCGCCCTCGCCGTCCGGCGCACCGAGGAACGGGTCCGCGACCTGCTCTCGACGGCCCGCCGCCACCTCCAGCACAACGGCGTACTGGCCCCGCCCCCGTTCGCCGCCGACCACCGCACCCGGGCCGGATCGGCGAATCTGCTGGGCACCGACCCGCGCCGGGTGGCCGACCTGGTCGGCACGGAGGCGGACCGGCAGGCCGTGGTCCAGCTCTCCTCACCCGAGCAGGGAACGCTGCTCAGCCGGGACCCGGCGGCCGCGGTGTGGATCAGGTTCGCTCCTCAGGCCGTGCGCGACGAGGTCGAGAAGACCTGGCGGACCACCGGCTGCGTACCACCGGAGCAGACGCTGTGGACCTCCTCGGGACGCTACGCCGGCCTGGTCCGGCTCACCCCGCTGCGGATGGGCGTGGTGGACACCGTTCGCTCCCGCCAGAACTCCCCGGCCGACGGGCTCGACCCGTACGACGGCGCGGACGCGTACGACCGTGAGAACACGTACGACCGTGAGGACGGCGACAGCTGGTGACCCGCACCCCGCATACCGGCCCGGCGCACCCGTACGACCGAGAGGACGGCAACCGCTGGTGACCAGCACCTCGCAACCCCGCCTGACGGAGCCGGACGGTCCTCGCTGGAAGACGCTCGCGTTCACCGTCCCCTCGGGCCGCCGCCGGGTCGCCCCCGTCCGCTTCGGCCCCGAGTCCCGCCGCGATCCGCTGCTGCCCCAGCTGATCCGCAACGGACTGCTCGACGACGAGGGGCAGCAGTGCGTCCAGGTCCGCCTGAACGCCGCCGACGCGGCCAACCCGGCCGCGCGCGCCCTGCTCGACGCGGAGGCGGGCACCGCCCTGCACCTGCACCGGGCCCTCGACGACACGGAGTACACGGCGCTCTTCCCGAGGATCGTCGGCTACGAGCTGGACGCGGCCGAGCCGTTCCTGCTGTACGCCGCGCCGCGCGGCGCCGCCCTCGCGCGTACCCATGTGATGTCCGCGACCGACCAACGGGTCCTCACCCGCGACCTGATGCTCGCCCTGTGCCTGCTGGACAGCCAGGAGTTGGTGCTGCGGGGCATCTCGCCCGCGACCGTGCTCTGGGACGGCGCCTCGGTCCAGCTCTGGGGACTGGAGGGGGCGGCCCGTACCGGACGGCCGAGGACCCGGTGGGGCCGGGCGCCCTTCTGCTCGCCCGAGCAGCGCAGGGGCGAGGGGCTCGTCGACCCCCGGGACGCGGTGTGGAGCGCCGCCCAGGTGCTCTACCAGCTGGTGACCGGCCGGCCAGGCCCCGGTGACCGGGCACCCACCGACCTCGGCGAACACCGGGTGCTCGCCGAGACGTTGCGGGGCGCCTTCGCCCCGCTGGCGGCCGACCGGCCGACCCCCGCGCACCTGCTCGACCTGCTGGCGCCGGGGGCCGCCCGGCGCGTCACGCTCACCGTGCCCGCCGACGAGACCCGCGCGCACCGGGAGGCGTTCGAGCAGGCGCTGCACCTCAAGCGGCAGGCGCCCGTCACCCACCAGGGGCCCGGTGCACCGGCCGGGCGCAGCAGCGACGGCCAGGTGCTGTGCCCGTACTGCCTGGAGCACATCCAGCTCGACCTCGCCTCGCTCTTCGTCACCGACAGCAGGATGCAGTACAAGCCGCTGGACGTCTCGACGATCGGCAACGCCCTGCGCCGCCAGGACGTCATGCGCGGTGCCGTCCAGAAGTGCACCGCGGACCGGGACTTCCCCGAGCACTTCATCCCCGTGCCCTACCTCACCTACGGCCGCCCGCTGACCGTCGCGATGGTCGGCCAGTCGTCCACCGGCAAGAGCCATCTGCTGACCCAGATGATCGCGGAGATCACCGACGGCGGCCTGGAGCCGTTCGGCCTGAAGTGGCAGTCCGTCAACCCGGAGCAGCACGCGAGATTCGTACGCGAACGGGTGCAGCCGCTGCGCAACGGCAAGGTCCTCGACCACACCGGCGCCCTCGGCCTGGACGGCTTCGCGCGTTTCGTGGAGTCCCTCCTCATCACCGACGCCCACGGGCAGGTACGCCCGGTCGCCTTCTTCGACCTCGGCGGCGAGGACCTCGTACGGACCGACGCCGCGCTGCGCTTCCTGCTCGGGATCGACGCCCTGATCTTCGTCGTCGACCCGGCGCTGGCCCTTCCGCTGCCGCATCTGGACCACGCCAGGGAACGCTGGGGTGTCGAGGTGAACCGGGACGGCGACCTCGCCTTCGGCACCGTCCTCGACCGGCTGCCGAAGAACGGACCGTATCTGGACGTGGCCGCCGCGATGGTGCTCGGCAAGGCGGACCTCCTGCGGTTCCAGCCGCCCGTCGACCGGTGGCTGGGCCGGGCACCGGCCACCTCACTCGACCCCGAACGGACGCGTGAGGAGAGCCGGGACGTGTACGGGCTGCTGCGGCAGCACGCCGGCCCGGCCTGGCTGCGCCCCTTCGACGCGATCCGCCGGTGCACCCTGCATGTCGCGTCGGCCACCGGCGGCCAGGAGGACCAGGGCCGCTATCCGGCGGGGGCGGGGCCCCGGCGGGTGCTGGAGCCGCTGCTGGCGCTGCTGGCGCTGCATGGGATGGTCGAAGTGCCGGGCGGCGCCGAGGCGTTCGCCGTGGGAGAGGCGCCCGCGTTCGAGGCGGTGCCGTCGGCGAGGGCCGGACGAACCGGGGGAGCGGCGGGAGCCGCGGGATCCGCGCGAGGTGAGGCGAAGTGAGCGACTTCCAAGATCGAGCGAGCGACTTCCAAGATCGAGCGAGCGACTTCCAGGATCGAGTGAGCGACTTCCGGGAGCGGAGGGGTCCGGCCGCCCACGGGGAGCAGGCCGGCGCGCACGGGCCGGGCGGTGGCGGCGCCGGGGGCTCGGTGCACCAGGTCGTCTTCCGGTGGGACGGCAACCAGGGCCGTCAGGGCACCGGCATGAAGGCCGTCGCCCACTCGTGCCCGGCCGAACGCGCCGAGGAACTGGGCCGGGAGCTGGGCCCGCTGCTGTGGGTGTCCGGTACGGCCGCCGCACGGCAGAGCGTCGTACGCACCCTGTCCCACGACGGCGACGTCATGCTCGTCCAGCGCTGGCCCACCACCGACCGCGGTGGCCGGCCCAGCACGATCAGCCACGTTCTGATCGGTGACCCCGGGACCCTGAAGACCCGCCAGTGCCTCGGCCTCTCCTACGGCGGCTGGGGCAACCGGGAGTCCGCCGAGAAGGCCTCCGGAGGCCTGCGCGTGATCGAGTGCGCCAAGCTCGACGCGGTGGCGCGCAAGCGGCTCCCGGCCATGCTGGAGCTGCTGCCGGCGGTCAAGCACGCGCTGATCCTGGTCGCCGCGGAGTGGCTGCGCGATCCGGCGCAGCGGGTGTCGTTGCTCGCGGAGGAGAAGGGGCAGCCCGGCTGGCCGGACCAGGACACCGTGCCGGTGGTGTATCTGGGGCTGTTCCTGCTCTTCGGGCGCTGGCTGGGGCAGGAGTGGACGTTCGCCACCCACGACACGGTGGACACCCATCAGCTGCGTCTCACGTGTGTCCCGCACTGGGAGCCGGACGCGGGCGGGGCCGGTCCGCTGGCCCGGGTCACGGGCCGTCGGGTCACCCCCCACTTCGAGCACCAGGCGGCCGCCCGACTGGTGGACCACCTCCTGGATCACCTCCTCGCGCATCCCGACGCCGCCGCCGGGGTGCCCCAGCTGGTCGATGAGCTCGCCGGCGGAGCGGGGCTGGAGTGGGCGCGGCGGCGCGTCCTGCTGCGCGAGATCCTCAGCACCGACCGCCGGACCGGCACGCGCACCGACACGCCGGCACCCGCGCCCCGCTCCGCGGAACCAGGTCCGGTCGGGGAGGGGGACGAGGGGGACGTGTGGGACGAGGGCCGGGAACGGGCCGAGACCCCGCCCCCGCCGCTGCTCCCGAAGCCGTACGCGTACCTCGACGCGCACCTCGACCCACACCCGGACGTGTACTCGGACCCGCATCCGGACTCGTACGCCGACCCGTATCCGGACACCTACGCGGCCCCGGCACCCGAGGATCCTCTCCCCATGGCCCCTCCGCGCCCGCTGCGGACGCCGGTCCAGGCGCCGGTCCGGACTCCCGCCCAGGAGGCGTACGGGCTCCACGAGGACCTCCGTGACCATCGGCGCCAGAACCACATGCAACGTAGCCTCCTGGCGGCGCGTCTGCGCACCCTGCCCGACGAGTTGCTCCTGGGCGAGCTGCGCTCCGCCGATCTGCCACCGGAGTCCGTGGAACTCCTGCTCGACGAGCTGGGCAACGAGCACCGGCTCCAGGAGCGCCGACCGGAGATGCGGCACGACCTGTGTGCGGAGGTGCTCCACAACGGCCTGTACTTCACGCCGTACGGACAGGGCCCGGAACCCGTTTCCAGGACGGCCATGGTCACCCGGGCTGCCGACCTCTTCACCTGGGCCGTCGCCCCGCTGGCCCGGGAAGAGCGCTATCTGCGCGATCTGCGTGAGCTGCTCCACCGCATGACCCGCGACAGCCACCCCACCGGGGGCAACTGGCTCCGCCAGAGCATCATCGCCCCGGCGAACGGCCAGGTCCCCGACCTGCCGCCGGTCCTGTGGCAGCAGATCCTGCGCGACGTGCTCAGCCGGGGCGAGCGAGCCCCCTCCACCCCGCAGACGCTCTCCGCTCCGCAGCCGCTGTCCGCCTCCCAGCCGCCCTACACCGTCCCGGCCCCCGCGACGGCCCCGGAGCCCTCCTCCACCCCGCCGAGACCCCCCACCCTCCTGTCCCGGCTCTCCGACCTGACGAACAACCCGGGCTGCGTGATGGGAGTCGGCTTCGCCGTGATCGCCGTGCTCATCACCATCGTCCTGATCGTCCTGTAAACCCATGTATGTTCGAGTGTGTCCAGGTGTGTCCATGCGTGTCCAGGCTAGGGAAACGCCACATCGTGCTCGCGTTCACACCCGTCGTGCTGGAGGTGCAGTCGACGGAGGTCCTGCAGGGCGGCGACGGGGAACGGGTGCTGAAGCCACTTCGTCAGATAGCCGTCCTCACCGTGGAGCCGAAGCACCGACTGAGCGGCCTCCATGACGACGTGCCCGAGGAGGCCGCGGGTCTGCGTGGAGGTCCAGGAGGGTGTGCCTTCTCGGTCGGGCACGTCCAAGCTCGTGGACATGTCGGGAAACCGATAGATCGCGATATCGACGTCCGAGCCCCTGCTTCTCAGGACCCACCTGACTTCGGCCGGTTCGAGGTCGAAGGAGAAGCGCTGGACGGCGAAGGTGCCGTAGAGGCCCGCGACACCATGGAGCAGGTCGGCCAGGGCATCGGTGCAGTAGCTGACGAGGCTCTGCCACTCCGAAGAGCTGTCCGCGATGCGGCAAGTCGCCCAGCCGGTGCCGCTCAGTTCCCAACCGAACCGGAGATCATTCGTCATCCCGCCCCTCCCGGTGATCGTCTCCGGAGACGGTACAGCGGAGAGATGCCACCGCTCGCGCTCGTGCCGCCGCCCTCGGCGGGTGGGCGCGTCCCCGGGCGATCATGGGTCACGGGTGGGCCATGGCCGCTCGGGATCACCAGTGCTAGAAAGGTCACATGGCGAATCGTTTCGCCGGTTTTCGACGCTTCTCACTCAGGCCACTGGTCAGCAGAAGCCCGCGAAGCGTAGCCGGGCAGGTGTTCGTTCTTCAGGTGGCCCTGGTCGTGCTGCTCGTGGCCTGCGGTGTGTTCGCCCTTGCCCTCCAGTCGGAGCGGGACACCACCGCCGAGGCCAAGCGCCGCTCCATAGCCACGGCGGAGACCTTCGCGCACGCTCCCGGGATCGTGGCGGCACTGAAGAGCCCCGACCCGAGCAAGATCCTCCAGCCACTCACCGAGGCGGCCCGCAGGGCCGCCGGGGTCGACTTCATCGTGGTCATGAACACCAAGGGCATCCGCTACACCCACCCCATACCGGGCCTGATCGGCAAGCGGTTCGTGGGCACCATCGGGCCGTCGCTGGCGGGGCAGGTCTACACGGAGAGCGTGCACGGGCCGCTCGGCCAGGAGGTGCAGGCCACCGTCCCCGTCAAGGACACCGGGGACAAGGTGGTGGGCCTGGTGTCGGCCGGTCTGAAGGTCAAGAACGTGACCAACCAGGTGGACCGTCAACTACCGATCATCCTGGGCGCCGGGGCCGGGGCACTCGTGGTGTCCACCGGGGTGACGGCACTGGTGGGCAGGCGGCTGCGCCGACAGACCCACAGCCTGGCCCCGGAAGAGATGACCCGCATGTACGACCATCACGACACGGTGCTGCACTCCGTACGCGAAGGAGTGCTCATCGTCGCCGGCGACGGGCGGCTGCTGCTGGCGAACGACGAGGCCAGACGGCTGCTGGAGCTGCCCCCCGACGCCGAGGGACGACTCGTGTCGGAGCTGTCGAACCTCGACCCCGGGACGGTGGAGCTGCTCGTCTCCGGGCGCGAGGCCACCGACGAGGTGCACTTCGCAGGGGAGCGGCTGCTGGCGGTCAACCAGCGGCCCACGGGGCGCGACGGAGGCATCGAGGGAACGGTCGTGACGCTGCGCGACTCGACCGAGCTCCAGGCGGTCACCGGCAGGGCGGAGGTCGCACGGGAACGGCTCAAGCTGCTGTACGACGCCGGACTCGGCGTCGGCACCACCCTGGACGTACGGCGCACCGCCGACGAGCTGGCGCGGGTCGCCGTTCCCCGCTTCGCCGACTTCGTCACCGTCGACCTGGCCGACGCCGTGCTGCACGGCGAGGAGCCGGCCCCCACGGCGACGGACCTGCGACGCATCGCCGTGTGCGGCCTGCGGAACGACCATCCGCTCTACGAAAGGGGCCGGCTGATCGACTTCGTGCCCTCCACGCCCCAGGCGCGCGGCTACGGCAGCGGCCGCTCCGAACTGGTGACCGACCTGTCGACCGCCGTGGGCTGGCACGCGCAGGACCCGGAGCGCACCAAGGAGATCGTCGACTACGGCATCCACTCCCTCATCGCCGCCCCGATCCAGGCCGGCGGTGTCGTGCTGGGCGTGGCCAACTTCTGGCGCGCCAAGCAGCACGAGCCCTTCGACGAGGAGGAACTGTCGCTGGCGGAGGAACTGGTGGCCCGCGCCGCTGTCAGCATCGACAACGCCCGCCGCTACACCCGCGAGCACGCGGTGGCGGTCACCCTCCAGCGCAGCCTGCTGCCGCGGGCCCTGCCCGAGCAGAGCGCCCTCGACGTCGGCTACCGCTACCTGCCCGCCCAGTCGGGCGTGAGCGGGGACTGGTTCGACGTGATTCCCCTGCCGGGGAGCCGGGTGGCGCTGGCCGTCGGCGACGTGGTCGGCCACGGTCTGCACGCGGCCGCCACGATGGGGCGGCTGCGGACCGCGGTGCACAACTTCTCCACCCTCGATCTGCCCCCCGACGAGCTGCTGAGCCATCTCGACGACCTGGTCGGCCGCATCGACCAGGACGAGCAGGGCACGGACAGTGCCGCGGGCGTCGTGGGCGCCACCTGCCTGTACGCGATCTACGACCCCGTGACGCGTCGCTGCGTCATGGCACGGGCGGGCCACCTGGAGCCCGCGCTCGTCCACCCCGACGGAACCGTCAGCTTCGTGGACGTACCGACCGGACCTCCGCTCGGCCTGGGCGGCCTGCCGTTCCAGACCGCCGAACTGGACATCGAGGAGGGCGCCCAGCTCGTCCTGTACACGGACGGCCTCATCGAGGACCGCAGACGCGACCTGGACGTGGGCATGGAACTGCTGCGCGACGCGCTGGCGGGGCACCCCGACCGGTCGCCCGAGGAGAGCTGCCAGGCCGTGCTGGACGAACTGCTGCCCGGGCGCCCCAAGGACGACGTCGCCCTGCTCATCGCCCGCACCCGGGGGCTGCCGTCCGACCGGATCGCCGACTGGGACGTGCCGCTCGACCCGGCGGCCGTCGCCGGGATGCGCGAGACCGTGTCCCAGAAGCTCGACGAGTGGGGCCTGTCCGAGCTCGGCTTCAGCATGGAACTCATCCTGAGCGAGCTCATCACCAACGCCATCCGCTACGGCTCCGAGCCGATCCACGTACGGCTGATCCACGACCGTACGCTCATCTGCGAGGTGGCCGACAGCAGCAGCACCTCGCCGCATCTGCGGTACGCGGCGACCATGGACGAGGGAGGCCGGGGCCTGTTCCTGGTGTCGCAGATGGCCGAGCGCTGGGGTACCCGGTACACCCCTCAGGGCAAGGTGATCTGGGCCGAACAGGCACTTCCACGGACCACCGGGCAGCCCGGCCCGGGATCGCCGTCGGGTGCGCGGTAATTCGATGGCGCCGCGGTCCGTGTATCTCTACAGTCGGTACTGTTCGAGCGGCGACCTGGGGTTGCCGCTGGTGGCTTGGTTTCTGGCTTGGGAGGTGTGACCGATGGCTGTCTTCGAGATGGGCGCTGCCCGCATCCAGAAGTTCATCAAGTCCACCTCCGTGGCCACCGGCTGACCTTCCTCTTCTCTCCGCGCCGGAGCGCGCGTGCCGGGGCCGCCCTTGTGAAGGGTCTCCCTTGACTTCCGCTTTTCTCGCTTTCCCCTCTTCACCGTTCGCCGCGCTCGTTCCCTACGGCTGGGACGACGTCTGGGCGGACGAGTTCGCCCCGTACGCCACCGAAGGGCTGCTGGCCGGGCGGGTGATCCGGGTCGACCGCGGTCAGTGCGACGTGGTCACCACCGACGGGGTGCTGCGCGCGGACACCGCGTTCGTGACGCCGAACGATCCGATGCGGGTCGTGTGCACCGGGGACTGGGTCGCCGTCGAACCCGCGGGCAACCCGCGCTACGTGCGCACGTATCTGCCGCGCCGTACCGCCTTCGTACGCTCCACCTCCTCCAAGCGCTCCGAGGGGCAGATCCTCGCGGCCAACGTCGACTACGCCGTCGTCGCGGTGTCCCTCGCCCTGGAACTCGACCTCGGCCGCGTCGAACGATTCCTCGCGCTGGCCTGGGAGTCCGGTGCGCAACCCCTGGTCGTCCTCACCAAGGCCGACCTCGTGCCCGACGCGGCGACGCTCGGACACCTTGTCCAGGACGTCGAGAAGACGGCGCCCGGGGTCCCGGTGCTGCCGGTCAGCTCCAGCGCCGGGGAGGGCCTGGACGTACTCGCGGCGGTGCTGTCGGGCGGCACGTCCGTCCTCCTCGGACAGTCCGGCGCGGGCAAGTCGACCCTCGCCAACGCACTGATCGGCGAGGACGTGATGGACGTACGGGCCGCGCGTGACGTGGACGGCAAGGGCCGCCACACCACGACGACCCGCAACCTTCTCGCCCTCCCCGGCGGGGGTGTCCTCATCGACACGCCCGGACTGCGCGGGGTCGGCCTCTGGGACGCCGAGACCGGCGTCGGGCAGGTCTTCTCCGAGATCGAGGAGCTGGCCGCCGACTGTCGCTTCCACGACTGCGCGCACGAAGCGGAGCCCGGCTGCGCGGTGCTCGCCGCCGTCGACTCCGGTGTCCTTCCCGAACGCCGCCTCGCCAGCTATCGCAAGCTGCTGCGGGAGAACCAGCGGATCGTCGCGAAGACGGATGCGCGGGTGCGGGCGGAGATTCGACGGGACTGGAAGCGGAAGGGGGCGGAGGGGAGGGCGGCGATGGACGCCAAACGGGGTCGTTGGCACTGAGCCTGCGCGGAACGGGGGCCCGGGGCTGCGCCCCAGGCCCCCCTGGGTGGGGTCTTCGGCCGCCGGCCGGTGGGGGCTGGGCGCGCAGTTTCCCGCGCCGCTGAGGCGGGGGCTTCGCCCCGCATTCCCCGGCCGGCCGGGTCGCTTGGTCGCGGGATCAGGTTCTGGGTTGAGCGCTGTGTCTGAAAGCCGCCAGTCGATGGAGTGGGGGCGGCGCAGACTGGTAGGTGTGATGGACGCGGAGACCAGGTACGAGGCGGTGCGGAGCAGGGACGCCCGGTTTGACGGGGAGTTCTTCTTCGCGGTGGAGACGACCGGGATCTACTGCCGGCCCAGCTGCCCGGCGGTGACGCCGAAGCGGCAGAACGTGCGGTACTACATGACGGCCGCCGCGGCGCAGAGCTCGGGCTTCCGGGCCTGCCGCAGATGCCGCCCGGACGCCGTACCCGGCTCCGTGGAGTGGAACGTGCGGGCCGACGTCGTAGGGCGCGCCATGCGGCTCATCGGGGATGGCGTGGTCGACCGGGAGGGGGTCGGAGGGCTCGCCGTCCGGCTCGGATACAGCGCCCGCCAGGTGCAGCGGCAGCTCACCGCGGAGGTCGGCGCGGGCCCCGTCGCCCTCGCCCGCGCCCAGCGCGCCCACACCGCCCGCGTCCTGCTCCAGACCACCGGCCTGCCGATCACGGAGATCGCGTTCGCGGCCGGGTTCGCCAGCGTCCGGCAGTTCAACGACACGATCCGCGCGGTGTACGCCTCGACGCCGAGCGATCTGCGCGCGGCCGCCACGCCGAGGGGCGGGACCGGAGCCCGGCGCCCCGTCACCCCCACCGGCGGGATCCCGCTGCGCCTCGCCCACCGGGGCCCGTACCAGTCCGCCGCCGTCTTCGACCTGCTCGCCCACGAGGCGGTCCCGGGGGTCGAGGACATCGACGGCACCCCCGGCCGTCGTACGTACCGCCGCACCCTGCGCCTCCCGTACGGCACCGGAATCGTCGCGGTGGACGAGCGCTCGCGCGGCTGGCTCGACGCCCGGCTCCACCTCACCGACCTGCGCGACCTCACCACCGCCGTCCAGCGCCTGCGCCGGCTGTTCGACCTCGACGCCGATCCGTACGCCGTCGACGAGCGGCTGGGCGCCGATCCCCGGCTGGCCCCGCTGGTCGCCGCGCGCCCCGGCCTGCGCTCGCCGGGCGCCGCCGATCCGGACGAGCTGGCCGTGCGCGCACTGGTGGGGCGGGCGGAGGCCGAGCGGCTGGTGCGGCGGTACGGGAAGGCGCTGGACGCCCCGAGCGGCACGCTCACCCATGTGTTCCCGGAGCCGGCCGTCCTCGCGGAGGCCGAGCCGGACGGCCCACTCGGCGCGCTCACCGCCGCCCTCGCCGATGGCACCCTGCGGCTGGACGCGGGCGCGGAGCGCGACGAGGCGCAGGAGGCGCTGCTGGCGTTGCCGGGGCTGGACGGCCCTACCGCCGCCGAGATCCGTACGCGCGCGCTCGGCGACCCCGACGTGGTGCCGCCGGGGGTGGATGTGCCGGACGCGTGGCGCCCGTGGCGCTCGTACGCCGTTCAACACCTCAGGGCGGCCGGGGAGTTGGAGTGAAGCCCCCCCCGGTGGCCGTCGGGAGCGTCAGTGTCGCGGTGCCGGGAGCAGGCGCGGTTCCATGCGCTCCTCGACCGCCCGGTCCCCCTCCCGCCGGACGACGTACGCCCCCTTGCCCGGTGTCTCGCTGACGGTCTCGACGAGTTCGGTGCCGCGGTAGACGAGGCCCACGCCGTCGTCGGTGCAGTGGCTGAGCGGCAGCGTGCCCTCGGCGACGAGCCGGTGGATCAGGGGGCGGCGGCCGGGGTCGGTGTCGTAGTGGACGCCGTTGCCGTACGGCAGGAAGCCGAGACCGTTGGTGAGCGGGCGCAGTTCGGGGCCGAAGGAGTCGGTGGTGCCGCCCTGGAACCAGCAGATCGAACCGGCGCTCACCCCGCTCAGGACGACTCCGGCCTGCCACGCGCGACGGAGGATCGCGTCCAGTCCGTGCACGCGCCATACGGCGAGCAGGTTCGCCACCGAACCGCCCATCACCCACACCACGTCCTGCTCCAGCACCGCCGCCTCGATGTCATCGAAGTTGGGCATGGGGAAGAGGCGCAGCGGCGTCAGGTCGAAGCCCGCCACGCGAGCCGCCTCGCTCATCCGGGCGGCGAAGTGCTCGGCGTCGCCGATCGCGGTACCGACGTACATGACCCGGGGCCGGCGCCCGTGCACGCCCGACAGTTCGACGGCGTGGTGGACGAGCGCGTCGAAGGTCAGCCAGGTGCGGCTGCCGACGCGGTGACCACCCGACGTGGCCAGGACGGTGGGTTCCGTGGCGGTCATGGTCGGTGACCCTACCAAGCGCCGTCGGGGCTCCGGTCAGTCCTCCAGGCCCCAGCTGTGGATGCGCCGGGGATGGATACGGATCAGCTCCTCGCTGAAGTGCGGTCCCAAGTCGTGGGGGCCGGTGAGGAGTTCGGCCTCTCCCCGGATGTCGATGCCGCGCACCTTCCACGGCTGGTGGCTGACGATGTCGTCGACGACGAGCGCCACCTTCGGGTTCTTGCGCAGGTTGCGCCACTTCTTCGTGGTGCCCATCGCGTAACCGCCGATCAGGATCGTCCCGTCGTCCTGCGGGAAGAAGCCGACGGGGTTCGCCTGCGGCTGCCCGTGGGCGTCGACGGTGGCCAGCCGACCCAGCCGCTGCGTGGTGAGGTAGGCGCGTTCCGCCTCGCTGAATTCGGTCATGGAAGCAGCCAAACACGCCCGTCCGCGGACCGCATCGGGTCCTGGTCCTAGGTCTCCCGCCCCAAAGCGGTTCGGACGTCGCTCTGTTCGGGACGATCGAACGATAGGTCCTACGAATCAGTGGTGCGGGTGAGTGGGCACGGCCAACGGTGTGACCTTTCGTTGACCGGCCCGGGGGGAGGGAAGCGATACCGCATGACCCGCGTGATCAAGGCTCGCCATCTCTTCACCGCCCTGGTGACCGTTCTGGCGCTCGTCCCGCCGGCCGCGAGCGCCGATGCGGGGTCCACCCAGCTCACCGGCCGCGGCCACGACGACGACCACGCCCGCTGGACGGGCACCTGGGAGACCGCCCCCTCCGGAACCGCCCCCGCCCTGCCCGGCGCCTCGATCCGCAACGTCGTGCACACCAGCGTCGGCGGCAGCGCCGCCCGCGTCCGCGTCTCCAACCGGCTCGGCGCCGCGCCGCTCCAACTCGACGCCGTCACCGTCGCGTTGCAGGAGTGGGGCAGGCCCATGAGCCCGAACGCCGCCCCGGGGTCGCTGCGCGTCGCCACGTTCGCCGGCCGCCGGTCCGTGACGGTTCCCGTGGGGCAGGACATGGTCAGCGACCCGGTCGACCTGCCGATCCCGGCCGACGCCAACCTCCTGATCTCGGTCCACACCCCCGCCGACTCCGGCCCGGCGACCTACCACCGCTCCGCATTCCAGGCCAACTTCCTGGCCCGCGAAGGGGACCGGACCGCCGACGAGCCCGGCACCGCGTACACCGTCACCCTCGACAACTGGTACTACGTGACCGGGGTCGACGTACTCGGCGCTCCCGCCGCGGGCAGCGTGGTCGCGCTCGGGGACTCCCTCACCGACGGCACCGGCTCGACGTCCAGCGCCAACCACCGCTGGCCCGACCTGCTCGCCGCCCGTCTGCGCATGCTCCCCGAGCACCGCCGCCTCGGTGTCCTCAACGCGGGGATCTCCGGAAACCGCCTCCTGCTGGAGAACGGCGGCCCGAGCGCCCTGACCCGCCTCGACGCCGACGCGCTCTCCCGCGCCGGGGTGCGCGCGGTGATCGTGCTGGAGGGCATCAACGACATCAAGGGCACGCCCGAGCAGACGGATCCCCTCGCCATCGAGGACGCGTACCGCCGGATCGTGGAGCGCGCCCACGCCCGCGGGATCCGGGTCGTCGGTGCCACGATCACCCCGTACGGCGGATACAGCGCCTACACGGAGTCCCGTGAGGCGGTCCGGCTGACGGTCAACGCCTTCATCCGCAACGCCGAACTCTTCGACGCGGTCGCGGACTTCGACGCCGTCGTCCGTGACCCGGCCGACCCGCACCGCATCCTGCCCGCCTACGACCCCGGCGACCACCTCCACTTCAACGACACGGGGATGCAGGCGCTGGCCGACGACATCGACCTTGACACGCTCTTTCTCTAAGCGGGCAGCCCCCACCGGGGAGCGTCCGCGTTCGGCCGTACCGGCGTGACGGTCAGGTCCGGGTGGTCGCCCTTCGCGGTGATCAGCACCGACTCGCCGCGGCGCAGGGCGACGTGGATCGTCCCGTCACCCACCGTCTCGTACCGCAGCGGCCGTCCCCGCCCGTCCCGCACGTCGATCGCGCCCGCGACGCCGTGCCGTACGACGCAGGGCGCGCCCGCCTCGCTGACCAGCCGGACCCAGCGGGTCGCGCCGCCCTTGCGTACCGCGCTGAGCAGAAACGCGCCCTGGGTGCGGAAGTCGTGGACCGTCAGGTCCGCCCACTCGGCGGGCAGGGCGGGGAAGACCCGGACGACGCCGCCCCAGGACTGGCAGACCATGTCGTGCAGGGACTGGGCGGCCGACAGCGGGGTCTCGATGACCGGGCCCGACTCCTTGTACATGGTGTTGGGCTGGATGAAGCGGGTCATGAGCTGGCCGAGGTACTTGAGAGCGTCCTCGCCCTTGCCGAGCAGCGCGGACATCGAGGCGGCGCCCGTGAAGGTGTAGCCCTGGAGAGCGCCCTCGAAACCCACCCAGTGCGCCAACGACTTCTCGATCAGGGCCAGTTCGTCGGGGGTGCGGCCGGTCAGCTCGTACAGCGGGTACACCGCGAGCAGATGCGAGTAGTGCCGGTGGGACTTCGCGAAGGGGATGTCAGCGCCGATCATGAAGCCGTTGGCGTCGGTCGGGTACGGCACCCGCTTGGCCAGCACCTCGCGCCAGCGCGGCGCCAACGCGTCGTCGACGCCGAGGAGTTCGGCCGACTCCAGCAGGGTTCGGCAGCCCCAGGTCAGCAGCATCAGGTCGTAGTTGCAGTCGCGCGAGTTGCCGCCGTACTCGGGGGAGAAGGTGGCGGGCAGGTGTAACTTCCCGTCCGCGCCCGGCTCCAGGAAGTGCAGGTAGTAGTTGACCGCCTTGCGCAGCAGGGGGAAGAGGACGTCCCGCAGGATCGACTCGTCCATGGTGTGGCGGTAGCTGAGCCAGACGTTGTGCAGGGCCCAGGTGAGGTTGCCGACCTCGGGAGTGGGCGGGTCCTGGCCGGGGATGCCGACGCCGTAGCCGGTGAGGGTGCCCGCAGCGCCGTTGACGAGCTGCGGGTCGGTGGTGCGCGGGATGCCGAGGGAGTCGGCGCGGTACCGGTCCGACACCTCCTTCGACAGATTGCCCCGGAACTCGCTCAACGCCCTGGTCACGGCGTCGAGTTCGAGATGGTTCGAGCCGTGGATCAGCCAGTACTCCAGTTGGACGTTGAGGTTCCACCAGGTGTTGGGCCAGGGCGTGGACTCCAGCCAGGGGCCGCTGGTCGCCATCACGGGCGCGTCCCGCCGGGCCGCCGACGCCGCCTTGTAGAGCTGGATCCAGTAGAAGCGCTGGATGCGCGCGTCGGGGAGGGAGAGGAAGCTCTTGCGGTAGTAGGCGTGCCACCAGGCACGATGGGTTCCGGCCAGCAGGTCGTACGGCAGCGCCGACGCCCCGCGCACGGTGGCGAGCGCCCGGCCCAGCGCCGTGGACCGGGGATACGAGTGCGCGACATGCACGTACAGGCATCGTGTTCTGCCCCGCGTCCGCTCCCGCCACGCCGTCACATGCTGTCCACCCGACAGCAGGGGCTGTACGGCGGTGGAGACGCCGTCGTGCGTGGCGACCTCGGCGGGCGGGTTGCCCTGGTAGCCGTCCGGGAGGGGCTTGAAGTCGGCGCGCGGGCTGATCGCGTCCGCCGGGTGGAAGACCCAGCGGAAGTCGCGCTCGCCCTCGCTGGGGGTCACCTCGACGGCGAGGACCGAGCGGGAGCTGTGCACCAGGGCGCGGAGCGTGAGCGTGCCCTTGTCCGTGGTGAGCGTGCCGGTCAGCTCGGCGTCGCGCAGGCCGAGCCGCCAGTCCAGACCCCTGATCGCGCCGACCGGCTCCAGCGTGAACCAGCCGATGGGCAGACGGGCGAGGCCGAAGAGGGAGCCGAACTCGGGGCGGTGGTCCTGCACCTGCGAGTGCTGGACGTTGAAGCGCACGGCTGAGAAGGAACCGGTCTCCGCGCCCGGTTCGGCGTAGATCCCGGAGCCGAGGAAGCCGTTGCCGAGGTACGGGCCCTCGTACCAGGTCTTCGGCATCCGCTGCCAGACCAGATCGGCGTCGTCGAGGACGGTGCGCCAGGGGTCGGAGGTGTCCGCGTGATCGGCCGCCCGGGCCGGGGCGGGCAGGCCTCCGGCGAGCAGGGTGCCGCCGAGGGCGGATCCGGTGGCGAGAACGGTACGTCTGGACGGGCTGGGCATGCGGGTGCCTCCAGGCGGCTCTAGCGACTGCACTTCGGGCGATTCATCGATTCATCGGAGCTATCCCGCGATGCAACGTAGAGAAGTGACTGCAGCCCGTCAATATGAAGGGAGAGATCCGATGTGTTGGCTCGGTTGGCGCAGTTGGCAGCGCTGTCAGCCCCAGATCACCGTGGCCAGCCATGCGGCCGTGACCAGCAGGCAGGCGAACAGCTCCGTCAGGACGTTCCAGCCGCCCGACCGCATGACCGTCCCCACCGCCGCCTTCGCCGGGCCGTGGCCGCCCAGCCGCGGCCGTTCGTAGAGATAGATCCCGCCGAGGAAGCCCGGGACCGCGCCGACCACCGGCAGCAGAAGGAAACCCAGCAGTGCCCCGACCCCGGCGTACACGGCCATCCGGGGAGTGGCGCCGGCCTCCCGGAGCCGTCGGGGTGGCAGCCCCCAGCGGATCGCCTGGGCCAGCACCAGGACCACGGTCGCGCCCACCAGTACGCCCCAGGTGAGGGCCCGGGGGTCGGTCAGGGCCCACCACAGGACCGCGGCCCAGACCAGCCACGACCCCGGCACACCGGGCACCAGCACTCCGCACAGGCCGAGCACGATCACCACGCCGACCAGCAGGAGTTCCCACACTCCCATCTGTCCAGGGTGACTGAGCGGGCGCGAGAGCGCAGGTCAGTCGCGGGCCACCCAGCCCTTCTCGTAGGCGTGCCAGCCCAGCTGGAGCCGGGTCGTGACGCCCGCCAGCTCCATCAGCCGCTTCACCCGGCGCTGTACGGTCCTGAGGCCCAGGTCGAGCTGTTTGGCCACGCTCGCGTCGGTCAGCCCCGCCAGCAGCAGGGAGAGGATCTCCAGGTCGGTGACGTCGGGGCCGTCCGGCTCCTGCTCCATGACGCCCCGGCTGCCGAGCCGCAGCGGCAGCGCGTCCCGCCACACCGACTCGAACAGGCCCGACAGCAGCTCCAGGAGCCCGCTGGCGTGCACGACGAGGGCGGCGGGCTCCGCGGTGTGCGAGGTGAGCGGCACCATCGCGAGCGTCCGGTCGGCGATCACCAGCTTGGTCGGCACCTTGTCCACGACCCGTACCTGCTCGTCGCGGCTGAGGGCGGCGGACAGTTCGGTGAGGCCGGTGGGCTGGTCGAGTACGGCGCGTTCGAGCACCACGCGGTAGCCGACGCCCCGTCCCGCGGCCTGTTCCTCCGCGTCGTTGTCCATCCCGGAGACCACCATCGGGGTCCCGGTGACCAGCGCGCACACCTCTGTGGCCGCGCCGAGCTGGAGCTGGAGGAACCGCTGGGTGACCGCCGCCGCTCCGATCACCACCTCCACCAGGTCGTGCACGGCGGGTTCGGTGGCCTGGGCGCGGTACTCCTCGGCGAGCAGGGCGGCCGCCAGTTCCGCCTTCTCCAGCTCGTGCCGCTGCTGGGTGAGCAGTGCGCCGAGGGCGACGCCGGGCGGCGCCGCGACCCAGCGTCCTGGGCGGCCCGAGGACTGGGCCGCGAGACCGTGCCGCTCCAGTCGGCGCAGGGCGCGCTCGGTGTCGTGCTCGCCGAGCGTGAGCCGCCGCGCGAGGTCGGGCACGTCGGCGGCGCCCACGGACACCAGCGCCCGGTACGCCGACTCGTGCGTCTCGTCCAGACCTATCGCTCCCAGCATGCGGCGATGCCCTCCCCGAATCCCGTTCCGGCCGTGACCTGGCGGAAATCGGCCACGGCGCAAACCCGCCTCGGCACATCATCGCCGCAGCACACGTAACTCTGCCAAGCTCACGGCACCGCGGCAGCAACAGTCGCCCGTAATGCCCGACTTGGGCCGGACCGGCCGGCGTGGACGCGGGCGGAGTGATCTTGGGAGTGGCGCCTTGGGGAGCGCGGCAACGCGCGTCACAGGGGAACCTCAGGGAAGCAGGTCACACTCAGGGCGCCGCCGGGCGGTTCTCCCGTGGGGGGTGGAATCGTCCGGCGGCTTCGACGCGACGTCCGGTTCGACGCGACGTCCGACCCTTCGTCAACCCTCACCACTCATAAGGCCGTTCGATACGTCACCCGACATGCCGTTCGACTACCAGTCCCGTGGCCGGTTTTTCCGGATGCCCCGTTTTCATCCGGCTCTCTCGGTGGACAATCAGGGGCATGAGCCAGCAGGGGGAGAGGCCTACCGGTCACGAGGACGACTGGTGGAGGCAGCTGTACGACGCCACCGGGGACACGGGGCCCACGCCCGCGGCCGATTCCCTCGACGACCGCTTCGCGTCGGCCGCGGGGACGGTGGGATCGGGCACCGCGCCACCCGAGCCGGACGGGTCTCCCGTCGTCCCTGAGCAACGGGGCGGCGGCGCCACCCCGCGTGGCGAGGCACCGGGCCGGCGCCTCGCCCGCTGGGACCACGAGCCCCGGTCCGACCCACCGGACCGCTTCCTCGACCCGGCACGGCACGCCGAGAACCTGCCCCCCTCGACGAGCGCGGACGCCGCCCCGGGCCCCTCGGAGACCGAGGACGCCGTCCCTTCGGGGAGCGGGGAGAACGACGGCCGCTCGGGGAGCGGGGAGAACAACGGCCGCTCGGGGAGCGGGGAGGATCCCGGTCCCCTGTGGGGCGGCGAGGGGCGCGGCTCCTCGCGAAGTGGCGGGGACTCGGGTTCTTCCCGGGGCGGCGGGGACCTTGGCCTCCCGGGGGGCGGGGAGGGATCCGGCTTCTCCCGGGGTGACGGGGACCCGGACCTTTCGTGGAGCAGCGGATACCTGGGCCCTTCAGGGAGCGGGGACGATCCCGGTCCCTCGCCGGCCGATGCGGAGCCCGGCCCTTGGTGGAGCAGTGGGGCCACCGGATTCTCTCGGAGTGGTGTGGATCCGCGCTCCTCGGGGGGTGACGAAGAGCCCTCGGCTTCCTGGGAACGTCCGCCCACCGAACCGCCCACCCCCGCGGCCTTTCCGCCGGGACCGACGCCGCCCGGGTTCCACGCCGAGTCGCTGCGTGGCCGTACGTCCGAGGAATCGCCGGGCGCGGCGGTGCCGCCGCGCCCCACCGCGCCGCCGGATCCCGCCCCGCCCGGCGCGGCCGCCCCCGTGGACGCCCTCCCCGAGCCGGTCCTCACCGTCCCCCAGCAGCCGCCGCCCGTCGACTACGTCGGCTCGGGCCCGCCCACCTACGACGCCGAGCCCACCGCCCTCCCGCCCGCCGATCCGGACGACCTCGACGACCTGGTCGCCGACACGGTCATGGAAGGGGCGCGTTACGGGGCGAGCACCCTGCGCGCGGCCTCCGTGCGTGGCGACTCCGCGCGCTTCAGGGGCGAGCCCCGCCGGGACTCCCTGCTCACCGCCCGCTTCGGAACGGGCGAGCACGCGCTGGTGCTGGTGGCGATGGCGACCGGCGCCCGGGCGACTCCCGGCGCGCACCGGGCGGCGGCCGAGGCGTGCCGGTGGATCGGGCGCGCCGTGGGCCGCAGTCACGCGCGGCTGGCCGAGGACATAAGGGCGGCCCGTCGCGGCGACCTGAAGTCGGGCCTGCACCGGCTCACCGACCGCACTCTCGGCAAGCTGCGCGCGAGCGCCGCCGAACAGGGCATCGAACCCGAGGAGTACACCGCCGGGTTGCGCTGCCTGCTGCTCACCGGGGACCCCGAGTGCCGTACACGCGTCTTCTTCGGGGTCGGCTCCGGCGGCCTGTTCCGGCTGCGGGACGGCGAGTGGCAGGACATCGAGCCGCGGGTCGCCGAGACCACCGGCGAGGCCGTGGTCGGCTTCGGATCGCTGCCGCACGAGACCCCCGAGGGCGACCGGCTCACCATGGACCTGGGCATCACCACGCCCCCGAGCCCGTACGAACCAGCCCCCGAACCGCCCCGCGAACCCTTCCGTTTCCGCGCCTCCGTCGCCCGACCGGGTGACACGCTGCTGCTGTGCACCGGCGGCCTCGCGGAGCCCCTGCGCGGCGAACCGCAGTTCTGCGAGCACCTGACGGCGCGGTGGTCGGCGGCCGAGCCGCCCGGTCTCGCCGCGTTCCTCGCCGACACCCAGGTACGGGTCAAGGGATACGCCGACGACCGGACCGTCGCGGCCGTTTGGGAGGCGTAACGGCGCACCGTGTGAATTCATGGACCCGACGGATGAACCGAGGGACCCGCCGGATCCATGGATCACAAAGAGGTGCGTGCAGCATGGCCAAGCAGAACGTCGCCGAGCAGTTCGTCGACATCCTCGTCCGTGCGGGCGTCAAGCGCCTGTACGGCGTCGTCGGCGACAGCCTCAACCCGGTGGTGGACGCGATCCGGCGCAACGCGGCGATCGACTGGATCCATGTCCGGCACGAGGAGACGGCTGCCTTCGCCGCGGGCGCCGAGGCCCAGATCACCGGCAAGCTCGCCGCCTGCGCCGGCTCCTGCGGCCCCGGCAACCTCCACCTCATCAACGGTCTGTACGACGCGCACCGCTCCATGGCCCCGGTTCTCGCCCTCGCCTCGCACATCCCCTCCAGTGAGATCGGCCTCGGCTACTTCCAGGAGACCCATCCGGACCAGCTCTTCCGCGAGTGCAGTCACTACAACGAGATGATCTCCAACCCGAAGCAGATGCCGAGGCTGCTGCAGACCGCCATCCAGCACGCGGTGGGCCAGTCGGGCGTCAGCGTCGTCTCCCTCCCCGGCGACATCGCCTCCGAGCCCGCCCCGGACAAGGCGCTGGAGACCGCCCTCGTCACCTCCCGGCCCACGGTCCGCCCCGGCGACACCGAGATCGACAAGCTCGTCGCGATGATCGACGAGGCCGACCGGATCACGCTCTTCTGCGGCAGCGGCACGGCGGGGGCGCATGCCGAGGTCATGGAGTTCGCGGAGAAGATCAAGTCCCCGGTCGGACACGCGCTGCGGGGCAAGGAGTGGATCCAGTACGACAACCCGTACGACGTCGGTATGAGCGGTCTGCTCGGCTACGGCGCCGCCTACGAGGCCACCCACGAGTGCGACCTGCTGATCCTGCTCGGCACCGACTTCCCGTACAACGCCTTCCTCCCGGACGATGTCAAGATCGCCCAGGTCGACGTCCGGCCGGAGCGCCTGGGCCGCCGCTCCAGGCTGGATCTGGCGGTGTGGGGCGATGTGAAGGAGACCCTGCGCTGTCTGACGCCCCGGGTGAAGCCCAAGGGGAACCGCCGTTTCCTCGACAAGATGCTGAAGAAGCACGCGGACGCGCTCGAGGGTGTCGTGAAGGCGTACACGCGCAAGGTCGAGAAGCACGTGCCGATCCACCCCGAGTACGTGGCCTCCGTCCTCGACGAACTCGCCGACGAGGACGCGGTGTTCACGGTCGACACCGGGATGTGCAACGTGTGGGCGGCCCGCTACATCTCGCCCAACGGACGCCGCAGGGTCATCGGTTCGTTCTCGCACGGTTCGATGGCGAACGCGCTGCCGATGGCGATCGGGGCCCAGTTCACCGACCGGGGCCGGCAGGTCGTCTCGATGTCCGGAGACGGTGGGTTCGCCATGCTGATGGGCGACTTCCTCACCCTCGTCCAGTACGACCTGCCGGTGAAGGTCGTCCTCTTCAACAACTCCGCCCTGAGCATGGTCGAGTTGGAGATGCTGGTCGCCGGGCTGCCCTCGTACGGGACGACGAACAAGAACCCCGACTTCGGGGCCGTCGCGCGTGCGTGCGGGGCGTACGGTGTGCGTGTCGAGAAGCCCAAGGACCTCACCGGCGCCTTGAAGGCCGCCTTCAAGCACAAGGGCCCGGCCCTCGTCGACGTCGTCACCGACCCCAACGCCCTGTCCATCCCGCCGAAGATCAGCGCGGAGATGGTGACCGGGTTCGCCCTGTCGGCGTCGAAGATGGTCCTGGACGGGGGAGTCGGCCGGATGGTGCAGATGGCCCGCTCCAACCTGCGTAACGTGCCGCGTCCCTGACCGTTTCCTGGGCCCGCCACCGAGTTCCGTAAGTGGAGCGGCACCACCACCACCGCACTCGGGCCGCCGCGCCGACTCCCCGTCGAGTACGGCCATACCCGCAGTCGAGCATCGGTAGATGGGCCGAGCGCCCGCGGTCAACACGTCGCCGGGGAGGGGAGGCACCGGGTGGTGCGGGTCCGCCGGGCGCGCCGCCGCCGTGCGCCGGGGCCGAACCGTGCGCCTCAACAGGCGTTGAGCTGGGCAAGCAGGGCTGTCCACGGGGCGGATCGCCGTCGCGCGGGCCGGCCCCGGAGAGCCCTGACGTCAGGGCGGAGGAGCCCCACGGGCCACCGCCTCGGCGCGACGCCGTGCTTCCGCTCGGGATTGGCCGGTGGTTGACCATTCGACATGACTGCCGCGTCCCCGATGGGGCATGGATTCCCGTGAACATGTTCGATCAGGAGGGGAACCCGACATCGGCATGCAGGCGGGGGTCATGAAGAGGCAGGTACGAGGGGGCGGTCCCGTGGCCATCGGGGCCTCCTCGGCACAGGCAGTGGAGGAAGAAGCGACCGACGGCACGAGGGACCCGGCCGCCCCGCAGCTCAGGCGGCGGCTGGCCAGGGCCGATCTACGGGCGGTGCCAGAGGCCCGCAGAGCGCTGAGGGAACTCTTACGGCACTGGGGGAAGCCGGAGAAGTCCGAGATAGCCGAGTTGCTGACCAGCGAACTCGTCACCAACGCCCTCATCCACACCGACCACGACGCGGTCCTGACGGCCACCGTCGGACCCCGCGGACTCCGCGTGGAGGTAAGGGACTTCGTGGGACGCAGGCCCAGACTGCGGGTACCGATCGCCGACGACGGTACGCACGGCAGAGGCCTCGTCCTGGTCCAGTCCCTCGCGGACGCCTGGGGGGTACGCCCCCACGGCGTGGGCAAGTCGGTCTGGTTCGAACTGGACGGCGGCGCGGTGTAGTCACCGCGCCGCCGTAATTCCTGTCCGGGGTCCGGCCGTTCAACGGCCGGACCACCCCGGTGTCTCAGCCGAACTGCTGCTCCAGGTCCTTGAGCTTGCGCTCCAGGGAGTCGAGTCGCGGCAGGGCCATGGTGTCGTCCTCCGCGGTGAGATCGACCGTGATCGGGTCACCACTCTTGCGGACGGGCTGAAGGGAGGGCCGTGAGCGTACGGGCAGCTCCGGCGCTATGGCAGGCTCCGCGGTGGCCTGCGCGGGAGCACGCTCCACGGTCGTCTCCAGCTGCTGCCGGCCACCGCCGCCGCCACCACGGCCGGGCAGGCCCCGGTGACCGCGGCTGAGCGCCTTGAGGTGCGCCCGCTCGACGCGCTCCTCGTTCCGCCGGCGCAGGCGGTTCTGCTCCTTCTGGCGCTTGTCCTCGCGGACCTCCTCGACCGCCTCGTCCAGCGTGCGGACGTTCTCCAGGAGCATCAGCGACCAGGCGCTGTACGTCTCACGGGGTGCGCGCAGCCAGCGGACGATACGGATCTGCGGCAGCGGACGCGGGACCAGGCCCTGCTCACGCAGCGCGGCACGGCGGGTCTGCTTCAGCGCCCGGTCGAACAGCACGGCGGCCGACAGGGACATGCCCGCGAAGAACTGGGGAGCGCCCGAGTGGTCCACACCCCGGGGCGCGTGCACCCAGTTGAACCAGGCGGCGGCACCGGCGAAGGTCCACACGAGTATCCGGGAGCCGAGCGCCGCGTCACCGTGGCTGGCCTCGCGCACGGCGAGGACGGAGCAGAACATGGCCGCGCCGTCCAGACCGAACGGGACGAGGTACTCCCAGCCGTCCGTGAGTCCGAGGTTCTGCTGGCCGAAGCCGACGAGGCCGTGGAAGGAGAGCGCCGCGGCGACCGCGGCACAGCAGAAGAGCAGTACATAGGAGGCCGTGCCGTAGACGGCTTCCTTACGCCTGCGGCGCTCCTCGCTGCGCTCCCACGAGTCGTCGTTGCTGCTGCTCGTGTTCTCCCCGGACCGCTTGCTGCGCGCGAGCACCGCCACCGCCGCCAGCAGTCCCAGGAGCAAAACGGCGCCCGGAAGCAGCCAGTTCAGCGATATGTCGGTCAATCTCATCTGGGGTCCCTTGCATTGGGATAGGGCGTAACGCCCGCCATATTGGCCCACGCCCGTCGACCCTCAGGGGGTTTCGGGGCAAGAGGCCGCCAAGAGAGTGCAAGGGGATGCGCAGGGCGACATTCTGCTCGAACTGCCGCGCGAGGGACGGGAGCTGAGTGCGAATAAGATTACCCGTACGGATGGTTCTACGGAAAGTTCCTGCGACAAGTGAGGAAGTTGTGAAGTGCCTGTCATCTGTCGGGCACCCGCCAGGAGCCTTATTCGGAGTTGATCTTAGAGCACCCGAGAGGCCCGTCCGTACGGCGAGGGCGGTGCTCAATCCCTCGCGATGGCCGTCAACTTGGCGATGCGGTCCGAGTCGCAGGTGCGCGGGCAGTTGACGCAGGTGTCCTCGGGATCCAGGGTGTAGAAGAAGCAGCAGCTCGCCCGGTCGCGGGTGGGCAGGGACTCCCCGTTCGGGCCGCTCAGCTCCCGGAACGCGGCGGAACCGACGTACGGCCGGGTCGCCCCCGGCAGCAGCAGTTCCAGCTCGAGCCGCGCGCGCCGCTCCTCGCCGAGCAGTTCGGCGACGTACCAGAGACCCTCGACGACCTCGTCGGTCGCCATGCCCCACAGGGCCCGGCCGCGGCGCCGCATGCGCGGGCCGAAGCCGCCGAGGACCGGCTCCAGGTGTTCGGCCGTCGCCGCCCGCACCTCGGCCCGCAGTGCCTCCTCGTCCGGGACGACCCGGGCGCCGGGCAGCTGGGCCGCCGGGTCGCCCGGCAGGCAGGCGAATTCCTCGATCCGCACCGCCATCCGGCCGAGCGTGCGCTGGAATGTGACGCGCTCCACAGGGAGGCGGGGCACCCGGCGCAGCAGGAACCACGGGGCGGTGATCAGCAGACAGGCCGGCCAGGCGTACCGGTGCAGCCCGAAGCTCGCCACCACGTCCGGGCGCGCCCGCTGCCCGTAGTCCCTGATGACCTGCGCTTCGTCCCAGGCGAGGAAGGTGTCGAGGTCCACCCCGCCCGCCGCGAGCCCGGCGGCGCCGACCCAGCCCTCGCCCTCCGGGGCCGCTTCCCCGTGTCCCAGCTCCCGCACGCTCAGCCCCGGAAAGACCTCGGTCAGCCGGGTGTAGGCGTCCGTGACGGCCGAGCGGGCGGGGTGGCCGTCGGCGAGGCCCAGGGGGCCCCTGGCCAGGGCGGCAGCGGACATACGGGTACCCCGCTTCACGATCGTTGAAAGGTTAGGCTTACCTTACCCTCAATATCGGATGTTTGAACTGGGGCCATGTGCGCCTATGGTGCTTGACGGACGGGTAACAACCGCCGCAATGACCCCCAAGTACCACCAAGCCCGGAGGAGGACCCCGTGGAGCAGGCCGGTTCGCTGGGCGCGCGCGGTTCCACCGGGTCGGCGGCCCCGGACATCCGTACGGCGTCCGTCCGGGTGCCCGCACAGGCGCGGGTGGCGGACGCCGAGCGGGAGCGGGGCGTCGCCTCGGACGAGTCCGGGTCCGCGTCCGGGGCCCGTGGCGAGCACACCCACAGCGAGCCGCCCATCCCGCACCCCCGCGTGGAGAGCGCGCGCCCCGTGGTCCAGCGGGCCTCGGTCCGCGGGCAGATCCTCGACGCCCTGCGCACCGCCCTCGTCGCGGGCGAGCTCGCCCCCGGCCAGGTGTACTCCGCGCCCGTGCTCGGCGAACGCTTCGGGGTGTCCGCCACACCCGTACGCGAGGCGATGCAGCAGCTCGCCCTCGAAGGTGCCGTCGAGGTCGTACCGAACCGGGGCTTCCGGGTCGTCCGGCGTGGGACGCGCGAGCTGGCCGAACTCGCCGAGATCCGCGCCCTCCTCGAAGTCCCGGTGGTGCTGCGCCTCGCCCGCACGGTGCCCGCCGCGCGCTGGGCCGAACTGCGCCCGCTCGCCGAGGCGGCGGCGCGTGCCGCGTCCGCGGGGTGCCGTGCCACCTACGCGGAGTGCGACCGCGCCTTCCACCACGCGATCCTCGCCCTCGCCGGCAACGACCAGCTCGTGCAGATCGCCGACGACCTGCACCGCCGGGCCCAGTGGCCCCTCGTCGGCGGCCCCGTCCCGCGCGGCCGCGCGGACCTCGTGGCCGACGCCGCCGAGCACCTCGCCCTCCTGGACGCCCTGACCGCCCAGGACCTCCCGGCCGTCCAGTCCCTCGTACGAGAGCACTTCGCCGACAACTAGGGCCGGTACGTCCCCTTCCCCTGGCGGACGTCACGGCTCCGTGGGCGCCGGGCAACAGGACGCGCCGCCGGGAACCCGGACGGCCCCGCACGCGTGTCCCCGGGTACCAGCAGCACACCGGGGGAGAAGACGATGCCCGACCCGTCCTGGCAGGCGATGCAGCAAGCTCAGCAGGCCCAGCAGATCCACCAGAACCACGTACGCCACCACCGCGCCGCGCACGACATGGCCCAGGCCCACGCCCGTCACACCGGGGCGCCCCACACGCACCGCCCCGTGCCGCACACCGGCGCCCGGGGCGGCGGCCTGCGCGGCCTCCTGGTCCTGATCGTCATCGTCGGGGTCGTGGTCTACGTCGCCCACGACCCCGAACTCCGGACCGCGGTGGGGAACTTCGCCCGTAACCTCTTGGCACACGTCCAGAGCGACTGACCCGGTCCGGCGAACGCGGGGAGCCGCGCGACCAGCCACGACGAATCCGCAGCCTCCTCGCAACCTCAAGCCGTCGCCGCGGGCGGAGTCAACTGCCGGGCCAACCAGGTGGGCACACCCCCGAGCAACCGGAACAACCGCCCCGCCTCCGCCCGCAACCGGGTCGCCTCCGGCTCGGTCTCGGCATCCGCGAGCGAGGCCAATGCCGGAGCCGTGCCCACCAAGTACCCCAACTCCTCCCGGATCCGCAGGGATTCACCGAACCCGTGCCGTGCCTCGGCCAACTCCCCGTCCCGTAGGGCGAGTCCGGCCAGGTGCCGCCAGGTGAAGGAGAGCAGAAGCGGGTCGCCCTGGGCGACAGCGCCCGCGTGGGCACGCCGGTACGCGGCCCGCGCGGCCTGCGGCGACTGCGCGAGGTTCTCGGCGAGCAGCCCGCGCCGGAAGTCCAGCAGCGCCCGCCCCGGCGCCCCCGGGGCGATCAGCGCGGCGGCCCGCCCGAGCGCGGCCCGTGCCTCGTCCGCCCGGTCGCGCACCCCGAGCAGCGTGGCCGCGTACGCGAGCTGCCCGCGCTCACAGGCCGCCGCCCCGCGCTCGTCGTCGCTCTGGGCCACCGCCTCCGCCGTCCGCAGCGCGTCCTCCGCCTCGGCCCAGCCCTGCTCGGTGTACAGGCACCGCTCGACGAGGAGCGAGGCTCTTTGCAGTGCGGGACCCGCCGTCCCGGGCTGGAGCAGTGCGGCCGCGTCGACCCAGCAGGCGCGCGAGCGCAGCCGCCATACCGCGGTCTGGAGTGGATCGTCCCCTGCGTTCGTTCCGGAACCAGACATGGCGGTATGCGCCACGTTGCCCTCCCCGAGCACGCCATTGAGCTGTTGAGTGGTGGCATCTCAGCACGGATCGCGGCACCCGGCCAAGGGGGTGGGTGAAGGATTTCACAAAGTCGTGGGACTGGTGCGGCACTTGCTGACACGTGCCGCACGGACCCGTGACCTCAGCTCATGCGCAACGCGAGGAAGAAGTCGAGCTTGTCCTCGAGGCGGGAGAGGTCCCGGCCCGTCAACTGCTCGATGCGGCCGACCCGGTAGCGCAGTGTGTTGACGTGCAGGTGGAGCCGCGTGGCGCAGCGCGTCCAGGAGCCGTCGCAGTCGAGGAACGCCTCCAGGGTGGGGATGAGTTCGGCGCGGTGGCGGCGGTCGTAGTCCCGGAGCGGGTCGAGCAGGCGCGCGGTGAAGGCGCGGCGTACGTCGTCCGGAACGAAGGGCAGGAGCAGGACGTGCGAGGCCAACTCCTGGTGTCCGGCCGCGCAGACCCGGCCGGGGCGGGCGGCGGCGACCCGGCGCGCGTGCCGGGCCTCCTCCAGGGCGCCGCGCAGGCCCTCGGCCGAGTGCACGGCGGCGCTGACGCCGAGCGTGAGCCGCCCGTCGTCGTTCAGGCCGGCCGACAGCGGGTCGCGTACGGCCTCCAGGAGGGCGTCCGCGAGCACGCCCGACTCGGAGCCGTCGTGCTCCGCGGAGACCGCCGGAAGCGGGACGAGCGCGATCGCCTCCTCACCCGTATGGGCGACGGCGATCCGGTCGGAGGGCTCGGGGCCGCTGGTCAGCGGGTCGACGAGGATCTCCTCCAGGAGCGACTGGGCGACCGGCCCGCCCTCGACCTCGCCACCTTCCCACTCGACGCGGGCCACCACCACCTGCCAGTGCGGTGCGGCGCCGAGCCCGGGCAGCAGCACCGGCGCGGCGACGCGCAGCCGGGCCGCGATCTCCGCGGGTGCCGCCCCCGTCTGCACCAGTTCGAGGACCTCCTGCGCGAGCCGGCGCCGTACCGTGCGCGCCGCGTCCCGCCGGTCCCGCTCGACCGCGATCAGCTGGGTGACGCCCTGGAGCAGGTCGAGCCGCTCCGCGGGCCAGTCGCCGGCGTCCGCCTCGACCGCGAGCAGCCAGTCGGAGAGCACCGTCTCGCGCACCTCGCGGGAGGCGGCCGCGGAGCGCCCGGAGGAGCGGATCGGGAAGAGGGAGTACGTCGTCGTGCCCACGAGCACCCGGTGCGGTCCGCGCCGCCCGGTGCGTGACGCCGCGAGGTGTTCCGCGGCCAGCTTCGCGGACACGTCGGCGGGCAGCGCGGCCCCGGCGAGCTTCGAACCGGCGATGGGGCGTCCGGTGGGGGAGAGCACCCAGGCCCGCAGGTCCAGGTCGGTGCCGAGCAGGTCGAGGACCACGTCGGGGCCGCCGCCCGCCGGGCCGGACGTCATCATCCGCCGGTGCCGGTCCACCACGGCCGCGAGGTCCCCGGCGCGCTCGCCCGAGACCTGTCGTACGACATGCTCGGTGATCGTCGCGAACGCCACCGACTCGTGCACGGCGAACAGCGGCAGCCGGTGCCGGACGCAGGCCAGGACGAGGTCCTCCGGGATGTCGCCGAGCTCCGCCTCACCGGCGGCGAGGGCCGCGACCCCGGCGGCCGCCAGGATCCGTACGAAGGGCTCGGAGTCCGCGGCGCCGTGCCGCCAGGCGAGCCCGGTGAGGACCAGCTCGCCGCCGGAGAGGTAGCGGCTGGGGTCCTTGAGGTCCGTGGTCATCACACCGCGTACGGTGCGGTCCAGCTCGTCCTCGCCGCCGAGCAGCCGCAGGCCCAGCGCGTCGGTGTCCAGCAGTGCGCGCAGCCGCATTCTCGTCGCCGCCGTTCTTGTCTCGAAATCTACGATGGATCTGAAGGTGAGCAATGGGCGAGCGGGTCCGCGAGCCGTACTCCCTGGTCCCAGCGTGTGCTGGATGTTTCCTGTCGTTTCCATAGGAAAACGAGGAGGTTACTGATGACCTCCGTTCATACGAATCTACAAGATGACCGCCCTGGCCAGCCAACTCCTTCATGGTTTCGGTGACTGACCCCGGTGGAGGACAGCGCGGTGTACTGACCTCACTCCACGTGAACAACTTATGAACGAGCCCGGGCCGCCGCACACGATCTGGCTTGATCAGAACGACCCACGATACGAAGAAGAGAGCCACTCATGGACTTCCTTCGCCCCGCCAGCTGGGAGGAGGCGCTCGCCGCGAAGGCCGAGCACCCCACCGCTGTGCCGATTGCGGGTGGCACCGATGTGATGGTCGAGATCAACTTCGATCACCGCCGGCCCGAGTACCTCCTCGACCTGAACCGCGTCGGCGAGCTGAGCGAGTGGGAGGTCGGCGAGGAGAGCGTGCGCCTGGGCGCCTCCGTCCCGTACACCCGGATCATGGAGAACCTGCGCGGCGAGCTTCCCGGCCTGGCCCTGGCCTCCCACACCGTGGCCTCTCCCCAGATCCGCAACCGTGGCGGTGTCGGCGGCAACCTCGGCACGGCCTCCCCGGCCGGCGACGCCCACCCCGCCCTCCTCGCGGCCGGCGCCGAGGTCGAGGCCGAGTCCGTACGGGGAACGCGCCTGATCCCGATCGACACGTTCTACACCGGCGTGAAGCGCAACGCGCTCGCGCCCGACGAGCTGATCCGCGCCGTCCACATCAAGAAGGCCGACGGCCCCCAGCAGTACTCCAAGGTCGGCACCCGCAACGCCATGGTGATCGCGGTCTGCGCCTTCGGCCTGGCCCTGCACCCCCAGACGCGTACGGTCCGCACCGGCATCGGCTCCGCCGCGCCCACGCCGGTCCGCGCCAAGGCGGCGGAGGAGTTCCTGAACGCCGCGCTCGACGAGGGCGGCTTCTGGGACAACGGCAAGATCATCACCCCGTCGGTCGCCAAGCAGTTCGCGGACCTCTGCTCCGCCGCCTGCAACCCGATCGACGACGTCCGGGGCACCGCGAGCTACCGCCGCCACGCGGTCGGCATCATGGCGCGCCGCACCCTGACCTGGACCTGGGAGTCGTACCGCGGCACTGACGGCCAGACATTCCAGAAGGACGGTGTCGCGTAATGCGCGTCAATTTCACGGTCAACGGCCGTCCCCAGGAAGCCGACGACGTGTGGGAGGGCGAGTCCCTGCTGTACGTGCTGCGCGAGCGGCTGGGCCTGCCCGGCTCCAAGAACGCCTGCGAGCAGGGCGAGTGCGGTTCCTGCACGGTCCGCCTGGACGGTGTGCCGGTGTGTTCGTGCCTGGTCGCGGCCGGCCAGGTCGAGGGCCGCGAGGTGGTCACGGTCGAGGGCCTCGCGGAGTTCGCCAAGCAGCGTGCTGAGCAAGGCGGTTGCGCCACCGGCTCCTGCGGCACCTCGCTGGACGAGGCCAGGCGCTGGGAGTCGAAGCCCCAGGACTCCCACACGGGCGAGGGCGGACAACTCTCTCCGATCCAGCAGGCGTTCATCGACGCCGGCGCCGTCCAGTGCGGCTTCTGCACCCCGGGTCTGCTGGTCGCCGCCGACGAGATGCTGGAGCGCAACCCCACGCCGACCGACGCGGACATCCGCGAGGCGCTCTCCGGCAACCTGTGCCGGTGCACCGGCTACGAGAAGATCATGGACGCGGTCCGCCTCGCGGCCGCCCGGCAGTCCGAGGCGGTCTGACCATGGGAACCACGGGTACACCCACCAACCTCACGCAGGGCTCCAAGACCAGGGGCGGCATCGGCGAGTCGACGCTCCGCCCCGACGGCATCCTCAAGGTCACCGGCGAGTTCGCGTACTCGTCCGACATGTGGCACGAGGACATGCTCTGGGGCCAGATCCTGCGCTCCACGGTCGCCCATGCCGAGATCGTCTCCATCGACACCGGCGAGGCCCTCGCGACGCCCGGCGTCTACGCCGTCATGACGTACGACGACCTGCCGACCGAGGTGAAGAACTACGGCCTGGAGATCCAGGACACCCCAGTCCTCGCGCACGGCAAGGTCCGCCACCACGGTGAGCCGGTCGCGATCGTCGCCGCCGACCACCCGGAGACCGCGCGCCGTGCCGCCGCCAAGATCAAGGTGGAGTACCGCGAGCTGCCGGTCATCACGGACGAGGCGTCCGCGACCGCGCCGGACGCCGTCCTGATCCACGAGGGCCGCGACGACCACCACATCGGCCACGTCCCGCACCCCAACATCGTGCACCGCCAGCCGATCGTCCGCGGCAACGTCGAAGAGGCCGCCAAGAAGGCCGACTTCGTCGTCAAGGGCGAGTACACCTTCGGCATGCAGGACCAGGCGTTCCTGGGCCCCGAGTCCGGTCTCGCCGTGCCCGCCGAGGACGGTGGCGTCGACCTCTACATCGCCACCCAGTGGCTGCACTCCGACCTGCGCCAGATCGCGCCCGTCCTGGGCCTGCCCGAGGACAAGGTCCGGATGACGCTCTCGGGCGTCGGCGGCGCGTTCGGCGGACGCGAGGACCTGTCGATGCAGATCCACGCCTGTCTGCTCGCCCTGCGCACCGGCAAGCCCGTCAAGATCGTCTACAACCGTTTCGAGTCCTTCTTCGGGCACGTGCACCGCCACCCCGCGAAGCTCTCCTACGAGCACGGGGCGACCAAGGACGGCAAGCTCACCCACCTGAAGGCCCGGATCGTCCTGGACGGCGGCGCCTACGCCTCCGCCTCCCCCGCGGTCGTCGGCAACGCCTCCTCGCTGGGCGCGGGCCCGTACGTCGTCGACGACGTCGACATCGAGGCCATCGCCCTCTACACCAACAACCCGCCCTGCGGCGCCATGCGCGGCTTCGGCGCGGTCCAGGCCTGCTTCGCCTACGAGGCCCAGATGGACAAGCTCGCCGACCTGGTGGGCATGGACCGGGTGGCCTTCCGTCAGCTCAACGCGATGGAGCAGGGAACCGTCATGCCGACCGGACAGGTCGTCGACTCGCCGGCCCCGGTCGCCGAACTCCTGCGCCGGGTCAAGGCGATGCCGCTGCCGCCGGAGCAGCAGTGGCTCACCGCCGGCGAGGCGGCCGACGTACGGCAGCTGCCGGGCGGCCTCTCCAACACCACGCACGGCGAGGGCGTCGTACGCGGTGTCGGCTACGCGGTCGGCATCAAGAACGTCGGCTTCTCCGAAGGCTTCGACGACTACTCGACGGCCAAGGTCCGCATGGAGGTCGTCGGCGGCGAGCCGGTCGCGACCGTGCACACCGCGATGGCCGAGGTCGGCCAGGGCGGCGTCACCGTCCACGCGCAGATCGCCCGCACCGAGCTGGGCGTCACCCAGGTGACCATCCAACCGGCCGACACCCAGGTGGGCAGCGCCGGTTCGACGTCCGCGTCGCGGCAGACGTACGTCACCGGTGGCGCCGTCAAGAACTCCTGCGAACTCGTCCGCGAGAAGGTCCTGGAGCTGGGCCGCCGCAAGTTCGGTACGTACCACCCCGCTTGGGCGACCGCGGAGCTGCTCCTGGAGGGCGGCAAGGTCGTCACCGACGGCGGCGAGGTGCTGGCCGACCTGGTGGACGTGCTCGGCGACGAGTCCGTCGAGATCGAGGCCGAGTGGCGGCACCGCCCGACCGAGGCCTTCGACCTGCGCACCGGACAGGGCTTCGGCCACGTCCAGTACACGTTCGCCGCGCACCGCGCGGTGGTCGAGGTCGACACCGAACTCGGGCTGGTCAAGGTCATCGAGCTGGCCTGCGCCCAGGACGTCGGCAAGGCGCTCAACCCGCTGTCCGTCATCGGCCAGATCCAGGGTGGCACCACCCAGGGCCTGGGCATCGCGGTCATGGAGGAGATCATCGTCGACCCCAGGACCGCGAAGGTACGCAACCCCTCCTTCACGGACTATCTCATCCCCACGATTCTCGACACGCCGACCATCCCGGTCGACGTGCTCGAACTCGCCGACGACCACGCCCCGTACGGGCTCCGTGGCATCGGCGAGGCCCCGACCCTGTCGTCCACCCCGGCCGTCCTCGCGGCGATCCGGAACGCGACGGGTCTGGAGCTCAACAGGACGCCGGTACGTCCCGAGCACCTGACCGGCAAGTAACCCTCTGTTCGTCTCGGGCCGTCCCCCGGGTCGTGCACCATCCCAAATCCCGCAGCAACCACCGTGGTTGCTGACGCGGGTGCCCCTGTGAACCTTGGGAGATGGCACCATGACCCAGCAGTCAGTGGAGCCCAGGACCGTCGCCGACGACGCGGGTGCGGGTACCCGCGTCCCGGCCGGGCGGTCCTGGCTCGACCGTTACTTCCACATATCCCAGCGGGGATCCACGGTCGCGCGTGAGGTGCGCGGCGGCGTCACCACCTTCATGGCGATGGCGTACATCCTCCTGCTCAACCCCCTGATCCTGTCCGGAAAGGACGCGGCGGGGCACACGCTCGGCCAGAACGCGCTGATCACCGCGACCGCGTTCGCGGCGGCCTTCAGCACGCTCCTGATGGGCTTCTTCGGCAAGGTTCCCCTGGCCCTCGCCGCCGGACTCTCCGTGTCCGGAGTGCTCTCCTCGCAGGTCGCCCCGCAGATGACCTGGCCGCAGGCCATGGGCATGTGTGTGATGTACGGAGCGGTCATCATGCTCCTGGTCGTCACCGGCCTGCGCGAGATGATCATGAACGCGATCCCGCTGGCGCTGAAACACGCCATCACCATGGGCATCGGCCTGTTCGTCGCGCTGATCGGCTTCTACAAGGCCGGATTCGTGCACCAGGGGAAGGCCACCCCGGTCACCCTCGGCCCGGCCGGTGAACTCGCCGGCTGGCCGGTCCTGCTCTTCGCCGCCACGCTGCTCGCCATCTTCATGCTCCAGGCGCGCGGCATCCCCGGCGCGATCCTGATCGGCATCGTCGGCGGCACCGTACTCGCCGTGGTCCTCAACGCCCTCGGCGTCATCGCCCCCAAGCAGTGGGCGAGCGGTGCCCCCGAACTGCACGGCAGCGCGGTCTCGATGCCGGACTTCTCACTCTTCGGCAAGGTCGAGTTCGGCGGCTGGGGCGACGTCGGAGTGATGACGGTCGGCATGATCGTCTTCACGCTGGTCCTCGCCGGGTTCTTCGACGCGATGGCCACCATCATCGGCGTCGGCACGGAGGCCAAGCTCGCCGACGCGCAGGGCCGGATGCCGGGCCTGTCCAAGGCGCTGTTCATCGACGGCGCGGGCGGAGCGGTCGGCGGGGTCGCGGGCGCGTCGGGCCAGACGGTCTTCGTCGAGTCCGCGACCGGGGTCGGCGAGGGCGCCCGTACGGGTCTCTCCTCCGTCGTCACGGGTCTGTTCTTCGCGGCCTGTCTCTTCTTCACCCCGCTGACGGCGATCGTCCCCGGCGAGGTCGCGGCGGCGGCACTGGTCGTCATCGGCGCCATGATGATGATGAACGCCCGCCATGTGGACTGGGCCGACCGCGCCACCGCGATCCCGGTCTTCCTGACCGTCGTCGTCATGCCGTTCACGTACTCCATCACCGCGGGCGTCGCGGCCGGAGTGCTGTCGTACGTCGCCATCAAGATCGCCCAGGGCAAGGCCCGGGAGATCGGGGCGTTCATGTGGGGCCTGGCGGCGATCTTCCTCGTCTTCTTCGCCCTGAATCCGATCGAGAGCTGGATGGGCGTGCACTGACACGCCTCTTCCGGTCCGCGACCCTCCACGCACCCCCTGTTAAGGAGACCGAGACATGCTGGACATCGCCGAAGAGCTGCACCGGTGGGTCGAGCAGGGACGCGACTTCGCCGTGGCCACCGTGGTGGCCGTCAGCGGCAGCGCGCCCCGCCGGCCCGGCGCCGCACTCGCCGTCGACTCCGACGGCACGGCGATCGGCTCGGTCTCCGGCGGGTGCGTGGAGGGCGCGGTCTACGAACTGTGCCGGCAGGCGCTCGAGGACGGCGAGAGTGTCCTGGAGCGCTTCGGATACAGCGACGAGGACGCCTTCGCCGTCGGTCTGACCTGCGGCGGCATCATCGACATCCTCGTCACACCGGTCCGCGCGGGCGACCCCGCCCGGCCGGTGCTCGGCTCCGCGCTGGCCGCCGCCGCGAGCGGGGAGGCGGCGGCGGTCGCGCGGATCGTCAGCGGTCCCGCCGAACTCAGGGGCCGGGCGCTGCTCGTCCGCCCCGACGGCTCGTACGAGGGCGGCTTCGGCGCCCATCCGGAGCTGGACCGCACGGTGGTCGGCGAGGCGGGCGCCTTCCTGGACGCGGGCCGCACCGGCACCCTGGAGATCGGAGAGCGGGGCTCTCGTTGCGGAGCACCGCTCACGGTTCTCGTCGAGTCGTCCGTGCCGCCCCCGCGCATGATCGTGTTCGGCGCGATCGACTTCGCGTCGGCGCTGGTCCGCATGGGCAAGTTCCTCGGATACCGCGTCACGGTGTGCGACGCCCGCCCGGTCTTCGCGACCGCCACCCGCTTCCCCGACGCCGACGAGATCGTCGTCGAGTGGCCCCACACGTACCTGGAGCGCACGGAGGTGGACGCCCGGACCGTCCTGTGCGTCCTCACCCACGACGCCAAGTTCGACGTACCGCTGCTGCGGCTCGCGCTGCGGCTTCCGGTCGCGTACGTCGGCGCGATGGGCTCCCGGCGCACCCACCTGGACCGCAACGACCGCCTGCGCGAAGTCGGCGTCACCGAGCTGGAGTTGGCGCGCCTCAGGTCCCCCATCGGCCTCGACCTGGGCGCCCGCACCCCGGAGGAGACGGCCCTGTCCATCGCCTCGGAGATCGTGGCCGACCGGCGCGGAGGGAGCGGCGTGTCGCTCACCGGGGCACACACGCCGATCCACCACGACGCGATGTCGGTTCCGGCGCGGCGGATCGGGTCGGTGGCCTGAGCCGCGTCGGCGTCGGGGGAGTGCGGGGGTGATGCGGCAGCCGGTCGGCTACTGGGGGGCCGGGCCCGGCAGTTCCCGGTCCCCGGAGGTGAGCTCGTCGAGGTCCCGGGCGAACTCCTCGGTGTTAAGGAACGGAAGGTCCAGGGCGTCGGTGGGCAGCCCTGTCGGGCCCTCCGGACCGAACAGCGGCTGCTCGGTCCAGATGCACTTTCCGGTCGCCGTGTAGCGGGTGCCCCAGCGCTGGGACAGCGCCGTCACGAGTTGCAGTCCGCGTCCGCCCTCGTCGGTCTCCGACGCCCGGCGGATGCGCGGCACGGTCAGACTCCCGTCGAAGACCTCGCAGACCAGCTCGGGGCCGTGCAGCAGGCGCAGTCGCACGGGTCCCTTCGCGTGGCGCACGACGTTGCCGACCAGTTCGCTCGCGAGGAGTTCCGTGGTCGGCGTCAGGTCGTCCAGGCCCCAGGTGTGGAGCTGCTCGCGGATGTGGCGGCGGGCCTGCCCGGCCGCTCGCGGGTCCTCGGGGAGCAGCCAGGAAGCCATGTCGTCCTCGGTCAGCGCGTGCAGGCGGGCGATGAGGAGGGCCGCGTCGTCGGCGGTGGAGTGCTCGGAGGGGAGCAGTCCTGCGGTGACGGTGTCGCAGAGGCGCTCCAGGTCGGCCGCCGTGTCGCCGGGACCCTCGTGCGCGGCTCGCAGCAGCCGGGCGAGTTCGGCCATGCCGTCGTCGATCTCGCGGGTGGCCGACTCGACCAGGCCGTCGGTGTAGAGGACGAGCAGGCTCCCGTCCGGCACCGCCATCTCGAAGGTCTCGAAGGGCGGCTCCGCCGCGCCGAGCGGCGGATCGGGGGCGACCTCGGGGAAATGCACACTGCCGTCGGGGTGGACCACGGCGGGCGGGGGGTGCCCGGCGCGGGCGACGGAGCAGATATGGGTGGTGGAGTCGTAGAGCGCGTACAGGCAGGTGGCGTAGGACTCCTTCGCCATGCCGCCGACGATGTCGTTGAGGTGGCTCATGATCTCGTCGGGGGGAAGCTCGAGGTCGGCCAGGGTGTGGACCGCTGTGCGCAGCCGCCCCATGGTGGCCGCCTCGGGCAGCCCGTGGCCCATCACGTCACCGACGACCAGGGCGACCCGGCCGCCGGAGAGAGGGATGATGTCGTACCAGTCGCCGCCGACGTCCATGCCCTGTCCGGCGGGGAGGTAGCGGGCGGCGGCGGTGCACGCGGGCAGTTCGGGCAGACAGCTGGGAAGCAGGCTGCGCTGGAGCTCCTGGGAACGGGTGTGTTCGGCGTCGTAGAGCCGGGCCCGCTCCAGGGCCTGGGCGACGAGGGCGCTGGTCGTGGTCAGCAGGGTGCGCTCCTCGTCGCTGAGACGGCGCGGCCGGTCGAAGGAGACCACGCACGACCCGAACGTGTGTCCGGACACGGTCAGCGGCATGAACGCCCAGGCCTGCTTGCCCGCCTGGCGCGGCCGGGCGGCGAGTTCGGGGTAGCGGGCCGTGTACTCGGCGGCTGAGGAGATGAACAGCGGCGTGCCGGTCAGGATCGGGTCCCAGACCGGGTCGCGGGCCACCCGCATACGGCCGTTGATCGAGTCGAGGAAGGCGGCCGGATAGCCGACGGAGCCGACGTTGTACGTCCGGTTGCCCTCGATGGCCTGAACCAGGAGGCCGGTGGCGCCGAACGGCGGCAGCACGCGCTGCGCGACCGCGTCCACCACGTCCCGGGAGGTCGTCGCCTTGGCGAGGGACTCGGTCAGTTCGGCGATCCGGGCGGCGCGCTCGGCGGCGGCCTGCTCGGCGGCGGACCGTTCGTCCTCGTGCCGCCGGATCTCGGTCACGTCGGTGAAGTAGAGGGTGAGGCCGTCGGGCCCCGGGACCAGCCGCAGGTGGAGGCGGCGCCCGGTGTTCGGAGCATCCACGTCGAAGCCGGCGGGCTGGTCCACGGCGGCCGCCTCCCGGCAGCGCTTCTCCAGATCGGGGACCTGCCGGACGGAGGGAAGCTCCCACAGGACGCGACCGAACAGCTCCTCCTCGGAGGAGCCCAGCATGCGCTCGGCCGCCAGGTTCAGGAAGGTGATCCGCCAGCGGTCGTCCACGGCGAGGAAGCCGTCACTCATATGGCGAAGAGCCCGGCTGAGCGCGTCGCGGGCGGAGCGGGACTCGTTGCTCTCCCATGCCACGCCGATCATCCGTACGGGTTCGTCCTGAGCGTCGTACGTCGCCCGGGCGCGGGCCTGGGTCCATCCGTAGGTGCCGTCCAGGCGGCGCACCCGGTACTCGGCCTCGAACACCGTATGGTCCCGGAGCGCCTTCGCCGCCGCCCCCAGGGTCGGCGCCAGGTCGTCGGGGTGGACGATCCTCATCCAGTCCTCGATCCTGCCGGTGAACTCGGCCGGGCTGGTGCCGTAGATCTCAAGGGCGGCCTCGTCCCAGACCAGCTCGCCGGTCTCGACGTTCCAGTCCCACGAGCCGACCCGGACCTCCTCCAGAGCCTGCCGCAGCCGGTCACCGCTCAGTTCCTCCCGGGGCGGCCGAGCGGGCGGCGGTGCCTGCCGCATGCGCTCCTCGGTCCAGGCGATCACGGCCTGCAGGAAACCCCACTGCTCGACGGTGGGCTCCCCCTGGTCGCCCATCACCACGGTGAGCGCGCCGATACCGCGGTCATTGTTGAACACCGGCACGGCCGCCAGCCCGGTCCCGGGCCATGAGACCGCACCGGATCCGGGCTGTTCGCCGGAGCCCGGCGCAATCCACACACCCCGGCCCTGGTGCAGGGCCCGGGCCGGGGCCAACGGGCCTTCCTGGTCGATGATCTCCCAGGGCCGGGTGAGGACCGCGGGAAGGCCGGCCGCCGACACCAGGCGCAGGGCGGACATGGGGCCCCGCAGATGGATCATTCCCCCCAGGGCACTCAGCTCTCCCACCGCGTGCTGGAGCGTCAGCCGGAAGATCTCACTCTCCGTGACACCAGGGTCCACCGCGCTGAGCAGAGCCAGCCGTGTATTCATGATGTAAAGCCTACAATTACCCCGTTTCATGCACCGGCGTGCGACCCGCCGCAGGCACGGAGCGTCAGGATCTTGGGGAGGTCGGCCGCAGCAGCCCTTCCACCGCTCGCCCGAACATCCACCGCCCCGCCCACCCCAGCGGCCGGTCGAAGAACCGCGGCAGCCACCGCACGTTCAGATCCTCCCGCCAGAGCACCCGCGAGCCCCCGCCCGCCACCGCACGGACCTCGATCTCGGCCCACCCCGTGACGAACGTGCCGCGCTTGACCAGCAGGCACCTCCCCGCGCCCCCGTCCCGGGGCGGCCGCCAGGTGACGACCTCCATCGGGTCGTCGAAGACCAACGGGCCCGCCCCCGACCGCGCGACGAACACCGTGCCCTCGCCGGTCGGCGGCGGCGTGCGCACGGTGACCCGGGTCAGCGGGACGACGGCGGCATGCCGGGGCCAGTCGGTGAGGCGACGCCAACTCGCTTCGACGGGAGAAGGAGACACGCGTTCCAGCTGAAAGAGGACCACGGCCCGATCGTAGGCGGCCCGACCGTCCGCCCCACTCACCCGCAGCCGCGCACGCACGGAAGGGGCCGTGGCGGTATGTCGCAAGCCCGTCGCCCACGTCCGGAGCGAGCGGCGGCTCCCTTGCCCGGCCCACGCCTGATCCGGCGGCGACGGGCTCGACGTACCGCCACGGCCCCGACCCACCCACGACCCCGCGGGTCAGCGCGTCGTGGCCGCGTCCGATGCCCGGCGGTGCCGCCATACGTCGTAGAGCTGCCCGAAGTACGGACCGTCCTCGTCGGTGGTGGCGAGAGCGGCCAGGATCTCGTCCCCGCGCGGATCGTCGCGCAGGGCCAGCTGCACGGCCGCGGTGACCCGTACGTCCTCCGTCTCGTCGGTGAGGCACGCCGCGAGCGCGTCCGAGACCTCGCAATCCGCGGGCGCGGAGACCAGTGCGGCGCAGGCCCCCCGGCGGACCTCGGCCGCCTCGTCCCGGGTGCACGCGAGGACCGTGGCCAGGGCGTCACGACGCCCGGCGTCGACTCCGTACCGCAGACCGAAGACCGCCCACCCCCGGACCCTGCTGTCGGCATGCCGGGCGAGGTCGTGCAGGGGTCGCTCGGCACGTGGATCCAGGGCGCCGGACAGTCCCGCGGTCAGGGGCCGCAGCACGCGCGGATCCGGTTCACGCGCGGCCCACGGCAGGAAGAGATCGACCAGCGGGGCGTCGAACGGTGCCTCGTCGCTGTAGTCGAAGAGGTTGAACAGCCGGAGCACTTCCGCACCGAAGTACCGCTCCCGCGGGTCCGGCCGGTCCCGCAGCGCGGCGGACATGTCCCACGTGGCGCGATCGCGGCGCTGCTGGAGGACATCCGTCGTCACCCACCAGATCTCGTGGTCGACGTCCGGTTCGGCCAGCGCCCTCGACAGCAGCTCGGTGAACGAGGTCCTGATCCCGTACCGGGGCTCCAGCGCCGTCAGGATCGCGCCGTGCCCGGTACGGACCGTCAGGCCGGCCAGCGTCAGCTCCTCGACGCTCACCCCGTGCTCGTCACGAACCGTCTCGCGCCGCACCGTTCCCGCCGAACCGCTCCTGCGGCGCAGCTCGGCCACGGCATCCGTCTCGTGCCAGGACCGGGCCAGCGCGAGGGCGTCGCGTCCTTCGGGGTCCTTGTGCCACAGCTGCGCCCCATGGTTGATGAGCGCGTTCACGATGTCGGAGGCGCCACGGTCGACCGCCCGCAGCAGCGGGGTCCGGCCGTCCACGACCCGGTCCAGCCGGGCGGAGCCCATCAGGACCTCGACAGTGGCCAGGTCGAAGCCGTCCACCGCCAGGCAGAGCGCGGGCGTGCCCCGGTCGTCGACGGCGTCGGGATCGGCACCGGCCAGGAGGGCCGTCACCGCCTTCACGTCTCCACTCCGCACCGCCGCCGTCAGCGACTCCCCGCCCATACGCCCCCGCTTCCCTCACCGAAGCCCCGCCGCACGAGACCGACGGCACGAGATGCTAACCGCGCCGCCCGACCACCCGCCCGTCGATTTCGATCTGCCCACGGACAACCCCCGCTCGTTACCGTGCTGTTGACACACCGTCCGTCAGGCACCAGGCTATCCGGGGAGCACTCCCCGTTTGCACCGCACCCCCGTGATCAACCGGTCCAGAGATCCAGAGACCCAGAGACCCAAAGACCCGGAGAGCAGGAGTCCACGTGCCGGACCAGCCCCACGTCATCGACCCCGCGGGCGCCGACCTCCACGGCGAGGCGGATCTGCTGCGCGAGCGCGGTGCCGCGGCCCTCATCGAACTGCCGGGCGGGATAAGGGCCTGGGCGCCCACCCAGTACGAGATCCTCAAGCGGCTCCTGGCCGACGACCGGGTCTCCAAGGACCCCAACCAGCACTGGCCCGCCTGGATCAGCGGCGAGTACCGCGAGAGCTGGATCACCCTCTGGGTCGGCGTGACCAACATGTTCACCGCGTACGGCGCCGACCACCGCAGGCTGCGCAAACTCGTCTCGCCCGCGTTCACCAAACGCCGTACGGACGCGCTCAAGCCCCGCATCGAGGAACTCGCCGCCACGCTGCTCGACCGGATGGCCGAGGCCCCCGACGGGCGGGTCGACCTCCGGTCCGCCTACGCGCACCCGCTCCCGATGCAGGTGATCTGCGAGCTGTTCGGCCTGCCCGAGGACCGGCGCGCCGACACCGCGCGCCTCATCGAGGCCAACATGGACACCACCATCACGCCCGAACAGGCCATGGCCACCTACCGGGAGATCCACGAACTGCTCGCCGGACTGGTCGCCGCCAAGCGTGAGCGGCCGGGCGACGATCTGACGACCGCCCTGATCGCGGCCCGGGACGAGGAGGGTTCGCAGCTCGCCGAGAGCGAACTGATCGACACCCTCCTCCTTGTCATCGGCGCGGGCCACGAGACCACGGTCAACCTGATCGGCAACGCGGTCCACGCCCTGCTGACCCACCCCGAGCAGCTGCTCCGGGTGCGCGGCGGCGAGATCCCCTGGAGCGAGGTGATCGAGGAGACCCTCCGCTGGGCGCCCTCCATCGCCAACCTCCCGCTGCGGTACGCCGTCGAGGACATCAAGCTTTCCGACGGCACGCTGATCGCTCGGGGCGACGCGATCCTGGCGACGTACGCGGCGGCCGGCCGCGACCCCCTGCGGCACGGCGAGAGCGCGGGCCGCTTCGACCTCGGCCGCGCGGACAAGGAGCACCTCGCCTTCGGCCACGGCGTCCACTACTGCATCGGTGCCCCGCTGGCCCGCCTGGAGGCGTCCCTCGCGCTCCCCGCGCTCTTCGCCCGCTTCCCGGACCTGAGCCTCGACGACACCAGCGGCCCGGCCCGCCTCGCCGAGTCCTTCATCGGCCATGGCTACCGGGTACTGCCGGTGCGGCTGGGCTGACGCGCGGCGGTCAGGGGCGGTAGACGGTACTTGGCTTGGCCTTCCCTGGCGCCGGCAGCTGCGGCACGGTCGCGAACACGTACCGTTCCTCGAGACTGAGCGGGAGTGCGTCCTGTGGCCAGGGCTGACGCTCAGCCGAACATCCCGAACGGTGTTGGGTGTTCTGGTCGCCCGCTTTCGTTCCACGGTCGGGCGGCACGCATCTGGTGCGTGGTCCGGGAATGTGGGGGCGGGGTTTTTCACGCCTGAGGGTTTCCGGTCGGGCCTGGACGCTCCGCCCCCAGTGCCTCAAGGGCCTGGGAGGTGCCCCAGCCGGATCGGATGCCCGAGGGCGCGTCGCCCGATCGCGATGCTCGCCGCATCGTGCCGGGAAACCTTGCGGTTGCTGCTGGTGAGGGGCTGCTGCCCGTGCTGGGCGCCCCACCGGGAGGTGTACGCCGGATACACCGCCACGACTTCACCGATGGCACCGGCCGGGAGCGGCACGGCCGCAACAAGCGGTTCCGCCGCCCGATCTCCCGACTCCCCACCGCGAGGCTGAACCCCGCTGCGCCGGGTGTGGTGCAGCAGGCGGGTCAGCGCGTGCACCGGATCTGCGCGTCCCGGTGCGCGGCGGCGCCCGATCGTTCGTAGAAGAAGCGCTGGGGTTCGCCGACCGGGTTGCCATGCGTATCCAGGCGCCAGGCGGCGAGGTGGTCATCGCTCACGTCCACCCCCACCACACCCTTCGCGAGGACCGCCTCCAGCGGCAGCAGTTCCTTACCCCCGATCCGTCCCGTGGATCGGTGTACGTCTTGTAGTGACATCCGTACCTTCTCTAGGGTCACTCCAGGTGCAAGCGCTTTCCGAACGGGAGGGGCGATGACATCGAGGACACAGACAAGCACATCGACTACAGCGCCGTAGAAGAGCAAGCACGACCTCTCCCAGGAGCCCCAGTGACAGCCCGCAAGACCTTCCTCGCCGCGCTCGCCGACGCCGGTGTCCCCCTCGACACCGCGTTCGTCGAGTTGCTCACCGCGACCGCCGAGACCAGCGCCAAGGCCGTCCTCGACGGGTACGCCGCCGATCTCGTCGAACTCCGTGACGGCGGCGAGGCGCGCGCGGCCACTCGTGCGCTGCGCACCCTCGTCTCGGTGTACGTGCACGAGGGCTCGGTGTACCACCATTCCGCCGCGCTCCTGGGCCCCGCCGCCGAACTCGCCGACGCGCTCGCCGAGGAGCAGTACGACAACGGGCTGTGGGAGCACGGGGCGGACGGCAACCCGGCGGACACCGCCTTCTCGATCGTCGACCTCAGCCTGATCCACCACCTGCTCGACGAGGACGCCCACGAGCCGACCACCCAACTGCGGGCGACGATCGAGCGGATCCTGCGCCTGGCGGGCCCCTCCCTCGCCACCGGTGGCGTCCACACCGCCAACCACCGCTGGCTGGTCTGCGCGGCCCTCGCCCGCATCCACGCCCGCTGGCCCGACCCCGCCTACCCCGAGCGCATCGAGACGTGGCTCGCGGAGGGCATCGACCAGCTGCCCGGCGGCGAGTACAGCGAACGCAGCCCCAACTACTCGGCCGCGGTGACCAATCCGGCGCTGCTCGTACTGGCCCGCCACTACGGACGTACGGACCTCTACGCGAACGTACGCGACAACCTGGCCGCCAACCTGTACGTCATCGAGCCCAACGGCGAGGTGGAGACGGTCCATTCGCGCCGCCAGGACCAGACGAGGGTCCGCCACCTGCCCGAGTTCTGGCTCCAGTACCGGGAAATGGCGCTGCGCGACGGAGACGGACGGTTCGCGGCGGTGGCCGCGCTGCTCCAGGAGCGCGGCACCGACCAGCCCTTCGGCGAGACCCCGATCGGCGAGCGCCTCGCCCAGGTCCTGGACCGGCCGGAGCTGGCCGCCCCCCTGCCCGAAGTGACCTCCCTGCCCGACGACTTCGAGCACCACGACGACAGCTGCCGCCTCGTCCGGGTCCGCCGCGGCACGCACACGGCGAGCGTCTTCGGCGGAACCGACTTCCCGGAACTGCACGCCATCTCGTCCGGCCTGTCCACCAACCCGACCTTCTTCAAGATGCGCAAGGGCGCGGCGATCCTCGACTCGCTCCGGCTGGCCCCGCGGTTCTTCGCACTCGGCCACTTCCGGGCGGAGGGACTCGAGCGCACGGACGACGGCTGGCGGCTGCACGCCGAGGTCCGCGGCGCCTTCCACCACCCGCTGCCCCCCGAGCACCGCCGCCCCGACGGCGCCTACCCCCTGACCGACGACAGCCGCTTCTGGTCCGCGATGGACTTCCCGCACCGCCCGAAGGAGTACCGCACACTCCGCACCGAAGTCCTGGTCCGTGAGGTCGGCGGCGGAGCCTGGGACATCTCCTTCGACCTCTCCGGCGAGGGCTGCGCGAGCCCGCTCGCCCTCGAACTCTGCTTCCGCCCCGGCGGCACCCTGACCGGGGACGGCCTCGAACCCGTCCCCGGCTCCCCGGACACCTTCCAACTCGTCTCCGGCGAGGCCACCTACACCGTCGGCACCGACCACATCACCTTCGGCCCCGGCAACGGCAAGGGCGGCCGCCGGCCCGCGGTGGTCGACCCGGGCGAACGCTACGCCTGGCTGAGCGGCTCCCTGACCCCGGACGGGGTGCGGGTACTGATCACGGGGCGCTCACCGCTGACGTACCGGTTGACGCTGAGGTGAAGTTCGAGACGCGCCCTGGCCCCCTGATCGCGGAGCGACGGATACCGAGTGGGCTGGTCGCGCTGGCACTCGGCGGGTTCGGCATCGGGCTGACCGAATTCCTGATCGCCGGGCTGCTGCCGCAGGTGGCGTCGAGTTTCGCGGTGTCCGAGGCGGCCGCGGGGCGGCTGATCTCCGGGTACGCGTTGAGTGTCGCGGTCGGCGCGATCGCGCTGACCGCGGCGACGGCGCGGCTGCCCCGCAAGGCGATCCTGGTCGGCCTGGTGGCGTTGTTCGTCATCGGCAACCTGTTGTCCGCTCTCGCGCCGAGCTATCCGGTGATGCTGCTCGGGCGGATCGTGGCGGCGTTGTGTCACGGCTCGTTCTTCGGTATCGGCTCGCTGGTCGCCCGCGGTCTGGTCGCGCCGGAGAAGAAGTCCCGCGCGGTGGCGGTCATGTTCGCCGGGCTGACGGTCGCGAACGTGCTGGGCGTGCCCTTCGGTGCGCTGGTCGGCGAGCGCTGGGGCTGGCGAGCGGCCTTCTGGGCGGTCACCGGAATCGGCCTGCTCGCGCTGGCCGGAATCGTCGCCCTCGTCCCCGCCGGCGCGGGAGAGACACGGCCGCAGACCGCGACGGGCCGCTACGACCCGACACCGGCCGACGGCCTGCGGGCCCAGTTCCGTGCGCTGCGGTCCTGGCAGGTCTGGCTGACCCTGACAGCCACCGCGCTCGGCTACGGCGGGATGTTCGGCGCGTTCAGCTACATCGCCTACACGTTCACCGAGGTCGGCGGCTTCTCCCCGGCGGATGTCGCCTGGCTGCTGATGGTGTACGGCGTCGGTCTGGTCGTCGGGAACCTGGTCGGCGGGCGAGCGGCCGACCGCGACCGTGACCGCGCCCTGGTCCTCGCCCTGCTCGGACTCGCCATCACCCTGGCCGTGTTCGGCCTGCTGGCCGGCAACGCCATCGCGTCGGTGATACTGGTGTTTCTGATGGGCCTGTTCGGGTTCGCCAGTGTGCCCGGCCTGATCACTCGCGTCACCGATTTCGCCCACGGGTCGGCGCTGGCCGCCAGCGCCAATGTGTCCGCGTCCAACATCGGCAACGCGCTCGGCGCCTGGCTCGGGGGCCTGGCCATCACCGCGGGCCTCGGCTACACGGCGCCGCTCTACGTCGGCGCCGGCATCGTCCTGATCTCCGTCGTCGTCATGGCCGTCGCCGCGTACCGGGCCGCGCACGGAGCCCGTTAGCGGTCACGCAGGGGGCTCGGCGGCCAGGAGCTGGGTGGCGGCCAGTTCGCGGTAGAGATCGTCGTCGTCGACCAGGGAGTGGTGGGTGCCCACGGCGCGGACGTCGCCGTGTTCCAGGACCACGATCTGGTCGGCGTCGGTGACCGTGGACAGCCGGTGGGCGATCAGCAGGACCGTACAGCGGCCCGCGGTGCGGGCGACGAGTTCGCCGAGGGCCTGTTCGTTGCGGGCGTCGAGCTGGGCCGTCGCCTCGTCGAGGAGAAGTACCTGGGGGCGGCGCAGCAGGGCGCGGGCGCTGGCGAGGCGCTGGCGTTCGCCGCCGGACAGGGTGACGCCGCGCGGGCCCACGGGCGTGTCCAGACCCTGGGGAAGGCGGGCGAGGAGACCGTCGAGACGGGTGACGACCAGGGCCTCGGCCAGCTGCTCCCGGGTGGCCGAGGGCGCCGCGTACAGGAGGTTCTCGCGGAGGGTGCCCGCCATCACGGGGGAGTCCTGCTCGACGTACGCGATCCTGCGCCGGACCTCGGCGCGCGGCAGGGCCGCGATGTCCTGGTCGCCGATCCTGATGGTGCCCGCGGTCGGCTCGTAGAAGCGCTGGAGGAGGGAGAAGAGGGTGGTCTTGCCCGCGCCCGACAGCCCGACCAGCGCGGTCCGGGTGCCGCCGGGGACGGTGAAGCTCACGCCGCGCAGGGCCGGGTCGCGGCCGGGGTAGGCGAACTCGACCCCCGTCAGTTCGACGGCAGGTGGCGCGGCGTGGGCGGGGGTGTGCGCGGGTTCGGTCGCGTCGATGTCGTCCTCGACCGGCAGCGCGCCCGCCTCCTGGATCCTGCCCACCGCGCCCAGCCCCTGCTGGAGTTGGGCCGCGCCGCCGACCAGCTGTGACACCGGGCTCGCCAGGAAGAAGACGTACAGGAGGAAGGCGATCAGTTCGGAGACCGACATCGAGTGGTGGGCGACGAAGGTGCCGCCCACGCCGAGCACCACCAGGAACGCGCTCTGGATGGCGGCGCCGCCGACCATGGTGACGAGGGCGCTGTAGCGGGCGCCGACCAGCCCTGCGGCGTACGCCTCGTCGACCGCGTCCTCGGCGGTGCGCGTCTCGCGGCCCTCGGCGCCGTTGGCCTTGACCGTGCGGGCCGCGCCGAGGGTGCGGTCGAGGACGGCGCCGACCGCTCCGACGGACGCCTGGGAGCGGGCCACGGCCGCCTTGATCCGGGGCAGGACGACGGTGATCACGACACCGACCGTCGTCAGCACGAGCAGCGTGACGCCGAGCAGACGCGCGTCGAGCGTCGCCATCATGAACAGCGCCCCGGCGAAGGTCAGGACGCCGTTGACCGTCATGATCAGGCCCTCGGTGGCGGCGCTCTTGAGCAGTGTGCTGTCGGAGGTGACGCGGGCGATCAGGTCGCCCGGTGCCCGCCGGTCCAGTTCGGCGACCCGCAGCCGGATCAGGCGGTGCACCAGACCGCGCCGCACCTCACGCACCACCCGCTCCGAAGTCCGTTGCTGGAGCCAGGCGTTGAGACCGGTGAGCAGGGCGCCCGCGACCAGGAACACGGCGAGCAGCGCGACCGGGGCGACCACGCTGCCGCCGTCGTCCAGCCGGTCCAGGATCGCCTGCGCGAACTTCGGCTGCACCAGCCCCGACACGCCGGCCAGCAGAGTGAGCACGAGGGAGAGCAGCAGCACACGCCAGTGGGGCCGGGCGTAGTCGAGAAGGGCGACGAACGAGCCGGTCGGCGGGGGCGGCGAGGCTGGTTCGGGTTCTGGTGCGGGTATGTCCGTCCGCTCGGCGGAGGGCGTGTCGGCGCTCGGCGCCAGGTGGGGCGCCCGCGGGCCCGGACTCGGCGTCTTGGGCGCCTTCGGGCCGTGGTCCTGGGTGTGGGCGGTGCCCTGGGCCGGGTCGGGACGACGGCCGTCGGCCGGCGGCCGCTGCTCGGTCGTGCCGTTGCCGTTCATGCGCCGCCTCGCGCGCGCGGCACGGCCGGCAGTGCCGCGAGGCGGGCGGCGGCGGAGGCGCTGCCGCCCGCGGCGCGGAAGGACTCCCCGACGGCCTCGGCAGCCTTCCGGTGGCCCCCGGCCGGGTCGAGGACCGTCTCGACCGCCGCGCGGATCCTGGCCGCGTCGGCGCGGCCGAACCGCAGCCGTACCCCGGCGCCCGCGCCCACGACCTGCCCGGCGACGATCGGCTGGTCGTCGCGGATCGGCGCCACGACGAGCGGCACACCGTGCCACAGCGCCTCGCACACGGTGTTGTGCCCGGCGTGGCAGACGACCGCGTCGAGCCGGGGGAGCAGGGCGAGTTGGGGAACGTGCGGGCGCAGGAGGACGTTGTCGGGGACCGGGCCCCCGACGAGGCCGCCGGGGTCGACGAGCACCGCCCGCACGCGGCCCGCCAGTCCTCCGAGCGCCTGCGCGGCGGCGTTCAGGAAGCGGGCCCCCGCGTCGTTGTTGGCCGTGCCGAGGCTGACCAGGACGGTGGGCAGCGGCGACGCGTCCAGCCAGTCCCAGGAGAAGTCGTCGCCACTCGCGGGGCGGGCGGCGACGGACGGGCCCACCAGCCAGACCCGGTCGGGCAGTTCGGCCGGGCCGAGCAGCGCACGGGTGGTGTACGCCAGGACGCCGTGCGGGGAGAAGCGGGGGTCCGCCGAGCCGGCCCCGTCGCAGATCCGGTTCCGCAACCGGGCCAGCAGCCCGTCCAGCCACGCCGCGACCTTCGGCATACCGGCCAGCGGGTCGACGAGTTCGGCGGAGGTGGTGGCCGAGGTCACCCAGACGCGCCCGAGGGACTCGGCGACCAGCGCACCCGCCACCGCCTGCTGGTCGCAGACGACGACATCGGGGTCGTAGGCCTCGATCGCCGCCCGTACCCCGGGCGCCATCGCGTCCGCCAGCGGGACGAGGAAGCTCTCCCAGAGGAACTGGAACGCGGCCGGCCCCTTCAGGTCGGCGGGCCGGGAGATTCCGTCCTCGGGGAGGGCGCAGGGGAAGACGACGGCGTCGGATCCGACGAGCGCGCGGACGAGTTCCGGGTGGCCCGCCCACGCGACCTCGTGCCCGCGCCCCGCGAGTGCCGCCGCGGTGCCCACGGCCGGGTTGACGTGCCCGACCAGCGGCGGCACCACGAACAGGAACCGGCCCATCTAGCGGGCCTCCCGCAGCGCGTGCGCCTCCTGGCCGAGCAGTAGCCAGTCGCGTACGAGGGCGTACGTCTGCTGGGTGGCCTCCACCAGCACCGAGTGGCCGAGGTCGGGCAGGACGACCGTACGGCAGTGGGGGAGCGAGGCCTCCAGCATCCCGGTCTGCGCGGACAGCTTGGACGCGCCGCCGAAGATGGCGAAGACCGGGCAGCGGATCGCGGACAGGTCCTCGTCGAGGAGAGCGCTGAGCGGGATCTCCTCGGCGAGCGCGGTCTCGTCGAGCACCCGGCCCGCCGCCCGGAACGGCCGGGCGTTGCGCTCGCCCGGGTTCTCCCGCAGCCATTGGGTGACCTGCTGGACCACCAGTCCGCCCTGTTCGCCGACCAGGCCCTCGTACATGTTCCGCGCCCACGCCCGGGCCGGCGGCTCCGCCTCGATGGCGATCACGCTCGCGACCCGCTCGGGGCGGGCGGCGGCCATGGCGTACGCGACGGCGCCGCCGAAGGAGTTGCCGACGAGGTGCACCGGGCGGTCGATCACCAGCGCGTCCAGCAGTCCGTCGAGGTCGTCGACGAAGTCCTCCATCCGGTAGCCGGTCGGCGGCCGGGAGGTCTTGCCGTGCCCGCGCAGGTCGTACATGACGACGTCCAGGCCCTCTTCGGCGAGGCGCGGCGCGAGGCTGAAGTAGTAGCTGGCGAGGCTGTCGATGAGCAGGCCGTGGATGAGGACCACGACGGGGCGCGGGGAGCCGCTCTCGTGGCCCAGCCGCTGGACGTGTACGTCGATGCCGTTCACCCGCATCGTCGCCATGTCAGCCCACCTCCGCGACGGCCAGTGAGTCCACGACGTAGCCGACGAGATCGCCGACGGTGAGCGCGATGATCTCCTCCAGCCCGCGGTCGGCTATGAACGCGGCGAAGTTGACGCGCTCGCCGTAGAACTCGCGCAGTTGGGCGGAGAGGGTGACGAGGTCGATGCTCTCCAGCTCCAGATCGTCGTGGAAGGACGTGTCGAGGGTGATCTCGGAGTCGTCGAGCCCGTACTCCTCCAGGACGGTGCGCAGGATGGCCGAGATGTCGGCGAGCGCGGTCGCCGCGTCGGGCGCCGAGGCCTGTCCCCTGTCCGACTGGCCCACGGGACGGTCGAGTTCAGTGGTCATCTTCGTTCTCCTGATCGTTGACTGCCGTCCAGGCCACGACGTACTCCTTGCCGGGCCCCGCGGACGGCCGGGGGGTGGTCAGCGCACAGTGCCGCACGCGGTACTCCTCGCCCGCGGTGCGGACGGTCAGCCGGTCGCCGTCGACCGAGGTGATCTCGAACCGCTTCGGCTCGCCGCCGAGTCCGGTGCCGCGCGCTTTCGCGACGGCCTCCTTGGCGGCCCAGAAGCGGGTGAACCAGAGCCGTTCGGGGGCTCCTCGGGGCCGGCGGACGAGCGATGTGAGCAGCTCGCGTTCGGCGGTGGTGAGGGCCACGGCGAGGGTGGTCTCGGGGCGGTCGGTGACTTCCTCGATGTCGATGCCGCAGGGACCCTCCCTCCGGGCCATCGCCACGGCCGTCTCGCCGCGGTGGGCGATGGAGACGTGCAGTTCGGGCAGGGTCCTGCCGTAGCCGCCGGTCACGAAGGGGCGGCCGGCCGGATCGTTGCCGACCCTCACCTCGGCCGGGTAGACGGGGCCCGCCCCGGCGTCCCACATCACGCTCCGTACGGCGTCCTTGGCGGCGATCCGGCCGAGCAGCCACTGCCGCCGGCCGCGCGGGGCGTGCGCCGCGTACCGTTCGCGTTCCTCGCCCGCCAGGATGTTGCGCATGATCAGCTCGCGGGTGGCCAGATCGGGCCACTCCTCGTGGACCAGCGCCCAGCCGCCGGGCTGCATCCGGGACAGCGTGTACCGCTCGGGCTCCCGGTCCACCTTGCGGATGCGCGGATTGCTGTCGAACCGGCGGTCCTGCCAGCCGCTGAACTCCGCCCACACCCGCCCCCGGTGGACCAGCTGCATGTCCGCCTCGAGGGTGGCGTCGGTGACGGAGGTGATCCGGATCAGGCACTCCAGGCGCTCGCCGGGAGCGGGGTGCGGGCCGTGGAAGCGGATCTCCTTCATGCCGACCGGGAACACCGTCGTCCGCACCGGCTGCCGGGCCATGATCCAGTAGCCGAGGAGCTGCCCCACGTTGTCCAGCAGAGCGCCGGGCGCGGGCGGGGTGACCAGCACCCCGCGTACGTGCCGGTCGCCGACCGCGGTCAGTTCGTCCAGGCCCTGGAAGCGCGGGCCGTGGAACATCCAGCGGCGCGCGTACAGCTCCGCCGCGGTCAGCTCGGGCTTCTCCTCCCGCGCGGCGGGAAAGGTCCAGGGCTCCGGAGGCGTGAACCGGGTGCGGTCCTGGGCGAGTTCGACCACGGCGCGGGCGTACGGGCCGAGTGAGGCGGTGACTCTGTCCGGGCCCTCGGGAACGATCCGTACGGGGATGTCGACGGCCGGAGTGGCGGTGATCCACTGGTGCAGCCGTACGTCGTGGACGGCCACCGCGCGCCGGCCGGGCGCGGCCCGCTCGGCGAACTCCATGAGGTGGGCGATCACGGTGGTGCCGGGGACCACGGGCCAGCGGTCGGCGGGATCGGCCTGGGCGGGCTGCCGGAAGAAGCAGTGGTCCAGGAGGTACGGCATGGTGTCGACGGAGACGTGGAGGGTGGCTTCGAGGGGCTTGGGGTCGGGCTTGGGTTCGTGCTGGGGTTCGGGGGTGGCGGGCTCGGGCGCGGGAACACCGGCGCCGTTTTCCGGGGGCGTGCCGCCCGTACGGGGGCGGGGCGGGGCCCCGCGTCCGCGCCGCCCTGCCGTCACCACGTCCGAGGCGAGCGCCGTCGCGTCCCGCAGCAGCGCCGACAACTCCGCGCCCAGCGGGCCCTGTTCCGCCAGGGCACCCGCATCATGGGGCACGGTGTGCGGCGGCCGGGCCAGCGCGGTGCTCAGCCGGTCGCGGGTCTCCGCGTCCAGCGAGACGTTCGCGCCGCCGAGGTCCAGCCGTACGGGACGGCTCGGACGGCGTACCGTACGGGCCGGTGCGACGGTCGAGGCGCCGCCCAGCAGCGGGACGAGGTCCGGCGCGGCCCCGTCCGCCCACAACGCGCTCGCCACGCGGTGGAGTTGAGGCAGGCCCGGGCGGTGCGGGGAGTGCGCGGGGACCACGAGGTGGTCGCGGCCGTGCAGGGTGTCGTCGATGAGCGAGCCGAGCTGCCCCGCGCCGAGCTGGACGAACGCCCGGAAGCCCGCCGCGTACATCGTCTCCACCAGGGGCCGGAAGCGGACCGGCTCCAGCAGATGGCGGATGAACAGCTCGCGGATCGCGGCCGGTTCGTCCGGGTAGGGGGCGACGGTCGTCGCGGACCACAGGGGCAGCGCGGCCGGGCGCAGGGTGTAGGCCTCGGCGGCCTTCCTGATCGGGCGAAGGTAGGGCTCCAGCATCGGGGTGTGGAAGCCGGAGCGGAACGGCAGGATCTGCGAGATCACCGCCCGGGACCGGAACACCTCGACCAGTGCGGCGACGGCGGGCTCGGGGCCGCAGATCATCGACTGGTTGGGCGCGTTGTCGTGGGAGAGGACCACGTCCCCGCGGCCGTCCAGCTCGGTCAGTACCACCTCGGCGGGGGCGCCGATCGCGGCGAAGGCCAGCCCGGGGACGCTCAGCGCGTCGGGGTCGAAGCCGGCGAGGAAGGCGTCCACCTCGTCGGGAGGGTGGATCCCGGCGGCGGCCATCGCGGTCCACTCGCCGAGGCTGTGCCCGGCGAGCGCGTCCGGCACGACGCCGAGGCGGCGCAGCGCGGTGTCGAGGAGCCGGCCGAGCTCGAAGACGCCGGTGCCCTGCCGGCCCACGTCACCCACGGTGGCGTCGGTGACGGCGCGCGACCAGGGCAGCCCGAAGTGCCGGGCGATGTCCTCGGAGTTGGGGGCGAACTCGGCCTCAAGGCCGGGGAAGACGAACGCGAGCCTGCCGCCGCCGGGGCCCAGCAGGGGACGCGGCACGAACCACACGTCGCCCCGACCGCGCCACCCCTTCCCCTTGGCGGCCGCCTTGCGGGCCAGCGCCAGCCGCTTGGCCGTCGGCCCGACGACGGCGAGCCGCACCGGATCGGTGGCGGGGGCGCGTTCGTCGAGGCCGGCGGCGATGAGCGCGGAGTCGGAGCGGTCGAGGAGCGCGGCCATCGCCTCGGGTGTCGGCGCGGTCAGCCGCAGCACCGGCTCCGGCTCGTACACCTCGGCCGGCCGTCGGGCGACCGCGACCTCTTCGAGCACGACGTGCGCGTTGATGCCGCCGAACCCGAAGGCGTTGACGGCGGCCCGGCGCACCGGCTGCCGGTCGTCGGTCCGCCAGGGCCGGGCGGCGCCGATGGGGGTGAACCGGGTACGGGCGAGCGCCGGATGCGGGTCGTCGCAGTGCAGGGTCGGCGGGAGCACCTGGTGGTGGACGGCGAGCGCGGCCTTGATCAGCCCGGCGACGCCCGCCGCGGGCATGGTGTGGCCGATCATCGACTTCACCGAGCCGATGACGGCGTCCGGCGCGTCCCCCGGGGTGTCCGTCGGTGGTGGTCCGAACACCTCGGCGAGCGTGGTGAGTTCGGTGCCGTCACCCGCCGGGGTGGCGGTGCCGTGCGCCTCCAGGAGACCGATCGAGCCGGGGGCGGACGGATCGAGCCCGGCGGCCTCCCAGGCCTGACGGACCGCGCGGACCTGGCCGCCGGAGTCGGGCGCCATCAGACTGGTCGTACGTCCGTCGGAGGCGACGCCGGTGCCGGTGATCGCGGCGTAGATCCGGTCGCCGTCCCGCTCGGCGTCGGCGAGCCGCTTGAGGACGACGACGCCCGTGCCCTCACCGATCAGCACGCCGTCCGCGCCCCGGTCGAACGGCCGGATGCGCTCGCTCGGGGAGAGCGCGCCGAGTTGGCTGAACACGCTCCAGAAGGTGATGTCGTGACAGTGGTGCACCCCGCCCGCGAGCATCACGTCACAGCGCCCGCTGCCGAGTTCACGCACGGCGTGGTCGACCGCGATGAGCGAGGAGGCGCAGGCGGCGTCCACGGTGTAGGCGGGCCCGCGCAGGTCGAGCCGGCCCGCCAGCCGGGACGCGGCGAGGTTGGGCACGAGACCGATCGAGGACTCCGGTGCCTCGGGCCCGAGCCGGTCGGTGAACGCCTGCCGCACCGCCTCCAGTCGGTCGGCGCCGAGGTCCGGCAGCAGTTCACCCAGGGTGCGCACGAGCTGGCTCGCGGTCCGCACCCGCTGGTCGAGCCGGACCAGGCCGGGGGTGAGATAGCCGCCCCGGCCGAGCACGACACCGACCCGGTGCCGGTCGGCGGGCAGCCGGTCGGGTCCGCCCGCGTCGGCGAGGGCCGCCGCGGCGACCCGCAGCGCGATCAGCTGGTCGGGCTCGGTGGCCGGGACCGCGGCCGGCATGATCCCGAACTCGGTGACGTCCACCTCGGCCAGCTCGTCCACGAAGCCGCCGCGCCGGCAGTAGACCCGGTCGGCTCGGGGCTCGGCGCCGGGCGCGTAGTACTCTCCGGCGTCCCAGCGGCCGGGCGGCACCTCGGTGATGGCGTCGACACCGGAGACCAGGTTGTGCCAGTACGTGGCGAGGTCGGGGGCGCCCGGGAAGAGCACCGACATGCCGACGATGGCGACGGGTTCGGCGCGGGGACCGGTCACCTCGGTCACCAGCCCGACGCCGTGTAGACGACGGCGGTGTCGCCCTCGGGTCCCCAGGCCAGCTCGCGCAGCAGGCTCATGGTGCCCTCGTCGGGGTCGATGAGCTGGATGCCGCGGCCCGCGTAGTGCCGCATCAGCTCGGGGGTGACCATGCCGTGGTTGCCGTCGCCGGTCGGCGCCCATGGACCCCAGTGGACGGTCAGTCCGCGGCGACCGGGACCGGATTCCGCCCAGCGGGCGCCGAGGGTCTCCAGGGCGTCGTTGGCGGCGGCGTAGTCGGACTGGCCGCGGTTGCCGAGGGCCGCGGCGATGCTGCCGAACAGCACGGCGAACCGTGGGCCTTCCCCGTCCGGCAACTCGCCCAGCGCGGCGAGCAGTTCGCGTGCGCCGTCGACCTTCGTACGGAACACCCGGTCGTAGGACCGCGGGCTCTTCTCGGCGATCAGTTTGTCCTCGATCACGCCCGCCGCGTACACGACGCCGTCGAGTCGCCCGTGCTCGGCGTGGATCTCCTTCACCGCCCGGCGCACGGCGTCGCCGTCCAGGGCGTCCACGGTGCGGTAGCGGACCTCGGAGCCGAGCGCCGCGAGTGTGCGCAGGGTGGCGCGCACCTCGCGTTCGGCCTGGATCCGGCCGATCGCCCGCTCGATCTCGGCGGGGACGCGCAGCCCGCCCGCGATGAGCGCGCTCCGCAGTTCACCGGCGGTGTCCGCGGCGGCGAGCACCGGGTTCTCGGCGCCCTCGGGCAGGGCGGTGCGGCCGAACAGTTCGATCCGGCAGCGGCTCGCGGCGGCCAGGGTCGCGGCGAACCGGGCGGTGATCCCCCGGGCGCCGCCCACGAGCAGGACGACCGAGTCGGCGTCCAGGCCGAGCGCGGCGGCCTCGGCCGCACCGTCCCCGGCCGGCCCCGCGCCCGTGCTGCCGAGCAGACCGAGCCCCTCCTCGGCCATGCGCAGTCCGCGCCTCGTGCCGGGGGAGCGCAGGACGACCGGCTCGTGGCCGGGCGCGGTGAGCTCGGCGACCAGCTCCGCGGCGATGTCCTCGGGCGCGGTGCCGGGCGCGTGCTCGACGACTCGGGCGACCGTTTCGGGGTACTCCCGCGCGAGGGAGCGGAAGAAGCCGCGCAGCCCGGCGGAGGCGCCCGCGGCGAGCACCCAGCGCGGATTGCCCGCCAGCACCCGCTGGTAGGCGGGGAAGACGTCCGGCAGGACGGGCGGGGCGTCCGGCGCGACGAGGTGCACGATCCCGTCGAACTCTCCCTCGGCCGGAGGCTCTTCGGCGGTCACGGCATGGGCGCCGTGCACGGTCAGGCGGGCCGTCAGCGCCTCGGCGACCGGTCCGGAACCGAGCAGCAGGAAACTGCGGCCGATCAGCAGGTCACTGGAGGGCGCCGGATCGGCGGGGGCGAGATCGAACTCCCGCATCACGAGACGCTTGGGCGCCACGACGACGGGTTCGGGGGCGGCGGGCCCGGCTTCCGGGCCCGCGGGTTCGGCCGCCTCACCCCGGGCGCCCGCGACCAGCGCGGCGATGGTCGCGGCGGTGCGGGCCTTGGTCAGTTCCTCGATGTCGGTGTCGCCGGTGGCGGTGAGGCCGAGGCGGGTGGCG